>CAWAXJ010000019.1:0-23091 GCA_963785905.1 uncultured Nitrospirales bacterium
CACTGTAAATCTGATCACTGGGTACTACCCACAAGCACCAAGCCGCTTCCGTTGCGGCTCTTCAAAATCGTGTGATGGTTCAATCCGAGGATTTGGGTGCCAACAGCGTTTTCCGTCGCCGGTGGGGACTTTAATCCAGAAGGCCTGGAAGATCTTTTCCAAGTCCATTCCGGCGCTGGTGGTAATCGCGGACGACGAGGAACTGTGTTCTCGCTTCGTCCCATGCGGCCAACGAGGCATAACGGTTTCCGGCCGCCTGTTCTTTGGCAAGCGCCTCCGGAAAGCTCTTCAGGTTCCCGGATCATCCGCCTCTTGATATCGCTTCAGCGCCATAACGTTGTTTTTCAAGATTCGAAGAGTTCGCGAGCCAACCCGCATTGTCGGATAATGGATCGGAGCGTCCCAACGGCAAGCATGGAATGATCGGGGACCGGCACTGTGACTGTTCCCGTGTCGGTGCGCCGCTGCATGACGACGTGGCTTCCCGTCGGCGCACTTCTGAAAACCCTTGCCCTTCGAGTATTCTGCAGACCTCCCTTCCGGAGAGAACCCGCAGCTTACCCATGCGCGGCTTCGAATCGCGTCACATACACTTCCGTGTGGAGACGCTGCTTTATCTCAGCAGGGTCTGCGCATTCAAGGAACAATTCCACCGCTTCCTTCAAATTCGCGGTCGCTTCCTCCACCGTGGCACCCTGGCTGGCCACATCCAACTCCGGGCAGAGGGCCACGTACAGATCGCCTTCTTTTTCCACAACCGCTGTATAGCTGCTCGTCGCCATGCGTTGGCCTCCTTGCTATTCAAATTGAACGGTACCACCATCGGCCGGACGGTGCGTTTCATCTCCTGTTCGTACTTCGCCAGATCGTCCCGATGGACGTGAATCTTCTCGCAATAGACCACCACGTTCCGATGTTATCGGTTTTCTGGAGCGTCTCCAGCCACGGCAGATCCAACTGCCGGTCTTCTTGACCTTTAGGCGTGTAGAGCAGGTAATAGCTGTTCCCGTTGTGCTCCCCGATTTTTCCGGTTTTCTCGTTCATCGCTTTGAGATCAAAGTCCCGACTGGTTTCGGTGTAAAAAATATACTTGGCCAGTTCCTCATAGGCCGGCAGCTTCTTGCCGAAATCACGATACTCTCCGAAGAGCGGATTGCCGACTCGGGCATAGGCAAACGAGCCGCCAGCCCTCGACCTTTTCCTTCTTTCCCTTTTGCGTGGTGTATGTGTAGCCGTTTATGATGCGCTCGAACCCGTTCAGACGTGATCTTCTGGCAGATATTAAACTTGTCCTTCGCCTGCTCTTTTGTGTCGTAAGGAAGCTGAACAAGAATGAATTTGCGGTTGCCGTCGTCTTCTTTGTTCAACTCCAAGACTGGCGTCCGGTAGTGCCTGCGCCAGCAAAAGAGTCAAGTAGGAGATCGTTTTCGTCTGTGACAATCTAATAATTCTTCGTAATCAGACCAACAGGTTTAGGCGAAATGTAACTACAAGAGACCGCGAAATTCGTTGAACTTCCTACTCGGCCTCGTCGTTTCCACATGTAGGATATTGGCGGCCGAATTCATGGAAACAATTTCGCTCCCTGTAACATTCCGAAGGTGTTTTTCGAACGAGGCACTGCTTAGTCCATGAGAACCGACACCCAGAGAGTTTCCCTGAAGAAACTTTTCAAGTTTCGTCTTCTGGCTAGAGCCCGAGTGTGCTTCATCTGTCCAACCATTGTTTATTTAGGCAAATTTCCTTCCGTCAGAAGGGGAATTGGATAAACAAGATTCTTTCGGTTTCCCACTTTTTTGTTGATTGCAACGGTGTAAGCCGGTGAGGCCCACCGTCCTCGTAGGATGATTATAGAGTCTTATACAACTTGTCTTGCAGTACTGTTCGACGGAATCAGGATTAGATTCAATCAGGTGAACGATTTGGTTTATATTCTTTGAGTACACACAAAATAATTCGTGCATTGGAGCCACGCACATGATGATATTTGGAGCGCCGAATACTTTTTCTGCCAATCAGCCGCGCGAATCGATTTTCCCCTCCGAAATCTCATCCATAATAAAATCCGGAGATGATGCACTTCGTTGTCATCCATGGAGACAAAATCATCCCGTCGTCACGTAGGAGTTCCTTTAGGAGTTGAAGACGTGGATACATCATGCAACACCACTTGTCGTGGCGGGTGGCATCCTCCCCTTCTTTGCCGACCGTTGGCCGATCCACTCTTTGAATTGTGGCTGCGTCAGGTTGTCGTTATAGACCCAGCCCTCATTGCCGGTGTTGTAGGGAGGATCGATGTAGATGCACTTGATGCGACCGGCGTGAGTTGGGCAGCAATGCCTTCAACGCGAGAAGGTTGTCGCCTTCGATGATGAGGTTTGCCGTCAAGCCCAGGTCTTACCCTTCCCCAACACCGAGAGCTTGCCGTCGAACTCAAGTGTGTGGTGCGGAAACGTAGTGGTGGTAGGACAGTCAATTGCGGTCTTGCCCTTGAACTGTATGAATGGCGTCTCTTGGTTACGCCCCTTAGAATTTGAGGAGGAAAGTTGGTGTAGGCTAGGCCACGGATAAGATCATGTCAAGCGGAACTATCGTCCAATGCTCTTTTCAAAGTGAGCCAACGTACTGGTGGGATGACGAAACAGGATTTCCAGATTACCGCAAGGAGGATCAACGTCGCCTAAACCACTTTTCGAGTTCCACCGTAAAAAACACGATTGGTGACTGAAGAAGGCAGCGACACAAATGGTTCATGGTCAGGAGTATCGTATGAAAGAGACGATTAGCGGCGATTCGGTTTCAACCGTTATGCTTCGCCTCTATCGGTTCGCGGTTACGGTGAGCCGGAATCCTAATGCGTGGAGAAGGGCGTCGAGGCTTCTAAATTCTGGATTACCGCGTTCAGAGAGTATTTTGTAAAGGCTTTCGCGATTGAGTTTAGACTTCTTGGCGAGTTGTGCCACGCCTCCTTGAGCTTCGGCTACATTTCTTAGCGCCAATAAGAACAATTCAGGATCGTCTTCCTCCAGTGCGGCGTTCAAATATTCTTCGGCTTCACCCGCGTCACGCAGGCTTTCAATCAGGTCTGGTTGATAGGCTTTACTTTTTTTCATGGCCTCCTCCTGTATTCGTTCCAATATCGCTTTGCGACTTCGATGTCTTTGTTCTGCGTGCTTTTGTCGCCGCCACAGAGTAGCAATACAATTGTGGCTCCTTCTTGTCCAAAGTAGACGCGATAGCCTGGGCCAAAATCGATACGCAGTTCTTGTACGCCTTCTCCGATTCCGTGACAGTCACCAAAATTTCCCAGGCTCATCCGATCCAGGCGTACACGAACTTTTGCGCGGGCTTTGATATCCCGAAGGGAACCAAACCATTCACTGAATGGTTCTCGCCCCTCATCGGTGATAAAAATCCTAAGTTCTTTGGGGGTGGCTTCCACAGGTTTAATTGTAGCTTAAAAGCTACAATTAAACAAGTGATGAGTCGGAGTGGAGGGGGAAAGTTCAAATGGTTATTGCCGGAAAAATCAATCTCGACGTCTGACCCACTTTTCGAGTTCGACGGCAAAAAACACGATTGTCGAAAGGAGGAGGCAGAGGCCTAAGTTGGTCCAGGGTTAAGGGCATGGTATGAAAGATGGGATTGAGGAACGGCACGTAGATCGTGGCCATTTGAAGGGCGAACGTGAGGAGCACGGCTCCCAACAACCAGAGATTGCTCAACGGCCCTCGCTGGAGAAATGAGTCCTGATCGGAACGAATCGCCAGCACATGGCCCATTTGGGACAAGGTGAGGACGGTGAACACCATGGTTTGCCATTGATCCAGATTGGCCTGATAGGCCCACATTTCGGTCACAAGCGACACGCCGCCCATGAGCAGTCCCACCCACAAGATGTGTTGCCAGAGGCCACCGGCAAAGATGCTTTCATCCGGAGGGCGGGGAGGGCGCTGCATGATCTTCCGTTCTTCGGGTTCCATGGCGAGGGCGAGGCCGGGTAAGCCGTCCGTGACGAGGTTGATCCATAAGATCTGGATCGGGAGCAGGGGGATCGGCAAGCCGAATAATGGGGCGAGAAAAATCGTCCAGATTTCTCCGGAATTGCTTGTCATCGTGTATTTCACAAATTTGCGGATGTTGTCATAGATCCGGCGTCCGTCCCGGACGGCGGTGACGATGGTCGCAAAGTTATCATCCAACAGAATCAGGTCGGACGCTTCCCGGGCCACGTCCGTGCCGGCTCGTCCCATCGCGATGCCAATATTGGCCTGGTTCAACGCGGGGGCGTCATTGACCCCGTCGCCGGTCATTGCCACAAACTCTCCCCTGGCTTGCAGGGCTTTGACGATGGCAATTTTTTGGGCTGGAGCGATGCGGGCATAGACACGGGTGTGTTCCACCAGTTCTGCAAGCTCCTCAGGCGAACGCTGTTCCAACTCCTGGCCGGTCAGCACGGTGGTGTCCTTATTGATGATGCCGACACGTGAGGCGATGGCTTTGGCGGTGCCGGGATGATCCCCGGTGATCATGACGGCTTTGATCCCTGCCGTTTGGCAGAGGGCGACTGCCTGCGCGGCTTCTTCCCTCGGCGGATCCATCAGGCCGGCAAATCCGAGAAAGGTGAGCTGGCGTTCGACGATCGAAGAATTCATGTCTGCGGGAGCCTGGTCCCAGTGTCGATAGGCGACGGCCAAGACCCGCAGTCCTTCATTAGCCATATGTTCGGCTTGTTCTATCAGGCGGTCGGTGGGTAAAGCTCCACGGCCGCTCTGAGTGAGCATGAATTCGCAAAGAGGCAGAAGTTTTTCCGGCGACCCTTTGGTAAAGGAGAGGATGCCCGCCGGCATGCGATGCAGCGTCGTCATGCATTGGCGATCTGAATCGAACGGAAGTTCGTGGACACGGGGCGTCGCAGTTTCCAACGTGTCTTTGTCATATCCGGCCTCTCTGGCCGCCAGATACAACGCCACCTCTGTGGGATCGCCCAATGGCGGGCCATCGGCCTGCGCTTTCGCATCATTATTCAATGCCAACGCCAAAAAAAACAGATGCCAGGGGTTTTGGAGATTATCCTCAATCGGTGGTTGTTCATTTGCGGAGGGGCGCAGAAGAGTCCCATCCACATACACCTGCTCCACCCGCATAGAGTTTTGTGTGAGCGTGCCCGTTTTATCAGAGCAGATATAGGTGACGGACCCTAATGTTTCCACAGCGGGCAGTCGCCGGATCAACGCCTGCTTTTTGGCCATTTTGCGCGCGCCCAAGGCCAGGGAAATCGTCACGACGGCTGGAAGGGCTTCCGGAATCGCAGCTACCGCCAGACTCACCGCGGTCAGGAACATGAGCACTGGCGGCTCACCCCGTAGGACCCCGACGGCAAACAACACGAGGCAGATTGCCAGGACGGCCAACGCCAGGCGCCGTCCAAACACCGCCAGGCGTTGTTGCAAGGGAGTTTTGATTTCTTCGTCTTTATGCAGGAGCGCGGCGATCTGACCCAACTCTGTCTGCAAGCCGGTGCCGATGACGACCCCTGTGCCGCGGCCGTAGGTCATGAGCGTGCCTTTGTAGGCCATATTCCGTCGATCGCCCAGGGAAAGCTTCAGGTCGTCCAGCAGGTCGGTCTTTTTGTCAACAGGGACGCTCTCGCCCGTGAGGGTGGATTCATCCACTTTAAGTTGAACCGCTTCGATTAATCGAAGATCGGCAGGGATGAGGTCTCCGGCTTCCAGGAAGACAATGTCGCCCGGTACCAGGTCGAGCGTGGAGAGCGGCATGATCTGCTGGTCCCGCCGCACGCGCGTCGTGGGCGTGGCGAGTTGCTTGAGCGCCTGCATGGCGCGGTCCGCCCGATATTCCTGCACAAACCCGATGATGCCGTTGAGCACGACAATGATGAAGATCGCCACGGCATCCAAACGCTCGCCCAGAATGCCGGAGACAATGGCAGCTCCAATGAGCACCAGGATCATGAAATCGGTAAATTGATCGACGAGGATTCGTGCGAGACTTCGCTGCCGGTGTTCCGGGATGGTGTTTTGACCGTGCTGCTTCAAACGGCGGGTGGCTTCCCGGGCATTCAGCCCGGTGTGAGGATCGACTTCCAGCCGTTGAGTGACATCCTCGATAGAAAGGGTATGCCACGCCATGTCGTTTGGCGATGGGGGAGGGGTCTCCGCGGTTGTGTTGGACTCGTTGGTCATCTTGGCTGGTGAAATTTCTTAACCCTCTTTAATTTGATACATCTCGTGACACGCCAGACATCTGGTGGTGATGGTAGACAGGCGTTGAAGGATGTCCTGAGATGTCGTGCCGGCGTTGATCGCATCCGCCAGTATGTCAAAATCCCGATGTACCGACATGCCGAGCTGTTTCATGGGAAGAGGAAGTTTGAGCATCAGTGTGGGATTGTCATCGACGGCCATCTTCATTCCGGCCGAGCGTGCGGCCGCTGCAGCCAGAGCGTGGCCTTGGGGCTGGTCGGGATCACTCATGCCCGTCACGACTTCATGCACAGCCCGTAGAAGTTGCCGCATTTCTGTCAGAATAAAGTCGCGTTCGCCGGGGGCAAGAAGCACCGCGGTTCGGCCATCGGCAGAAGGGGTCGTCTCCCCTTTGACAAAAAACCAGCCGAGAACGACAGCGGTCACTATCCAGAGTCCCAAAGTGATCCAGCAGAGGGTCTTTGAAAATGATGTTGAAAGTGGCAAATAGAGACTCCTTATTTGTTGAGTAGAGTGTTGAGCAGGACACTGAGGTCATACGCCTTATTGTCTTGAGGAACCCACTTCTCCTTCGGCATTCTACTGGGGCATTTGTCTACATGGGCCATGATTTTGACTGTACCTCTTTTCCCCACTGATATTGCTTATTGATCTAGATGGGATGAAGATTGCTGAGATATTACAGGTTCAACTATTCGTTTTGGAATCTCACGGAATAAGGCATATCTCTTGCCACACTATATTAGTGAAAATGCCCAAATAGACATATTCAGGTGAATTGCGGGGAGGCCGATGATCCAAATCCGTATTCATGGCAGAGGAGGGCAAGGTGTGGTCACTGCTGCCGAGTTGCTCGCGTTAGCGGCATTCCGTGATGGGAAGGAGGCGCAAGCCTTTCCCAGTTTTGGATCTGAACGGACGGGCGCGCCGGTCACGGCTTTTTGCCGGATCAATTCCCATCCGATTCGCAGCCGTGAGCCGGTCTATCATCCGGATGTGTTACTCATACAGGATTCGACTCTGCTTCATCAGGTGGATGTCTTTGCCGGCGTGGCATCACCGGGTATCGTCATCATTAATTCCACACGAAATGAGGAAGCCCTTCACCTCGCCGACGTTGTCACCCGTCATCCCGGCGTGCAGATATATACGCTCCCGGCATCCGATTTGGCCTTAAAACATCTTGGACGACCGTTTGCCAATATCGGGATGGTTGCCGGCTATGCGGCCCTGACCGGGGAAGTCACCAAAGCCTCCGTGAATCAAGCCATCACAGAGAAGTTTCCTGGAAGGATTGGAGAATTGAATGCGGCGGTGGCTGCAGAGGTGTATGACTATGTTGCCGAAAATCTGTCCAAGGTCTAATTTAAGAAGGTCCATTACCTAAACACCATGAAACAACAAATTGAAGGATCCCAAGCCGTCGCTCACGCCGTCGCCTTGTGCCGGCCCGAAGTGATGGCGTGTTATCCGATTTCTCCGCAAACCCATATTGTCGAAACCCTTTCACGCAAGGTCAAAGCGGGAGAAGTCGGCAACTGCCAATTCCTCAATGTCGAATCGGAGTTCGGTGCGTTGAGCGTGCTGATCGGCGCCTCGGCCATGGGGGCGCGAACGTATACCGCGACGACGAGCCAGGGGTTGTTGTTCATGGCGGAAGCGGTCTATAACGCGGCGGGATTAGGGTTCCCGATTGTGATGACGATCGCTAATCGCGCCATCGGCGCCCCGATTAATATCTGGAACGATCACTCGGACAGCATGTCCATGCGGGATGCCGGATGGATTCAACTGTATGCGGAAGATAATCAAGAAGCCGTCGATCTTCACATTCAGGCTTTTCGCCTGGCTGAGGAACTGAGTTGCCCGGTGATGGTGTGCATGGATGGCTATATTCTGACCCACGCGTTTGAGGCGGTCGATCTTCCCACACAAGAGCAGGTGGATGCGTACCTGCCGGCGTTTGAGCCGGTTCAAGTGTTAGACCCGGAGGACCCCGTGTCCATAGGAGCGATGGTTGGCCCGGAAGCCTTTGCTGAGGTGCGCTATCTCGCCCATCACAAGCATTTGCAAGCTTTAGAGGCGCTTCCGCGACTCCAACAGGAATTTTATGACATCTTTCAGCGACGAACGGCTGATCTCCTAAACCCGTATCAGACGGATGGGGCTGAAACGATTCTGCTGGCATTGGGATCGGTGAACGGCACGATAAAAGATGCGGTGGATGATTTGCGGAAAGAGGGATGGCCGGTCGGGTCAGTCGGCGTATGTTCATTTCGTCCCTTCCCCTCCCATGTTCTCCGTCAGATCGTCCAACATGCCAAACGGATCATTGTTTTTGAAAAAGATCTGGCAGTGGGGGAGGGTGGAATCGTGTCCCGCGATGTGAAGATGGCTCTTCGAGAGTTACCGATAATCGTGGATACCGTCATCGCCGGACTTGGGGGTCGCCCGATTCCGAAAACGTCGGTGATTGATACTGTGAAGCGTGCGTGTCTGGAAGGATTGGAGGAGCCTCATTTTCTCGATCTGAATTGGGATGCCATCAATCGTGAGTTGACCAGACGACAGGCGCAACGGCGTTCGGGACCCACACCGGAAAATCTGCTGAGGGAGATGGGCGTCTTTGGCACAAAACCCGTTTAATCGTAAGTGAGGAGATTGGTATGTCTTATCAACGAGTGAAGTTTTATCAAACGGGGACTTTCACGGTCGGCAACCGGTTGCTGGATGAATCCGAACGTACCGTGCAAGCCCGGATGGATCGAACCAATTCGCTCAATTCAGGGCATCGGGCCTGCCAGGGGTGTGGCGAAGCGCTGGGCGCCCGCTATGCGCTTGACGCGGTGATGCGCGCCACACAAAATCAGATGGTGGCGGTGAATGCCACCGGCTGTTTGGAAGTCTTCTCAAGTCCCTATCCGGAAAGCGCCTGGCAGATTCCCTGGCTGCATTCGTTGTTCGGCAATGCTCCGGCGGTGGCGAGCGGCGTAGCGGCCGCTCTGCGGGCCAAAGGCAAAACGGATATTCGGGTCATCGCGCAGGGTGGGGATGGCGCGACGGTTGATATCGGGTTCGGGTGTTTGTCCGGTATGTTCGAACGCAATGACGATGTGTTGTATGTCTGTTATGACAATGAAGCATACATGAACACGGGCGTTCAACGTTCGGGGTCCACCCCGCCACGGGCCTGGACCAATACGACGCAGGCAGTAGGAGCAGAACCGGGAAATCCGATGGGCGTTGGAAAAAACCTTCCACGGATTGCGATGGCCCACGGCATTCCCTATGTGGCCACGGCCTCCGTTGCCGATCTCCATGATCTGGAAGCCAAAGTGACGAAGGCCATGAACATCAGGGGCGCACGATACATCCATATCCATGTGCCATGTCCGCTTGGCTGGAAATCAGATCCTGCGCAAACGATTAAAGTTGCTCGCCTGGCTGTGGAAAGCGGCTTATTTCCCGTGTTTGGAGCCGAATGGGGCGAAGTGACCGATCGGACACTCATCCGGAAACAGGTTCCTGTGGAACAATACCTGGAACTGCAAGGGCGGTTTCGACATCTCTTTCATCCTCGAGATGAGCGTGCCCTCGAAGCGATTCAAGCGATGGCGGATGCGAATATTCATCTATATCAGCTAATTTCGTCAGAGGTGTGAGATGGAGCACAAGCCCTTTGCCATCACATTAAATCCTGCCTCAAGCCTGGCCAATCATACCGGCAATTGGCGGACGATGCGTCCAATCTATGTCGATCATCTTCCACCCTGTAATCAGGCGTGCCCGGCCGGCGAAAATATCCAAGGCTGGTTGTATGAGGCGGAAGAAGGGAAATACGAACAGGCCTGGCGCAAAATTATGGAAAATAATCCCTTTCCGGCCATTCATGGTCGCGTGTGTTATCACCCGTGTGAAATCGCTTGCAATCGGGGTCAGCTCGATGAGCCTGTGAGCATTCATGCCGTTGAGCGATTTTTAGGCGATTACGCGATTGAGCAGGGTTGGCAGATGGAGCCGGGCGTGGCCACCGGAAAGCGGGTGTTGGTTATCGGGGCGGGACCCAGCGGGCTTGCTGCTGCCTATCATCTCGCCCGCCTTGGGCATGCCGTGACCATCTATGAAGCGGGTCCGAAACCGGGGGGCATGATGCGGTTTGGAATTCCACAATACCGGCTGCCCCGGAATATTCTTGACGCGGAAATTGCCAGAATTGTCGCCCTGGGGGTCTCGATCCACCTGAATCAAAAAGTCGAGAATTTGGAGACCGCCATCAAAGAAGGCGGATTCGATGCCGTGTTCCTGGCTATTGGCGCCCACCTGAGTAAGCGGGTGGATATTCCCGGGCGGGATGCCGGCCGGATGATCGATGCCTTGGGCTTTCTCAAGGGAATGGATGGTGAAGCTGTTCCCAAAATCGGCCGGCGGGTGGTGGTGTATGGAGGAGGCAATACGGCTATTGATGCCGCACGAACCGCCAAACGCCTGGGTGCCGAGGAAACAATCCTGATCTATCGGCGGGATCGCGAGCACATGCCCGCCCATGATTTTGAAGTGGAAGAAGCCCTGGAGGAGGGTGTGCTCACCAGATGGTTGAATATGATCAGACAGGTGGATGATAGGACGGTGACCGTTGAGGAAATGTCTCTGGATGCACAGGGGCGCCCTCAACCCACCGGCCGGTTTGAAACGTTGGAAGCCGATACGTTAATCCTGGCGATCGGGCAGGAAGTGGATACCGGGTTTTTAGCGCATGTGTCGGGATTGGACATTTCGTCCGATGGCGTGATTCAGGTGGATGGCTCCATGATGACGGGGCGTGCAGGGGTGTTTGCGGGGGGAGATATGGTTCCTGCGGAGCGCACGGTCACGGTGGCCACCGGCCATGGGAGAAAAGCGGCCAGGCATATCGATGCGTATCTCCGCGGAAGTGACTATAAGACAACACCGCCAAATTCCGTTGCCACTTATGACCGTCTCAATACCTGGTACTACACCGATGCCGACCAGAGTCGCCAACCGTACCTGGATCTGGTGAGACGCCGGGCCAGCTTTGAGGAGGTGGTTGGTGGGTTAGATCAGGACACGGCGTTGCTCGAAGCCAGACGATGTCTCTCTTGCGGGAATTGCTTTGAGTGCGATACATGTTATGGCGTGTGTCCCGACAACGCCATTATCAAACTGGGTCCCGGTCAACGGTACGAAGTGAACTATGACTATTGCAAAGGTTGCGGTGTGTGTGCCGAGGAATGCCCCTGCGGAGCTATCGATATGGTCAAAGAAGTCAGATAATATTATTATTACGGATGTAGTGAACAATGCAGCGTAAGAAATTGGCAAACGCGTGAAGAAGATTCTGGTGGTCAATATCTCTTGCACGGAGAGGGTGGCACACCCGGGAGATGTTGTATGAAATACATTTTAGCGGTTGATGGATCGGATCAATCAGTAGAGGCCACCCGAGCATTTGAAGCTCTGAGTCCCGGGGAAAGCTTGATGGTGCTGCATGTGGTGAATGTGCCGGGTATTCCCTATCCAACCATGGGTGCCGGTGTCGCGAAAGATTTGTCAATGGCGGTAACCAAAGCGATGCGGGAAGAAGGAGAACGCGTCATTGACCAAGCGGTGTCTCTCTTGCCGCTCCACCCTGGATCGGTCACGAAAAGACTTGAAATGGGCATTTCCGCGGAGTTCATTATCACCATCGCAGAGAAACAGGGTGCAGACCTGGTGGTGCTGGGCGCCAGGGGAATAGGCCAGTTTCGGGAACAGGTGTTCGGGAGTGTCTCGCATCGTGTCATGACGCATGCGAAGTGTTCGACCCTGATCGTCAAGAAACCCACTCGCAAAATCAAACAGGTACTCATCCCCCTTGAAAACCAGGAAGACGGGGAAGCGATCGTACGGTTCTTGAAAAAGAAGCCATTCCGGGAACCGATCTCTGCGACCGTTCTCCATGTCATTCCTTTTTCAGAACCCGTCTGGCCTGTGGACGCAATGATTTCTCCGGAATTTCGAAAAGAGATGATCACCTACGGCGAGAAATTCACGAACGGTGTCAGCGCGGAATTAAAACAGTTGGGACACCAGGCCAAAGGGGTTGTTGTCGTTGGAGCTCCCTCACATACGATCTTGGAACATGCCAATAAAAGTGAGGTTGAGTTGATCATGATGCGAACGCATAGTCGATCCGGGGTGAGTCGCTTCCTCCTGGGGAGCGTCTCCCATTCCGTTGTGCATCACACGGAGTCTTCAATCTTGTTGGTGCGTGATTAAAACCGTGAAAAGAACGTACCTGGATGATTAATCCTGGTGCAGGTGGAGGCCCAACAACCATTCGGGTTAAGTGAATGTCTCGTTCCTGAGGACTCTATGAACAAAACCTGGTATCTCATTGGTGCGGTCGCGATAGGAGTTCTGGTTTTTCTGTATTTGGTCTTCTGGTGCCCCAGTCCCTGCCAGTAATGGTCCCCTCTTCTGAATTGCACATCCTGCTCCATTCCGTCGGGTCCCCCTAATTGAAGCCTAGGATCTGTGTTTGAAGTTTGTGGCCAGGGGGGATGGAGGACTCTTCACGGATCACTCAGAATGTATGGTTAGGCCTTACAGCTTGACGATATGTATCGGAAATCCATCTTGGAGGTTACCAGTAAAAAAGTGTTGTGAGGAGAACGCCTCGCACTGGTGTCCCCAACTCTCGTGTCCACGCGATGTTCTGTGTTGCCGGGTTTCGCCCCGGCAGGCGAGGCCCTTTTGTTCCGGCAAAAGGCCCCAAAACTATTGACGCCCCGTCCGGCCTCATGGGAGCGGACGGACGCCAGCCTGAGGAGGGCGGACCAACTCGCTCCGCCCAAACAAGGCCCGCCGGCGGATGAGAGCGTCCCTCCCTTGGGTCAGTCGGCAGGGGTCGGAGCATGGGAAGCGAACCTTGGGACACACATGAAAGAGCGAGGAACCCTATATTCTGTATGATCCCTCTTCACCCCGTTTAGCATGACAAACGCTTAGAAAAAATCTGTGTTAATCTGACAAAGAATGGTTGGAAGCTCAAATGCAACTTACATGGGTTGCGGCACCCCAGATACCCAGGCGACATAAACCTCTTTTATCCGATATAATAAAGAAATGAATTGTCTCAACACTAAGGGGAGCATCTCGGTGAAATCTCGCGTTGGCCGCAACAAGGGACTGACAATAGGCTGGTTGGCGTTGACGGTGAGTCTGTTATTCGCTAACGGAGCGGGGGCCAGTCCGCCTGCCATCCGGATTCCTCATTTGAGCATTCCCATCCTCGGGACTTCTATTAATGAACAATTCAGGCCGGTAGGGTTGGTCACCCACGTGGTCATCGACTTATATGAACGCCTGGACCACAACGGCCTTCAAATCCAATTTCATACCGAACCGGGCCAATTTTCTTTACTTGCCCGTCAGTCTATTCACGCCGCCATCACCCGGGCGCTTGCGGCTGCCAATCTTCCGGCTGATTCCTGGACCGTCCTCTTGAAATTTCCCTATTCGGGCCTCACGGTGTATGGAGAAAGTCTCTCGGCTATGGTGGGGCTGAGTGTGGTGTCCATGGTCAAGGGAGATCATCTTCTCGAAGGCCGGGCCCTCACCGGCACCATCACGGAAAGAGGATATATCGGAGCTGTGGGAGGACTGCAACTGAAGATTTTAGCTGCCTACGAAAACCATTTTCAGCGTGTGTTTGTTCCCAGCGAGTATGATGTGCGGGATGGAGACTGGCGAACGCCGTTTTTGATGCATGTCTCTCCTGTCGGGACGGTCGATGAAGCCTATTTCGGGTTGACTGGTCATCATTTAGCCGCTCTTCCGTAATTCCTTCCTTTCATTACCTTTGCGATTTACCAACAATTGAAGATCTTTGATCTGGTGTGATTTTTACGCGCGCGCGTTTTGAGCGGTAAGGGCCATAATGCGGCATAGATTTATCCTCAAAAACAGCCAGAGATCGTAGCGCCGGTTGGTTCTGTGAGACCTTCAACAGGGACTGGTCGCCATAACGATCACACGCCGGGAGAGAGTTTCTACGCCCTGATCGAACTGTCCTTCGCGGCAGACGAATGGGGCGCGGGACCTTTGATATTTCTCGCACAACGGAGAGCTGTTGGGTCAGGAAATGTGTTGTCGATTTGTTCACAGAAAAGCGTAATAAATCCTTAGGGTTATCGCAGGATCACGGGTGTTTGAGATAACGCGGTATGAGGAATCCTTGAAGTGATGGATGCGCGTACAAAACATTCAAGAGATGCGGTTTCATTTTTCACAGAATCTATCCGAAAAGAAATACCATCGAGATAAAGAAGACGGATAAGAACCTTCACGCTCTGTTGCTAGGACATCATTCACTATGACCGACACTGTAGAACTCCGAGAACGACTGCGAACCTGCCCCAATTTGCCCAGTTCGCCGGCAGTGGCGAACCGACTTATTCAATTAATGGAATCAACCAATCCGGATGTTGAAGAGGTCATTCAGGTCTTATCCGGAGATTCAGCCCTCTCGGTAAAAATATTGCAGTTGGCCAACTCTTCGCTTTTTCCCTATAAGTACAAGGTGACCACGTTACGCAAGGCGGCCATTCTTATTGGCTATAATGGAATTCTGGCCACCGCGTTGTCGTTTACCCTTGTCCAACATCTTCGAAAGGAAGGCGCGGCGGGTTTGGATTTGGGCTTGTTCTGGCGTCGGAGTCTTCTGGTCGCTTCCGGGTGTCGCGCCATTGGGGAAGTCTGTGGGCAGAAGGAAACAGAAGAATTATTTTTAGCCGGGCTGATTCAAGATATCGGGATGTTAGCTCTGGATCGACTGAATCCAGATCTCTATGACTCAACCACCCTCAAGCAAACATTGCATGCCGAGGTGGTCGCGCATGAGCGTCAGCACCTCGGGGTCACTCATGCGTTGGTTGGCAGTTGGTTGCTCACGGACTGGAATTTTCCATCAAAAATGTGTGTGGCCGTCCAATTAAGCGATGATGCTGAATCCTTTCCGGCTTCCGGAGGCTCCGAGAAGTTCTACAATTGCGTATGGCTGGCGGTGACCCTGGCCGGATTGATTTTGAACAATGCCACGGATGAGGCATTATTAGATCACGTGGATCTTGCTGAAAGTCGTTTGGGGTTAGATCCGTTTGCCTTTGCTCTGATCCTGAAGAAAATTAAAAGCATTGTGCGAGAGACCGAAATGTTGTTCGATATGAACAGCCACAGTGAGGCGAATCTTGTTCAATTGACCGAACAGGCGAAAACATTATTGTGCCGTCGACATGTCCAATTAGCGACCCAACTCGACACGCTGTTTATGGAAAAGGCGATGCCCGGTGTGGGCTAGGAGGTTGTCCCTACCAGTCAGTCAAAGTCCGGTTATATCGTGACCTGAACTCTCAACCCTCACGTGGTCTTCTACGACCTTTCAGATTTCTTCCAAAAGGCCAAAAGGGCTCAGCAAATTCTAGGGAGTTGTTCTCCAGACAGAAGCTCCAGAATTCTGTGTGTACCGTAGGGTGTGTGTAGGATTACCTGAGGTGTGTGGGTCGATGAGAGTGAATGCACCTCCCCGATTTCGGCCGCGAGTGCCGAGATTGCATGGCTCTGAAGAATAGACAGGGCTTTCTCCACGTCAGCCAATGGCAGAACCAGGACACAACGTCCTTCATTGGCCACGTACAGAGGATCCAAACCAAGAATTTCACAGGCCCCTCGGACGGATTCGCTCACCGGGACCCGTGACTCGTCGATCGTCATTCTGACCTGGGCCGTTATTGCCAGTTCATTCAAGGCGCTGGCCAATCCGCCACGAGTTAAATCACGCAGGCAATGGATTGACAGGCCTCGTTTAATCATTTCCATGACAAGGTCATGAAGCGGCGCAGAGTCGCTGGCGATATCTCCGGAAAAGGTGAGGCCTTCCCGCACGCTGAGCACGGCCATGCCATGTCTGCCGAGATCGCCGCTCACGATCAGCCGGTCGCCGGGAGTGATCCGGTGGGGGCCAATATCCACAGACGACGGGATGACGCCAAGGCCGGTGGTATTGATAAAAATCTGGTCGCCTTTTCCGCGATCCACCACCTTGGTGTCGCCGCACACAATGTGCACTCCACAGGCTTGCGCAGTGATCGCCATAGAATTGACCACACGTTTGAGGGTGTCGATCGATAATCCTTCCTCCAGGATAAATCCGGCACTGAGATACAGAGGATTGGCTCCCATCATGGCCAGGTCGTTGATGGTTCCATGGACCGCTAGGCTGCCGATATCCCCCCCAGGAAAAAAGAGGGGATGCACCACATAGGAATCGGTGGTCATGGCCAGACGCTCTTCCTGCGACGGGAGTACCGCACTGTCTTGAAGGGAATTTAGAAAAGGATTAGAAAAGGCTTGAAGAAAAATCTCATGAATGAGGGTTTGCATGAGATGCCCCCCCCCACCATGGGCCAGGCGAATCGTGTCATCGGTCGCGTGGGGGAGGGGACATTGAATCTCAATGTTCTTGGGCGCCATACTTCATCCGGGGGCGACTTCGTGGTGCCGATATCGGTAATAGGCGGCACATGCCCCTTCGCTCGACACCATCGGCGCTCCAAGGGGATGGTCCGGGGTGCACCGGGTTCCAAATGCGGAACAGGCCGAGGGCTTCATGAGTCCCTGGAGAATTCTCCCGCTTTGGCACTCGGAGACTTGGGAGTTGGCGGTGCGACTCGGTTGAATGCGATCTTTGAACTTTCGGAGTGCGTCAAATTCGGAGAAGGTGTGGCGAAGTTGCAATCCACTCCGCGAAATTTCTCCGATCCCTCGCCAATTTCGAGAGACCGGTTCAAAGACCTGGTCGACCACCTTGCGAGCTTCAAGATTTCCCGTCCGGTGAACGCTGCGAGCGTATTGGTTTTCCACTGTATGGCAGCCCCTTTCCAGTTGCGTGACCACCAGGTGCACGCCGTCTAAAATATCCACGGGCTCGAATCCGGTTACGACAATAGGCACCTGATACCGGCGACAGATGGGCTCATACATTTCATAGCCCATGACGGTGCAGACATGTCCGGCGGCCAGGAAACCCTGCACGCGATTCTCAGGCGATGAGAGAATGGCTTCCATGGCTGGGGGGACCAACACATGAGCCACCAAAAGACTGAAATTGAAAAGATGAAGGCGTCGGGCCTGGAGAACCGCCATGGCTTGAGCCGGAGTCGTCGTCTCAAACCCCACAGCAAAACAGATGACCTGACGGTGAGGATTGGTTTGCGCAATCTCCACGGCGTCTAAGGGAGAATAGATGATGCGGATGTCTCCTCCTTGAGCTTTCACGTGGAGGAGGTCTTCATGGGATCCTGGAACGCGCAGCATATCGCCGAATGAGCAAAAAATCACGTCAGGAAGCCTGGCCAGTTGACATGCCGCATCAATCAGTTCGATGGGCGTGACGCACACGGGGCATCCCGGGCCATGAATGAGCGTGATGGCCGTGGGCAGGAGGCGGTCTAATCCATACCGGACAATGGAATGGGTTTGCCCTCCGCAGACTTCCATAATGGTCCAGGGATGGCGGGTGATCCGATGGATCGCTTTTGAAAGCGCGTGCACGGCTTTCGGGTCTCGAAATTCATCCACGTATTTCATGGCTGTGGCATTTCAATTCGTCGGATCACGGCCTAATTGTGCGATCATCGATAAAGATTCCTTCGCAGCCTGTTCATTGACTTTGCTAATGGCGAATCCGACGTGGACGATCACATAATCGCCAACGGAAGCCTCGGGAACCAGGGCCAGGCACACCTCTTTCGTCACCCCGGCAAACGATACCGTTCCCGTCCGAAGGTCGTCGTCCTCAATGCGTTGAATGTGTCCTGGAATGGCTAAGCACATAAGAGGGCCGTGGCTGAGTTGTTTCTGTCATGCCTGCCTGCTGTCGGCAGGTATCCATTCCTCTTTTTTCGGTGACGGGTATTTCGTGAATGTGCGCATGGCGACGAGACACTGTCCCAGGGACAGGCCCCCGTCATTCGTTCCAAATAGCTCCGGAGTATAGACCGTGAACCCTCGTTTTGTGAGTTCGGCCTTTGAAAGTTTGAGGAGCAGAGCATTTTGAAAGACCCCGCCGGAGAGGACCACTTGGGTGCACCTCATGCGTTCGGCGATGTTCGTCATCAATTTCGCCAGTGTGTGGTGAAATCCGAGGGCAATTCCTGCCGGATTTTTCCCCGCGCATATGTCACGGACGATGTCGGAGATCAAGGGTCGCCAATCGGCCACCCATCGTTTTTGCGACTCTGACGTAGACGCTAAAGGCATGTGATAGTGTTGAGACCGGATGTGATTCACGTCTCGATCTGCCAGAAATTCCAGCGCCATCGCGGCTTCCCCCTCAAAGCCGGAGACTTGGACTAAGCCCAATAATGCACTGACTCCGTCAAAGAGTCGACCAATGCTGGACGTGGGAGAGCAATGCACCTCTTTATCCAGTAAGGCAATCAACGACCGGGTCATATCTGAACCTAAGGATTGAAGCGGGGGAAGATCCAGGTCCAATAGCCGTTCTCCAAACATCTCATGGAGAAAGGACAGTGCCACCCGTCTTGGTTCCCGCATGCAGATCGCTCCGCCGGGGAGGGGAAACGGACGCAGATGGCCGATTCGTTGAAATCCTGAAGGATCACAGATCAAAAACTCTCCGCCCCACAGGGTCCCGTCTGACCCATATCCGGCTCCGTCCCAGGCCACACCAAGGACAGGACCATTCAACCCATGTTCGGCCATACATGATGCAATATGCGCATGGTGGTGTTGGACGGGAATGACCGGGATGTGGCGTTGTTCCCCAAACTGACGGGCGAATCGGGTTGAACGATAGTCCGGGTGACTATCGCACGCGACGGCTTCTGGCCTCAGATCGAACAGGGTCAGCAGATCGGAAACCGTTCGTTCGAATTGTGTGGAGGCTTCAGCCGTTGACAGGTCACCGATATGCTGACTGACGAGTATGTCGTTCTGTGTGGTGACCGCGATCGTATTTTTCAAATGTCCCCCCACGGCGACAATACAAGGGAGACTCTCGTCCCTGTCCGATAAATTGCTCAATGGAAGAGGAGTGGGCACATACCCGCGCGCGCGACGAAGCATTACCGGTTTCCCACTCACCATTCGCACAACCGAATCATCCACCGGCCTGGCAATCGGGCGGTTATGGACGAGAAACGCATCGGCAATGCCGTGAAGGCGTTCCAACGCATCCTGTTCGTCAAAGACGATGGACTCTTCAGATCGATTTCCACTGGTGGCCACGACCGGAATGTGAAGATCAGCCATCATGAGGTGATGCAACGGAGTGTAGGGCAACATGGCTCCCAGGTGGGGATTGTCGGGTGCAACCTCGAAACACAGTGCCAACGGATCTGTTCGTCTCAACAAGACGATGGGGGCGGCCGGGGACGTAAGGAGTTCTCTTTCCTCTGGCCCGACCAGGCAATGTCGTGTGAGAATTTCTAAGGAAGGGAAGAGAACCGCAAAGGGCTTGGTGAGGCGATGTTTTCGCTGACGCAGCCGTTGAACGGCCTCGGATGATTGGGCATTCACCCACAGTTGAAATCCCCCTAATCCTTTCACTGCGAGAATGCCACCGTACTTTACGAGGTCACACGCTTCTCGAAGCGCCCCTTCTCGTTCTGCCAGGATGTTCCCCTCACGATTCCATAACGCGACTTGAGGCCCACACGTCGGACAGGCCATGGTTTCCGCGTGAAAGCGGCGATCAGAGGGAGCTGCATATTCCTGTTGGCACTCAGAGCACAAGGGGAATTGATCCATCGTGGTCCCGGGACGATCGTAAGGCAAACGGAGCACGATGCTGTACCGCGGACCGCACTGTGTACAGGTGGTGAAGGGATATTGAAAACGACGGGAATGAGGATCGTTGATATCTTGCAGACATTCCCGGCAGGTTGCCAGGTCCGGGGAAATCACGGGTTGCCGCGGGCCCTTCGATTGACTGTCACGGATTGAAAATGTGTCTTCACCCATTGTGGGGATCTGTGTCGCTGTTAGTTCGTGAATCGTTAAGGAGCGAGGAGATTCGGTGTGAAGGCGCGCCTGAAAGCATTGGAGGTTGGCGGTCTCACCTTCCAGTTCGAGTATGGCGCCCTGGCCGGTATTGGCCACCCAGCCGAAAAGAGACAGTTCATGCGCCAACCGGAAGACAAAGGGACGGAATCCCATGCCTTGAACCACTCCGCGAACAATCAGTCGGATCCGCTTTTTACAATCTGGTGTGATGGTCGAAGAAATCGCAACCGTCATTCCGATGTCTCCATCAATACAATTTCTTTGACTACCAGTTCCGGCTGATCTTCCCAGAAGACATTGCCTGACGAGCAGTGAGGGCAGATAAGCGTCTCAGGCCCTCTCTTGGTTATCTGTCCACAGGATTGACATGTTCCTTTCGCCGGGAGGATATCGATTTGGAGAGTGGCGGGATGGGCTGGCGTCCCTTGCGCCGCAAGACCAAAGGTGGTTTGCAATTCCTCTGCGGTATGATTCGCCAAATGGGATTGGCTGCTGATTTCCAGTCGGATGAGAGTCAGATGAGTTCCGGGATGGCTTTGACAGACTTCCGTCACTCTGCTCACCATCTGCCGCATTAATTGGAGTTCATGCATGTCGGCTGCCTCAATTCTTCAATCGCAATCCGGTTCACAACGGCGTCGATGGCTTTGGCGACTTTAGGCGATAACTCAGATCCGAATTGGACAGTGCCGAGTTCAATGCCATAAATCACCACGTACGGAGGTAATTCACCTAATGTATTGGCCAGCGCCAGTGCTGCACCCAAACCCAAGTCGTGAGTGGAGAAACCGGATGTGCTCCATGCTAGCTGACCGATTGTATCCAGGTCCTGTGGGATCGTGAAACGAAGAAGTGTGCCTTCTTCGGAGTGACTGGAAACCGCATCAATGAGGATGAGCTTATCCGTTCCTTCCATTTCATGAAGGAGAGTTAACCCTGCCAAACCGCCTTCAATAATAGAAACGGAAGGACTTTCATAAGGAAGAAGTTGTCGGGCAACCACATTGCCGACGGCATCATCTGCACGGAAAGCGTTTCCCAACCCGATAATTTTGATGTTGGGCATCAATCAGGATACCTCTTCTCTAGTGAATTTCAAAAAGTGGGTGGCGCAGGAGATGCAGGGATCATAGCTGCGAATCAGTTGCTCGCATTGCATGGCCGTCTCCTGGTCGTTTAGATGGAGAATGCCCGGTAGCAGGTTTCGGAGATCGTCCTCCATGCGCCGCTGATTTTGGGACGTCGGGGGGACGATCTTGGCGATGCGAACGGTGCCATCGGCATTGACCTCATAGCGATGATATAGCACGCCTCGCGGAGCCTCGGTGGCGGCCATGCCAATCCCTGCGCGGAGAGTCACCGGAACGAATGGAGCACCTGGTGGCTCATACTGTTCAATCAAGCGAAGGGCTTCATCAAAGGCATACAGAACTTCTACCGACCGTGCCACGATGCCCATAGATGCCCGGTTGAAGGGGAGGGTAAATCCCGTGTCCTGTAAAACGTCTTTGGCCAACACAGAAAGTTGGTCATGGTTGAGAGCGAGACGGGCCAATGGCCCTGTGAGGTATGACTTTCCATTTAACGTGCAGTGAAGGGCATTGGAATAGGGCACCTGTTCTTCATGGAAATGGCGTTCAAATTCCGATGCGGCCATGTGGTGCCCTTGATTGGTCACCACCTCGCCTTCATTCATCGGATATTCAGAAGGCCCACGAAGGGCCAGGAAGGTATAGGCCTGTTCGGGGTCTTGAAATTCAAATCCGCTCACCCACCGGAGCGTTTCCACAGCGGCATCTCTCGCCCAAAGTAATTCGTCTTTCAGGGCGTGCAGGACACTCTTGGTAGGCACTTGAGAAAATCCGCCAATCTGGACTGAGACCGGATGCACCGACCTGCCACCTAAGAGCGTCAATAATTGATTGCCCGCTTTCTTCATGCGAAGCCCTCGCTTCACAAGATCGGGATGCGAGCGAGCCATCTCGAGCCCACTGGCGAATCCTAAAAAATCCGGACCCTGGAGCATGTAGATGTGAAGGACATGACTTTCGATCCATTCCCCGCAATAGAGGAGTCGACGTAAATCTCGAATGCCTTGTGGAATTTCCACTCCGAAAATCGGTTCCAAGGCATGGACCGCACTCATTTGATAGGCCACCGGACAGATGCCGCAAATACGCGCCACGATATCAGGCACTTCGTTGACATGGCGTCCCTGAAGGAAGGCTTCGAAGAAGCGTGGAGGCTCGAAGATCCGGAGTTGGACATCCTGCACCCGGCCATCCT
Source organism: uncultured Nitrospirales bacterium (assembly GCA_963785905.1). Lineage (GTDB taxonomy): Bacteria > Nitrospirota > Nitrospiria > Nitrospirales > UBA8639 > Nitrospira_E. The sequence goes on from CAWAXJ010000019.1 coordinate 22,599, forward strand.
GGACTGTGATATGAAGGGCGCCTTCTCCCTCCACCCTGGCCATCATGTCGATTTTGATCGTTCTGGATTTATCTGGGGGTGTTGTAGGATCGTTCATTTGGCTACCTTCAACTTTCAATTAAAAAACTCAAGAAACATCCTCTTCCCCGGGGAATGATCAAAAAGGTTCATCCAGCAGCCCCCGCCATTCCCTATCGGGATTCCCAGGCATCGCTTTCCTTCTGAAACGGTTGAACCGATCCGTTAATTCCCCGGAACCGGCGAACCATCTCCACGGGAATGAGTTGAAGATGCTCATGAAATTGTTTGGCCAGGGAAGAGGGTATTCGGTGGCACGCCGGGAACTATCGAATCATGCTCGGCGGGACCAAAACATCCATAACACTCCCGGCCCATACCGGGGCAGATGGCCCCGCATCCGGTACGCGTGACAGGGCCAAGACAGGGCATGCCCTTCGCGACCAGGACGCAAATGTGCCCCTGCCGTTTACAC
>CAWAXJ010000020.1:0-153667 GCA_963785905.1 uncultured Nitrospirales bacterium
TTCCGGCTTACTCCCGCGCAGGAGCGTGTCATCAGGAAATTAGCCGGGATATGGGACGGCCAACGCGTATGAATCGCTTGCTGCAAGGAGATGTCGGGTGCGGAAAAACGGTGGTCGCGCTTCATGCCATCGTGATGGCCTGTGGGTCCGGGTATCAAGCCGCCCTGATGGCACCCACGGAAGTGTTGAGTGAACAGCACTATCTGTCGCTGAGTCCGATGTTTGAAACACTCGGTGTCCAGTGCCGCTTGTTGAAAGGCGGACAGACCGGACGCGAGCGAACGGAGATTCTTGCCGGTATTCAGTCAGGCCAAGTTCAAGTGGTGGTGGGCACGCACGCGTTGTTACAGCCTGATGTGCACTTTGCCAGGCTTGGTTTGGTGATTGTGGATGAGCAGCACAAATTCGGCGTGCTGCAACGCGCACAGCTTCGGGCAAAAGCGGCCTGGCATCCCGATGTGTTGGTGATGACCGCCACGCCCATTCCCAGAACCTTGGCGATGACGCTCTATGGCGATTTGGATGTGTCGGTGATTGATCAGTTCCCGCCGGGGAAAAAGCCCGTAAAGACCTTATTGTTTCCGGCAGGTCACCGGAAAGAAGCCCATCGGCTCATGCGGAAGGAATTGGAATCGGGCCGGCAGGCCTATGTGGTGTATCCGCTGGTCGAGCCATCAGAAAAAATTGATTTGCAAGCAGCCATTGAGGCCGCTGAGCAATTACGCGAAGAATGTTTTCCGTTTCGTCTCGGGTTATTGCACGGTCGCTTATCGTCCCGTGAAAAGCAATGCCGTCATGGCCCAATTTAAAAAGAAAGAGATTGATGTGTTGGTGGCCACCACAGTTGTAGAGGTGGGCTTGGACGTTCATAATGCGACGGTCATGCTCATTGAACATGCGGAACGTTTCGGGATTGCGCAACTTCACCAATTGCGTGGCCGGGTCGGGCGAGGTCTTCATCAAGGAAATTGCATTCTGATTCATGCCTTAGGAAAGATTCCACCATATTCCCAGCAAATGCCTCTGAAAATTGAGTCGAGCCGATCCTCCGCCGATGAGATCGTATTGAATTCGCAGGGGAGGCGTTCTCCCGATCCACGGCCCGGCGACGTCTCGGAGTATTTGCCCACTGTGATGATGGGTTTGCCTTGGCGGAAGAAGACTTAAAAATTCGTGGACCTGGTCATGTTCTTGGGGTGAGGCAATGGGGGATCTCGATTTTCGCGTGGCGGATTTGGCTCGAGATACCGTGCTATTAATAAAAGCCAAGCAGATGGCGGTGGAATTATTGGAACGTGATCCGGTTTTGGCTCTTCCCCACCATCACATCCTCAAGGGAACCCTTCATCGTAAGTGGGGTGAAAAGTTGGCTTTGGGGTCTATTGGATAAAATCAGGGAAGCGTGAAAATCCTGCAATGACCTAATGGCATGATATTGATAGGTTTATTACGCACTAGCAGGTATGATCCTATCCCGTTTGACCTGATTGGAGGTTCATGGTAGATATCGCATGTCAAAATGGTATTGCCCGGATGGCGGAACTGGCAGACGCGCCGGACTCAAAATCCGGTTCTTTCACGAGAGTGGGAGTTCGACCCTCCCTCCGGGCACCATCATCAATTTCTGTTAAATAGATATGAATAAAAAAACTCAACAAATTTAACGGTGATTAACGGTGAAATTCATAAGGGGAATTTCAAGTATGGTGGTCGGAGAATCGAAGCCAAAAATTGACTTGACAGGGGCTACCGCCTTGACTATAGTTCGTGTCCTTGATCCTGAAATAAAATCGTATATTCCCATTTGTTCATTTTTTTGATTATTCACTCACACTTCCAAGGAGGAGCCACATGCGGAAGGTAGGGTATTTTGGATTAGCAATGATTCTGGCAGGCTCGGTGAGCGTGGCGGTTGCGCAGGAGCGTGCACCGCAGAACGTAGGGTTTGGTACGGGCGTCGGGGATTCCCAGGGTGTTGGCGACAGGTCGCGAGTGATGGACCAAGATGATATGTTACGATATCTCTCCGCCGATGAGACCATTAGGGCGAAGTGATCGGTGTTGATTTGTCTAGCGGACGAATGTTTATTATATGGGAGGGAGTTCCCAGGATGAACGTCAGACCCTGAGAGGCGCATTAAACATGATGACCCTGTATTTTGACAGTAAGACAAATAAAGAGAATTTGAAGTCGATTGGCAAGGGAGACTATGTCACCATCCAGGCTGAGAACGAAACCACAGAGGACCAAAAATTTGGAACCGGCCGAAAGATGGTTCGTCATGTGTACGTGTTAAAGGGGAGCTCAATTGCTTGGAGGAGCTGACAACCCCGGCTTTGGTGGAGGGTTTGGTCAAAAGCCCGATCCTTACGCCGATAGAGGGCTCAATATTAGGACCGCCGGGTATACGGGTGTGCCTGAGGGCGCAGTTCAGCCGGGAGCAGTACAGTCTGGAATCACCAGCGAGGTGGGGGTGATGACCGGTGCCGCTCCATGCTGGCAATGTGCCCCTCAACCTAACACCGTCAATGAAAAGACGGATAAGACCATTGCCACGGATTATGGCGATGATCGCAAGAATTTTAACAAGGGTACGGGTCAATAAGCATCCAGTTTTAGCGAGTTTGTTTTCAAAAAGAGCGTGCCGGTTTACAATCCGGCACGCTCTTTTGTTATGAGGATACAGAAGGAAATCCATAAAACTTAGTCCTTAAGAAATAATGATGATGTGATGAAGGTCGGAGAATAGTGATCGCCCATGGAAGAGTTGGATCTTCGAGGGGTCATTTGCCCTTACAATTTTGTGAAAACGAAGCTGAAGCTGGAGTCTTTAGAAATAGGGGCTCAGTTAAGAGTGTGGTTAGATGACGGCGAACCAATTCGCAATGTTCCGCAAAGTATTACCAATGAAGGGCATCAGATTCTCCAACAAGAAAAAATTGGCCAATACTACCAGGTTGTTATTCAAAAGGAAGATGTGTGATGGGAGTTGAGTTGGTGATTCCTGGTGACTTGTTTTTCCTTTGAGGTAACCCTTGAATTAAAAGCGTAATTTCTCCTTTGATTGATTTACCTGTTAATTGTTGAGCAATTTCTTCGGTTTCCCCGCGCAGAATTTCTTCATTAAATTTTGTCAGTTCACGTGTCAATACGATGTGGCGGTTTCCCAAGATCGTGTTGATGACGTGCAACGTATTGAGAATCCGGTGCTGGGTCTCAAAAACGATGATGGTACCCGTCTCCTCTTTGAGGTTTTGGAAAAACTTTTCCCTTGCTCCTGGTTTTCTTGGCACAAATCCTTCAAAGATAAACCGATCGGTGGGGAGGCCCGACACGCATAACGCGGTAAGAACAGATGAGGGTCCGGGAATGGGAATGAGTGGAATGTTTGCCTGAATAGCCCGGCGAACCAGATAAAAACCCGGGTCAGAAATAAGGGGGGTCCCGGCGTCGCATACTAATGCGATGGAGCTCCCTTCCTGAAGGCGATGGACCAGAATGTCTGTTTTCTCTTCTTTATTGAAATCATGGTAACTGGTGAGTGGCGTGCCAACTTGATAATAAGAGCAGAGTTTCTGCGTGCGTCGCGTATCTTCGGCGGCGATGATAGAAACTTCCTGTAAGATACGTATTGCCCGGAAGGTCATGTCCTCCAGATTTCCAATGGGGGTACTGACGATATAGAGTGTGCCTGTCATGGAATCTTGAGAAAACAGTTGCGTGGCAAGGCTGGGATGGTACTGAGTACGTATGCGATTGTCCAGGAGAGTCTTCTGGTGGTTGCCTTATATCTCCATTAATTGTGAAAGGACATGAGAGATGGAATTAGAATATGGATTGAAAGGCCAGGTGGCTCTGATCACAGGAGGTGGAGTGGGTATTGGGCGGGCCATTGCGCAGGCCTTCGCGAGTCAACAGGCAAAAGTTGCTATTTGCGGGAGGCGCCTTGAGGAATTGGAGCGAACAGCCCGGGAATTAACCACGGCTGGAGCAGAGGTGCTTCCTTTACAATGCGATGTGACCCATAGAGGCGATGTTGAGCGAACCGTCAACGCGGTGGCCCAGAACTTTGGCCGGCTGGATATTCTTGTCAATAACGCTGGAGCATCGGGTCGAACGCCGATCCAAGATCCTGATGATTCGAAATGGGAGAATATTATTCAGGTGAACTTAACAGGAAGCTACCTTTGTTCAAAGCTCGCCGTTCCGCATATGCTCAAGCACCACTATGGACGTATCGTGAATGTCTCGTCGGTATTGGGACGGTTTGGGGTGGCAGGATATTTGGCCTATTGTACGGCCAAGCATGGCATTGTGGGTTTTACCAAAGCCCTGGCGTTAGAGGTCGCCTCGCAGGGCATTACGGTGAATGCCATTTGCCCCACCTGGGTGGATACCGCTATGGCTCGGCAGGGAATCGAAGAAACGGCCGTTATTCTGGGTGTTTCACCAGAAGAATTCCGTGAAATGGCGATCAGTGCGGTACCCATCAAAAGGATGGCGGAAGCCGAAGAAGTGGCAAGTGCAGTCGTATATCTTTGTTCAAAGGCCGCTAGCGCAATAACCGGTCAGTCCATAAATATCTGCGGAGGAGCCACTGCAGGCATCGCATAAGCTGACATTCTGGCCCCATCAACGTGGAATTCCGTTAACTTGTTGATTTTCTTGACCTTCCCTGGAGGCAGATTTATACTCGATTCTGGGTGTATTTGCATGTCTCTTCAATAGGTTTTTTGAATGCCTGAACTGTTGTCTGACCTCACCATGGGCCTCTACTTTGGAGGAACGCTCCTCTTTCTTCAGTATCTCTGGCATCGCTCGGAAGTCATATCGAAAATTTCTCTTGTGTCCACAGGTTTGGGATTTTTTTTGCATACCGCTGCCCTCATGATGGCTATGGTCTCGACCGGTTACGTCCCCATTATGACCTTTAAGGGCGCCATGTCTTTTTTTGCCTGGGGTCTTGTCTTGGTCTTTTTGGTGGTCGTGCTGAAACGGGGCTTAGAGGTGTTGGGTGCGTTTATTCTTCCTCTGGCCTTTCTTTCTCTCGTCTCCGCGACCCTGGCACCCCAGGAACCCGACACTATTGCCCCGGTCTTTCAAACGGTATGGGTACATGTGACGCTGAGTATTTTGGGTACCATTGGATTCGCTGTGGCCTTCGTGGCTGGCCTGATGTATGTCATGCAGGAGCGTCTCTTAAAATCCAAGCAATTTAATGTATTGTATTTCAAGCTCCCGCCGCTTGATTTTTTAGATTCCTTAAATCAACGATCCATCCTTTTTGGGTTTCCCTTATTGACCTTGGGAATTCTGGCCGGGGCGGTTTCAGCACAATTGACCCTTGGAACATATCTGAGTTGGAACTCTGAGCAAATTTGGGCCCTGATTACCTGGGTGTTTTATTTTGTGGTCTTGATGGGAAGGGTGACAGCCGGGTGGAGAGCGAAAAAAGCCGCCTATCTCACCATTGTCGGATTTGCCGGAGTGATTTTGACTTTTGTGGGGATTCTTCTGAAAAACCATGAGCTCCCGTTACCCTTATGAATATTATCGTGTTAGGGCTCAACCACCGGACGGCACCCGTTGAACTTCGCGAATTACTGGCTATTCAGGATAGCCGAATGGGGGAAGCCATGGGTCGGCTCATGGCGTATTCCGGAATCAAAGAGGCTATGTATCTGGGGACCTGCAACCGGGTTGAAGTCTATGCCGTGGTCGAAAAGGGTGACTGGGGTTTTCGTCAACTGGAAGATTTTTTGGTCTCAACCCATTTCTCCTTGTCGTCCGAAGATTTACTCCCACACCTGTATCGATACAGTGATGATAAAGCCATCGCGCATTTGTTCCGGGTGTCGGCCAGTTTGGATTCCATGATCGTGGGAGAACCCCAGGTCCTCGGTCAGGTGAAGGAAGCCTATGAATTGGCCCTGACCCATCGTTCATCCGGGGTCATTCTCAATAAGGTCGTTAAAAAAGCGATTTCGGTTGGGAAAAGTGTCAGGACGAACACACGGATTGGGGAGTATGCCGTTTCCGTCAGCTATGCCGCCGTGGAATTAGCCAAAAAAGTTTTCTCCAATCTGAAACAACGGGTCGTGTTGTTAGTGGGCGCAGGGGAGATGGGAAAATTGGCGGCGCAGCATCTGGTCAATCAGGGTGTGAAAGAGGTTTTCATTACGAATCGAAATCATCACCGCGCCTTGACCCTTGCGGAACGGTTTCATGGGCACGCGGTTCCATATGAAGAACTTCGAAGCACGCTCCCCAAAGTGGATATTGTCATTTGCGCTACTGGTGCTCCCCATTATGTCATTTCCAAAGATGATATCGAAACGGCTGTGCATCATCGAATGAACCGGCCGATGTTTTTGATTGATATTACGGTGCCTCGCAATATCGATCCGGCGGTCAAGGATGTTGATAACGCCTATGTATTTGATATTGATGATCTCAAAGCCCATGTGGGACACAATCAGGAAGAACGATTGAAGGAAGCCGAAACCGCTGAACACATGGTGAGGGAGGAAGTCGGAGGTATGATGGGCTGGGTTCGCGGCCTGGAGGCGACCCCCACCATTGTGGCCTTGAGAAAAAAAGCGGAAGATATCAAACAGGGCGAGTTGGAGAAAGTCTTTAATCGATTGGGTGAATTGTCACCGAAAGACCGGGCCGCCATTGAAGGGCTGGCCTCGGCGATTGTGAATAAATTGCTGCATGGCCCCGTTGTCACATTGAAATCGGAAGCCCAATCTCAAAATGGGTTTGCCTTTATTGAGGCGGCGCGCCGGTTCTTTGAGCTTCGGGAACGGGAAATCAATTCCGGCGAGGATCTGCTCCTAGAGGATGCACCAGGTGATGTTGGCATCGAAGAGACGTTGCCGCAAAAGGATGGGATGTGATTCATCGGGACGGTGGGATACGGTCCATGCTCATAGTAGGAACACGAGGAAGCCAACTGGCATTATGGCAGGCCGAATGGGTGCAACGTCAGCTCAAGGCTATTGCCCCGGGGATTTCTGTTATTCTGAAACGCATCCAAACCAGCGGAGATAAAATCCAAGATGTTCCCTTGGCCAAAATTGGAGGAAAGGGGCTGTTTGTCAAAGAAATCGAAGAAGCCCTTCTCCGAGGAGAAATCGATCTGGCCGTGCATAGCATGAAAGACGTGCCCTCTGTGTTACCGGAAGGGTTAGAGATTGTGTGTGTTCCTGAACGGGAGGATCCACGGGATGCATTAATTGCCCGTGAAGGCCAGAGCTTGGAAAAATTGCCGGTAGGGGGGCGGGTGGGAACCAGCAGTTTGCGCAGACAGGCGCAAGTATTACATGTTCGTCCGGATCTTGAGATCGCCGTGTTGCGCGGAAATGTCGATACCCGACTTCGCAAAGTTCGCGAGAATCATTTCGACGCGATTATTCTGGCCGCGTCGGGCCTGAAGCGTTTGGGTTGGGAGCAAGAAGTGACGGAATATCTTTCTCTGGATGTCAGTCTTCCGGCAATCGGTCAAGGTTCGTTGGGTCTGGAAGGTCGGAAAGATGATGCGTTTGTGCGAGACCTGGTCGCCCAGTTTGAGCACCGGCCAACCAGGATTGCGGTCACGGCCGAACGGGCCTTACTCACGCGCCTGGAGGGCGGATGTCAGGTCCCTATAGCCGGCTATGCCACTCTTCAAGGAGACACCCTGACTCTCGATGGGTTAGTCGCGAGTCTTGATGGAAAGCGCTATATTCGTCGAGTATTATCGGGATCAGCGGATGAGGCCGTATCTCTTGGTACGAGGGTGGCCGAACAATTGTTGGACGGTGGGGCGCAACCCATTCTCCAGGAAATTTATGGGACGGCATGACCAAGGCGGTTTCCAAAAATGGTCGGGTGTTTCTGGTCGGAGCCGGACCAGGAGATGCGAAGTTGCTGACCCTACGAGGGAAAGAATGTCTAGAGCAGGCTGACGTGGTGTTATATGATCACTTGGCCAATCCGGAATTATTGAAATATGCCCCTTCCCATGCCGAGCGAATTTATGTCGGCCGAAAAGGGCGTGGAGCGTATCGGGATCAGGCAGAAATTCATGCGTTGTTAGTTACCAGGGCTCAAGCAGGGAAGTGCGTGGTGCGACTGAAGGGGGGCGATCCCTTTGTGTTTGGTCGGGGAGGTGAAGAAGCTGAAGTGGTTGCTGATGCGGGTATTCCGTTCGAAGTGGTGCCTGGAGTCACGGCGGCCGTGGCGGTGCCGGCGTATGCGGGAATTCCCGTAACTCACCGGACACTCGCATCGACGGCAGCGTTTGTGACGGGGCATGAAGATCCGTCGAAGCCATCGAGTGCGATGGAATGGCCTCGTCTGGCCTCCGCTGAAGGGACCTTGGTCTTCTTGATGGGTATGAAAAATCTTCCCCAGATTGTGGATCGGCTTATCCAGGAGGGCAAGCCCCCGTCGACTCCTGTGGCGTTGATCCGATGGGGCACTTATGCTCGGCAACGAACGATAGTGGGAATGTTATCGGATATTGTTACGAAAGCCTCCAAAGCGGACATGAGTCCGCCGACGGTGATTGTCGTGGGTGAAGTCGTTCGGTTACGGGATCGACTAAACTGGTATGAATCGCGGCCTCTCTTTGGAAAAGGGATATTAGTGACGAGACCACGTGACCAGGCCCCGGTGCTTTCCAATCTGTTGGCGGCGCAGGGCGCTGAACCTGTGGAATGCCCCACGTTGGAGATTCATCCTCCGGATAACTGGACTCCAGTGGATGAGGCGATTGACGCGCTATCGATGTACGATTGGATAATTTTTACGAGTGTGAATGGTGTGCAATCGTTCATGGGACGGCTTTGGTTTCATCAGAAAGATGTGCGGAGTCTGGCAGGACTGCGTGTGTGTTGCATTGGTCCGCGGACGCAGGAAGAGGCCGTTCGTTGGGGAGTGGGTGCGGATCTGGTTCCTAAAAATTTTCAGGCCGAAGGTATTTTGGAATCCATGGGGGGGTTAGGGGTCAAGGGCCAACGGATCCTGATTCCACGAGCCAAAGTTGCGCGCGAGATTCTCCCTGACCAGTTGGAAGCCATGGGGGCCACTGTTCGGGTGGTCCATGTCTATCAAGCGGTATCGCCTGCAGTGGAGATTGCCCCAATTCGAGATCGATTACGCAACAAGGAAATTCATTACCTGACCTTTACCAGTTCTTCCATCGTACGCAATTTTTGTCAGTTGTTTGATAATCGCCAGGAATTGCAGGAATTAACCCGAAATATCACGGTGGCCGTCATTGGCCCGATCACCGCCCAAACAGTTCACGAAGAGGGATTGTCCGTGGATGTGGTGGCGTTGGAAAATACGGTTCCGGCTTTGGTCGATGCCATTATCAGCCATGCAGAGCAAGCTCCGAAAAATACGCGATTGGTATCATAATCATACTTAATCATTATGGTGTGCGAAGGTTTTGACACCACGTTTTGTTAACCGATTGAGGGGAGGAGTAGCGTCATGGTTCCTGTTAAATCTTGTATGGTCCCGGCAGACAAAATCGTTAAAGTTGATCGGGATATCCTGGTCAAGACCGCTGCGGAAATGATGCGGGATAATGGAATCGGGAGTGTCGTGGTGACCAGTGGAGAAGAAATCATCGGCATTCTCACCGATACTGATTTGGTGCGACGAGTTGTCGCCGCGGGTGCAGACCCGATGCATACGACTGTCGAGAAAATCATGTCTGCTCCCATTGTCAGTATCGAGGGAGATCGAACCCTGTTAGATGCGAATGATTTAATGGCCAAGGAACATATCCGGCATTTAGGAATTACCCAGAACGGAAAAATGGTGGGGATGATCTCTGTGCGGGATCTGGTCGTCTTTCTCACCAATCTTCCTCGAAAATAAGGTGAGGCGGATTGAAAGGTGGTTCATTCAATTGACCTTTATACAAAAAGACATCCGGCAGAGTGACAGTCGACCAGGAAGCATTCGACAACACTCATTCATCGGCGGATAAGGTCGATTATGGGATTCCCGATTCACCGATTACGTCGATTACGCCAGCATGAATCTCTCCGGCGAATGGTGAGAGAGACTCAGTTGACCCCTGCCAATTTTATCTATCCGTTGTTTGTAACCTTTGGCGAAAATAAACAAGAACCGATCGCCTCGATGCCCGGCCAATCGCGGTGGTCTGTCGATCGCGTGGTTCAGGAAGCCAAAGAGGCCTGGGAGTTAGGTATTCCGGCCGTTATCCTGTTTGGAATTCCTGAGCACAAAGATGAGCGTGGATCTTCCGCCTATGATAAGGAAGGGGTCGTTCAGTGTGCCGTTCGGTCCATTAAGGATCGATTACCCGATTTAATGGTCATTACCGACGTGTGCATCGATGAATATACCTCGCACGGCCATTGTGGAATTGTCCATGAAGGCCGGATTTTGAATGATGAAACGTTGAATTGCCTGCAGGCGATGGCGCTGAGTCATGCGGAAGCCGGAGTGGATATGGTTGCCCCCTCCGATATGATGGATGGCCGGGTTGCCGCAATTCGTCAGGCATTGGATCAACGGGGGCTCTCTGAAATGCCAATTATGGCCTATTCCGCAAAATATGCTTCCTCATTATATGCCCCCTTCCGCGATGCAGCCTTCTCCAGTCCTTCCTTTGGCGACCGACAGTCCTACCAAATGGATGCGGCCAATGCCAGGGAAGCGCTTCGTGAAGTTGAACTGGATATCCAGGAAGGCGCTGATATCGTGATGGTGAAACCGGCCTTGTTCTACTTGGATATTCTTCGACGAGTCCGTGACCTCGTTTCCGTTCCTGTGGCGGCCTATCAAGTGAGTGGAGAATACAGCATGGTGAAGGCCGCTGCGCAATTGGGTTGGATCAATGAGACCTCTGTCATGATGGAAAGTTTGCTATCGATTAAACGCGCGGGAGCGGACCTGATCCTGACATATTTTGCCAAGGAGGCGGCTTGTCTCCTCAACCGTGACGGTGGATGAAGGTTACCAGAGGAATACCGTCGGTTTCCCCCGCGTCCTTTCCCGTTCTCACCATTGGCAATTTTGATGGGCAGCATCTGGGGCACCGTGACTTGGTGCAGGCTGTCGTGGATCGCGCGCAACAGCTCAAGGGGTATCCTATGGTGTTGTCCTTTGACCCGCATCCGGTGGAGGTGTTGCGTCCTGGATCGGTTCATAAGTCTTTATCCGATGACGATGACAAGATGGTGTTTTTTGAACGCCTTGGAATAGCGGAACTGGTGATTCTCCCGTTTAATAAGGAGTTAGCCAGTTTGACACCGTCCCAGTTTGTCGGCCAGGTGCTACGAGATGGCCTTGGGATACGAAAGCTGTTAGTCGGAGAAAATTTTGTGTTCGGGAAGGGACGGAGTGGCACAGTACAAGATCTGATCGAATTGGGGGCTGAGGCGGATTTTTCTGTCGAGGCGATTGCACCGGTGATGATCGGACAGTATGTGGTGAGTTCGACGCGCATTCGGAAATGCTTGGTAGCCGGGGATGTGGCTCAAAGTGCACAATGTCTGGGGAGGCCCTACATGTTACGGGGTGTGGTGATTTCTGGAGAGAAACGCGGGAGTCAGTTTGGATGGCCGACAGCTAATCTTCGACTTTCCGGGAACCGGGTCCTTCCTGCGGATGGTGTCTATGCCACGCTGACTATGGTGAGGGGGCAGTGTCTGGATTCCATCGCTTACATAGGCAAGCGCCCGACGTTTTCGGATGGGGAGCGACTATTAGAAGTGCATATTTTTGATAAGACCTTTCAGCTTTATGGAGAAGATATTTCGGTTCATTTCATTGATTCGATCCGCGGAGACATGACCTTTGCTCATGTCGAAGACCTCGTAAGGCAAATGGATCACGATGGGCTGAGGGCCAGAGAAATCTTACGGGACTATTCAGGAAGTCCCAGAATTTCCGCAGTAATTCAGGGAAAGGGAGTATAGGTGGAAAGTCCGGCCTCCATTGTTGGGATGGAACGAAAAGTTGAATTAGCCATTCGGGCCAATGGCCTATTGTCACCTGGAGACCGGATTGTGGTGGCGGTTTCGGGTGGCCCGGACTCTGTCGCCCTTTTCAGGTGCTTGGTCGCGTTGCGAGCACGGTGGAATTGGGACGTATGTGTGGGTCATGTAGATCATGGTTTCAGGGGTGTTGAAAGTGAAGGGGACGCGAAGTTTGTAGAGGCATTAGCAGCGAAATTCGGAGTGCCTGTCATGGTTTCCAGACTTCATTTAAACAAACAAGATGCCAAATTGCAGAAGCAATCACTTCAGGAATATGCCAGGGCAGTCCGGTATCACGCGTTAGAAGAAATGGTCCGGGACCGGAAGGCTACAAAATTAGCGCTTGGCCATACTGCCGATGATCAAGCTGAAACGGTTCTGATGTGGATGGTTCGCGGGTGCGGAACGGGTGGCTTAGGAGGTATGCCCCCTAAACGGGGAGCACACGTGGTTCGCCCCCTGCTGGACATTCAGCGGAGTGAGATTGTGGGCTATCTGCAGCAGCGCCATGAGGAGTTCCAATTGGATTCCACCAATTTCCAACCGGTGTATCTCCGGAATCGCATTCGCCTGGCCCTGATTCCTCAATTGAAACAGTATTCTCTTGGGATTGTGAACGTGTTGGCCCGGCAGGCACACATTCTACGTGATGATCATGCGTACCTGGAGGAATTAACCACTGAAGCCTTTCAGCGTACGTGTGTATCTGAGAACAGGGAGGAACGGCAATTTGACCGGTTGGCACTCCTTGGCCTGCCATTGCCTATTCGTCGGCGGGTGATCCGCCAGAGCCTTCAGCAGGTTGGAGAAAATCCGCAGAGTCCGAGATTCGATATCGTGGAAAGGGTATTAGATCGGCTGGAACATGGGCAGTCTGGTTGGACCATAGAATGCCACGCTGTACGGGTTGGCCAGGAATATGATCGGTTGGTGGTATGCCGCTGTGAGGATAGGAAACTGCAAACTGCGGATTTTTCCAGCATGGAGGTGGAGCCCTTGTCCATTCCTGGTGAGGTGATCTGGTCCCCTACCGGACACCGCATTACGATTTCGATGAATACCCCTTCCGTGATTGGAGATCCGGTTCCTTCCTCGGAAATTCATCTTGATCCGGCGACGTTTACTCCTGAATTGACGTTACGAAGTTGGGTGCCGGGGGACATTTTTTGTCCCAGGGGATTTGGTGGTCGACAAAAAAAACTCCAGGATTTTTTTTCGGATATGAAATTACCCCGTTCCCAGAGGGCCAAGGTTCCCCTATTGGTTGCGCCGGAAGGAATTGTCTGGGTTGGCGGATTACGGGCAGATGAACGGTTCCAGGTTTCAGCATCTACGACATCGGTAGTCGTTGCCAGGATGATTATTTAATATGGAAGTACTTATGGATCCAATTTTTGGAAAACCCCTCGTTACGCAAGAAGCTATGCGGGCTCGGATTAAGGAATTGGGAAAGCAGATTTCCCAGGATTATCAAGGCAAGGACCTCCTGGTTGTCGGCGTACTGAAGGGAGCCTATGTATTTTTCGCCGATCTAGTTCGGGTCATTCGATTGCCGATTCAGATTGATTTTTTGATTGGAAGGGATCAGAAAAAAATCGGCAGTTCAGCGAAAAGAGAGAAAGTGTGGACGGAGTTGACCGAAAAGATTAACAAACGTCATGTGTTGCTGGTCGAAGATATCGTGGACTCCGGAGTGACCGCTCAATCCCTAGTAGCCAGATTGATGAAAAAGAAGCCAGCCTCTGTGGCCGTGTGTGCCCTAATCAGTAAGCCGGCTAATCGTAAGGTGGATGTGGATCTCCAATATGTGGGTTTTGAGGTGCCTCCGACGTATATTGTGGGATACGGGCTGGATTTTAAACAAAAATATCGAAATCTACCCTACCTGGCCAAACTCGATCCTAAGCTGGTTAGAGAAGACCTTCAGGCCTAATGCGGTTGTCAGCGCTAAAAAGTGCGTGATACAATTAGAAGGTTTAAATCGTTGTCTCGATCGCATGGCCAATTTGTCACGTTAAAGGGGTTACCCTCGACATGAATTCTCGTGTGAAAAACTTACTATTTTGGGTATTTGTCTGTCTGTTTATGATTTTGTTATTCAACCTATTTACGGTCCCTAATCAGCACCCCGAAGATCCGGTCATATTTAGCGAATTTATGGCCCACCTGGAAAAAGGGGATGTCGAACGAGTCATCATCAAGAACAATAATATCAGCGCGATTTTGAAGGATGGTACCAGGATCCAAACCTATTCGGTCGAGTATCCAGACCTGGTTAAGGTCTTGCAGGAAAAATCTGTACAAATCGAAGCAAAACCACCGGAAGATAATCCCTGGTATATCACCTTCCTGCTGTCATGGGGCCCGTTTGTGCTCTTTTTAGGCTTGTGGTTTTTCCTGATGCGCCAAATGCAGATTGGGGGCAATCGGGCTCTGTCATTTGGGAAAAGCCGGGCGCGCCTTTTGACAGAAGAGAAGAAAAAGGTCACATTTGCAGACGTGGCGGGAGTGGAGGAAGCGAAAGAAGAAGTGGTGGAAATCATCGACTTTCTGAAGGACCCTGCAAAATTTCAAAAATTAGGTGGGCGTATTCCTAAGGGAGTCTTGATTGTGGGGCCTCCAGGCACGGGAAAAACCTTGTTGGCCAAAGCCATTGCTGGTGAGGCAGGCGTGCCGTTTTTCAGCATCAGTGGATCGGACTTTGTAGAAATGTTTGTGGGTGTCGGTGCGTCCCGTGTTCGAGATCTCTTTGAACAGGGGAAAAAGCATGCTCCCTGTATCATCTTTATCGATGAAATCGATGCGGTTGGACGCCTACGTGGCGCCGGGCTTGGTGGAGGACATGATGAACGCGAGCAAACACTGAATCAATTATTAGTGGAAATGGATGGATTTGACACCACGGAAGGCGTAATTCTGATTGCGGCCACAAATAGACCGGATGTGTTGGATCCCGCCTTGTTACGACCAGGCCGGTTTGATCGACAAGTTGTTGTAAACCGTCCTGATGTTCGTGGGAGAGGAGAAATTCTGAAGGTCCATACGAAAAAGGTTCCTGTTTCCTCGGATGTGGATCTTGAGAAGATTGCGAGAGGGACGCCAGGGTTTTCCGGAGCGGATTTAGAAAATTTGGTCAACGAAGCGGCCTTATGGGCGGCCCGGCTGGATAAGAAATCTGTGGATCAGATTGATTTTGAAAACGCCAAAGATAAGGTGTTGATGGGTGTCGAGCGTAAGAGCATGGTCCTGACTGAAGAAGAAAAACGTACGACGGCCTTCCATGAAGCTGGACACGCTTTAATGGCAAAACTTTTACCCGGCACGGATCCTGTGCATAAGGTTACCATTATTCCCAGGGGACGAGCCCTGGGTATGACGATGCAACTGCCGATCGATGACCGACATAGTTATTCGAAGGATTTTTTATACAATACTCTCTCCATATTGTTTGGTGGACGCGTCGCTGAGGAATTGATCTTTAAAAGTGTGACGACCGGAGCGGGGAACGATATTGAACGAGCCACTGAATTGGCGAGAAAAATGGTCTGTGAATGGGGTATGAGTGAAAAGTTAGGTCCGTTGACCTTTGGGAAAAAAGATGAAGAAGTCTTCCTTGGACGTGATTTTGGCTCTCGCCGGGATTTCAGTGATCAAGTCGCATTGGAGATCGATAAGGAAGTCAAACGGCTCGTGGTCGAGGCCTACGAACGAACCACCAGGATGTTGACAGAGCATATTCATACCTTACGGGCCATTGCCGAAGCATTGTTGGAGAAAGAGGTATTGGACGGCCTAGAAATTGAGCAAATCGTTCAACAGTCTTCGTCGCTTGAACAAGCGGCGGCTGTGTAACGGGCTTTCCTGTTGTTTTTCTCATCCATAATAGTCCAGGCACTTCCGTGCCAAGGTGAGGCACTGGTTGGTCTCTTAACAATATCTTAGATGTGGAGATGGCGGATTCTCCCATTTCCATCTGAATCATATTCCTGTTTGCTCTATTGACGGCCCATATTTTGAAAACGCTCTACTGTTTTTCCCCTGTTGAGGCGTTTGTTCTTTCCCCATCAATTTTTCCCCCTTGCTTGCTGTGACGAATTTTCTGAGCTTTTTGACCTGGTACTTTCGGCTTGCTATGTAGGTCTCAGGCGCTGCACTATCCGAGTATATTCATGAAAACATAGAGGTTATATCGACTTGCCAAAGTGATTCCCGTGACTATCCCAGTGCATTCCTTTCACGAAATTCGTTGTTGCCAGAAGACGCTGTCCCTTGGGTCAAACGTACTCATCATGGGGATCCTGAATGTGACACCGGACTCTTTTTCTGATGGGGGACAGTTTCTTGATCCAGGGGCAGCCCTTGAACGGGCACAGCAGATGATTGAGGAGGGAGCGGACCTGATTGATATCGGGGGTGAATCCACGAAGCCAGGAGTTCCGTATGTGAGCGAGGACGAGGAAATTAAACGGATCAGACCCATTCTTACAGTGTTGGGGAAGCGCACCACCATCCCGCTTTCCATCGATACTCGGAAAGCTGCCGTAGCTCGGATGGCTTTGGATCTCGGGGCTGTCATGGTTAATGATGTGAGCGCCCTTCAGGATGATCCTTGCATGGCTCAATTGGTGCGAGAATCGGAGGCCGGAGTCGTTCTAATGCACCGGCAAGGGCATAGCGCTACCATGCAAAAGGCCCCATATTATGATGATGTGGTAGGGGAGATAAAAACATTTTTAGCGCAGCGGGTGGTGATGGCGCAGTCGATGGGAATTTCGGCAGATCAGATCATAGTCGATCCGGGAATCGGGTTTGGAAAAACCCTCGATCATAATCTGAAAATTCTGGCCAACATTGGAGAGTTTCTCCAATTAGGACAACCTGTTCTGATAGGACTGTCACGGAAGGCGTTTATTGGAGAATTGACGGGAAAGTCGGTTAGGGAACGAGAAATAGGAAATGCTGCCGCCCTCACCACTGCGGTCTGGCAGGGAGCCCATATCTTACGGGTTCATGATGTGGGGGCCATGAACGATGCCATCCGGGTGGCTCAAGCTTTGCGAAATTCGTGCGACAAGTAATAATGAGGTGTGTTACCTCCCAGCGGCGGTTCACGCCGCGTTGTCGTGCTTGTGTACGGTCTCATGAGCCTTTGTGCAACACCGGTCCAGTGCTGCCGGGCGTCAAAAGCCTTGTACGACTTTGGTTTGAGAGGATCTTCTGAGTATTTTGCTAAGCTCCTGATGTGGCGATGAGTATGTAGACACGCACTTTTCCGATATTCGAGTTGTCCGCCAACTTGCATAAAGCATCACGAAAGAAAAGGGAATCCTTATGGGGAAGTTATTCGGTACAGATGGGGTTCGGGGAGTCGCAAACCTAGATCCGATGACCAGCGAAATGGCGATGAAATTAGGTCGGGCGGCGGCTCATGTCTTCCGTAAACGTGAAGGCCGTCATCAGATCATCATTGGTAAAGATACTCGCATTTCCGGATATATGCTGGAGTCGGCCTTAACTGCCGGCCTGTGTTCCATGGGGGTAGATGTCTTGTTAGTAGGCCCCTTACCCACCCCGGCGATCGCATTTTTGACTCGTAGTTTGAGAGCCGATGCCGGTGTAATGATTTCCGCCTCCCACAATCCGTATCAGGATAATGGCATAAAATTCTTTTCTAATGACGGGATGAAATTACCTGACGACCTGGAACAACGTATTGAAAATCTTATTCTCTCGAATGAAATTGAACATATTCGGCCTACGGCTGAAGCCATCGGAAAGGCCTATCGGATTGATGATGCTGAAGGGCGATATATTGAATATGTCAAGCGATCGCTTCCCCGTGAAATGGATTTTCAGAATATGCGAATCGTCTTGGATTGTGCGCATGGGGCAGCTTATCATGTGTTCCCAAAGGTCATTCGGGAACTGGGCGCGAAGGTCTGGGTGATGGGGCATGAACCCGATGGTTTAAATATTAACGACGGGTGTGGGGCGGTTCACCCCGAACGATTACAACAGATGGTTCGAGATCGGAAGGCCGACCTTGGCATTGCGTTGGATGGCGACGCCGATCGGGCACTCTTTGTTTGTGAGCAGGGGCAGGTGGTCGATGGGGATCACGCGCTGGCGGCCTTTGCTCTTGATCTCAAACGGCAAGGCAGGTTGCGGCAAGATACCGTCGTGGGAACAGTCATGAGTAATTTTGGATTTGAAGTATGCCTGCGAGAGGCTGGGATCAAACTGGTCCGAACGGCCGTGGGTGATCGATACATTCTGGAGCGAATGGTGGCTGATAATTATAATCTGGGTGGAGAACAATCCGGCCATATGATCTTTTTGGACTATCATACCAGTGGTGATGGGATGATCTCCGGCCTACAAATGCTCAAGCTGATGCAACGGGCTCAAAAATCACTTTCGGAAATTGCCCGTTGTATGAGTTCCACGCCTCAGGTGTTATTGGGAGTTAAGGTTTCCCACAAACCGGATTTGAAGACGCTTCCGCAATTACAGCAGGCCATTCAAGACAAGGAACGTCTGCTGAATGGAACCGGACGAATTCTTGTGCGCTATTCCGGGACGGAACCCTTATTGCGAGTCATGGTCGAGGGACAAGATAGCACTGTCATTCAAGAGATTGCGGAAGATTTAATCAATGTGGTGAAGTCCTGCATCAGGCATGATTTGTAGGATTTCTCCTAGTCCCTTAAACGGGGATGTTTGCTGAAAAATGGCGATTCTTCACCAAGAATAAAAGGGAATGGTCAATAAGGCCCGTTTTTTCTCCCGACCAACTCTGGGCGCCAAGAAGTGCCCATACTATGAGCACTGTCTTACGAGGAAAGAGAGATGAAATATACTGAGCCGTACCGCAAGGCCTGTGAGTAAGGAGAGCGCCCAATGGTAGGCTTTGTGAACATTTCCGTCAACGATGTACGCTGCCCTATGTGATATTACTTGGAGTTGTCTCCTATCTCGCCGGCCTATGGCTTGGCCCACTTCTCGCCTTGTTTCCCCTGTCACTTCTTGGGGCTCTTCTTAGTTTTGGATTTTTCCTAACCTGGATCGAACAACAGAGACGTCTCACCCGACAGGCAGGATTCATCCTGTTTGTCCTTATGGTGGGAGGAATGGCGCATGCCCATTGGGCATCCATAGCTCAGTTGGATTCGGCTCTGGTGGGCGCCCTGGGTTATGAACATCCCGTCTTACTGGAGGGCACCATTGTTGCCCCGGTCCGGCAGACTCCGGATGGGCTTGTTCTGTTGGTGGAAGCTAAACGAATGGTGATGCAGGGGGAAGAGGGCCAGGTGGCTAATGGGCGGATCCGTCTCACCTGGCGTGATCCCGGTGATCTTTCATTGGTTTACGGAGATCATGTGACCTTCATGGCTCGGGTGCGTGAACCCTATGGAACGTTGAACCCTGGCGGGTTTCATTATGGGCAATACCTGAAGCGGCAAGGCATTCATGCTGTTGCGACGGTGCAAGGCCCGGAAGCCATCCTGGTTCCGGAGACACAAGAGCGGCACACCCGTGAACACATTCTGGGTGTCGTCGATCGCTGGCGCCAAACCATTCATCACGCGGCTGTCTCCAGTCTCACCAATCCTGCGTTGGGATTATTCTTAGGCATGGTACTGGGAGAACAAAGTTACATTGAGCAGGACATTCGAGACGCATTCATGGCGAGCGGAACGGTGCATATCCTTTCGATCTCGGGATCCCATTTAGGTTTATTGGCCTTGTTGATTTTTGCCGGAGCGCGATGGAGCCTGCGCCTCTTACCGGCATTCTGGCTGGAATGGCTCTCGTTGCGCCTTACCGCCACTCGTTTTGCTGTTCTCATTACGTTGCCGGCCGTCTCTTTTTATACCTTGCTGGCGGGGGCGGAAATGGCGACGGTCCGATCCTGGATCATGATCGTGGTGTGTTGTGTCGGCATATGGTTGGGACGGGAACGCAATTTAGTCACGGCGTTAGCCGTAGCCGCGCTTCTCATGGTTCTGCCGAATCCGGAAGCTATCCACGAAATTTCCTTCCAATTGTCCTATCTCTCGGTCGCCGCAATTGGCCTGGTGGTTCTGGTGCGAAAAGAGAAACAAGCCAACCTATCGGGACTGGACGCGGCCCTCCCGCCACCCCAACCTACCTGGCTCGCGAGTCTCAAGCACAAGCTCTCGCTGGCCTGGCTCATCACACTTGCAGTCAGCCTGACCACCATACCCTTGGTCGCCCATGACTTTCATCAAATTCCCTGGCTGGGATTGTTAACAAATATGGTTATTGTGCCATTGGTCGGAATGTTGATGATTCCCGTCGGTCTGCTGTCCGGGATAGCCACCTTAGTCGGGGGAAGAGAAACCCTTCCTCTAGCGAGTGTCAACCAATGGGTGTTCGACTTGCTCGGGCAGGTCGTCATGGGCCTCTCCCATGTTCCGGGAGCGGCCTGGTATGTTGCATCGCCGAGCCTCAGTTCGATGCTGGTATTTTGGGGAATGCTAGCCGGATTAGTGATCATGTGGCATCGGCCTCCTATCCGATGGGGATGTATCACCGTCTTGTTTGCTATTTTGCTATGGTGGGGATGGTCGCCCCGTTCGGGATGGGAACCGGGAATTGTTCGGGTAACGTTTTTAGATGTGGGGCAAGGCGATGCCACCATTCTTGAGTTACCAGATGGCCAAACCGTATTGATCGATGCCGGCCCAGCCTATCGACGATTGGACATGGGCCGCGCGGTCATCGGGCCGTACCTCTGGAATCAGGGTATTCGGCGGTTGGATCATGTCGTCGCGACACATCCGCAGTGGGATCATGTCGGTGGATTGCCGTGGGTGTTGCACACGTTTGAAGTGGGAGACTATTGGAGTAATGGGGTCTCACGGTCAGAGAGGTTCTTTCATCAACTCCAATCTGCGGTGAAATCTGCCGGGCTCCAGGAACAGTCGATTGCAGCAGGAACCGACATTATTAGTGCAGGACCCTGCTCTCTGACCGTGCTGAGTCCTCCTCGCCGTCAAGAGATAGGGTCGTACGTCTCAACCACTGTGTCCAGTGGTACGGATCTCAATAATCGATCGCTGGTTACCAGGCTTGAGTGCGGGAATCATTCATTTTTGCTGACGGCCGACGCGGAACAAGATGCCCTGGATGAATTGCTGAACATCCCGAATGGTCTCTTGGCCCGGGTAGTGAAAGTGCCACATCATGGAGCCGGAAGTTCCCTGCATCGTGAGTGGGTGAATCGGCTTCAAGCTGAAGCGATGGTCGTATCGGTCGGCGCCCACAACCGCTATGGGCATCCGGCTCCCGAGGTGCTTGCTGCGTATCAACAGCGAGGTCTTACGGTATATCGGACTGATCGGGATGGAGCGGTCTGGTTCACCGCGACTCTCGGCTCGCCCGACATGAGGATTGCCACAGCCAAGCAGGCAAGTCTTCACTCAGTGCAACCGGGGCCTCATATGTGGAGAGAGGAATGGGCCAATTGGACCCGGGTATGGAATCGATAAATCCCGTCATTTCCTGGTGCTCTTGCTAAGAATCCAGCTTCTTCATTCTCGACATGCTTTATCGAGAATCCATTTGGTCTTAATAGAACAAACGCTTGATCGACCCTTAAGGCGTGGTTGTTAAGACGGGCTGG
Organism: uncultured Nitrospirales bacterium; assembly: GCA_963785905.1. Classification (GTDB taxonomy): domain Bacteria; phylum Nitrospirota; class Nitrospiria; order Nitrospirales; family UBA8639; genus Nitrospira_E. The sequence goes on from CAWAXJ010000020.1 coordinate 21,662, forward strand.
AGGAAAAAAGGAATCTCATGGCTAATCACGATCAACTGAAATTAATCAAAGAAGGTGTTGAAACCTGGAATGCCTGGAGAAAGGCGAACCCTTCGATCCGTGTAGATTTAAGCAGTGGAAATTTATCTGGTATGCATTTATCCGGAGTCGATTTGGAAGGTGCGAACTTGCAAGATGTCAATTTTAATAACGCGGATCTCTCAGAAGCCATGATGTCTGGGGCAAATCTGACTGAGTCAAGTCTGATGGAAGCGGATCTGACTGGGGCGACCTTGATAAATGCAAATGTGAGTGACGCGGATCTTCTTAAAGTCATACTTGTACGGGCGAATCTTGAGAGGGCGCATCTGGCCAAAACGGATTTGACAGGGGCTGATGTCACGGAGGCGAATCTTGCCGAAACTAATCTTCACTTGGCCAATTTGCGTGGTGCAAAACTCGTCGAGGTCAATTTGGAAGGAAGTAAACTTCGAGAGGTTAATCTGGTTCAGGCTGATCTCGCTGGAGCCAATCTTGGCAGCGCTGACCTTGCGCAGTCGAATCTTAAACAGGCGAATCTACGCGGTGCGAATGTCGAAAAGGCCTCCCTGATTCATGCGAATTTGCAGGAGGCTGACCTTCAGGGACTTCAAAACATAACGATTATTCAACTGTCCAAAGCCCGGTCTTTGCGAAATGCTCGACTCGATCAACCGATCTACGACCAGCTTATAGAAGAATATCCCAAATTATTCGGGCAGGATTAATTGGGAAATATGAAATGGCAGGAGAGGTATCAAAAAGTTTCTCCTGTGGAGTAAACCTCAGGACCCTCTAAGGAGGTCGGTTGAATCACAATATCTCACGAGCGAATGCCGCTAACCATCTGTAGGACCATCGCTGTCACAAACATGAGACTGATACCGGTGAAGACACCATAGGCCGATTGGACCCGGCGCGTAGCGGTATAGAAAATCGTGGTTAAAGAAAAGATGACGTATAACAGTGAGCCGGCGGCCAGGGCGAAAAACATGATGGTAAAGTAATGAGAGACCGCGAATCCGCTGATTAAAGTCCCTAGACAGGTTGGTAGTCCTGCCAGCAATCCCATCATGATGATATCTTTGAGCCCCGGCCTGGATTTTCCAGCCGAGCCGATGATGGCAAATCCTTCCGTCCCATTGTGTAACGCAAAACCCATGATCAGGACACCACTGAGTACCCATTCCCCCTGCATATACGCGGCGCCGATCGCGAGGCCTTCCCCTAAATTATGGAGGCCCATTCCTAAGGCAATCATGTAAGGCAAGAATAGCTTGGATGGCTCTGTCCGGTTTCTGCCCTGCTGGCGTTGCTCGATGAGCACCAGACCCACAAACCCGATCAGCAGGCTGCCGAGAAAGGCGATCCACGAAAGCAGATCCGTCGCACCCGTGAATTCCACGGCTTCGTGCATGAGGTCAAAAAAGAGGTAGACGAGCACACCGGTGGCGATCCCGGTTAAATAGCCTTCCCACGTTCGACTCATGGCCTTTGCAATGACTAAGGCCAAGGCAATCCCCAGATAAATCGGGAAAACTCCGGCAATCGCCCCCAATCCAATTAATTTTCCGATTATTTCCATATACTATTCAATGTATCAAAGGCCAAATCTGCTTGGCAATAATGAATGTTGCTTTCATTTTCAAATAATAGCCAAAATGGTATCAAGAATCAGGGAATCTAGACGGTATGGGAGATCTCAAGCAGTGCGCGAGGCTGAGATAGCGGTTCCCATTGTAGGATTGTGAGCGAGTCTGCCACATAGACTGGATGGCGAATGCCATTGAGCACGCAGGTCACACCGGGGGTGCTGGCCACGATCCAGAGGGCTTTACGTGAAAAGGGTACCTCCCGTTTGGATGCTGGTAAAAGGGGATCGATGATCTGACGAATTTCAGAGAGCTTTTTTGCACTCCTTTGGGCGGCCTCCATGCGCATGACTTTGAGCAGGGAGACGAGTTCCGGGACATATCGATCCCGCCACGATTCCCATAATTGTTCTTCTTCCTTTTTGCCGGCGAAATGCCGGGTGAGCAATTGAAAAACCTGATTGGCATGGGGGGCAATCGTTTGGGATTCGATTTGGTCCCAATGCTCCAAGTTTTGGATGGACGAACGAATCCGTTTTAGTTCTTCAGCCCAGTTGAAGTAATCCAGTGGTGCGGCTCCCTTTTCCGGTTTTGGGATCTGGGGTGCTAACACCTGCTTGTAGTCATGTTCCAGCGCCGCAACTTTTGGCTGTTGGGCATCAAAGTTTGTATTGGAAATTTCCACCTGAGGGTCAGCGAGGCGGATCATTCCGCCGCCCTTCTCCTGGATAGCATTCAGTGGGCGGTTCACCAACACTGCAATGGCGGCTTCCTGGGCCAAGGACAATACCGTTTGCGACTGGTCGGGGCCGGTATTGGGCGTAAGCATGGCTCCCGATTCAAACAGGTTCATCGGAAGTTGCAGAATACGAAAATGATGGTGAGGAACGCCGGCATCTTTCGCAGCGCCATCGGCAGCTTTGAGCATGCGAGAGAGCGACGTGGCTTCGGGATTTTCGGGTTTGGCCGTGCAGGTATTGGAGGACACTCCATAGTATTGCAAGCGGCCACTGGCAATTTGTGCCTCCAGATAAGTAAAAGCGTGTTGTAGGCGCCGGTAAAATTCCTGCCGGAGATCTTCCAGTCTGATAGGGTCAATCGACAGTTGCCGATTCTTGGCATCGGACAGAAAATATTCGGGGTTGTGCAAGAGGCAGACATCCAGAGTTTCCAGTCCCAGGCGATCCAGTGAAAGAATAAGTTGCTCTTCCAAAAAATCCGGATGGAGGCAATGCCAGATGCCTTCGCCATATTTAACCATCTCGGCAAACGGCTTGCCGGCTTGTTCCCTTGCCTCTGCTCGTGTGAGATTGTTTCCCTGCACGTAGCCGATTTTCGAGACCACAATGATTTCATCACGAGAGACCACCTGTTTAGAAATAAGATCCTTGAGCACCACGCCGATCAGCCGTTCGCTGCCACCATCGGCATAATTGGTGGACGTATCGATGAGATTGCATCCGTTTTCTAACGCTTGTTCAAGTGCCTTTTGATGGTCTTCCACTCCAATGTCGATCCGGTATCCTCCAAACCCAAGGCGAGATGTTGTCAGCCCGGTTGAACCCAAAAATGTGTATCCATGAGCGGTAGGGCCCGAATCGCGCGGACTGGCTAAGATTCTGGCTACGTATTGACCCGTTCCTTGAGGGGTTGCGTGACCTGGAAGGCCATGGCTGGTCAGTGCCTGCAATTTTTCTTTCGGTGCTGAGGCGGAATCTCCCTGAGGAATGCTGAGCGCGGATGGAACCGATTGAGGGTCCGTGATCGGGGCTTGGCATGCAAAATTCTTACAGACGTAGAGAGCGGCTTTCCCATAAACAAGAGTTTTTCCTGCTAATAGGGGATGAGTCGATTCCCTCTCCAGGTCTTGGCGATGGGCCAAAATACGGTAAGGCACAAAACAGGCGTTGACCGCCGAGCGGAGTTGGTCGTATCCCTTGTCGCCGGGCGTACCCACCACAGCCAATTCCACCGGGCCTCGTAATAACAGATCCACGACCATCAGACTTTTCGAAAACCCTCTGGGCATCTGCCTGATTTGTTGCCCGTAGGCTCGAATGGCGTTGGTCGCAGCTTGCCGAAGGTCTTCACGATCACAGTGGAATGATAAGCGGGCCAAAGCCGATGCGGCCACGGCGTTCCCGCTCGGAGTTGCCCCATCGGCACCTTCTCGTCCACGGATAATGAGAGCTTCGTGATTGTTGGGGGTGGTAAAGAATCCACCATGTTCTCGATCTTCAAAATCTTCCAGAATGCGTTCAGCCAATGAAATCGCTTCATGGAGATACCGTTCCCGCCCCGTAGCTTCATAGACATCGAGCATGGCTTCGGCCGCATAGGCATAATCTTCCAAGCAGGCATTGAGATGGGCGTGCCCCGCACGATAGGTGCGCCACAGCCGGCTTTCGGGGCGTGAGAGCGTGGTCAGCAGAAAATCGGCGGCCCGTATAGCACCATCCAGGTAGGGTTGGTGATTGAATACCCGACCGGCCTCTGCCATTGTCCCGATCATCATGCCGTTCCAGGCCGTGATGATTTTGTCATCGAGTCCCGGCGGGATTCGGTTCAGTCGAGCCTGGTACATGGTCGGATTTCACCCTGTTGATGGTGTCACGCAATCCTTCAGGGGAACAGCCTAATTCCTGTGCCACCACCTCAAGTGATTTGAGGGTGCGCGGGATGTTGGTGTGTTCCCAATTGCCTTCATCGGTGATGTCGTAATAGGCGCAGAAGTGAGTGGCGTCCTGTTCGTTGGAAGCGATTTCACGGATTTGTTCCGGTGTCCACACGAAAAACTTGCCTTCTATCCCTTCGCTGTCCGCGTCGGTAGCCGAATAGAAACCGCCTTCCGGTGCGGTCATTTCACGCAAAATGTAATCTAAGGTTTCGGTTGTAACCTGACGATACCGATTTTCCCCGGTGAGTTGGAATGCTTCAACGTAGGTCCGTGCAAGAAGTGCATTGTCATACAACATTTTTTCAAAGTGCGGGACCAACCATTCGTCATCGGTGGAATAGCGCGAAAACCCTCCGCCGATATGATCGTACAGTCCGCCTGCGGCCATGCCATCCAGGGTTTTGGTCACCATAGTGAGAATTCTTTCCTCATGACTCCAGTAAAATTGGCGCAAGAGAAACGAGAGTCCGGTGGCAGGAGGAAACTTGGGCGCGAGGCCGAATCCGCCATAGCGCGCATCGAAATCCCGGGCAAATTGCTTGACGGCATCTTCGATCTCGGCTGCTCCGACGGCAAGCGGAGAGGCCGCTTGTAGGGCAGTCCGTAAACGTGTCGTGAATCGTCTGGCTTGTTGCACAATATTGGATTGATCTTTACTCCACCCCTCGCCAATGTTTGTCAGAATTGATCCGAATCCCGGGCGACCCTGGCGGTCGGTTGGAGGAAAATAGGTTCCAGCAAAAATTGGTTCCTGATCGGGAGTGAGGAACACGGTCATAGGCCATCCACCGTGCCCCTGGTTCATGGCGGTCGTGGCTTGCATATAGATTTCATCTAAATCCGGCCGTTCTTCCCTGTCTACTTTAATATTGACGAAGTAGCGGTTCATGAGGTCCGCGATGGCCTGATTCTCAAACGATTCTCGTTCCATTACGTGGCACCAATGGCAGGCTGAGTATCCAATGGAGAGCAAAATGGGTTTGTTCTCTTGCTTGGCTCGATTCAGCGCCTCCTCCCCCCACGGATACCAATCCACGGGATTGTAGGCGTGTTGCAAAAGGTACGGACTGGTTTCGTGACTCAGCCGATTGGGTTGGCGGTCGGTAATGGATTCAGACATGAAAGGGGTTGTGCTCAATCATATAAAGGATAGAAAATAGACATGTGGTTTGTGGGAACATTTCTACGCTCGGAAAATGAATCATTACTGCGGCTGCTCCCCGAGGCTTCGTTCATACAACAACACTTTCCAGCCATCTTCTTCCGAAATAAATCCGTTGGGTTGGACAACGGGAAGCATCCCAGTTCCCGGAACCCGGCCGGTTTGTCCCATGCTGCCATTCTTGAGGACCCACATCATTTCACCAGGTGTCCGATAGGTGTTAAATTTGGGGTTGGTGAAATTTCTCGGTTGAATGGGAAGGTTTTTTGCGGCGGCCCCATCCCCTTTTCCTTCCGCTCCGTGACAACTGATACAGCCTCCACGTCCAAGAAAAATGGCTTTCCCCTCGGCCAGAATTTCTGGTGAGGGCTCAAAAGGAGATTTTGTCGATTTGGCCTCGGCTTTTTCATTCGAGGGGACTCTGGAGATTTTGATGTCGAATTCACCACCGGCACTACCATACCCCGCAGGGTTGACTGACCAGGAGGGTGTCGCGAGGATCACCGAGAGGATAATGCTACTTCCCAAAATACGCAGGTGGTGATTCATGAAACGCTCCTTCAATATAATTTGGGATATGCTGAGAGAAATATAGTATCCTTGAGCTAACCTGCTTTGCGCGCCCCGGTCTTCGGGTAGACGTCGGGCGTAAAGATAGGCAGGATACCAATCCTACTGGTGTGGGGCAATCTCTGCGCCATCTTATAATGAGACTCCCTTTCATTTGACCATCAACCTCCTCGGGATGAGGGATATTATGTTACAATTCCTACCAAATTTTCCTTAAGCTTTGGCATTATGGCGTTGAATGAACACAATCGTCGGAAGTTTGTGTCCGGGATGAGTCGGCGGATATCCAAACTTCGTAATCAATCGGAGCAAAGCTTGGACTTTGCCATTGAAACGATGTTTCAAGAGCGCACAGATGCCTATTTGCATGTTGAACAGGGGTTGATAGAAGTTGATCGGATGTTAGGTCTGGTAGAGGGAGAGTTGGAGGACATTACCGAGCTAACCGCCGCTCAGCGCCTCGAATCGCGGTTGGAATTTATTGAGGACCGGTTTGAAGAGTTTGAGAGTGAAATTAGGCAGCGCCCCCGTCGTCGACGGCACAAAATCAATCTCTTCAATTTTTTTAAGGCCGCAGGCGGTGGGGGAGGGGAGGGAGAGCCCACCTCTGCTCGTGGAGAAATCCGTACGTCTATCCAAGCTTATGAAGTGTTGGGGGTTGAATTTGGCAGTCCATTGCCCGTCGTGACGCGAGCTTTTCGGGAGCGGGCCAAGAAGATACATCCAGATATCCGACAAGGTGATCGCAGTTCGGAACCTGAACTCCGTCGGATTATCGAAGCGTACCAATTTCTCAAAACCGATTATTTTGGCAATGCGGCTTCGGATGCTTTCCAGCGCCCATTTTAATTTGTGGGTGGCAGGAGCCTGTCCGATTGAAGCCGAACAGGTTGCAACCCCTTGAGGAGCGATCCATTCTCCAAAGCTGACGGGCTTCTAGCCCAGGCCGGGGTACCTATTAAAGAATTTTGCTGACCGTTTCCGGAGGACGGGCGAGGATCGCGTGGTCACCTTTTTGGACTAAGGGACGTTGGATGAGATCCGGGTGTTTGATCAGGATATCCAATAATTCATCATCGGTGAATTGCGAGTGTTGCAAGTTCAGTTTTTTGTATATCTCTTCCTTCGTACGGATAATTTCTGAAGATTTAAGCCGGGCCTTTTTAAGTAACCCTTTTAATGTGGATTTGGAAAATGTTTTTTCATAGTAGTTGATCGCCGTAAAGGGTTGACCACTTGCCTCGACTAATTTGATGACCTGCCGGCAGGTGGAACATGTTGGTTTGTGATAAATCGTAATGTCAGCCATGGACGCGCCTCCTTGGTAAGTGGACCGGCCACACCTTCCGCCTTGACCTCCTTTTTGAGGCCATGCTACAAGCTGATCCACCTTCTTATATATGCGGAAGGATAAATCTCGGAAGGATGAATCTATTGAATACGAGTGAACGGGGGCAATTGCAGGAATGAGCGACCCAACCACACCCCAAGAGTTTTTTTGTGCTTCCGAGACGGAGCGAACCTTAAAGGATCTGCGCATCAAACGTAAAGGCCAGCCCGTATATGTGATGGGTCATGAGGACCAGTACAAAGGCAAGGAAGGGGTGTTTGAATTTTTTAATATCCGGCTCGCCGTGGTTAAGTTTTCCGATGAAAAAACTTTGGGTTTGGATCCTGGAGATTTGTTGCTTCCATGTGAAATTAATGCTGATGGTGTGCCTTTTTTTGAGATTCGCTATTGTGAAACGTGCGACCAAGTGTTTCCATTGACCTCTGCCGAGTTCCATGCTCAGGCGGAGCGAAAAGAATGTCCAGAGTGCGCCCCTTAATCCTTTTTGGGACCACTTAGGGCTTTTTTGGATAAAGAATACGTTTTTTTGAGTTGATTGGCAGCGTACTCTCCCTTCCCCTTTTTTTTTGTTGATTCCCTGAATTCATTTCTCCAGGATTCTCTTCTGCGTGATCCAGTTGTATTAGGATTGTGTGGTGTGTGTGGTTCCTAAACTCCTATCGATTGCTTTCTCAATCGACAGAAAGGAATACGAATTATGACGCGTCGCCCGGTTTCTCGTAGGTCCTCGTTTCATCGAGAATCCAAGCCATCGCTCTCACGGGTGCCTTGGTCCGGTCGAGCCCGGATCGAACGGGATGCTATGGGGGTTTTAACAATCCCCGGGAGGGTGTATTACGGAGTTCAAACAGCGAGGGCTATTGAAAATTTTCCCATTAGCGCAATACGATTTCCGCGTCCCTTTATTCGCGCGCTGGGATTGATTAAATGGGCAGCCGCCCGGACAAACGAATCGTTGGGGACTCTCGGACGGAAACCGGCTCGCGTGATTCAGCAAGCGGCCCGAGAAGTCATTGTCGGACAATGGGATGAACATTTTCCTCTGGATATTTTTCAAACGGGGTCCGGGACCTCCACGAATATGAACGCCAATGAAGTGATTGCCAATCGAGCGTCGGAAATCCTGAACGGCGATCGAGGAAGCCGGAAGGTGCATCCCAATGATCAGGTGAACCTGGGCCAATCCAGTAATGATGTCATTCCGACGGCCATCCATCTCGCGGCGATTGAAGAAATTCAAAAGAGGTTATTGCCGGGTCTGGTGCGTCTGCACAAAGCCCTTCGTCAAAAGACAAAGCAATTTGACCGGATTATGAAGGTCGGACGTACCCATTTACAGGATGCGACCCCCATTCGGCTGGGACAGGAATTTGGGGGATATGCGCGGCAGATGGAGTTGGCCATCCAAAGAGCCAAACATGCTCAAGCTGTGCTGGCGGAATTAGCCCTGGGTGGAACTGCAGTGGGAACGGGCCTCAATGCCCACCCAAAATTTGCTTCGAAGGTTATTCGGTTATTATCAAAAGAAATTGGCTATCCCATGCGAGAGGCCGAAAATCATTTCGAGGCCCAGTCCTCTCAGGATTCGGTGGTGGAAGCCAGCGGGTGTTTGCGGACCATTGCGGTGAGTTTGATAAAAATTGCCAATGATCTTCGGTGGATGGGCTCGGGTCCTCGCTGCGGCCTTGGCGAAATTCAATTGCCAGAAACCCAACCCGGTTCCTCAATCATGCCGGGGAAGGTGAATCCGGTCATCGCCGAATCCGTTGCGATGGTGGCAACCCAAGTCATTGGCAATGACACGACAATTACGGTTGCCGGGCAGGCGGGAAATTTTGAATTGTTAGTCATGTTACCGGTGATGGCCCATAATCTTTTGCAGTCGATTGATCTGCTTTCGAAATCTGCTGAAAATTTCTCCAGTCGGTGTGTGGAAGGCCTTGTGGCCAACAAAGATGTTTGTGAAGGGTTCATTGAAAAAAGCCTGGCCATGTGCACAGCGTTGGCTCCCGCTATTGGATATGATTCAGCGGCTGCTCTTGCCAAAGAATCTTATAAAACCGGTCAAACGGTTCGGGAACTGGCGCGAAGTCAGGGTGTCTTGCCGGAAGCGAAGATCAAAGAACTTTTAGAGCCCTGGCGCATGACAGGAGCCTTTGGTTCTGGTAAGCGGTCTCACTAGGCTAGTGAGCTGGTTGGGGATTGAACGAAACAGGTTGATCTAAGAGGTCCGTATGGAGAAGAAAGTGTTTACCCATCCCCCCACTTCAATTTCGTGCGTAACACTTCAAAGTAGCTTCGGTCTGGAAACCGAATGAGTTGTGTGCGATGATCTGAGGCCTGTACGTGCACAAGGTCGCCCGTCAGCATTTCCTCTCCCACTTGGCCATCAATGGTGGCCATGGCCGGTTCTTGGCTTATTAGTTCTATGGTGATAGGCACATCGCCGGGTGCGAGGAAGGGGCGGTGCGAAAACGTGTGCGGACAGATAGGGTTAATCAGCAGGACTTCCAATCTTGGATCTAAAATTGGTCCTTTGGCCGAGAGGGAGTAAGCGGTTGATCCTGTCGGTGTGGCGACAATCAGTCCATCACCACGCAAATTCGTCATGAAGGCGTGATTCACCCATATTTTGGTTGCGATCATTCTTGCCAAATGCCCTTTGCTGACCACCACATCGTTTAAGCCTGAATAGGTACAGAGGATTTGTTCCCCCCGCTGGAGCTGGATTTTGAGCATCATGCGCTTATCCAGTTGAAATTCTCCCGCGAACACTTTCTCCAGGGCAGTGGGGAGTTCGTCGAAGTTAATTTCGGTGAGGAAGCCCAGTCCACCCATGTTGACTCCCAGGATGGGAATCCCTCGTTGTTCGACAAGGCGCGCTCCACTCAACATCGTGCCATCTCCGCCTAACACAATGAGGAGGTCGGCTTCCCTGGCAATTTGAATACGTGTGGCGCTAGGAGAGGGGAATCCTTGAGGAGAATCAATGAGAACCGTTTTGTGTTGTGTAATCAACCAGTCACGAATGTGGTTGACCCCCTGTAATATGTTGGGTGCGTTTGGTTTGGTGATGATGCCGATCGTCTGGAAGGTGGCCATGACTTTTTGAAGGGATGGTGTTGCCAGGAGCACGATGTTAGTGTGTTGATAAAGATGATAGCAAGGGAAGATTGTTTTAAAATGAGTAGGCAAATAGTGCCATATTGTGAAACAGGCTGTTCTTAGACTGATTTGTATCGTTAGAGTGATTCATGATCGGCTTCTCTGTCTCTCTCATCCATGCTACTGACTTGACAGTTTTAAGGGTTCGCGGATAGACTGAAATAGTGAATTTTTCTCGAATTTTTGATGGATTAAGGACGAATGAGTGAGCGAGAAGTTTCGCGCATAATCGGCTAGAGGAGGTCCAATGTTCGAACGATTCACGGATCGTGGTAGAAAAATTATCATCCTTGCCAGAGAAGAAGCGGAACGGCACCAAAACGATTATCTCGGTACAGAACACCTGGTGCTAGCCATCCTTCGAGAATCTGATGGCATTGCCCTGATGATTATCAAAAAGATGGGTCTTTCGCCGGAACAAATCCGTCTTGAAATCGAACGGAATTTGCCTGGTGGAGGAACGACGGTGACATTCGGGGAAATCCCCTTCAGTCCTCGGGTGAAGAAAGTCATCGAATACGGTGTTGAGGAAGCCCGTCTGTTGGGACACAACCATATTGGCAGTGAGCACCTGCTGCTTGGACTTCTTCGAGAAGAGGAAGGGATCGGGGGGAAAGTTCTAAGAAGTCTGGGAGCTAATCTCCTGACGGCACGTCAGTTGACGGTGACATTCTTACGAAAATCCGGAACGAGGGAACGTGATAAAAAAAGCAGCACCCCAGCTTTGGATGAATTTGGTAGAGATTTGACGCAATTGGCTCAGGAAGGGACATTGGATCCCGTCATTGGACGAGCCGATGAAATCCAACGTGTGCTCCAAATCCTCAGCCGTCGGACCAAAAATAATCCCGCGCTGATTGGTGAATCCGGTGTGGGGAAAACTGCTATTGTGGAAGGCCTGGCCCAGCGTATCATTGGCATGGATGTCCCCGATAATTTATTGAATCGTCGGGTGATCGCCTTGGATTTGGGATCTCTGGTTGCGGGTACAAAATATCGTGGACAGTTTGAAGAACGACTAAAAGTGGTGATGAAAGAGATTTCTCAAGCAGGGAATATCATTCTCTTCATCGATGAGCTTCACACTCTAGTAGGCGCTGGTGCTGCTGAAGGATCCATCGATGCTGCGAATATGTTGAAACCTGCATTGTCTCGTGGTGAAATCCAATGCATTGGTGCGACCACACTGGATGAATATCGAAAACATATTGAAAAGGATGGAGCCCTCAAACGACGGTTTCAGCCAATCTATGTGCAACCACCCTCTGTCGAAGAAACCGTACAAATCATTCAAGGTCTTCGTGATCGATACGAGGAACACCATGGAGTCGAAATTACAGATGAGGCGGTTGAAGAAGCGGTGAAGCTGAGTGAACGGTACATTACCGATCGCTTTTTGCCCGATAAAGCCATTGACCTTATTGATGAGACCGGTTCTCGCGCTAAATTGCTGACGTATGCCCTCCCTCCTGAGTTAAAGTCACTGGAACAGGAACTGAAAAGGGTTGCTCGTGAAAAAGAAGTGGCGATCGGACTCCAGAATTTTGAGGAAGCGGTGAAATTCCGTGAAGAGGAAGAGCGATTTCGGAAATTATTGGATGATGCCAAACGCGATTGGAAGAAAAAGCAGGAGAAGAATCGCCCTGTGATTTCCGGTGAAGATGTGGCGTATGTCATATCAAAAATTACCGGCATTCCTCTCTTTAAGCTAGAAGAAGAAGAGTCTGAAAAGTTGTTGCACATGGAGGAATACCTTCATAAGCGGATTGTGGGGCAAGATGAAGCCATCTCTGCCGTTTGTCGGTCTATTCGTCGGTCACGGGCCGGTTTGAAAGATGCCAAGAAACCAATTGGGTCGTTTATTTTTCTTGGCCCAACCGGTGTAGGAAAGACAGAGTTGGCTCGCGCGTTAGCCGAGTTCCTGTTTAATACGGATGATGCCCTGATACGGGTGGACATGTCAGAGTATCAGGAAAAATTCACCAGTTCACGACTCTTTGGTGCCCCTCCCGGATATGTGGGGTATGAGGAAGGTGGGCAATTGACGGAGAAAGTACGCCGCCGCCCCTACTCAGTTGTGTTATTTGATGAAATTGAAAAAGCCCATCCGGATATTTTCAATGTGTTATTGCAAGTTCTGGATGATGGTGTGTTAACGGATAGTTTAGGCCGGAAAGTGGATTTCAAAAATACCATTTTGGTGATGACATCAAATTTGGGAACTCGGTTTATCCAAAAGGGTGTGTCATTAGGCTTTCAACGTGAGGGGGAATCTGATCATTCCTCACGTATGCGGGGCGAAGTCTTGGCCGAATTGAAGCGTCATTTCAGTCCTGAGTTCTTGAATCGTATCGATGAATTGGTCGTCTTCCACCAACTCGCGAAAGAACATTTGGTGAGGATAGTTGACATTCTTATCGGTGAGCTCAATGCCCGTCTTGTGGAAAGAGGAGTGCATTTAGATGTGTCCGATGAGGTGAAGCAATGGTTGATTGACGAAGGCTTTGAACAACAATATGGTGCCCGGCCTCTTCGCCGAACCATTCAACGCTGCCTGGGCGATCCTCTCTCTGAAGAACTGATCAAAGGGCGGTTTAAGGATGCGAAGAAGATTAAGGTTGTCTTGACCGATCAGACCCCAAATTTTATTGAGGAAGAGGCTTTAGCCAGTGTGTGATTGGATATAGGGAAGGTCAAATCGTAGATGAGACCCTCAGGACCCTCGTCCTGAGGGTCTTGTTGTTTTGTGCCTAGCGAACCATCGGTATTGAAAGGGCTCTGCCAGTGGTTTTAGGAATTGAAACTTCGTGTGATGAAACGGCCGTGGCTGTGTTGGACGGTGAGGGCCGCATCCTTTCGAATGTCTTAAATTCACAGATTGACGTGCATGCCCGTTACGGGGGAGTCGTCCCGGAATTGGCCTCACGCCGTCATATGGAGTGCATAGAACTACTGACCAGTGAAGCCTTAGATCATGCCAAAATCTCTCTCTCCCAATTGACGGGGATAGCGGTTACCAATCGTCCGGGATTGGTGGGCGCCTTACTTGTCGGAGTAAATTTTGCCAAAGCCCTCGCCTATGCCACCAATACTCCCTGTGTATCGGTGAACCATTTAGAGGGCCATTTGGCGTCAGCCTGGCTGGCCAATCCCCATCTGTCAACTCCTGCCATGGTTTTGATCGCGTCCGGTGGTCATACGCATTTGGCTTTAGTTCCTCATCGGGGAGAATACCAATTTATCGGATGGACAATGGATGATGCCGCAGGAGAAGCCTTCGATAAAGGTGCAAAAATGCTGGGACTACCCTATCCGGGTGGTCCGGCAATTGATAAGCTCGCTGAAAATGCCAATTTTCAATGTGTCTCATTTCCTCGCCCAAATATACACCGTCAGAATTTCAATTTTAGTTTCAGCGGTCTGAAAACAGCACTCCGGTATTTTTTACGGGACGAACAGGAGAAGAGGGATTCCCCTTTGCCTGTAGCAGACGTCGCCGCCAGCTATCAGGAAGCTATTGTGGATGTGCTGGTGGATAAACTCTGTCGCGCTGCGCGTCAGTATGACGTCAAAGCCATCTCGGTTGTGGGAGGAGTTGCCGCCAATTCTCGTCTACGCCGAAGGCTTGAGGAGCGGGCTCGCGCATTAGGGCTGGATGTCACTCTTCCTCCGCGGGCGCTTTGTACGGACAACGCAGCCATGATTGCGGCCGCAGGGTTGGAAAAACTCAAGCGCAATGAGAGGACAGCATGGGATATGGATGCGATCTCTACGCTGCAATTCAAACACGACGTGTCCGCGATGGCCGGGATGCGGTCTCAATTACAAATATGATAGGGCAAAAGGAGAAGGCCTATTCCTGCTGTCCTGGGTAATCTTCATGGGTTGAAGGCTAATCACATTAGCCGAATGGAGCGTCTGTATCGGCGACGGATCCCTGCAGAAAAAGTTGTGACGCCTGAAGTGGCTCGGGAATGTGCCGAGCTCACCTATGAGACGAGGCGGCAAATCGGGTTATTGGTCAATCGACAAGGACAAATTGAATCGGTCTTGATCGGTGATCACCACGAATTGGTCATCCCGCATCTCTCGCGGACCCGTTCCGGCCTTCGATTGTTGCGGGGGGTTCGTCTAGTCCATACCCATCTCAATAATCAACCACTGACTCAGGATGATCTGACTGACCTGGCTCTCCTTCGATTGGATTTGATTATGGCCCTCGGTGTGGGAAAGGATGGCATGCTTCGAGATGTCTTTGTGGCGCATATTCTCTCGAATCCTATTCATGGTCGAACCACCTTGGAATTACCGCCTTGTGCGTTTCACGCTTTCCAGTTGGATTGCCACCAATTTATTCAATCCTTGGAGCAGGAGATTGTCCGTTCGAATCCAGGATTGCGAGAAGGTGTTCGGGAGGGGAGAGCGCTCCTGGTCAGTGTCAGCGCAGGTCATGGGGCGTCTGAACAAGGGCGTCTGGAGGAACTGCAGGAATTGGTGCGTGCCCAGAATTTAGAAGTGTTGGGGTGTATCACCCAACGGCTTGGAGCCATTCATCCTAAATATGTGGTTGGTTCCGGGAAAATGAAAGAACTGGCGATTCGTGCGCTCCAATCCGGGGCCGATACCTTGATTTTTGATCAAGATTTGACCGCCGCCCAAGTACGGGGTATATCGGAAATCACGGATCTGCGGGTTTTGGATCGATCGCAAGTGATCCTGGACATCTTCGCGCAACGGGCTCACTCCTCCATTGGGAAAATTCAAGTTGAACTGGCACAGCTTCGTTATCTGCTCCCTCGCCTTGCTCAGTCCAGCACTGCTCTGTCCCGGTTAGCGGGGGGAATTGGGACTCGAGGCCCTGGGGAAACTAAACTGGAAACTGATCGCCGTCGAGCCCGTGAGCGCATTCAGCGATTAGAACGGGACTTGGAATCGATGGCGCATGGTCGTCAAGAACAACGAAAAATGCGTGTGAAGCGAGGTCTCCCCGTCATCTCCATTATTGGGTATACCAATGTGGGTAAGTCCACTCTCTTTAATGCGTTGACTGACAGTCAGGTCTCCGTGAAGAACCGCGTGTTTGAGACACTCGATACGGTCAATCGGCGATGGCATCTTACAGGATTAGGCGATGTCATCTTGACTGACACTGTAGGATTTATTCGCGATTTGCCAAAAGATCTCATGGCGGCCTTTCAGACCACCTTGCAGGAATTACAGGAGGCCGATGTGCTGCTTCACGTTATTGATGCCCATGTGCCAGACCCTGGGCAGCACATTACCGCGGTTGAAAACATTTTGAATGTATTGGGTCTCGAAAATATTCCCTGTCTGCGTTTTTTTAATAAGGCGGATCTTGTTGGAGAAGAAGGCATTCAACGGTTATGTCAGCGCTATGGAGGAATGGGGGGATCCGCTTTGCAAGGAGCCTCACTTCAAATGATTCAACGAGATCTCACGCATCTGATTCGTGGTCGTCAGGCTGAGGGTGACAGAAACGGGAAGGTCCCAGGAAGTGGAACCCCGTCATACTCTGGCTTCAGCGGATATCATTCCATGACGGTCTTTGCCTCACCAAAATTTCGCACACAAGTTTCACGTCGCCCGATCGAGTCGCCCGCGGCAGCGAAAAAACGTGCAGCCCGGATCCTTGCTGCATTGGATCAATCCATCCCTGACGCCAGGGTGGAATTGGATTCCTCAAACCCGCTCGAGCTCTTAATGGCCACAATTCTGTCGGCCCAATGTACTGACGAAAGAGTCAATCAGGTCACGCCTCGGGTATTTACCCGCTTTCGCACAGCTGAAGAATATGCCAAGGCCGATCAAGCGGAATTGGAAGCCCTCATTCGGCCAACCGGATTTTTTAAAAATAAAGCACGCCATCTCATCGGATGTGGCCAAGCGCTGGTAGAACGTTTTAACGGAATGGTGCCAGGAACGATGGAAGCCTTGACCTCCCTGCCTGGAGTCGGGCGAAAAACAGCCAATGTCATTTTGGGCAGCTATGTGGGAGAGCCCGCCATCGTGGTGGATACCCACGTAAAGCGGGTGTCCAATCGGCTCGGGTTGACGAGAAGCCAAGACCCGACCAAAATTGAAGAGGATCTTCAACATCTAATTCCCATCGTACAATGGACGGTTGGGGCTCAACGCCTCCTGCTCCATGGCCGATATGTGTGCCTGGCCAGAACGCCAAATTGTCCTCAGTGTGTGCTCAATACAGATTGTGGATGGGAAGGAAAACGAAAGCCAACATGAAAAGCATGACCGGTTTTGGGAAACGAGAATCGCTCTGTCAGAGAGCCATGGTGGGGGTTGAAGTTCGATCGGTGAATCATCGCTTTTGCGAGATAATGGTGCGTCTTCCCAAAACTCTCTCGAGTATGGAGTTAAAACTGAAGGAGCAGGTGAAGCGTACCTGCGAGCGGGGTCGCATTGAATTGACCGTGACCATGAATGGCGGGGGGGGCGGGTCCAACAAAGTGGTGCAGTTGGATCGCGCGATGGCCGGTCGGTATGTTCGGGGGCTACGGGAGTTGCAACGGGAATTCAAATTAAGTGGAACGGTGGATGTGAATGTGGTGGCAGGCTTTCGTGATTTGTTTACCACACAAGAAGAAGCCATGGTGATCAAAGATCTTCCCAGGTTTGTCGAGGGGTTAGCCCAGCGTGCCTTGACCGATTTGGAAAAAATGCGGAAAAAGGAAGGCGCAGCCTTACAAAAAGATTTGTTGCAACGGATTCAGACGGTTGAAGGACGGTTGGACATCGTTTATCAACATCTTCCTCTGGCCTTGCAGACAGCCGCCGATCGCCTGAAAGCTCGCGTGGCCAAGCTCTTAGAAGGGGAACGGGTGAATGATGATCGGGTCGCGCAGGAAATCGCCATGTTGGCGGAACGATCGGATGTGACAGAAGAATTGACGCGACTCCAGAGTCATTTGGCACAATTTCGTTCAGCCCTCAAATCCAAAGAACCGGTTGGGAAACGACTGGATTTTCTTCTTCAAGAAATGGGCAGGGAAGTCAATACGATCGGGTCAAAAGCGAACGATACTGAGATTTCCTCTCAGGTTGTGGAATTAAAAAGTGAATTGGAAAAAATCCGCGAACAGGTCCAAAATATTGAATAATCGACCACGCTGTTTTGTAACCGCGGGGGAAATGTGTCTTTGACGGGTAAAAAGCTGTTATTTGTCGTATCCGGCCCTTCCGGAGTGGGGAAATCGACGCTATGCCGGTATATCTTAAAGAATATGCCGGATATTCGTCTTTCGGTATCGTATACCACGAGGAAACCACGGTCTGGCGAAACGGATGGCAAGGAGTACCGGTTTATATCTGAAAATGAGTTTCGCCAAAAAATATCTGAACATGCCTTTGCTGAATACGCCGAAGTCTATGGACAATTGTATGGAACCCCATGGAAGGAGTTGGAGCAAATTCCCGGCTCGATCACGGATGTCCTGTTGGACATTGATGTTCAAGGTGCCAGACAGGTCATGAAAACCCTTCAAAAGGCGGTGACAGTGTTCATCCTGCCCCCTTCCTTGGAGGTGCTTCGGGCTCGGTTGGTTGAACGGGGAACGGATACGATGGAGGAGCAGAACCGTCGGTTTCAGAAAGCACAAGATGAGATGCTGAGCTATACTGAATATCAATACACCATTCGCAATGAAACCCTGGATCAGGCCATTAAGGAACTGCAAGCGGTCATTGTGGCCGAACGGGTCCGAACCATCCATGTGGATCCAGCCAATGTGTTCCGGTAAGTACTGCAATGTAGAGATCAATTTGTGTAGACTAAAAGTCTGAGCATGTTCTCACCACCGAAAGGAAGAGGTTACTTGAATGGATGCCTTATCGTTATTACCCCAACACAATCAAAAACAATTTGATTCCCGGTATCGGATCGTGCTGATTGCTGCCCAGCGGGCCAAACAGTTGGTGCGGGGAGGAGAGCCGTACGGGACCAGCAAATTTTCTAAAGATACCTCGAAGGCTTTGGAAGAAGTACTGCACGGGCAGGTTCCGTATTTGGTAGGGCCTGAGGCCAAAGAGGCTATTCGAATTGCCAAACGATCGAATGAACGGCCAATCGATCCCGCCTTATATGCGCAGCCGGATGAGAATGCGCAGGAGATCAAAAAAGAGTTAAGTGTGTATATCGATGATACGGCCCAACATCTTGGCACGGTCGTGGAACCGGGAGAATAGCCAAGTTCTTCTCACCGATCAGAGTACAGATGATGAACGGGGCGTTGTCAGGGAAGCGGATTGTCCTTGGAGTGACCGGCAGTATTGCCGCCTATAAAGCGGTCGGCCTCCTACGTCTGTTGACGCAAGCCGATGCCAGCGTTCATGTGGTGATGACTGATTCAGCCATCCGGTTTATCACGCCTCTGACGTTTGAAGTGTTATCAGGGCATCCGGTAGCCAGTGAGATCTTTGCCGGCCATCAGGAGATGAAGCATTTGTCCCTGACGGAACAAGCCGATTTACTGGTAGTGGCTCCCTGTACAGCGAACACCTTGGCGAAATTAGCCCTGGGATTAGCTGATAATTTGCTCGGAACGCTTGCACTCACCGTTCAATGCCCCGTAATGATCTGTCCGGCTATGGACGGGGAAATGTGGGCCCATCCAGCAGTCCAAGCCCATGTCCAGACTCTGCGCCAGCGAGGAGTGGTCATTGTGGAACCTGAGGTTGGGGCATTGGCATCAGGAGAATGGGGCCAGGGCCGTTTAGCCACCGAGGAAGGTATTCTGTCGAGGGCAGTCGGCCTGCTTCATCGCCGAACGGATTGGCAGGGGGAGCGTGTGTTGATTTCGGCAGGTCCCACACAGGAACCGATTGACCCTGTGCGATTCATCAGTAACGGGTCATCAGGCAAAATGGGATTTGCCTTGGCTGAGGCGGCGGTCGAACGTGGCGCAGAGGTCGTCTTAGTGACGGGTCCCACTCAGTTAGCTGCTCCGAAGAGAGTAACGGTGGTGCCCGTAGTGACGGCTGAAGAGATGCGTCAGACTCTCACTGCGCGCTTTGAGTGGGCCACCACTCTCTTGATGACGGCGGCGGTAGGAGATTTTCGCGCCGCACAGGTGCATGCGCATAAATTGAAAAAAGACCAATGGAATGGCGAGGGGTTGGCATTGGAACGGACTCCGGACATCTTAATGGCACTCTCTGCCCAACGCACGCATCAGCGGGTTATTGGGTTTGCCGCGGAAACTGAAAATTTAATTGAGCACGGGCAAAAGAAACTTCAGAGCAAGCACTTGGATATGTTAGTCGTGAATCAGGTTGGTGGAGCACAGTCTGCGTTTGGGAATGATACCAATGAGGTGTATGTCCTCACGCCCGGTGCCGCTCCGCACCAAATCCCTCGCATGCCGAAACGACAACTTGCAGATACTCTCCTGGATCGTATTCTATCCCTTCCGGTTCAGTCTTCCCGGCAGAAGGCCCGTTCTTTCCTCACTCCATAATTTGTGCTCAACTGGTTAATTGACCCTCTGCCTTAAGGTCTCCGTTGTTTCTGCTAATGGTAACTGCAGAGGAGGGTAGTCCTTTGCGTTTCGAAGGACCGAGGATCATCGTGTATCCGGTGGGAAGGAAATGAATAATAAGTCCAGGAAGGGGAAAGAATCGTAGTAAACAAGAAAAAACTTAACTTTACTCGCACATAAGCCGATAAAAAACAGTATGGAAGGATTCTTCATAAACATCATTTTTTTCGGCTGGTTGATTTCCTTGGTTCTTCTCGCCAACCGAAGAATCTAACCCCTTCTCCCTCACACCAATGAAGAGAAGGGTAGTCTCTTCTCTTTTTGTCAGCCTGATTTGTATTTCTGGACGGTGGGCATGAGCTATTGGCCCCCTGGCCAAAGCCTTAGGGAAGATCAAGGTGGTTCAATCATCCATTTTGGCTGCCGCAGGAATGAATGGTGCCTGGAGGCGGAATAGGTTTTTTTAAGTAACCAATTTTGTCTATGGAATTGATCGAATTTGAATGGAATCGACTCGTTGTTGAGCCAACACGTCTGAGATAATCACGACCTTTTCCCCCGTTTGGAAATGTTCCCGTTCTTTTAAAATCCTAAAGGCGGTCTGCAACGTTTTTTCAGGGTCTGAGCTAAAGTCAATCCGAAAGGGAAAGACGCCTCGATTAAGCGTCATGGTCCGACGAGATTGACTCCCGTTGGTGAAGGCATAAATATTGGTGGTAAAGGGACGACAATTTGAGACGAAATCGGCCATGATTCCTCTTCGAGTAATCACGACAATCCCTTTGGCCTGTAACCCTTCTGCAAGCTGGACCGCAGCGATAGCCAACTGCTGTTTGTCTGATGCCAGTTTTAATTGTTTCGCAAACTGTAACCCCCGAATCGCTTCGGTTTTGATGGAGATTTTTCGCAGATACTCAATACATTTCAGCGGATATTTACCGACCGTCGTTTCTCCGGATAACATGACCCCATCGACTTCTTCATAGATCGCATTGGCCACGTCCGTCACTTCGGCGCGCGTGGGGATCGGATTATGAATCATCGATTCCAGGAGATGGGTTGCGACAATCACGCGTTTGCCATGATTCCGCGCAGAGGCGGACAATTCTGCGCTGCACATTCGGTAAATCCTCCAGGTTGATTTCTGCTCCCAAATCTCCGCGAGCGACCATAATGCCATCTGATTCTTGAATAATCTCTTCCAGGTTGCGAACGCCTTCCTGATCTTCAATTTTTGCAATAATTTTCACTTTCCCGGTTTTGAGGCCCATGAGCTGTTTTAATTGTCGGATATCATGAACCTCTCGAACAAACGAAAGGGCAATGAAGTCCACATCCGCGGCTAACCCAAACGCAATATCTTTTTCGTCCTTTTGCGTAATCGCAGGGAGATTGACTCGGATCCCTGGTAAATTGACATGGCGTTTGCTTTTCAACACACCCCCATCAAGGACGCGGCACTGCATGAGGCGACCCTGTTTTTGCAGAACCTCAAAATTGATCAACCCATTATCCACCGTAATTTTATCTCCGACATTCACCGTCTCCATTAAATCGGCGTAGTTGATTTGAATAGAGCTTTCTTCCACATCCATGGGCCCACGCGCAGAGATAGACACGATCGTGCCTTCCTTGAGATTGAGGTCAATCGATAAATCTCCTGTGCGGATTTCAGGACCTTGTGTATCTAAAAGAATCGGAATCGGAAACGCGACCTTTGTATTGAGCGTCTTGATGTGTTTGATCACCCTGGCATGGGATTCGTGGGTTCCATGGGACATGTTCAACCGAACGATGTTCATGCCGGCGTCATACATTTTGCGCAACATCTCGTAAGATGCTGTAGCCGGTCCGATCGTACAGATGATTCGTGTCTTTTGCATAAGTCTTTCCGTGGCATATGAATTATCGCTAATTTTGGTGTTATAGCAAATGGGGTGATGATATTGAGTGCCGTGATAATGGCGAATGGCAACAGATGTAGCCACCTCCCCAAAGACTGATGGTCAACAATCTTCGGCGGACTCGTGGGCACGGCGTCCAACCTTCGTTCAGAAATGCTGATTTCTGTCTCGAGGAGTACTTGCCACTACACCCGGTGAGAACTCTAGCAGGGTTTATCATTGACCAGAGCTTCGCTGGGTTGGGGCGGTATTCACTCACCTGGAGTTTGAGCCAAGTGGTTTCCCTTTTCAATGGAATGGCGGGAACCTTATGCACAGATGACCCTGTCGGTAGGAGATGAATCAGACGTTCATGTTGAGGACTTGAGTTGTCGATTAGAGTCGAAAAATATTAAGATGAAGCAAGATTAACATGAGATCAGGAATAGCTGAAAGATTTGATGAGGTGAAAAGATGAAGGCGGAAGCAGAGAATCTTGATTTTGTGACAATTAATGGTCTGTTAGCGTATGGCGAGGCGATTGCCAGGCGCCCGCCGGTGGAGGGGGCGGAGCCTCCTCCCCCAGGCAGTTTCATTGGAAGATCGTCCACAACGGACATTGGAGGCCATGGCCGCCATACGAGCGTTTGCCCAGGATGCCCAAAAAGGGTTTGCCAATGCCGCGGCCTACAGAAATGCAAGACACGCGTTAATTCAGCAAGCCTGCGGGAAAGATGAGTTGGTGTTTTTCGCTGCGTGGAATCAACTGCTCGCTCAGGGCGAGCTTTCGCCCTTATTTCGAGCACCAATCGGAGCCACGAATAAACCCATACGACGTCGACCCGGTGGCGATCGTCCCACGTGAGCATATGACTCCCAATCTGGCGGAGGGTCGGATCGTCCTTGATATTGGCGACGATCGCTATTGGTTGATGCCTCGTGATTTAAGTGCCCGCACGTTGTTTTTCACCATGCGGCACGGGGTCTCTCAGATGGATAGTAAAAAGTTCCGTGTGGGGCGCCGGTTTCGCAACGTACTTGATCCTCGAGCGGGGAATTCCTAAGGCTGACGCCATCGGAACCGCTCTTGTCCGGACCTTAGGCCTGGTCGGAAAACAACTGGACTTCCTTCAGCTCGATAATTACCTGGATTCAAAATCGTTTGTCCACATGGTGAGTCAGAGTCCCAATACCCGACAGCTTTTTGAACAGGTGGTCTCCATCCTGTCTCCCGAGACTGCCAAGGCAACCCAGCCCATCCTGGAAGGGCATTAGAATCACAAGACTTCGGATGGGCCACCGGTATTGAGAAAACTGCCGAAGTTGAGGAAGCCGCCAAGGCATTTGGGGTCGATACCAAGACGGCCCAGCGTCTGATTAAACATCCGCTATACAGTTATCCGGGAGGCCACTCCTTCTTTGAACTCTATGTGGAGTTGGTCGATGGGTTCCATCAGTTGGGCCAGAGCCACCAGGGCAAAGTCTTGTGTTTGTATACGCACAGCTCAACATTGCGGGCACTCTTAATCTTTCTTGATCCTCGCCCGTTCAGCGAGGCCTTTTCAGAATTTGGAGCCTATAAGGAGGGACAGGACAACGTCGTCCTCCTCACCTTTGAGCATGGGCAATTGTCAGGATATTCCACGGCCGTCGGTCTTTCAGAACGAGAACGGGCAGTCCGCGAGGCCTGGATGACGGTGGAACAAGACCGCCGCGAGAAGGTGACCTTGAAACCTCGTCAAATCCGTCGGATCGTCGCCCTGGTCTCCGGTGGGGATTTTGCGGGAGCCGGTGCGGCATTGAAGGAACTCCGCGTGACCGGTAACCGATTGGGCCTCGAAGTCTATTTCGTGCAACACGGATTTCTGGGACTGGCGAACAATTGGATTGAGCTGGTGACGGAGCAGGACACCCGAGGTATGAGCAATCATGCCAGCAGCCCGATTGGCAGCAGCCGGTTTGAAGATTTTAAAGATGAGGAGGTCCAACTGGCAGCCATTCATCATCTCAAACCGTACATGGAGGATGGAGCGTTAATCGTGATGGGGGGTGACGGAAGCATGCGTGGGGCTCGTGCCATTTATGAACGGTTTGGCGTACAGGTCGTGGGGATTCCCGGCTCGATCGATGACAATATCGCCGGGACCACCTCACTCGGGCTTCAGTCGGCTGTTGCCCTGGCCAACCAATCCATCGAGTCCCTGAAAGCGACCAGTGCGGCCATGGGGAGTGTGTTTTTTGTGGAGGTCATGGGGGCAGGATCCGGTCATCTGGCGTTAATGTGTGCATACCAGGCACGAGCCGAAGGTCTCCTGGTCAATGAACATCCTGATCCGGATGCGTATATCGAAGAGGTCATTCTGGGCACACTGAAACAGACATTGGGGGTGCGGAACAAAAGCCATATTATCATTGTCGCCGAACGCACGCCTCACCATCATCATCCTGATGGTGGGGTCCATGGCCTGGTAGACTATGTCGCAAGTAGGATCTCCCAATGGACCCATCTGCAGACACGCTCCGGACATTACCCCCTCTCAGTGGCGACCAAGGCCACCATTCTTGGCCATACCCTACGAGGGGCCTTTCCGACTCCGGTGGACAAAACCATGGCGCAACTCTTCGCCTACGAAGCCATCCGGCAGCTGGTCGAACAGCCCGAACACGTCATCGGATGCATGTTAGCCTACCGGGACCCCGGAACCATTCAGCCAATTCCCCTGCATGCGGTGGCACCGAAACCATTTGATTGGGAGCTGTTCGCCCGAATGCACGGAACCGAATTGGCTTAGCATCTGTGTCAACTGAAGAATTGCCAAAACTTCTTCCTTAGAGAACTATTGGAATGAACAACATATTAAAGCTCTGCTCCTATTTCCCCTCATTCATGTAATGCTGTTTTTTTTTGGCATATTACGGCAAAAACGACTATAGCAACATGGTCGAATAAAAACGGCCCCCGCTCGATCGTCTTGAATTTCCTGGCCATCAAGGCGACAGGTTCACTAAGCAAAAAAGATGGAGAAGACCATCAGCCACGGTGAACGATCACGGCTCAAGGAGGCATACCATCCCGGCCTGTTCAAATAATTCCTCGAATGCATTTCTGTTCTGAAGATACTCATCTTCAGCGGCAATCACCTCCTTGGTCTGTTGTGGAGCTTTCCATGATGCTTCGTTACAGGCGAAGGCCTTATTCACACTAAAGACCCCGCCTCCGGCACATACGGCTAATTCAGCATACGCTATGCGTTCACTGGCTCTGGATAGTTCAATTGTCCGTTGAAAAGGAATCAGGAATTTTTGAGCCTTGATGACTCTTTCTACGGCGGTCTGACAGGAGGGCGAATAGGGTTCGCTGAAGGCAGGAAAAGACAAAGCGAAAAGAAGCAGGAAGATGGCACCGCTACAAGAAAAGTGTTTGATCATCACAGGCCTTTTGCGAAAATTATCGAGGCTAGAGGGCTAAGGACTTTGGTGAATCGTTATGGCTCAATCAGGCAAATCTGTTTCGCCCGGGTAAACAGTTCTTCAAACGCCCTCCTATCCTGCCGGTATTCGTCTACTGCCGCCAAATCGTCCTTGGTCGGTGTGGGGGCCTGCCATTGTGACTTATGACAGCGTATGGGTTTATCCACCTTCCAGCGGCCCACGCCAATACAGGCCGTCGCTTCGCCATTCGCTTTATACTCATGGGCTCTCGCCATTTCTATAGTGCGACGAAATGGAAGGAGGGCTTTTCGGGCTTCATCAACTTTTTCCAAGGCGGTAGCACAGGAAGGCGAATAGGGTTCGGCGAAAGTCGACGGGGCAGACACCACCAAGAGGCTGAGGATCACTAGAGGATTTAGAGGGTTCATCACCAGATCCTTGGAAGGGATGAACTGGAGAATTCTCATTGTAGGTGGGATCGTCAGTGAGAGGCAAATTTCTCAGAAGAAGGGAATAGTGAACCCGTTGCCCCTACGATCATAATGAGTGTCAGACTTTTTTGGCTTTTGTTGCTGCTGCTGTTGGCGGAGAGGATGGGACTGGCCAGTCGTTTTTTCAAATCTGACGTAACTCCGACATGGCGCTTATTTGGGTACAATTCACTCTTAATTAGATGAACATATTTCATTGTGGAAGAGTGGTCATGTCCATCTTTGCTAAAGCTTCGGCGGACAGCCTTCGCATTCTTTACTTCGGTCGTGTATTTGGTGAAATCTGGCTCTCTTCTGTGCTGGCATGCCAGCCGGAGCCCTCGCAAAGGCTGGCGGAGAGTGGTGGGGAATTTGCAAGTCGTGCCGGCGTTGCTCGCCTGCACTCCCCACTAGGGGGCCAGCCCCCTCGTGCCTTCGCATGATGGCTCCGGTCACCCCATGAAGGGGAAATACCCCCTTAAAAACCTCTGTTCAAATCCCACCTTCTGTCTTATACCGCGTTGAGGAAATTTCGTGCTCCACTCTTAATCAATGAGCTGACGATGTTGTGGCGGAGAGGGTGGGATTTGAACCCACGGTCCCTTGTGAGGACAACGGTTTTCGAGACCGTCCGAATCGGCCACTCTCGCACCTCTCCGTGTATGTACGTTATGTGGTAGGAACTGGTTGGATGCTCCGTAGGTGTTGAAAAAACTTCTGTAAGATCGCCCGACAATCTTCTGCCAGTATATCTGAGTCGACCGTCACCCGGTGGTTAAACCGGGTCTCTGCCGTGAGATTGCAGATCGACCCACATGCGCCGGCTTTCGGATCCCATGTGCCAAACACCACACGGGCAATTCGGGCCTGAATGATGGCACCCGCGCACATGGCGCAGGGTTCCAATGTGACATAAAGGGTGGTGCCTGTAAGTCGCCAGGACCCCAATGCCATTGAAGCGGAACGAATGGACATAAGTTCAGCGTGGGCGGTCGGGTCTTGTGTGCCCTCACGCTGATTGAAGCCGGTCGCCAGTATGTTTCCATCCTGGACTAGCACTGCTCCAACGGGGACTTCCTCTTGGCGAAGGGCTTGATGCGCCATGCCCAAAGCTATGCGCATGAAATGCATATCACTGGCCTGATCAGATACGGACGTATTCATGTCAACAATTTATGTGTAGATGATGACTGCTTTGCACGAAAGTTCTTGTTCCGAAAGGTAAAAAAAATGGTAACATAGCCACTACGTGATGTATAGCCAACCTTCCTGGAAAACCTGGTGAAATCTCCCGCCAGCGTCGCTTATCAGAGGCTCGTTCCCGTGGAGCAGGTGCAAGCCATGTGGCAGAGTCTGGCTCACCGCTTTTTTGAGAACCGGTTACCCCTGATTACCATTGAGTGGAGTGCACGGTTAACCTCATCGGCCGGCCTGTTTGTGAGTGAGGTTGGCCCAAGGAGCTTGTGGGTGTCGCGCGACTATCGGCAGGGTGCGGCTCGGGTTATCAGGCTGTCGGCCCCTTTGCTTCGGGATCAACCTGAAGAAGAACTGGTACGAACGTTGGCGCACGAAATGATTCACCAATGGCAGTTCGATATTCGGAAGCATCGCCCCTCGCATGGAGCGGAATTTCGAGAGATGATGCACCGGATGAATCTGGAGGGGCTTGGGATTACCGTTCGCCATCGGTTAGAGACGGCTGTGAACTTACGGATTCGATTCGCCTGGCAGTGCCTCCAATGTGGGATGGCCTATCACCGACAACGACGGACCATTATTCCCACTCGACATATCTGTAGCCGGTGTCGGGGGAAACTGGTTGAGGTCAAGTTACCTCCGGAGTCCTATCAGGAGACCGCAATTCCCCTTGGCCAACTGAGTTTTCAATTTTGTGCGGGATGAGCAAAGATGCAGGTTTATCGTCGAAAGGCGTCTTTGCCTCGGATCACTTCGGCGAGAAGTTTATCGGCGAGTTTTGCGGCCCGGCGATAACGCCACCATCGAATGGCCATGGCCCAAATCACAATGGTGCCCAGGGTGAGCAACAAACCTGTTGTGACATTGTCCATAGAGGGAGTGTAGAAGAATAATTTTCCCGATGGCAAGGTTGGGGGGAAGTCTTTTGAAGGGGGGTTGATTCAGAATAGGATGTTCACGTGGGTAAGCAATTATAACAACTTGAAATTATTATAAAATTTTAGAATGTTTAAGGAAAACTGATGAATAAAACGAGCTGTGTTGTCTAAATATGGATGTTCTGATTTTACTCGCCTCCTTGATCGTCATTCTGCTCGGGGCAGAGGCCTTTACGAACAGTTTAGAACATTTTGGGGAGCGCCTCGGGATTTCGGAGGGTGTCACGGGTTCGGTGTTTGCGGCGATTGGAACAGCCTTGCCGGAAACGATGGTTCCACTCTTTGCCATATTGTTGGGATCCGGTTCCGAAACATTGCGGCATGAAGTTGGAGTGGGGGCAATTCTCGGAGCCCCACTGATGCTGGCGACCTTGGCCTTTTTTCTCATGGGGTTCTTTGCCGCACGCAAACGAGGATGGCAGGGAACCTTGAATCCTGAACCAACCGGATTTGCCCGCGACCTGCTCTGGTTTAATTGGGCCTTTTGTTTGGGGGTGGTTGCCACCTTTGTTCCTCAAGAGTGGGTTGGAGTGAGGCCGGCAATTGGGGTCGGGCTTGTTGGGTTGTATATCGTGTATTTGTATCAAACCATTCGATCTTCAGCCGATCTTGTGGACGATGGACATGGGACCGAAGCCGACCATCCGCTCTTTGTGACAAAAGCTGGATTGCCCGATAATTTAGTGACCATTCTTTTCCAATTGGGATGTGGTCTGGGACTCATTGTGTTGGGGGCCAAGGGATTTGTGCATGGGATTGAACATCTTGCCCCGCGGTGGGGAGTGTCAGCCTTGACCCTTTCCCTCTTAATTATTCCGATTGCGACTGAATTGCCGGAAAAAGTGAATAGTATTATTTGGATCAGGCGCGGTCGGGATACCCTGGCAGTGGGGAACATCACCGGGGCGATGGTATTTCAAGGCAGCTTGTTGCCGGCCTTGGGGATTATGTTGACAGCCTGGAGGCCGCAACATGAAATTCTCATGGGGATGGCCATGACGTTGGTGGCCGCGACCTATTTAACCTGGATTGTGCGACGGGATGCCGTGAAGCCCATTCACCTGGTCGTTAACGGTCTGTGTTATGTGGTATTTGTGATATCTGTGCTGTTCTGGTGACGGATTGGCATTCGGTTCCTGCCAACAGTCGCCAGAATAATCGTGAAAGTAGGGCAGGGATGGCTCTTCCAAAAGTTGTCGTCACACGACGTCTACCTCCAAAAGCCTGGAATCAATTACGGGCTCATGCCGATCTTGTAAGCTGGGAGCAGGATTGCCCGGTTGCCCGGGAATGGTTGCTGGATCATATTCCTGCTGCGGAGGGGCTGTATTGTTTGTTGACGGATCGGATTGACCGGGAGGTGTTACAGCTTGGGAAACAACTTCGGGTGATTAGCACGATGGCGGTCGGGTATGACCATATCGATGTTGAGGAATGTACGACACGTGGCATTCCCGTTGGGCACACGCCGGGTATTTTGACCGAAACGACTGCGGACCTGGCTTTTGCGCTGCTTCTGGCTGCAGCCAGACGGATTGTGGAAGGGGCTGAGTATGTGCGACAGGGACAGTGGACCACCTGGAGCCCTGATCTCTTCCTGGGGCAGGACGTGTGCGGGGCGACGTTAGGTATTGTCGGGTTTGGCCGGATCGGTCAGGCGGTGGCCAGGCGCGCTCAAGGATTTCAGATGAATGTCCTTGCGGTGCGGTCACTGCATGATGGTAAAGATTTATCTCGATCTCCCGGCGCATCAGGCCCTGGCGCTCAGGCCTCTGCCACACAAGAGTTTCACCGGGAGATTCTCCCGCAAGGGACACGTCCCGATCAGCCATTGAGTTCCTCATTTCAATATGTTGATCTGCAAAAGGCTTTGACCCAATCGGATTTTGTGAGTCTGCATGTGCCGCTGACTCCCCAAACGCATCATTTAATTGGTGAAACTGAATTTCGACTCATGAAACCATCAAGTATTCTGGTTAATACCGCACGTGGAGCCGTAGTTGATACTGAGGCGTTGTACCAGGCCTTAGCGAATGGCCTTATTGGCGCTGTGGCATTAGATGTCACAGATCCCGAGCCCATTCCTGCTTCGCACCCGTTACTCACTCTTCCCAATTGCGTGATTATTCCACACTTGGGTAGTGCCTCTGTGGCAACACGGACTAGAATGGCCTGCATGGCCGCCGAAAATATCAGTGCCGGCTTGCATGGAGAGGTGCTTCCGCACTGCGTCAATCCGGAAGTCTACAACGTGTAATCTTTACAGCAGCCATTGAACTTAAGAACCCCATCAACAAGACAAGGGGAGTCTCCCCACTGGGGAAGGAGACGGATTTCATGCAAGGTATTGACTGTCAATCTGGCGATGGGCCAACAGAACACGAGGTGAAGACATGATCCACATTACCCCTCCGGCTGTGGCGAAATTACAGGCCTTGATCAAGGAGCATCCCGAAGATCCCATTGTCCGATTAGCGGTTCGGGACCGGGACGACAAAGCCCTCGTTTTTTCTATTACGCTCGAAGACGCCGTGACCCAGGAGGATTCGGTTTTAGACATTGAAGGGTTAATCATCGCCATAGACGAATCATGTGCAGCACGGCTGGAAGGCGTCACGGTTGATTACGAGGATGAGGCTGGATTTCGTTTCCATCACGCTGAACCCCCCGATGCTTTCAAGTTAAACCTGATACAACCTGAATAAGTCAGACGGTCATGGAAACATTTTTTGCGACATGTCCGCGTGGATTAGAAGACGTCCTGAGCCGGGAACTGCAAGAGTTGGGAGGGCAAGGGATGCGGTCGACGCCTGGCGGCGTTGAATGTCAGGGGTCTTTTTCGCTTTGCTACCGGCTCAATTTAGAAAGTCGCATTGCCAGCCGGATTCTATGGAGGGTCGGGCAGGGATGGTACCGGAATGAAGAAGACCTTTATCGTCTTGCCTCAAGTCAGCCCTGGCCTGAGTGGTTTCCAGTGGAATGCCGGATCAAAGTTCGCATGATCGCGCAACATTCGCCGTTGAAGAGCTTGGAATTTGCGACGCTCCGAGTGAAAGATGCGATTTGTGACAGATTTGCTCGGGCGACACATGTGCGTCCCGAGGTGGATAAACGCCAACCCGATATTCAAATTGTGGTCTTTGTCGATCAGGATCACGTGGTGTGGTACATCGACACCTCCGGAGATCCGTTATTTAAACGTGGATGGCGGAAGGCGGCGGGAGAAGCACCCATTCGAGAAAATTTGGCGGCCGGCATCCTCAGGCTTTCAGGTTGGACCAGCGACCAGGTCTTACTTGATCCCATGTGTGGTGCAGGCACGTTTTTAATTGAGGCGGCGTTGATGGCCAAAGGGATGGCTCCCGGCAGAGGTCGGGAATTTGCCTTTCGACACTTGCGCAATTTTGATCAACCAGCCTGGGCTCACTTGCATCAGGAATCTATGAAACCCATCTCTTCCAGTCCGACCTTCTCTATTTTTGGCTATGATGAAGATGCCAATGTTTTGACCATGGCGAGAAAAAACTTAGAAGGGGTGGGGTTCGAGGATATCCATTTCAACCAGCTTGACGTCCTGGATGTGACTCCTCCGGCGACGGAAGGCTTTTTGATCACCAATCCTCCCTATGGAGTGAGGATGGGAGACCGGTTGGAGCTTGAGTATTGGTATCCGAAGTTTGGAAATTTGTTGAAACAGCGGTTTTCGGGTTGGCAGGTCTTTGTCCTTACGGCCGATTCGCGTCTTCCTAAGCTCATTCATTTAGCACCGTCACGAAAAACTCCCTTGTTCAATGGTCCTTTGGAATCGAGACTGTATGAATTTCAGATGGTGGCGGGAGGAAACCGGAAATCAGCTAGGGAAGCGAGGCACAGAGCAGGGAAATAACACCGTATTCATTCCATATAGGGTTTCCCTGCCATGTTTAAAAGCGTGACCCACACATCCTCAATACACCGCAACACGTAAATCCATTCATCGCATGTCACCGGTCGTTTGAAGATATGGCAATTGGGGGGGAATGAAAAATTCTCCGATCCACGCGGGGGCTCTTCTGAAAACAAGGCCACCGGAATATTCTGTAATCGTTGGTCACGCTGAAGCCCCTTGATGATATCTTCCCCCGACATATCTGGAAGGTGATTTGAAAGAAAAATGAGGTCTGGTTGTGGGGCATCCATAAAGGGATATTCTTGATTTAAAAATGTCATGGCCTGGTCGCCGTCAGCGGCTTCGTGAATTTCCACGCAGATGATTTGAGCCACAGTCAATGCTTCTTTGAGGGCTTCCACCTGCGCGGTATCATCCTCAATAGTCAGAATTTTTATGGTGTTTTTGACCGCTCCGCGCATAATTTGATGCCCATCTTCTTCGTCCACATCGACTGTCCAAACTTCACTCGGTGAAGTGGTGCCTCACTATCCTCTCGCCAGAACTCGAAGGTGTGGCCTTGTCAGTTTGTTCGGTTGAATCTCTTCTGAGATTAAGAGGTTTCAGGCTGATGAGGACTATTGAGATGAAAGACAGGAAGGAGAAGGCCCTCACAGGCGAAAAACAGTGATGAGAGAAAAAATAGAAAGAAGCGAATCGATCGGGACAAAGGGTTCACCAAACAGACCTAATGGCATCCAGTCGTGAACAACATCAATCAATGAAGAAAACCTGTATGCAACGCCTCCAAAATGGAACGGGGAGGGGAAGAGGATTTGGCGGGGTCTTCCACGAAAAGTTCAGGATGAAAGAGAGAAGAGCCAAATCTCTCCCGACAGGGTCACCTATGCAGGGAGGGCATCCAGGAATTGCTGAATCACCGGCATGGCATCGGGGCGAGCCGCAATGATGCCCTTGACGGAGGGAGTGGGTTGATTGCACTGAATGGGTTTCACATCCCTATCCACGACGATCCCTCCGGCAGTTTGAACCAGGAGCAACGCGGCGGCAATATCCCATTCATTTTGTGCTCCAATGTTGATCACTCCGTCAATCCGTCCGGCTGCAACAAGTGCCAATGAATAGGCAATGGAACCCATGAGGGTGCGGCAATCGGCGGTTTCTCGCCACGTGCGAATCGTGGAGCGGCTGATAGGCCCGGCATTCACCAGGAAGGACCATCGGTGTCCGGTAGTACGGCGGACTTGGATGGGACCCCCATTCAATGTCGGGGATTCGCCACGAACCGCGGAGAAATATTCCCGGGTGGCCGGGTTGAATATAATCCCAATGGACGGTTGTCCATGGTCGATCAGCGCGAGGGAGATCGTGAATTGGGGCAGGTTTTTGATGAAGGGTTTGGTTCCATCAATGGGATCCAGGATCCACACCCGATCTTTCTGCAGTCTGATGGCATCGTCCGGCGATTCTTCCGACAACCAGCCGTCCTCGGGAAACACGGTTAACAAAGCCGTTTGGATGATGGCATTCACTGCCAGATCGCCATTGGTCACCGGCGATCCGTCTGACTTGATCTTGATGGTCAAGCCTTCATGCATGATCCTCGTCAGACGATCATTCGCATGGATAAGAGTTTGTCGGATTAATGATAATTCTTGACTATAGCCAGACATGGTTGGAATCGATGAGTTGGGTTGAAGAATGAGGTAAGATTCTCTTTTTGATATCTTACCCGAGGAAATCCCTTAAGTGTGGAGTACCGTTTCGAAACCTCCACCTTATCTGTTCATAGCATGAGAAGAGTGCCGTAGGCTAGCTTGAAGGCATGCTGATGCCGCCATTTCTCAATGGTGACGTTCAGAGAGGATTTAGTAGGAGCCTTTGATATCACTCTCTAGAGATCAGGACGGTACGTTCTGAGCACCGACTGGAGTGGAGTGTCATGCAAACGGTGACTGTGAGGTTGGAAATTTCTCCAGAACGCTTTCAGGCATACTACCAGGGTGTGGTGGAGTATGTGGTTGCACGGTCAACCGATGGTCGGACGATCCAATTTCCTGCCAGAGTGCTTCGTCCGTTTATCTCCTATCAGGGGATTCAGGGGACATTTGAGATTACCTTCGATGCGAGCATGAAATTTCAATCCATCCGCCGGGCAAAGGATGACATGTGATCTCAGTATGACTGGAGATGCGTATTCCCTGTTAGGATTATTTTTCAGTGCGTTCCTGTCGTCAACCATTTTACCTGGAACCTCCGAGGTCGTCTTTATTGTCTTGGCGACACAGGGAAACCTGCCTCACTTGAGTCTGTTGGCAATTGCGACTGCAGGCAATACCCTGGGCGGAATGAGTTCCTGGGCCTTAGGTTGGCTCATCGGGAGGTGGTATCCGCTGACCGAGTTGTCCAAGCCGGCCCAGCGTTTGGCTGTGGAACGGGTTCGCCAGTGGGGAAGTCCGGTGCTTCTCCTGTCCTGGGTTCCGTTTATTGGTGATCCGCTCTGCATTGCGGCAGGGTGGTTGCGAACCACCTGGGTCGGAGCCCTTCTGTTTATCGGGATTGGCAAAGGTTGTCGCTATGCGGCGCTGTTAGCGCTCCTGCCTGCCAATGGAGGGTGAATCCCAGCGAAGTCTGGCTATAGCATTCAGAAAAGGTTGTTGGTATGGTTGCGCCTTCAGCCACCCCCGTTTTTGATGGCAACCTCGCCATCGGGAAATCTTATGTATATTGGCCTTTCATTATTCAACTCGGAATACGTGATGGAGTCTTCTTAGCGTGAATGTCCCCCTTCTTGATTTGAAATCTCAATACGCCGGAATTCAGGATGAAATACAGATGGCGTTGGAAGAAGTGTGCGCAGAGCAAAGCTTTATTTTAGGGCCACATGTTCAGAAGCTGGAGCAGACCATGGCCGAATTCATCGGCACTGGGCATGCGATCGGGGTCGCGTCCGGGAGTGATGCGTTATTGTTGTCGTTGATGGAGGCGGGTATTCAACCGGACGATCAGGTCCTGACAGTGCCCTTTACGTTTTTCGCTTCCGCAGGGGTGATTTCGCGCCTTCATGCGCGTCCGGTGTTTGTGGATGTAACCCCTGATACCTTTAATTTAGATCCGGCTCATTTACCAGAAAAACTCACTCCGGACGTCAAAGCCATTCTTCCGATCCATCTCTTTGGGCAATGCGCAGAAATGGAAACGATCCTTCAGATGGCAGACGAAAAGGGAATCCCGGTCATTGAGGATGCATGTCAGGCTATCGGAGCCTCTCGAAATGGAACACAAGCTGGTGCCTTTGGGCGCACAGGCAGTTTCAGCTTTTTCCCGTCGAAAAATTTAGGTGGATTTGGAGACGGCGGACTGATTACCACGCGGGATCCACTGGTGGCAGAGCGATTGCGTCTCTTGCGGGTTCACGGGAGCCGTTCGGAGTATCATCATCATTTAATCGGGATGAACAGCCGGTTGGACGCGCTTCAAGCCGCCATTCTCCAGGTGAAATTTCAGCATCTTGCCCATTGGACCGCCAAGCGGCAAGCGAATGCAGCGTGCTATCAGCGGCTATTTCATGAATGTGCCCTGGATGAGCGGCTGACAGTGCCCGTCGTGGCATCCGGCAATAGGCATGTGTATAACCAGTTCACAATTCGCACGCCCCAGCGAGATGAACTCAGTGCCTATCTGACCCAACACGGAATAGGAAACCGAATTTATTATCCCGTCCCGTTACATCTTCAGGAATGTTACCAGGCCCTTGGGTACCAAAAAGGCGATTTCCCGGTCTCGGAACAGCTCTCTCAGGAAGTGCTTTCCCTCCCCATTTATCCGGAACTCACCCAGGATCAACTTCAGTACGTCGTGGACACGATCAAAGCCTTTTTTGATCGTCATTAATTTGGAAAACAAGACAGAGAACAGAAAAAGAAATCAGGAGGGCGATTAAGGGTAGGCGGCTTGTATCACACTACGGAGCCCACCTCTGGCGGTAAACTCCCCGGTCACGGTCGCTGATACGGGACGACAGGCTTTGACTAAATCGGCCAGAATTTTGTTCACCGCATTTTCATAAAAGATGCCGATGTTTCGATATGCGTGGATATACATTTTAAGCGACTTTAATTCAAGACAGGACTGGTCCGGAACATAGGTCAACCGGATCACGCCAAAATCCGGGAATCCTGTTTTGGGACAGATGGCCGTATACTCCGGAATTTCAATGGTAATCTCGTAGCCGGGATATTGGTTAGGCCAGGTTTCCAGTCTTGGTAATTTGGCGGTCAGCCCACTTTTCGCATGCCGTTCCGAATATCCCGATCGAGAGGGAGATTGAGCTTTTTTCATGAGTTGAAGACCAGATCCAATTAGTGTATTGACAAGGGAGCCTAGTCTACTCTTTTCTGAAATTTCCCCGCAACCTCATGCCGCTGGTTTCTTGAGAATACCCCTACCCTGGGCTATAATCGCCTGTCATTTTCGGCACGTCACGCATTTGCTGGTGCCGTCGTTACTCACGATCCCAAAGGTACGTTCACCCCAGGCCAAGCCGGTTAAAGAGGGCGCCTCATGGTTCGATAGGCGGGGGAATGTTGTGGGGTCTTCAAAGAATATGATCACGATGACAATGTTGGAAGCTGACGAGTTTGTAAAGGGGCTGCAAGGTATCGGGTTCGATTTTTTTACGGGTGTTCCAGACACCATCTTGGGAGGCATTATTGCCCATTTGACTGAAGAACGGTTGTATACGCCGGCAGTTCGTGAGGATGAAGCGGTGGCGATGGCAGCGGGGGCCTACTTGGGCGGGAAAATTCCGGCGGTGCTGATGCAAAACTCCGGCTTAGGCAATGCGCTTAATGTCTTAGCTTCTCTCAATTTGATTTACCAGATCCCATGTTTGCTGTTGGTGTCCTGGCGTGGCTTCGAAGGCAAGGATGCTCCAGAGCATCTGGTGATGGGGGAAACGATGCCGGCCCTCCTGGATACGGTGCGGATTCCCCACCGGACACTGTCCCCGGAGACGATCATGCAGGATCTGCAATGGATGGCCACAACATTTATGGAGAAGCGGATTCCCGTGGCGTTATTGTTGAAAAAAGGGATCGTGAAAACCATTCAGCCCTAGTAGGCGTACTGAAAAAAAAGGCTGATTATAGAGTTCCCGGTTCGCTGTCATGCTTTTGGACTCTCCAGTCTGCACAGCAAATAGTCGCCGCACCGATAGTTTGAGAATATGAGTGTATTAATGACCTGGTAGTGAAGAGAAGGGAACAGTCGACTTGGAGATTCAAAGATGATTGGACCAGAGGAAGGAGTAATGCAGAGCCGGGCGCAGGCGATGGCGGCCATTTTGGAACTGATGACCGATCAACCCCTCATTATCTGCAACGGGTTTCCGTCCCGTGAAGCCTGTAAGCTCCGTGATCGGGATCAAAACTTCTATATGATTGGCTCGATGGGTGCGACCGCAGGCATCGGATTAGGATTGGCTCTGGCTCAGCCCGGGAAAACGGTTGTTGTCTTTGATGGTGATGGGAATGTGCTGATGGGTCTTGGAACTTTGGCCACCATCGGGGCGTTGAAGCCAAAAAACCTGATTCATGTGGTATTTGACAACGAGGTGTACGGCACTACCGGCAATCAACCCACCTATTCCAGGGTCGTGGGACTGGATAAAATGGCCAAGGCGGCAGGGTTCAGGAATGTCGAACGAGTCTGGGAGCGAGAAGATATTGTGTATGAATTTAAAGCGATGATAGGGGAAGAGGGACCGAGCTTTCTCTTGATCAAGGTAAATGAACAGCTTGAAGAAGCGGATCGGATTGCCGTGACTCCCGCTGAGCTGACGAAACGGTTTAAGAAATGTATGGCCTAGGCAGGATGTGTTCGCATGGAAGCCTCATTCGGAAGCATGTATAAGGAATACCATTCATGATTTTATTAAATCCCGGTCCGGTCAATGTGTCAGATCGAGTCCGTCAAGCGTTACTTCAACCGGACATCTGTCATCGGGAATCGGAGTTCTCCGAGTTACTGGTCGATATTCGCCAAAAATTGCTGAAGGCTTTCATTCCTGGAGAGGAAGATGAGTACACCGCTATTGTCTTGACGGGTTCCGGCACGGCCGCGGTGGAAGCCGCCTTAATGTCCAGCATTCCGCTTGGGAAGCGGGCGATGGTGATTAAAAATGGGGTGTATGGGGAACGGCTGTCTTCCATGCTGATGACGCATCGTTTGGGGACGCCGGACCTAAAGTATGACTGGGGAGTCGTGCCGGATCCGCAGACGGTTGATTTGGCGCTCAAGCAACACCCGGAAGTGCACACCGTCGCGATGGTCCACCATGAAACGACCTTGGGATTGATTAATCCGGTGAAAGAGATTGCTGAGATCGTCGACCGGTATAATCGGGTGTTTATGGTGGATTCTGTCAGCGGACTGGGCGGAGAAGCGTTGGATATTGCTGGAAATAAACTGTATCTGGTCGCGGGCGCTGCTCAGAAATGTATTCAGGGATTCCCAGGGGTGGCTTTTGTGCTTGTGCGAAAAGGCTTTATGGAGCGGGTGATGAAGTATCCCAAGCGGTCCTGGTATTTGAATCTGGCCAATTATTATGAAGAGCAAGAGCGGGGGACGATCCCCTTTACGCCTGCCGTACAGGTGTATTATGCCTTCCGGGAAGCCCTGGATGAACTGTTAGAAGAAGGGGTCGAGAATCGGATTCATCGATTTAAGGGGTATGCTGCCACTATCCGGACACGGTTGGAAGAGTGGGGGGTGAAACCGGTGCTTTCTCCCGCACTCCAAAGCAATACGTTAACGGCGTTTTATCTCCCTGAAGGGTGTGCCTACCATTGCCTTCATGATGGGTTGAAGCAATCCGGCTATGTGATCTATGCCGGACAAGGGCAATTAGAAGAGAAAATTTTCCGTGTGGCCAATATTGGGGCCCTCACGAGGCAGGATATTGAGGGATTTTTATCTGCTTTTCAAACGACCGTATCCGGAGTGCGGGCGTGAAAGCCATTATTTTCGCGGCAGGCCTCGGCAAGCGGTTGCAAGGTATTACTCAGGGCCGGCCGAAGTGCCTGGTCGAAATTGGCGGGCGGACTTTGCTATCTCGTCATGTGGAGTATCTGGCGCGTTTGGGGGTACGACAGGTGGTGTTGGTCGTGGGGTTTGCTCAAGACCATATTCGAAAGGCCATGGCAGCCGATCCCTTTGCCCAGGATATCCGGTGGGTCGTGAACGAACAGTTTACTCGTGGGAGTATGACCTCCCTTTGGGCGGCCAGGTCGGAAATGGATGACGATGTCGTCTTGATGGATGCCGATGTGCTGTATGCCCCAACCATTCTGGCACGACTGCTCCATTCCACATTACCGACGGCGTTGTTAATGGATGACACGGTGAAGCAAGAATCCGAGGAATGTATGGTTGCAGCCAAAGCCGGGCGAGTGCTTACCCTCAGCAAAACCTTGCCATCCACCTATGATGAAGCCGGGGAAGGGGTCGGGTTTCTCAAAGTCCAACAACAGGATATTCCAGCCTTGTTGAGATCTGTCCAGGCCCATGTGCAGGCTGGAGCGCTTGATATGGAATATGAGGACGCGCTAAAAGATTTTTTCAATAAAGTGCAGGTGGGATACGAGAAAATTGGGGGTATGCCGTGGATTGAAATAGATTTTCCTGAGGATATAGACCGAGCCTCTTCTGAGATCTTGCCTGCGGTGAGCGCAATGGAGAATAATACGACCACGACGTCCCTGAACCGGTAACGACCACTTATGTATGGACGGAACACTTAAACAAGAAGCCACCCACGCGGTCGATACGGCAATTTTATTGACGTCGGTGGGCGTGTTTGATTACGGAGTCGCAGGGACTGGAGAAGCTGTTCCCAGTCCGTTGACCCGTGTCGGAGGCATGACGCTGTTTCAACGGGCCGTGTTCACGTTGCAGCGAGGCGGAATCTCACAAATTTGGGTGTTGGTCGGGCCAGAGGAACAAGCTCTTCGTCAGCTCATTCGAGAAGATAGCCGGATCCAAGCCGCCGTGCGCTGGTTGCCGGTCCGCGAATTTCCCCCTCATGACCCACAAACATGGGAAGCCCTCGCTGAAGAAATCAATGGAGCCTGTATGATCGTGGGTTGTCACACGGTGTATGCCCCATCATTAATACAATGTTTGCGAACTGAAGGATCCCAAGGAAGAGCGGTAGTTGTGGTCGGCCATCCTGAGGAAGGGCATCACAGAGGAAATCCCGGCGTGGTGTTCCGGCCTGAAGGACTTGAAGGCCGAACGCCATCTACCGTGGTATTTCATGACCCTTCTCTTTCCCAGCCGTCACCGACAAAAGCCAAGCCACAGACTGAAGAACGGAGCCGGTTGTCGCTTGTCGGGGATCTGATGGTCCTCCCAGCCAGGCTTTTAGGCATTTCTGGGGTGTTGCAAGCTCATGGCACCAATCCACTCAGGCTGGCGTTGGAACAAGCGGCGGTCGAAGGGGCGATTCAGACCATTGGTGGAGCGTCACACTGGTTCAGAGATGTCCGTGGTCCCAGGGGTCCACAACAGGCGGAGCGGACGCTGTTGCAATCACTCCAGACTTTCAAAGGCGGGTTAGACGGGGTTGTAGACCGGTATGTGAATCGCAAATTTTCAGGTTTTCTTACCAGGGGATTTTTACGGTTGGGTTGGTCACCGAACACCATTACGTTGATATCCATGGTCGTGGGGCTCGTGGCAGCAGCGCTGTTCGTGCCCGGATCATGGGAACTGGCCATTCTCGCGGCGCTCATTTTTCAATTGTCTGTGATCATCGATTGCTGTGACGGGGAGGTGGCCCGTCTGACGTTTTCTGAATCCAAGTTTGGACAGGAACTCGATATTTGGGCGGACAATGTCGTGCATATGGTGCTGTTTGCCGGAATTGCCTGCGGGGCATTTCTCCATGGGCCGTGGGAGCACACGTATCTCCCGCTTCTGCTCGGGGCATCCGCCGTCATGGCAAATGTCGTATCCTTATTGCTCGTCAATCATGCCAGACACCTGCGTGCCCGTCCTCGTGACCTTCGGCAACTGACAGAAGGGGAACGGGCCAATATTGAATTTATGTTGGGCAATGTCGCCAATCGGGATTTTTCGATGATGGTGTTGTTCTGTGCAGGATTAAGCTTCCTCCACTGGTTTTTAGTGCTGGCCGCGATTGGCACCTGGGTCTTTGTAGTGGCGATGGCTTGGATGCTTCGTCGAAGTCTCATCTCTCGTGCTTAAACTGATTTTCCTGATCGTTGGCCTGGCGGCCCTGGTCGGGATTGTTCTCCATATCGGTCTTGAACCGATCCTCCACACCGTTTCCCAATTAGGTCTTTTACATCTCGGGTTCATCCTTCTCCCCATGATTGTGGTGTACGGATTGGAAGCCGCGGGATGGCAGGTGACTCTGGGTTCCCATGCTCGGAAAATAGGGTTTTTTCGGTTATTTGCCATCAGGATGGCGGGCGAGACCGTCAATGTGACGACTCCCACGGCCTATGTGGGAGGGGAACCGCTGAAGGCCTATCTCTTAAAACGATATGGTGTGCCAATGGTGGATGGGTTGGCCTCCGTGATTACCGCGAAGACCACCATGACCCTGGCGCAAGTGTTCTTTATTTTGTTGGGATTGGCCCTGACTTTTTGGATTGTTGGCGATCCGGGTCATTATTGGGTGGCAATGTTCGTGAGTGTTGGAGTCTTAGCGTTTGGAGTCGGGCTGTTTGTGCTGCTTCAACGGCATGGCATCGGCATGGGGTGTTTGGGCATGTTGCGAGCGTGCGGCATCCGGTTGGCGTTTCTTGAAAAACGGGAACCTCAACTGCGGGAGTTGGACGGCACCATCCGGGGTTTTTATTCTCAACACCGGCAAACCTTTTATGCGGCGTTGGCCTTGTTTTTCCTGGCGTGGCTGACAGAAACGCTTGAGGTCTATGCCATCCTCTACTTCCTGGATGTGCCCATAGATATGTGGACATCCATTTCCCTTGCGGCACTGGCGGTGTTCATTAAAGGGGGGACATTCTTTATCCCTGGAAGCTTGGGCGCACAAGAAGGGGGATACACGTTACTGTTGATGAGTTTTGGATATTCGGAAGTGACGGGAATTACCTTTGCGCTCATTCGACGATTGCGAGAAATTCTCTGGATACTCTTTGGCCTTGTCTGTCTGATGTTATTAAAAAACCAGGATAGTCCATCGGGACCCCTGACCTCTTTGAAGGGGTAGTGACGAAATATGTGGAATGGATAAAAATTATTGCATGGCTTGAACTCTCCGGTTCTATCGTGAATAATCGGATCCTCACGAACGGCCCCGCAGAGAAAGGATTATGAAACAATGGATATCGAACTGGGAACGAATACTCTCCGGAATACCAACGGCATTTTTATCGCTCACGGAAAGGAACAGTTACACATTGAATGGTTGGAAGAGGAGAAAAAACTCGCGTTGAGTATGGGTGTGTTTATGCCCACGGGCACCGAAGTGGCCAGGTTACGACGCAATGTCTGGGAACATAACCCTGACGATCGGTTTATCCTCACGGAATTACCGGAGATGGTGCGGGTCGAAGATACGACCCTGAAAACCGTCGTCATGGAAATGCACAAAAGGCCTAACCAGACAGTGGCCATCCCTGCTGCAAAATTTTACACCTCGAAGGGAACCTTGTCTGAAGTCTCTCCGGAAGGATGGCGGGTCGGTAACAAAATGGAATTGACTGGGATTGAGACCGACCTCGAAGGGGGCGGCATCGAACTTCCCGAATAACGCCACCTCTCCACACGGTTACTCTTCTCTCGATTCACAAAATAAGCTGGTATCTTCTGTGATGATTCTTGAATCTAACTCTCTTGCCAATGATCACCAGGTATCAGGTTCTCCCATTCCGTATTTCTGAGTTCAGTAGTTTGAGTGTCCCTGAAAATATATTCCATTGGTACCATGACAAACAGAAGCCCTCAACAGGGGGATTGGAGGAGGATGGGAAAGCTTAGCTTAGTCTGGAATGGACAGTCGGAAGAACGATGGGAATAATCGACTGGAAAATAAAAACAAAAATTTTCGAAATTACTTTACTGAAGCCTTCGCGCGAGCCATCATGCGACAAAAAGAGCAGGTCCCTGCTGTCGTGGGTTGGCTGCAAAGGGTGCAGGGTTGCAAGGTGGTTTGATCGATCTCACTCATTGAGGGTGCCACAGAAGCGGCTTTCTCTTGTTTATCAAGGAACCCCCAATAAAACCGTTGCTTGGTTCCAGGCGACTCGGCCTCTAAACGATTGAGCACGTCTTTATATACCAACATTTTTGCACCTTTGGCCATCGGACATTCTTCGACCAGATAGTCAATCTGGTTGACCACCGCGTAGGCCGCAATTTCCCGTTCCGTCATCCGGTAGAGCGGTTTCACTTTTTTTGCAAAACCTTCGACCGAAGCAGGAAGGCTCGGGGATTGCTTCTGGAGATATTCTTCCTGCCATTGGAGCACATTACCGAGAAGCCTGGCAGCCTCATCGTCCAAATTGTGGCCTGTTGCCATCACGTCGTAGTGGTTTTTCCAGGCCACCCGATTGAATTGATACCGTTTAATGGTGCCACAGGCTGAGCAGGTAGGTCGCTTAATCAGATTGGCTAATTCCTTAATCCCCGCTCCCGCCTCCTCTTCCACCGTATGAATGGTGAGTTGTGCGCCACAGGGTTCAGCCACCTCTTGAGCAAACCGTACGACTTTTTCTTTTGATCGTCCGGAGTATCCGGGAATGCCTAAATCCACATACAGCGCATCGGCTCGATAGCCTAATTTCAGCAGAATCTCCCAGAGGGTCAGGCTGTCTTTCCCACCGGAAACGGCCACCAGAATGTGATCGTCAGGGGAGAACATCTGTTGGGCTTTAATGGCACGCTGTACCTGGGTTCGCACAAATTCAGTGAGACAGGTCTCGCAAAACGCCGTATTGTGTCTGGGCATACCCAGCACTGCGCGTTTCGGACATTTTCGGCAGCGCATGGGTTAACCTCCAGAAATGACCGGACGGATTTCAATGCTATCTCCATCCGCCAGTGTTTCGTCTTCGGTCATGAGATCCTGCCCGCGTATGACCAGAAACGCCTCAGGGATCAAATTCAGTTCCTTGAAAAT
The DNA here is from genome assembly GCA_963785905.1 of uncultured Nitrospirales bacterium. Lineage (GTDB taxonomy): Bacteria > Nitrospirota > Nitrospiria > Nitrospirales > UBA8639 > Nitrospira_E. The sequence continues at coordinate 65,690 of CAWAXJ010000020.1, forward strand.
TTCTGCAACTCGTTTCGGGCCTTGGATGACGACGTCGCGGGTGGGATGACTGAGATGGACTTTCATACGTTCAAATCATAATGACAGGTTCATGGCATTGGCAACTCGAGAAGGCGAGTGTCCTTTTATCCACAATCTGTGGTCGGTCTTCTGTTTCGTCTATTCAGTCGGCATCGACGTTTGCCGAAGAACCTATTGGGAAACTATGTACGGTGATATGATTACCTTTGATACGATACAGGCATCCGCCTAGTGCCTGGAACGCCGGAAGGTTTACCAGCCGTCTCTGACCTGATTAATCTTGGTCAAGAGTTTTTCTTATGGGAAATGGCGACGGCGGTGGCGGGAGCCATGTTAGAGATTAATGCCTTTGATCAGCCAAATGTTCAGGAAAGTAAAGATTACACCAAGAAATATTTGGAGACGTTTACACGGACTGGCACCCTGCCCGATTTCCCGCCCTTGCTGAGCGAGGGCGATGTGAAGGTGTATGCACGACCAGAACGCTGCCGTCCTCAAAAGGATGAACTCCTTGGAAGCCGTGCTGAGTGCGTATATGGATCGAGTGAATCCGGGGGATTATTTCGCCATTAACGCCTATGTGAAACGCACCGATGCTGAAGCGGGAAGCCTCCCCTAACATCTTCTCCTGTGGCGGGAAAGACTTACGGAAGGGAGCAAGTTAGATTTTTCGCCAATGGTGCCCAGCGGTATGAATGAGGCGATCGGCTTCGACCGGTCCCCAGCTGCCGGCGGGATACTCCGGTAGCCATTTGGTTTCGTACGCGCTCCATCCTTCGAGGATATCCGTCACCCATTTCCACGAAGCCTCAACGGCATCCCGCCGCATAAACAACGACGTATCCCCGGCCATCACATCCAACAGCAATCGCTCATAGGCTTCCGGGGAAGGCGACTCAAATGCGTCACCGTAGTGAAAGTCCATCTCAACAGGATGGGTTTGGGCCTTGGTTCCAGGCACTTTCGAAATGATTCGCAGGGCCATGCCTTCTTCGGGTTGAATGCGAAGGGTGAGCAGATTTGGAGCCTGGGGAGTTTGGGGATTGGCATTAAACAAAATCTGGGGGATGTCTTTGAATTGGACGGCGATTTCGGTGGCGCGGGTCGCCATCGCTTTTCCCGTGCGAATGTAAAACGGCACTCCGGCCCAGCGCCAGTTTTCCATGAAGACTTTTAAGGCCACATAGGTTTCCGTCGTGGAGTCAGGTTGCACTCCTTCCTCCCGTCGATAGCCGGGTACTTCCTGGTCCTTGATGATTCCGTGGGCATATTGCGCGCGAACGGTCATCTGTTCGACATCTTTTCCTCGAATGGGGCGCAATCCGCGCAGCACATCCATCCGGGCATTCCGAACCACATCCGGATCAAGCGAATAGGGGGGCTCCATCGCAATAAGACATAACAGTTGCAAAATATGATTTTGCACCATGTCCCGCAGCGCTCCGGCTCCCTCGTAATATGAGGCCCGGGTGCCAAGGGTGACGGCTTCGCTCACCGTCAATTGCACATGATCGATATATTTATGGTTCCATAGTGGTTCAAAAATGGAATTGGCAAAACGCATGACCATAATATTCTGGACGGTCTCTTTCCCAAGATAATGATCAATGCGATAAATCTGGGATTCATCAAAGACCTTGCCGATGGCGGTATTAATGGCCTGAGCGGAGGACAAATCATGACCGATAGGCTTCTCGACAATGACTCGAGAGTATGTATCAGTGTAACCGGGAGCACTCACTAAGCCGGCGTGATGGAGACCCTCGCAGGCGGGAGCAAAAGACGTCGGCGGAATGGCCAAATAAAAGATGCGATTGTCTGGTAGGTTGAACTGTGACTCAATATCCTTCAGGCGACCTCCGATGGCCACATAATAGTCGGAGGCGTCAATATCGCCGGCACAATAAAACAAGCGACGATGAAAGGTATTCCACGTGTTATCTTCAAGGGGTTGCCGGGAAAATTGTTCGATGCCCTCCCGGGCGATATTCCGGAAATCTTCATCCGTGAGGGTTTTGCGCCCTAATCCCAGCACCGAGAAATTGTCAGGTAACAGGCCGTCCAGGAGCAGGTTGTACAAGGCTGGCAGCAGTTTGCGACGAGTCAGATCGCCCGAGGCCCCGAAAATGACAATCGTGCACGGTTGAGTGGCCGCGGTTCGGTTGGCAGTGACGGCTGTTCCGGTCGTAGGAGGATGGTTCGGTGGGTGACATGTCGACCTCTCAACGATCGGGTGATTTCCGGACACTATGTCCCGCCAAAGGCCTTTCGTAATGCTGCCAACATTTTCTCCGCGAAGGATGTTTCCTGTCGCGAGCGGAATCGGGTGAATAAGGCGGTGGTCAGCGTAGGCACCGGAACGTCTTTTTCTATGGCTTCCATGATCATCCACCGTCCCTCTCCTGAATCCTGCACATACCCTTTGAGTGAGTCCAGTTTGGGATCTTCTTTGAGTGCTCCGGCGGCCAGTTCAAGCAGCCAGGACCGAACCACGCTGCCATGCATCCAAAGATCGGCGATAGTGGCGAGATTCAATTTATAATCGCTCTTGGACATAAGTTCGAATCCTTCCGCATATCCCTGCATCATACTATACTCAATGCCATTGTGAACCATCTTCACGTAATGTCCAGCTCCATGTCCTCCGACATGCGCCCATCCATTTTCCGGAGCTAAGGTCGTCAAAATCGGGGATAATCGATTCACGGGTTCGTTCTCCCCGCCCATCATGAGGCAATAGCCGATTTTCAAACCCCAAATCCCTCCGCTGGTTCCGGCGTCGACATAATGAATGCCACGTTTTTGAAGGTTGGCGGCCCGACGGACATCATCATGAAATTTGGTATTGCCTCCATCGATGACGATATCATTGTCTTCCAGGATGGTCCGGAGATGTTGGACTGTGTCCTCGGTGGGTTGACCTGAGGGGACCATCACCCACACGGCTCGAGGCCTGGGTAATTGGGCGATCATATCTTCGAGTGACGAAGACGCTGTGGCCCCTTTCCCTTCAGCCTCTGTGATCAGGGTGGTCGACCGGTCATAGGCGACGACTCGATGTCCCCCTTGGCTCAACCGAGTGACCATGTTCATCCCCATTTTGCCAAGTCCAATAAAACCGATATCCATGTTCGTTCCTCCTGTGAGACCGAGTTCCTGTCCCTCCAGTCTTCAATGAGCCTAAGATGAGAGCGATGATAATGATGAGGGTCGGTTACGCCTCACAACGGTGTGAGCGGCCCGTTTCGTATTGAGTGCCAGATCAAGATTGCAAGCGGCCGTAATGAGACCAAAATGGGTAAAGGCCTGGGGAAAATTTCCTAACTGTTCACCGGAGTGTGAGACTTCCTCGGCATATAAACGAAGATGATTCGCATAGCTTAACATTTTTTCAAAGATCAGTCGTGCCTCTGTCAATCGCCCGGCTTTCGTCAGGGCTTCGACTAACCAAAAGGTACACATGCTAAAGGTCCCTTCTTCTCCGTCAAAGCCATCGGATGCCGCCTTGCCGTTTTCATAGCGATACACAAGACTCCCCAGTGATAGTTGTTCTAGGGTGCGGTCAATGGTTGAAAGCATGCGAGGGTCGGAGGGGGAAACGAAAAAAACCAGAGGCATAATCAGGTTGGCGGCATCCAATGCTTGGCTATCGTAGGCTTGGACAAAAGCTCCAATGTCAGCATTCCAACCACGTTCCATAATTTCCCGGTAGATCCGGTCGCGTTCCGCCATCCATCGAACCCGGTTGCCCGGAAAACCTCGTTTGTCGGCTAGGCGAATGCCGCGATCCAGCGCGACCCAACACATCACTTTGGAATAAACAAAATGACGGCGTCCTCCCCTGACTTCCCAGATGCCGTCATCAGGCTGTTCCCAATTGTCGCAAACAAAATCCAGGAGGCGACAGAGATTTACCCAAAGGTCATATGAAATGGAAGCGCCGTGTTTATTATAGAGATAGACTGCATCCATCAACGCTCCATAGATATCCATTTGCAATTGTGAGGCAGCGCCATTGCCGATGCGTATGGGGCGGGAGCCTCGATGTCCGTCCAAGTGAGATAATTCTTCTTCATCAACATTGCGACGTCCATCAATGCCATACATCAATTGTAGGGACCCGTCAGGATTAAGGTCGTGACACCTAGCGTTGATCCAATCCATAAATCGGCCTGCTTCGATCGTAAATCCCAATCGGAGGAGGCCATAGAGGGCAAATGCCGAATCGCGAATCCAGGTGTAACGATAGTCCCAATTTCGAGGGCCACCAATATGCTCCGGTAAACTCGTGGTGGGGGCGGCGACAATGGCTCCGGTAGGGGCATAGGTGAGGAGTGTGAGCGCAGAGCCATGCACGACTTCCCGCCATCGTCCGTCGTATTGGCATTGGGATAACCAACGTTGCCAAAAGGCTGAGGTGTTCTGAAAGGCTTCATCGCCGGATTCCGGTGTGGATAACAGCTGGTCGCCATTTTTTATTTCAAGATATTCCAAAAAAAATGTCAGGCTTTCACCCTGGTGTACCGTGAATTCCTGCGATGCCACCCCTTCACGAACATTAAGAGGTATAGGACCGACAAGGCCGACCGAATAATTCTCAGATTGAAAAACAATCCCCTTAGGACAGACTTCCGTTTCATGCCTATCACGACCATAGTTAAATGCGGGTGCACACTCGATCCGGAAGCGGACAGTGCCCCGAATGACTGAAAGCATGCGAATAATTTGATGACGACGCGGGCGGTAGCCGGCTTCGTCGGATTCCACCGGCATGAAATCCGTCAGCTCGCCGACCCCGTCGTGTTGGAGAAACCGGGTCAGGAGAATATTGGTCTCGGGTAGGTACATCTGACGGGTATTGCCCGGATCGGTTGGAGCAATACGAAAGTGTCCACCGGTTTTTTGATCCAGGATGGCTCCGAAGACGCTTGGGGGCGTCAAATCGAGGTAGGCAGCACCAATCAATAGATCCATCGATGCCAACAAGGGCAATCGTATGCAGGTCTCCGATAATGCCATACTCCCCGATATTTTTATAACTCATCAATGGGTGTCTAAGCCTCCACTATCGGGATTTCCGAAAAACGGGCACAATATAGCGAATTCATCCATAAAAAACTATACATAGGTATTATTGATTACGCTTCATCAATATAGAGTGGTTTGATCGTTGGCACGCTCAACGATAATTCATACACTGTCGAATTTTTAGTCAGTTTTTGTGCATCGGTCGGCTGTAAAGCGGTCTGAAAGAGCCGTGCCTCTCACAGTTTTAAGACAAGCTCATTCATGTCGGACCATTGGCGTGATCTAGACCCGAATATCAATTATCCGAGAATTTTCCTCCAAGCTCGGGGCAACTTCTTGTTGGTCCGACTCTTCTTGTAGGCGTTTTGGTCTGTGGGACCGATGGTAGAAATGTCCACTCGATCCGGCGTCGCCGTCTTCGGCTTTGGATGGCGCTCGAAGAGGTTGAATTGAGGTTGGAGGAAATTGGTGAATTTCCATGGGCCACCTCCTGTCCTTGGATGTGGTTGGCTTAACTTGGAGTTCTTTTCCCTCTCTTACTACAACTTATCGTCCGAATTCGCTCAATCTTTAATGGCCAAAGATTTATTGATCGTGTGATGCCTCTGTTGGGTCTTAAATAATTTTCTTCACAATCGTTTCCCGGCTGATCCCCTGGTGAATTCTTGGGATAGCCACGAATGAAGTTTTTTTTATTTTCTTTATTCTTATTAAGGTAGGTCCCCTAAACCCTCTCAGCGTTCTCATTTCTCTTTTCTTCTAATTAAGATTTTCATCAGAAAAAACCGAGTTTTCCAAAGACGGTCTGTCCGATTGATGACAAAAAGTCGATGTCGACGTATAATCGGCGTACATGACATCTCACGCTTCCCCGCCGTCGACCGGGCTCAATATCTCGGGTATTAGTTCTACTCTTCGTCAACATCTGCCGTTCACCGCCGAACTTGATCAATGCGTGCCATTGGCGGGTGATGCCTCCAACCGGCGTTACTATCGTCTGAATCTAAAAGAGGGTCTTGTCTCCTCGCTGATTCTCATGCAATTGGCCGATCCGGAGAGTTTTAAGGCCTCTGAGGAGGCGGTCAGTGGGATGGGAAGCGAAATTTCTGAATTGCCTTTCATTAATATTTTGAATCATTTGAAGGCTCATAACGTGCCGGTTCCGGAATTGTACTATTACGATGAACCTGGCGGACTGCTCTATCTTGAGGATTTCGGAGATGTGACGCTGGCCCAGGCCTGCACAGAGTCACCACTCATTATGGTCGAACGCTGGTATAGTCAGGCGATTGATCAACTCGTTCAGCTTCATCTGCAAGCCTCTCTTCCTTCAGGCATGTCTTGTGTGGCTTTGACCCGCTCATTCGACGTTCCTCTCTACATGTGGGAATTCGACCATTTTTTGGACTATGGGATTGCAGCCCGGCAGGGTAAATCGATGTGTGCCGAAGACTCTGTGCCCGTTCGAGAGGAATTTCAGAAAATGGCGAAATGGTTAACCGCTCAACCGCAAGTGTTTTGTCATCGTGATTACCATTCACGCAATTTAATGGTGGATGGGGAGAGGTTGGGGGTGATCGACTTTCAGGATGCCTTAATGGGACCTGGGACGTATGATCTGGCCTCCCTGCTTCGGGACTCGTACATTGCTTTGGATGAGTCCTTAATCGACCGCCTCATCGTTCGTTATGTGGATGGAATGCGTCAAACCCTATCATGGCCTCAACAAACGGCCATGCTTCTTCATGATCCTGAAGCGTTTCGTCGGCTGTTTGATTTCACGAGTATTCAACGGAATCTCAAGGCTGCCGGTCGGTTTGTCTATATTGATCGGGTGAAAGGTAATCCGAGCTTTTTGGCCTCCATTCCTCGGACGTTGAAAAATGTTCGTGCCAACTTAGACAAATATTCCGAACTTCAGCGACTGGACGCTCATCTCTCTCCTTATATTCCTGAATGGCAATAGCTTCACTCTTATGAAGGCCATGATTTTGGCAGCGGGGCTGGGCACCCGCCTTCGGCCGTTGACCGACACGATTCCCAAACCCTTATTGCCGGTCGGAGGAACACCACTCATACTCTGGAATTTGTTATTGTTACGGAATAGTGGGATTTGTGAGGTCATTATTAATTTGCATTATTTGGGGCATTTGATCGAAGAAGCGATCGGTGATGGATCACAATGGGATATGCAGGTGAGGTATTCTCATGAACACACACTTTTAGGCACGGGTGGTGGATTGAATGCAGCAAAGTGGTTTTTTGAGGATCAATCTTTTTTAGTCATCAATGGTGATACATTGATCAAATTGGATGTAAAGGCCTTGATAGAATTTCATCGGAATCATGGTGGTGTCGCGACCTTGGTGCTTCGCGATGATCCACAAGCGGCCCAATGGGGAACCGTGGAATCGGATTCGCAGGATCGCATTCTCAGAATAAACAGGCGAGGCTTGAGCGATGCCGATTCAAATGGACCCTCGATTGAACGGATGTTCGCGGGCGTCCATATTCTCCACCCGGCTATCCTGCAAGGTGCTCCAACAAACACGCCGTTTTCCATCATCGACTCCTATACGAAGGAGCTGGCGCGTGGTTCGAGAATGTTTGGAATGGTTCATGCCGGTTATTGGTCCGATATCGGGACAGTGGAGCGCTACGCTCACGCTCAAGCCGATGCCGACGCAGGATTGATTTCTCTTTCTCCCTGAACTTTTCCCTGAAAGGGTACTCGTAATTGCACTCCATAATTTGAGGAACCAGGTGCCGGGCGCCATTTCCCGGGAAGAGAATTTTCTGCATTGATAGTTCCCCTTTTGGCGGATTGACGTCCAGAGATACCTTGCCAAAGGATATCGATATCGGGTTTATTATCTGAGATACTCCCTGTGTAATGCCTTTCCCTTGAGTTGGAGCGAAGACAATCGTGTCGACTTTTGATCAATTTCACCAATTACTCGAACAGTCCTTACGGGATTTTCAGGCTGAATCGAGTGACCTGTCCGATAAGCAGGAACAGGAACTCACCCAGGCGCTCCACCGGTTGACGGGTCGACTCACCGAGATTCTTGCGACCACTCCCTCCCCATCCTTTTCCTCTGAATTGCCAGTGACCGGAGATCCGACTGGTTCGCTCAAGGCTCCTATCTTTCAACCAGAGAAGTTCCAGATCCATTTTGTGACTTCCTGTGCAGGTGTGATCCTGATGGCCAACGGGGCCATGTGCGATGTGCTGGGCATGGATCCTGCCAGTATAAGTAAGGTGTCGGTAGCCGAGTATGTTCCACAGGACGAATGGAGGATAATACGAAATCAACTTCGTGCAATTGATCCTCCTCAGGGATCAGCGATTTGGGTAGTGACACTTCGCCTATCGGGAGGGCCATCGCGAAAAGTCGCGTGTGTGGTGACCCCCATGTTCGATCACTCTCAGGAGGTGACAGCGTGGCATTGGAGGCTTACCGTGGATGCGGAGCATGCTTCCGCCCAACCCTTTATCCAATTGGTGCAGAGTCTCGAAGCAAAATTATTTGCCGGCCAGAGTCTGGATAGGTGTTTGACGCAGATCTGTGAAGGCCTCGTGCACACCTTTGGCTTTCCCTTTGTGTGGATGGCAACCGTGCGTAAGGGATATGGTGCCCAGTTACGCGCGCATGCTGAGACAGCGGGCTGTGATTGGGAATCCCATGGCTCCCTTTGGTGGTCCGAGATTTCGGGTCAGGAGGGTTTGCTTCGGGCCTGTGGGGATTCGGATGGTTTTCTACTTTCTCGCTGTACCCCTCTGTCAGGCGAACTTGCCTGGTGCCCACCCGTATTTCATCTCCATGAGACGTTATGCGTTCCGCTGGCTCGTCAGGGAGATCTCTCCGGTGTCCTAGTGGTATGTTCCGCAAGACCGCATGTGTTTGATGCGACCGTGTCTGAGTGGTTGCGGGCTTTGGGGCATCAGATTGAGCGGTTGATAGCGTATGGAAAGCAATTGGAGCAATGGCGTTTGCACAGTGCCGCTATCTGCTCGGTGAAGGATGCGGTTTGTGTGACAGACCCGCAGGGTCGTCTGGAATGGATGAATGAAGCGTATACTGCGATGTTGGGTTCCTCCACCCAACAGATGCCGGGCTCCCCGTTGAGTTCGTTCCCTCATGTGCAACTGCAAACCATGGTTCCTCCGTATGATTCCTCTGGGAACGATCTCAGTTGTGTGAAGACGGAGATTATGCGAACTGGGAACAAGGGCGAATCTCTGGTTCTTGAACAAATGGTCACCCCTTTAGTGAATGAGCACGGACAACTCACGCATTTTGTTGTGATCCTGCATGATGTGACAGATCGTAAGTTGCAGGAAATCCTAATGAAGCATCAGGCCTATCATGATCCATTGACAGATTTGCCGAATCGAATTATGTTTGAAGACCGCTTGCAGCAGGCGTTGGCGCATGCCAGAAGAAACGGCACATTACTGGCTTTATTCTTTTTGGACCTCGACAATTTCAAGCCGATCAATGATTATCATGGGCACCAAACCGGAGATCGCGTGTTGCGCGTCGTCGCAAAGCGCTTGGCGACCTGTGTGCGATCGACCGATACGGTCGCGCGTTTATGCGGGGATGAATATGCGGTGATTCTTCAAGGGCTTGATCGCATTCAGGATATTCGGCAGGTGGCTCAGAAAATTTTAGAATGCCTTACTCCCCCTATTCGATTGGGCGGGCAGGATATTCCTATCAAGATCAGTATCGGCATTGCGGTCTATCCCAAAGATTCCACGGACCCTCATCGGTTGTTACAAATTGCCGATCAAGCGATGTATCGGGCTAAAGAATGCGGTGGGCAACGTTACTATTTCGCAACCACCGAATGGAATGCCGAATAGTTTTATCCGCCTGCGTCGTCCGTGATTCTTTCCGGGACCTCTTCGTCAAGCACCCTCCCAACTAGAAATTTTCTTGTGTTGTATTTAGGTAATGTGTTTTCTGAAAATTCTGGGTAGGCGATTCAGCTAATTCCTCTGTCGTTGTCCTGAACAGCGATACCATCCACTCCTTCTAAGAAGATGTGAGACGGTAGGCAGGAAACTTCCTGCCGAGGCTTGCTCCCCTCTGGCTCCCTGGTGTAAGGGAAAATTTTTTTGTTCAAATGGAAGCGGATGCGCGCCGGGTCAGGCCGGGTCAGATAGATACTCGTCAATCCATTGTGGATATGAGAAAATGGGACCGGGTAGCTCGCCGGGAATCTGTTTTCAGGTCGAGGGGAAAAGGTGTGTCTCTAATTTCCCTTCCTCTCCATTGGACGGTGAGTGTCCTGCTTCCTCCACCATTTCACCGAATCCTATACAAACCGCAATTCATTTTGGCATTTTCTATACTGAGGTATTCCTAAGGGCGTTGAGGAAAAGCCACGATTGTTGAGTAAATGCTGCGTGGGGAATGCAACAAAATCGACCAGTAAGCTCTGCCATCCAATCCTTCCTCTGAATACTTTGAGGGTTTAAGCCAGTTTTTGACATGGGGCTAAGACCTTGGTATTCCGTTGGACCATGCCAAGGAATCCGTAACTCTGCGGCCTAACTATGGAATTTTGGATGCTATGAGCACCATCTCATCTTTCCCATGTTCCCGAGGGTAGGCTTGACACCCATTGATTCCTGGGTGAAATTCCTCCTCTTGATCGGCGTTGTAACTTGGCCTTGTTTTTGCAAATTTTTTGAAGGGGGCTTGTTAGGTTTGGCATCGTCACCTCGTATTTCCTTCGCTCTAGTTGTTGAACAAGGAGTTCGCATCATGACATTTCATGCATCTACCCGCAGAATCCATGTTTGGGGAATTGTGATCCTGATGGTGTTGCTCGCGACCGGGTGTGCGCATCGCTCTTCGCAAGGGGTACATCAACATGGCAAAAAAACAGGGAAACCCATGGTCGTCTCACAGGGAGAATTTCCAAAGGTGTCCACGGAAAAAGGGCTGAATGGAGCGACTGCCGGTAGCGAAGGGTATTTCCCTGAAGGGACAGGAAAATTGTCTGATCTACTTGAAGAAGATTCGATGATCCGGGAAGATAAAAATTTTGGCTCAGTTCTGAAATCCCCTAATTCTTCAAATGATTATTGGTTGAATCGAACTCGTGCAGAGCAACTTACGGCCCAAAGTGGGTTACAAGATGTGCATTTTGAATTTAATAGCTTTCAACTCGATGAGCAGGCCAAGGCGAAATTAGGCGCCAATGCAGAGTGGCTGAAAGCTCACCCCCATGCTGAAATCACCATTGAAGGTCATTGTGATGATCGCGGGACTGCCTCCTATAACCATGTCTTAGGTGAAAAGCGCGCCATTCGAACAAAAAACTTTCTCGCTGGCTTGGGAGTGCCGGCCGAACGACTTCACGTGATGTCTTTTGGTAAGGATAATCCGGCCTGTTGGGACTCGACCGAACCATGTTACCAGAAAAATCGTCGTGCCCATTTAGTGTTGGATATTAGTGTGGCATCAACCGCCATGCAGTATTCTGCTAGCCGGACCGAATAAGAAAAATTGCTCAAGGTCACTTGGCAAGGATTGTATTTCATAAGCTCTGAGAGAATACGGAAAAATGCCATGGTCATACCCCGTTCGATTGTGAGTCGTTGGACTGCCCGATTGGTCATCCTGGGGTTGAGCGCCATTTTGGCGGGGTGTGTGGCTCAGCAGGCGGATGTGGTAAGAATCAAGCGAGAATTGGACGCGAAGATCAGCCAGCTCGATAAAAGTAAAACTTCCCTCCAACAGGCGGTGAGTGAAGCGAATGAGGCGTTGGGAAAAGCTAATATTCTGATCGCCCAACAACGGGCGGAGATTAAGGAATTACTTCATGCCCGTGCGGAAGTGATGGATCAAATGGCTACATTGAAGGATACGGACCTTTCTCAGGTTCGGGGCGCCATTGAAAAACATCAGCATCAGGTCGGCGAGTTGAACCAAAAAATGGCAGGATATGACACTGAGATGAAAGAAGTGAGAGCCCGAGCTTCAACAATCTGAACCGCTTGTACAACAACTTCGGGATCGTTTGGCAGGAGAAGAGCAACTCCTGACAGAACAGGGAGGGAAGTTGGGTGAGTTTCGCACGTCGTTAGTGGATTACCAGCAGGTGCTTGCTACTCTTCGACAAAATGTCGCACAACAAGAACAGCGCGTCGCGGAGTTGCGCAAACAGGTGGACCTTAGCGGCCAAAAACAGGACGTCCAGAGCCAGCAAGTCCAGGCGAATTTCGAAGAAGTCCGGCGAAGCATCCAATCGGTGGTGGGGACCCTTGAAAAAGTCAGCACCACCTTCGGGGGGCGTTTGGATGAACACGAACAAAAGCTCTCCAGGGTTGCCGGTCAACAAGGTAGTCCGCTTTCCTTCAATGCCCCAGTGGCTCAGACGCCCGAACTGTCAGCACGATCTGGGGAATCCCGCCCTCGTCGTTCGAGTTCTGGTATCGCACCCAAATCTTCTCAGTCCGAGGGAAACAATCCCTATAAATCTTCCAGGAAAAGTCCTCAACCTGTTGTCGCTGGGGCCGCTGCCGCATATGCTCCCTCTGCAGACGTTCTGACAAGGACACGCCCCACAGCTTCTCCGAGTCGTGTCGAAATACGAGACCCTCAGGTGACGTATGAAGGAGCCTTGTCCCTCCTTCGTCAGGGGAATTTTGTGGAGGCCGCCAGCGGGTTTTCGACATTTTTACGGACGTTTTCGGACTCCCCTTTGGCCGCAAATGCGCAATACTGGTTGGGTGAATGTTATTACGGAGAAAAACGGTTTCAAGAAGCGATCGATGAATTCGAACGAGTCTTTGCATTCCACCCCTCCAGTAATAAAGTTCCGGCATCCCTGCTGAAAATCGGGTATGCTCACCTTGAATTACAGCAACTATCGATGGCCCGTTCGGTCTTTCAACAGCTCGTGCGGATCTATCCGCAAAGTCCGGAAGCCGGCAAGGCTTATGGTCGCCTTCAAGAAGTAGACGCCTTCCTCGAAAAACCTTCCTGATCCCCAAATCTCCAGAGTCTCCTATTCATTGTCGTTGATTCCCCAGCCCCGATCGTGAGTCGTCACCGCTTCCCTTTTCTCTTATTTACATCCCATGCTGGCTAGCCCTTCCCTGACAGATATCTCGCTTGAGATTTCCGACAACCTTTATCCGGGATCTCATTTTGAAGAAAAAATGTGGAGTGAAAAGGCAAGGAGATTGTTCTCTCCGAACTTAGGATTATCGGCGGTGGAATGAATTTGTGGTTCCCTGCACTACGTGGATGGACATCGTCTCGAGGAGTGATGGCATTGGTTCCGGGCCAAAAAAATGCAGATTTTCAAATTTTAGATAGGCGAATGCCTTGATGGGCGGGAATCTCCGGAATCAAGGCGAACGGGTGGTACACGGTTTCCCAGGATTCACCGCGTTGTTCAATTAGAGATTCCTGAATAGGGCCTAACCATTGATCGGCCTTACGAAGGTATTCAATGTTATGGGGATTGATTCCCATGATTCGACAACAGGTGGAATCCACGGCTGGAAGATTTCTCCCCATGACCAGAACTCCGGCTTGAACGGGAGTGCCTATAATCGGACCATCCCCTTCCATCCCGGTTACGCCGTCAACAATGGCGAGATGAGGTTGGAGGGTCGCATTAATATCTAAAATGGATTGCGGTATTCCCTCTTGATGTAATACATTTTTGGGCCATCCATAATAGTTTCCTGGCATCACACCAAAAAAATTTTTCATGGACAAGGTGGCGCCTGCCCAATGGTGAGTTTTCATTTTGGCCAGGGAAACCACCCAATCGACTTCCTTGACTACTCGTGGAAACGTCAGCGTGGGCAGTTTCGTCTGGCCACCCAAGTTGGGTATTGTTACACCCTCCATCGTGTTCAGATCGTGAAAGGGAATACGATCTTCATACAGCACATCCGCCAGGCCGGACTCTTCCAGAACTAAAAGGGTATCGTGACGATGCCCAGGCCCTTCGGCAACTACCACTAACTCTGCGCCAAGGTGCAGGAATGCTTCGACAGCCCCTTGGACGACAAGGGGATGGGTATTGATATGAGACGATGACTTGTGTGGTTCAACCAAATTAGGTTTTAACAGAATGCGTTTCCCTTTGATCTCGGAGGGAGTCACGCCCAATTCTTGGAGTCCTTGACGGATGAGTATCGCAAAGTCTGCGTCATACGTTCCGGCATGGCCAATAAACGTCTGGGCTGTCAACCGAGTGCCTCTCAACCAATGAAGTAGGGAGAGTCCTGATACCGCTAATCCGCCTCCGACCAAACAGGCCTGCAGCAATTGTCTTCTGGAGAGCGTTGGTTGTTCTGTGGGACTGAGTGGGGTGATCACCGAAGGTGGGTTCTTTCTATTCAGTGAATAGCTGAAGAAGAGGCTGTGCTTTGTGGCGAAGACCTGAATAACGAATGCAGACCATGAGATGCTTTCACAGCGCACAGGAGCAACGCCAGAGAAGGAACGGGATAGGGCCCATAGCGTTCTTGCCGTTGCAAACTCGCCCTGGCCAATTCCTCCGTGTTTGCGGGTTTTAATCCCCAGGCTCCCAATCCCAGGAGTGCCCAGCCCAGTGAGATGGGAGTCCGCAGGTGTGGGAGTTCGTGTAAGACATAATCCAGGCTCCGTTCTATGTCACGGGTGTGGGTGTTGCCAGCCAGGGCCTGCAAGGCGATGCCGGTGCACTCCGGGAGCGGGTGTAATTCCTTTCTAAACACCGTGGTACTTCCAAAATTCCAGCCTCCGTGTGTCAGTTGGCGGTTGAGGAGCATATGTTGTCCGGAAATGCTGCGGGGATGCGTGCCCAATCCCACCTGCTGTAGGGCCAGAAGGGCGAGGGCAGTCGGGACGACCCAACTATGGGTGTTGGCAACCCACGGCCATCCCAGAATAGAAGGATCATGCCCAATAATTGAAGGATCTGGATTAGGGAAATGTCGTCCTGTAAACCCTAAGAGATAGTCGATGGCACGGAATTGCGCTTTGTGAAAATGGGAAAAATCCTGCCAAGCCAAAATGGCGAGGGGTGTTGGCCACGAAGCGTCAGGGTGTGTGGGAGAGATACTGACCCGTCCATCGTCTGCTTGTTGAGAAACTAAATATGTTCTTCCACGGGCACAGCTTTCCTTCTCGAATTCCCATGCGGACATTGAGACAATGGCCCAGGCGGTCGCGTCCGGACGTGCCTTTTCCCCGGTATGATAAGGAAATCCCCCATTTAAAAGCTGAACGGATTTCAAAAGTTCGAGTGAATGAAGAAATGGTTCTGGAATCATTGGGGAAAATTAGGAGTTAACCAGCAGTTACCCAAAAATCGGTATCTAATGTTGTTCGGTTAAAACCGGGAGAACCTTAAAAAACAATCGCACTCGCGATTTGTCATCCGCTTAATAGTCTTCGAGGATTCTTGGGGATAAAAAGGCAGCACGGTTCTTTTCTCCCCGCCCCCTCCTTCAATCAAATCTCTCATTTTCTCAATTTGTCTATAGGAGAATGAGACGGTGGTAAGACGCATGCTGCCTCTCGTCTTTCTGACGGATTCAGGGCAAAGATTTCCGGAAGTGATTGTGCAAGAAATTGTGGCCGCATGACGAGGAGACCTTCCAATGACCAAGGCATAAGAAAGAAGAGGAACAAAGATTTCTCGTCCTTAGGAAGGCGAACCGACGCGATTTCTCATTTGTGCCACACTGAATATGCACCCAATCTAAAATTTTCGAAATCCGTGGGTTACATAAAAAGACAACCTATCGTACTGGAACACAATATGAAAAATTATCAACAAATTACTTCGGCAAGTTTTTTCTGAGGACGTCGATAATGGAGCATGAAAACGAGGTGCCACAGAATACGAAATGAAAAACTTTCTTGGGTCTACGAACATTTATCCATGACGATGAAACATGCATTCGGTCGGGTGCCCCTTCCCGATAAAGGCGAACGCGTCGCAAGGCGTGGGCGCAAAGCCACGGGTCAGGGTTGGTCCCTGATAGCCGGGTTGCCGAAGGAACGGAGAGCCAAGGGGCAACGTCTGCGTCAGAATATTCCGGGCAGTTTGACGTAGCGGAGTTTATTACCTTCGCCCGTTAAGGAGATGCGCTATGGTTAACCAAGCAATGCGTTTCATGAACGATGAAGAGGGAGCCACCGCCATTGAGTACGGCTTGTTGGCCGCGTTGATCGCCGCGGTGATTGTGGGCGCTGTGACCGCTGTAGGGACTTCCCTCAGCACCACGTTCACGAACATTTCTTCTGCCATTGCTCCGAGCTAAGAGAGAACTCCCTCCCGCGGGGGTGTTTGGAAGTGCCGTTCCCGTTGCGAGCGCATCGGGGGCGGCATTTCAGCGGGATGAAGCATCGGAAAGTCACTGCGGTGTTGATGAATGAAGAGACTTTAAGGATTGATAAGGAGTAGGGGAGGCCAGCATCATGCAGACAATTCTCCTGAATCGCTATCACTATTGGTCAAAGAACCTTCTTTTCGATGAGGAGGGCGCCACGGCTATTGAATACGGTCTCATGGCCGCACTCATCGGGGCCACGGTATTGACGGCCCAGGCTGCCATGGGAACTACAGTCGTGGCAATGTATGAGGGAGCCATGGGAATCATCACGGGGGCTTTGGGGAGCTAGCAGGATGGTGAGACAGGCTGTCCTGAGCGATGTGGAATGGTCCCCAAGGGCTTTCTCCTGGCTTAAATTCTTCAATTCGCGCGGCTGTACCCGTAAGCAAGCACGTCGTGGTGTGCCGGGGCTGGGCAGATAAGAGCCGGTGCGGGGACCGACAATTTGAACAGGAGTGTCCGCGGAATTGAGGAACACGAAGCCTGGTAGCGATCACCAAACCATTTAGCCGAATGGGGCAAAGAGTGATGAACGCGATGAATGTATACCCACGTCCACGACGACAAAACATGAGGCAATCCGAGCGGGGATCCACGGCGGTAGAATTTGCCCTCATCTTACCGATTCTGGCCTCCCTCGTATTTGGTGCCATCGATTTTGGCCGCATGTTGTGGTTCAAGGAAGTGCTGGTGAATGCGACTCGTGTGGGAGCCCGCCAGGGGACGTTATTTGCTTCAGGCAATGGCCAGACAGAAATTGAAGCGGCCGTCTCGGCTTCCCTTGCTGACGGAGGGGTGGATCCTTCCGGGCTTTCGGTGGTGGTGAATGGGGTCGGAAGTCCACAGGGACAGCCTTTAAATGTGGTGTCCACCATACCCTGGAATTACTTTGTGATCGATAAACTCGTTCCCGCGCTTTCTACACCAAACTTACAGGCTTCTGTGACCATGATGATGGAATAGGACCGCTATAAGGTCTTGGACAGAACGGCCACGTAAGGGAGAATCAAGTATGTGGAACAAACAACGAACATGCGGTGTCTTCGCGCTCTTCAACCAACGAGGGGTCGCGGCCATCAACGGCGTGTTTATGGCGGTTATGATGACCATTATGGGGGGGGTGGCGATTGATGTCGGGCATGCCCTGCTTACCCAAAATGAATTGCACAATGCGTCGGATGCCGCCGCACTGGCCGCTGCACGGCAATTAGGGGTGACTTATCTTGCCATGCCCATTGCTCAGCAGCAGGATTTAAGTCGGAATCTTACGAGCAATGAACAATCACAAGTGAACGCTCAGGCGACCGCCGCGGCATTTGCCAATAGCGCGTCGAATGTGAGTAATTTGTCTCTTTCCCAGGGGGATATCGAATATGGCACATGGGATTTCAATGCAAAGACGTTTACTCCAACAGTGACCCGCCCCAATGCAATCCGGGTGACAACCCGAAGGGATGCAGGGCAGAATGGCCCCATCAGCACATTTTTTGCCGGGATGTTGGGGGTGAATACCATGAGTCTTGCGACCAATTCGATTGCCGCATTGGGAACTTCGGGAGGACCTGTCCCACCGGGAGTGGCCGATGTGCCGTTTGCGATTTCCAGTAACTGGTTTAACGGGGTGGCCAACTGCGATTCGGGCATCCAATTTTCTCCGACCGGGGTGAATGGCTGTGCGGGATGGCATGTCTTTGATCAGCATCCGGCCAATGCGAGTAAACTTCGTGCTACGGTCGATGGATTGCAGGACGGGAGCTATCAAAGTCCAGGGATCACTCCTGGGCAGACGGAATTCACCTTTACGGGTGGAGAAGTTTCTTCGGCGTTTTCCAATCTGATCGATCTCTGGGATACGAAGAAACAATGGAGTACCGACACTGGGCGGTATGAATGGGAAATCAATCTTCCCGTCTATCAAGCCGATTCCTCATCCTCTTGTAGTAATCCCAGTGGCGATATCACCATCGTTGGATATGCGAAAGCGGTGGTCACAACAGTCAAGAAGAATGATATTCAAGCGGAAGTGAAATGCGATACGTTTTTTGATGGCAGCTCCAACTCCCAACCAGACCGGTGGGGGTATTGGACCCCTTCAGCCCGTATCGGTGTATCCAAGACTGGTGTCGTAAGAGTGTGTTACAGAAAGTGTGCGAGGAACTTCCAGCTACCTTTGTCTCTTTGGTGCCGATCTGAGACAAGCCTGGTTTATTCAATCTAAAATGGTATTTAAACGGCATTGCACCCGTTCATGCTTCGAGAGCCTTAACCCGCCCAATTGCCGGTTGTCGGTTCATTGGCCCTCCTCTTAAAGACTCCTTAGAATCGAATCGCACGACTTTTCATGTCCCAGGGAGGCAAATCCCCCTGAGGAATCTCCTGACGAAGAACGGATCGTCTCTGTGTTCCTTGCCTCCATGCCCATATTTACGTCAATCTCCCCGTCTTCCGCTTCGGGACTTTAACCCGTCATTTTATCCAGCCGTTGCCTGGATTCTATCATCACTCGTCCACTCGTTCTCCCCTCATTTGAATACTTTTTGGCAGATAAACCTTAAGAAGGTCATTCAACTCACCGAAACAGGAACTGTCTACAGTGTTTGATCAGGATCGATGGTGACTTGCGTTCATTCTGGGGGCGGTCGTAATCGAATAACCTTCTTTTAGGCTTCACCATTCAATTCATAAAGAGCATTTGACGGAACATTCTGAAATCATGAGTTCTTCTCTCCTGTTATCCGGACTGGCCTTGGGATTAGTGGTCGCTGCCGTCACCGATGTTCGGGACGGCCGGATTCCCAATTGGCTGACTTTTTCTCTCGCAGCCTTCGGAATGGGGGTTCTGAGTTGGGAGCATGGCTGGGACGGATTCCTGTTCAGCCTTGGAGGTCTGGGCATGGGGTTGGCCTGCTTGATGTTTTTTTATATCAAAGGGGGAATGGGCGCGGGAGATGTAAAATTGCTCGGAGCCATTGGCGCGATCCTGGGTCCCGGCCAGGTGGTTATTGCCTTTGCATTTGCCGCCATGTTGGGAGGGCTGTATAGCCTCGCACTGTTGTCCAATCAAGGAGGTCTGAGACATGCCTGGGATCGGGTGTTTCTCATTCTTTCGACTTTGAAGGTGACTCGTACCCTTCCGGTGACTGGTGGACAAATCCCGACAGAACCCAAGTTGCGGTATGCCCTGGTTTTAGGGTTGGGGACCGTGATCGCCCAAACGATGTTCTATTATGGTGTGTTGTAGTGCGGGTATATGTTTCAGTCTGCGGGACGGAAATGAACGATCAGACAAGATTCTTTTCGTTGGCTATTAAGAATGACCATTCTCATCCGATATGCAGAGTAGATGTATTGAGTGATCAAGATTCATTGGCATGAACAAATTCGGGGTTCGAGATTCGGCGAATAAGGGGGAGGAAGTCTCATGGGACAAAAACGTCCACTCATATTTTTAGCAATCGCGATGGGAATCGCACTGGTGACGACGGTCATGGTGTATCGGTGGCTGCAAGGCCAACGAATGATTGAAGTGAACACCCCTGAAGTGGTGTTAGAGGGGGTGAGCGTGGCCGTGGCCAGTGCGGATATTCCCTGGGGGACACCACTTGCCGACAAAGCGGTTCGAATCATGACGTATCCCGAAGAAGGCGTACCGGCGGGACATTTTAAAGATCTGGCCTCCTTGCAAGGCCGGGTGGTGTTGACGAACTTGAAGAAAAATGAACCAATTTTAGAATCGAAGTTGGCCCCCATCGATATTAAAACAGGCGGAGTGTCCGCCGTTATGGATCCCAATAAACGGGCGATGGCCGTGAAGGTCAACGAAATTGTCGGGCTTCCGGGTTTTGTGCAGCCAGGCGATCGGGTGGATGTCATGGCGACGTTTGATGATCCTAGAGGGAAGAAGACAGATAATGGCGGGACGAGAGAGGAAGTCACGAAGGTGGTTCTTGAGAATACCCTGGTGTTGGCGATCGATACTCAAATGGAGAGAGCCAACGGAGAGGAAAAGCCCACTCCCGTGAAAGTCATAACGTCTGGAAGTGTCGTTGGAAGAAGCTGAGAAGTTGGCCATGGCTGAAAATGGTGGAAAGTTACGTTTGGCCTTGCGGAGTCCACTCAATCCCGAGGTGAAGAAAACGAAGGGTGCGGATTTTAAGGATTTGATGAGTTCCCACCAACTCATTCCTCCGCAACCCAAAGTGGCTCACAAGCCGGAGAACCAGGTCGAGGTGATCAAAGGGACGGATCGAAAAACGATGAAATTTTAAGAGGGTCGTCGATGGTGACGCGATGATCGGTATGAAAGGTAACGTTATGAATCAGACTTATGGTTTTCCATTCAGGAGCATGTTGATGGCTCTGAGCATGGTCCTTGTGGCTACACGGGAGCCTTGGGGGAAGGTCTCACCACTCAGGCGGTGCAGGTTAATGAACTCCAAAGACTTTATCTGACCGTTGGAGAGTCCAGAATCGTGGACACGGAGAGGTCGTTTAAGCGGGCGTCGGTGGCCAATCCTGAAGTGGCGGATCAAATCGTTCTCTCCCCCAAGCAAATTTATCTTGCCGGGAAAGCCGTCGGGACGACGACTTTAACCTTATGGGGGCAGGATGGGCAGGTGGCCAATGTCTTCCAGGTCCAGGTATCTCCCGATGTGACTCGATTGAAGGAGCAGATTCATACGATGCTGCCGCATGAACCCGGTATCCAAGTCATGAACAGTCACGATCACATTACCCTGGCTGGCAATGTCTCCAACATGGAGTCTTTGACGAAAGCCTTAACTCTGGCCGAGCCCTATGCTCCACAAAAAATCATCAATCTGGTTCAGGTAGGAGGAGTGCAACAGGTGATGATGGAAGTCAAAGTTGCGGAAATGCAGCGAGGATTGATGAAACGTCTCGGAGTCAATTTCCAACGGCAACAGAAAAATCATCGAGATTTTTCCATCGGTCTCATCAATGATTTATCCACGATTGATGCGTACGATCCGTTTACACACACACAATCGTCGCAAACCACAACTCTTACGTTTCCGGATGTGCGAACACTGGCCTCGAATCTGGTATTAGGATTTGGGATTGGCCAGGATTTATGGACGCTCTTTTTAGACATGCTGAAGGAACATAATCTGTCTAAAACCTTGGCGGAACCCACCTTGATTGCCGAGAGCGGGCAGGCGGCGGAATTTCTGGTGGGAGGGGAATTTCCCATTCCTATTCCGCAGCAACTCGGCCAGGTCACGATTAAGTTTAAAGAATTCGGAGTTGGATTGAAATTTACCCCAACGGTTCTCTCGGAGGGGCGTATCTCCGTGATTGTGAATCCGGAGGTGTCCGAATTAGATTTTGCCAATGGCATTATTGTGCAAGGATTTCAAATACCAGCTCTCACGACCAGGCGGGTCAAGACTGTGGTGGAGTTGGGCGATGGACAAAGCTTCGCCATTGCTGGACTCCTCCAAGAAAATATCAAGGAATCGGTTTCGAAATACCCCTTCTTAGGTGATATTCCGATACTGGGACTCTTATTCCGAAGCACCTCTTTCCAAAAAAATGAGACCGAACTGATTGTCATTGTGACCCCTCATTTGGTGAAACCTCTGGACATGGTGAAGCAAACCCTCCCCACGGATCATTATTTGGAACCCAACGATTTTGAGCTGATGTTGATGGGCTATATGGAAGGCGCATTTCCAGAACAAAAAGTGGCCAGGCCGACCGAGGCCTATACCCTTGGTCAACCGACGGTAGCCGGGAGAATGCCTTACCGTAAAGGCGGGATGGAAGGGATGTTTGGTCATTTGGCCCCATAAGAAAATTTGATGAAAAAGGAGCATATCATGCAACGCCAATCAATTGTGAAATCGGCAGGTCTGATCGGCCTGATTCTGGTGGGGATGACGGGCTGTGGAGTGTGGCCGGTCATGACAGAGGAGAATGGCCGTCGGCCCCAGGCGATGGGGAAAAGTGATCAGGTTCTCTGGCCCTGGGCACCGCAGCCCGTTCATATTAGCGAGGAATACGGATTGGCCTACCGGCAGGCTCTCGAAAACCAGATCGTGAATCCCGCTGCTGCAAATAACCTTGATCCCGTACAGGGGGCAGCCGATTCACGTGCACTGCAACATAGTCTGACTCGCTATCAGTTGATGTTTCAAAGTCCGCCGTATTCGGAATTTAAATTACAGGGTGGCACCGGCGGTAGTGCGTCAAGCGGCAGTGCGTCAACTGGGATAATCTCTTCTGGGAATGGGGCAGGAGGAACGACAAAATGAAGGATAAAACTTGGAAGCCAAAACGTGTAAGCGGGGATTCCTCAACTTCCCCTTCCGGTGTGCCGGTCATTGAACTTTCCATTCGTACCGCGGAATGTAAGGCGACCCTTGAGGGCATCATTCGGGAGATCGATGGCGTTCGACTCAAGGAAAGTCAGGAACACGCAGTTCCCACACTGGTCATTATGGAACTTGAAGATAATGCCGAGGACACCTTTTCTCTTATTCGAGAGATGGGAAAATTGAACAAAGGAACGGAAATTTTCTTAACCGCTTCCAAGCTGGATTCGGGAATTTTATTGGAAGCGATGCGTGCCGGAGCGAAAGAATTTTTGGCTCAGCCCATTCAAAAGTCGGAAGTCGTCGAGGCGATCATGCGATTTATGGGTCGGATTGTCGCGCACGAGAGCAAGGGAGATGGCCAACGAAAGTCTGGAAAGCTGCTGGCGTTCTTCGGCGGAAAAGGTGGGGTGGGAACCACCAGTGTAGCAGTCAATGTGGCAGCCGCCATCAATGCATTACCCAACAACCCGTCGGTGGTCTTAGTCGATGTGAATCAGCATGGTGGAGATCTCCCCCTCTATCTCGATCTTCAACCAAATCATAGTTTTCGGGATATTGCCACCGATTTGTCTCGATTAGACCAGGCGTTTCTCATACGCGTACTCACCAAAACCAATTTGGGTATTCAGGTGCTTCCTTCAGGGTATGACGACCTCAGTACGGGTCGTTTAAGCCCGGATTGTGTGGAGGCCACCCTACGCCTTCTTCAAGCCACGTTTGATTATGTCATCCTCGATTGTGGCCATGTGTTGGATTTGACCACGAAAAAAGCGTTGGAATTGGCGACCTTGATCCTGGTGACATCCACCCTGATGGTCCCCGTCGTTCATCGGACCAAGCGGATTCTGGAATTGTTGCGTGGCTCAGGGTTTCCTCCCAATAAAATTCGATTGATCATGAATCGGTTTCTCAGCAGTGAACAGGACGTGTTGAAAGAGACCGAAGAAATATTGAAACAAAAAACCTTCTGGATGTTTCCAAATGATTATCCCTCGGCAAGTCAGGCGGTGAATAGTGGCAAGCCGTTGATCGATGTGGCTCCCCGGTCCGCAGTGGCCAAGTCCTATCGGGATATCGCTCATTCGTTCGACGACCAGGCGGCGATGCAGCAGACGAGTAAAGCATCGTTGGTCGGGTGGTTGAATCCGTTTAAAGGCCGGAAAGTTCATTCCTCCCCTTCAGGCGCATAAGTAACATTCTACTCACGTTTTCGATGTAGGCAGGTATATGTACGAAACAAAATGGGATGAAGTGGGCACAGGTTCAGGAATTGGTGCTCTTAACCTGGGTCCGTTAAAGGAGCGACTCCATCGCCAGGTGATTGACAGCCTGGACCTTGCCATTGTTGCCAAATTGGGCGATGATCTTCTTAAGGTCGAGTTAACAAAACTCGTCCAGGAGATGCTGGAGAAGGAATCGGTCCCCCTCAGTATGAAAGAGCGGGAAATCCTGATTGCTGACATTCAGCATGAAGTCATGGGCTTGGGTCCCCTCGAACCGTTAGTCCAAGATCAAACTGTCAATGATATTTTGGTCAATCGGGCCGATCAAATTTACGTGGAGCGTGCCGGGAAACTGCAATTGACCGATGTCAAGTTTCGTGATGAAGCCCATCTTCGGAAAATTATTGAAAAGATTGTGTCGGCTGTTGGACGACGAATCGATGAATCTTCGCCCATGGTTGATGCCCGTTTGTTGGATGGGTCTCGGGTGAATGCCATTATTCCGCCCTTGGCCTTAAATGGATCGTCCATTTCCATTCGGAAGTTTTCCAAAGATAAGTTGCAAATTTCGGATTTGGTTGAAAAGCGTTCGATTACTCCTGAGATTGCGGAGCTTCTTCGTGGAATTGTTGAAGCACGATTGAATGTCTTGATTTCCGGAGGAACCGGCTGCGGAAAAACCACCATTCTGAATATTCTGTCGGGCTTTATTCCCTCGGACGAACGGATTGTGACGATTGAGGATTCTGCCGAATTGCAATTGCGTCAGGATCATGTGGTCCGACTCGAAACCCGTCCTCCTAATGTTGAAGGCAGGGGGGAGGTCAGTCAGCGGGAATTAGTCAAAAATTGTTTGCGGATGCGGCCGGATCGAATCGTGATGGGAGAGGTACGGAGCGGGGAGTGTTTAGACATGCTTCAGGCCATGAACACGGGGCATGACGGGTCTCTGACCACGATTCACGCAAATACCCCACGGGATTGTCTGACGCGGGTCGAGACATTGGTGGCGATGGCCGGGTTGAATTTAGCCACGAAGGCGCTTCGCCACTATGTCAGTTCCGCCATCGATGTGATTCTCCAAATGACTCGTTTGTCGGATGGATCTCGAAAAATGACCAGTTTGTCTGAAATTGTAGGGATGGAAGGTGAAACGATTACCCTTCAGGAAATTTTTTTGTTTCAACAAACCGGACTCGATGAAGAACGAAAGGTGCATGGGCAATTCAGGGCTACGGGAGTGCGGCCAAAATTCGTGGAACGATTTAAAGCGTTGGGGATTGCCTGTGATCCGACTATTTTCGACCCAGAGAAAATTTATGAAGTCTAATGACCGTTCCTCGTCTTTTTCCGCTTATGCGATATTATCGTGTGCGGTATTCCGTCTCCTTGATTCGCCGGATATTTGGGAGGGCGCGTCATGACCGTTGCCATTAGTATTGGAATATTTCTGTCCATTATTCTGTTTGTTGAGGGAATGTATTATTGTTATCACCAATATTTGAATCCTCAAAACCGGAATCTCAAACGGCGGCTGCGGGGCGGATCCGGTAAACCTCAGGATCTTCAAAAAGCCAATGAAACGGCTGGAATTCTTCGACAACGGAAAATGAGCGACCTGCCGTGGCTCCAGGATTTGTTGGTTTCCATGAAGAATTTAGGAGGGTTAGAGAAATTACTCCAACAGGCCAACAGTCAAATGCCGGTTGGCGTGTTTTTTCTCCTATCCGGAGTTCTTGGAGGTGGGGGGTTGGTGATCGCCACCTTGAAGGACTATG
This sequence comes from uncultured Nitrospirales bacterium, assembly GCA_963785905.1. Taxonomy (GTDB): domain Bacteria; phylum Nitrospirota; class Nitrospiria; order Nitrospirales; family UBA8639; genus Nitrospira_E. The sequence continues at coordinate 91,446 of CAWAXJ010000020.1, forward strand.
GCTTGTTCCCTGCTATTGGCCTTGGTCTATTGGGCTCTGGCTCTTCCCTGGCTCTACATCAAAAGAAAGAAAAAGCGGCGCTTTAAGGAATTTGAACGACAATTGCCGGAAGCCTTGGATCTGATGGCTCGAGCCCTTCGGGCCGGGCATGCATTTTCTGTGGGCATGAAGATGATCGGGGATGAATTTCCAGATCCTATTGGTCCGGAATTTAGTCGAACGGTGGAGGAAATTTCATTTGGGATCGATGTCCCGCAAGCGATGGCTAATTTAAACGACCGGGTGATCAGTACCGATTTAAAGTTCTTTATCACCGCCTTGGTCGTTCAACGTGAAACAGGGGGAAATTTAGCCGAAATCATTGAAGCGATTTCTCGACTCATTCGGCAACGCTTTGAGTTACTCGGACGTGTCAAGGCGCTTTCTGCGGAAGGCCGCATGTCGGGAATTATTTTATTCTGCATGCCGATTGTGATGACTGGTGTATTGTGGTTTTTGAATGAACCCTACATCCGAATTTTAATTGAGGATGAGATTGGGCGACTCATGGCTCTTAGGTTCCGGCCTGTTGATGGTCGTGGGAGCGTATGTGATGAAAAACATGTGCGACATCAAAGTGTAAAGGGATGGCGTGATGGATACATTATTGTTGATCAGTGTCTTGGTGTTTTTAGGCGTTCTGGTGATCGGCTGGGGTGTGTGGACCTATATGCAATCTCAGCAAAAGATTAATGACTGGAGCATTCGAGCCAAGGGGCAGTCTCTATCGCACAGTGCATTACAAAAAAATGTTGACCAACCTAGCCTGAAAGATCAGGGAATGAAGCTCCTAGAACGATTGGGCCAGGTGAATAAGCCGAAAGACCAGGCCGTGACCACACGATTGCGAGCCTCCTTGGCCACGGCAGGGTATCGAAACCCTCGGGCGATTGTCATTTTTTTGGGAACGCGAATTTTTTTAGCTATTGTGTTAGGGCTGGCCTTTCTGGTTTTTGGTTCCGAGGTGATGCAGGGAAAGGATCCAATGTATTTCCCCATCGTATTGATTGGGGTCATGGTAATAGGATTTTATTTTCCTCAACTTTGGTTGAGTAATACGATTAACAAACGAAAAGAACGACTGGTGAATGGGTTCCCCGATGCACTCGACTTGATGGTGGTGTGCGTCGAAGCCGGTTTAGGATTGGACCAAGCCATTTCCCGGGTGGGGCACGAGGTCAAGCAGGGTCATCCCGATCTTGGAGATGAGTTTATCCTGTTAAATTTGGAGTTGCGTGCCGGCTTAAGCCGTGAACAAGGGCTTCGCAATTTGGTCAATCGGACAGACCTCGACGATATTCGTAGTTTGGTTGCCTTGCTGATTCAGACAGATCGGTTTGGTACCAGTATTGGTCAAGCCCTTCGAGTCCATTCCGATTCCATGCGGTTGAAACGACGACTAAAGGCAGAAGAACGAGGCGCACAGCTACCTGTGAAGCTGATGATTCCCCTCATTATTTTTATTTTTCCGGCACTAATGGTGGTCATTATTGGTCCTGGTGCCATTAGTCTTATCCGGAATTTAATGCCGGCCATGGGAGGATAAACACGGGGGAGCACTTGAAGAAGGCCACGAACGATAGGGTTGATGATCATTTCAAGAACATAGAGGAAGATACAGCATGGGATATTCCATTCATCGAAGATTGAGCAACAGGAATATTTCAAAAGCCAATATGACCGTTCGTTCGATTGCCTTGAACACATTGAATGAAACCAATCAAATAAAACCAATCAGATGAGGTATACAATGATGAAGGCGAGCCTCCTCGTAACCTTGTTCGTATTATTCGGATTAGGCGCCCTGGATGTGCGAAAAAAGAACAATCCATGTTCACCCTCCAGGATGAGCATTACCAGCAAATCATGGAACGACAGAAGGCGGGGATCAATCCGGAATCCCAAGCACCTGTGGATCTCACCAAGGTGATGAACGGGGGCGAGTATGAAAAACTGGGAGATGCCCATTTACAGCAAGGGGATTTCAAGACGGCAAAAATTCAGTATGAAAAGGTGTTACAGGCCTCCCCAGAACAGATCTCCTGCTCGTTATAAGCTGGCGAGTGATCTATTTGGAAAAAGGATCCCCTCAAGATGCTTATAACCAATTTCACCAAATCTTGGATTATGATTTAAATTTTGCTCCTGCATATGAAGGGATGGGTCGGGCTCTGCTGAAGATGGAAAGGGATCAGGAGGCGGAGCAGGAGTTTCAGGCGGCTCTATTGTATGACGCCGAAATGTGGACGTCCAAAAATTATCTCGGGATCGTGGCCGATCGGCGTCATGACCATAAAGAGGCTATTCACTTGTATGAAGTGGCCTTGCAAAAGAAGTCCAATGATCCGTCGATCCTGAATAATTTAGGCATGTCGTACTATTTGGATACCCAATATGAACAAGCGGTCAGAACTTTTCAACAGGCTATCCAGGTTGGTGGATCGAACGACAAAATATCGAATAATCTCGGGTTAGCTTTGACGAAATTGGGGCATTATGATCTGGCTTACGATGCCTATACCCGTGGAATGGATTCGGCCAAGGCTTATAATAATTTGGGAGTGGCATTTCTGGAATCAGGACAGTTTGCTCGAGCTTCCCGCTGTTTTGAAAAAGCTATTGAGACACAACCGACTTTTTATGAAAAGGCCAAGGAGAATTTAGTGCTTAGCAATCGGATGCTGTCGAAACTTCCCATGGTTCAGCAACAAACATTGATTCGTCGTGAACCCGCTTGCTTGTCGGGAGGGGTGTAAAGGATCTCATTTATCGGGTCCTCCTGCCCAGCCGGCTTTTGGCCGGAACCATTTCCCACCGGCGTCATTTCCAGTCTATGGTATCGGGAATCTAACTTTGTTATGTTTCGGTCAAACCCTGTTGACCTTCCTTAGGATGGCAACAAAGATGCCTATCTGCCGATGTGCTTATGGGGAGGCCGAGGCTAATGAATGTGGCAGGGTCGGTGCGGTACGGCTTTACACATGTTTTCCTGGCACGTGCCTCTCTCCAATTTCCCTGGCCTTCACCGTCGGCTCTCCTATCAAAGAGGAGGGACGTCTAGCGGTGTTCCGGTGTATCACGAGCCGGAATTCATGTTCTTCGAGAGGTTTGTTGAACCTCAAGACAAGTGAATCGGCTCTCACCCATTCCCGCTCCAAGCGCCGCAACCCGAACCGATTGACGGATTCGCTACAAATCTACAGGGTTGGACCGAAGGGAATAACGCTGTCACCGGCAGGAGGATCCCGAAGAATTTAGAGGGACGTCTTGTGATGGACGGGATCAAACATTGATTCGAGGATTTTGGCGAGGTCAAAGATTTTGTAAGGTTTGACCAAGATTCCCTGAAATCCATATTTTTGAAAATCGGACATAATGGGATCGTCGGAATATCCGCTGGTGACAATGGCTTTAATATGAGGATCTAAGCTCCTGAGATGCTGAATCGTTTCTTTCCCTCCCATGGCTCCAGGAATGGTGAGGTCGAGGATGGCCACCTCGAAGTTTTTCCCATTCGCGAGTGACTGGGAAACCATGTCGATAGCTTCCCGACCCTCGTGTACGCTCGTAACTTCATAGCCGAACTGTGTCAGCGCGTCTTCCACCATTCGACGTATACTCTGTTCGTCATCCATGACCAGCACTCGTCCTCGCCTCCTTTTGGTGATGGCTGGAATGCTCAGTTGTCCCGGATCAGGCGTTGAATATGAAGAGGGCATATACACGGTGAAGGTGGTGCCGATTCCAACTTTGGACGTGACACTGATGTGCCCATGATGTTGTTGGATAATGCTATGGGCAGTGGCTAATCCCAAACCGGATGCACCGGGTTTGGTGGTGTAATACGGATCGAAAATATTGGAGAGGTGGCGGTCCTCAATTCCGGCCCCCTGGTCTTCAAATGAAATTTTGACATAGTTCCCAGGGATGAGGGTCGGGGAAGGCAGGACAGAAGCGTCCTTCAGAGCGACATTCCCCACCTTAACGGTAAAGTGGCCTCCCTGAGGCATTGCCTGCCTGGCATTGATCGTAATGTTTTGAATCACCTGCCGGAGTTGACCAGGGTCGGCATCCAAAGGCCAGAGGTCTTCGGAGATATCAAAATGGCAACTGAGCGATGACCCTGATAGGGCAAAGATCGTACTTTTTCGAAGAAGATCTCCCAACGCGATGGAAGTTTTAACCGGTGCCCCGCCTTTGGCAAAGGTCAGAAGTTGTTGGGTCAACTCTTTGGCACGCAGACAAGCCTGTTCAGCTTGCTCAAGGTTTTGGGCCAATGGATCTTTCGGGACCATCCGTAATTTCGCCACGAACACATTGCCCAATATGGTCGTGAGCAGGTTGTTGAAATCGTGTGCCAGTCCCCCCGCCAATACGCCCAAAGAATTGAGTTTGCTAATCCGTTGCTGCTCTTCTTGTTGCCGGCATTGGTCGGTGATATCCCGGAAGACGATAACGGTGCCCATCAGATGGCCGCTATGGTCGCGGATTGGTCCTTCTCTCATGGTAATCGTGCGTTGAAGGCCATGTTTGGTCAGCAAAAAATGAGGGGCATCCGGTTCAGTAAGGACAAAGGACCTGGAGGAAAATTGTAAAGAAGTCCCTCCTTCGCTCTTTGGTTCATCGCTGGTCATACGGAAAATCTCTTGGAAGGGACGATGTAAGGCCTCACGGTTCGTCCATTCCGTGATCTGTTCCGCCAGGGGGTTCAAGAAAGAAATACGGCCTTCCCGATCGGTTGTGACGATGCCTTCTGCGACCGATTGAAGAGTGGTCACCAAGTGATCTTTTTCAGCAATGAGAGCTTGTTCCATGAGTTTCCTATCAGAGATATCACGGAGGACAAAGCCATAATGAGTATCCAGGCCGACTTTCCAACTGGTTAAGGAAATTTCCAATGGAAACGGTTCACCGTTTTTGCGGAGACCCGTTAGTTCCATTGGCCGTTGTTGAATGTTATGAGTAGAAGATCGACCATAACTGATATCTTCTAACCCTTTCCGGTAAATGCCTCTATACCCTTCTTCCACTAAAACTAAAATTGACTTCCCAAGAACCTCATCCGGCTGATAGCCAAAAATCGCTTCAGCTGCGGGATTCCAGGAGACAATGGTTCCATGCAAATCTGCAGAAATAATACCCTCATGAGCTGAGTCCACCAGGGAGAAGTACTGTGTTTGAAGTTCAGTTAACGTATTTTTAACTCGCACGTGATGAGTGATATCCAGCCCGTACGCTCGGACGAGTCCTTTTTCCTGGATAGGAGAGAAGGTCCAATCGAAGTGGCTATTTTCGACAACAACCGTGAGTCCTCTCATAGGGGTAATCGTTTTGAGACATTCCATGGCGATTTGCGTCAGGGTCGCTGGGAGGACCTTCGGGACCCCGTCTTCCCGGAAGCTATAAGTATCCAGAAGCCGAATCATGGCAGGGTTGGCATAGGCCAAACGTCCTTGAGTATCCACTTCCACAATCGGATTTGGACTTTCCTCAGGCATCGACGCTAAATGTTGATGTTCTTCGTTCTGCTGAAGTTGCTGACTGAGGTCGCGGAAGATAATCAGCGCACCGGGGTTGTGAGGATCGGTCAGTTGTGTGCATTGGAATTCGACCCATCGCGTTTCCCCGCTGGGTCGGCGAATCAGTAATTGAGGAGTCCAAATCGATTTCCCTTTTTTGATCGCTCTTGCGATCGGGCAGCTTTCTTCTTGCGTGGTGAGATCGACGTGGAGACACCCCACCTGCTCATGGAAGGATTGTCCGAGGCAGGATTTTTCGGTTCGATGAAGAATACGGGCCCCTTCCAGATTCAGTGAAAGTATCTGACCCTGCGTATTCACTTGGCAGATGCCAATGTGAATGGAGTCCATGAGGGTATGGACAAAGGCTTGGGCGGAGCGTAGGGCCTTGTCTAAGCTCGGGACGTCCATTTGGTTAAGTTCTTGGAAAGAATGTTGCCGGTCCACTCGAAGGATACCTTCCTAATTTGGTGACGAAAGAGTGTAAACGATACAGGGTCTTACCATAAGGCTTCAAGAATTTTTGAGATATCCCATCCTTCTTGATGGGGATCTAAGACTTTTTCAATCGATCGTGAAGGTGTTTGAGCGTGTTGTGCCGCAAGATCGATGATTTCCTGTTCCGGATAGGGCCGGCCTGAGGAATCCTTGAGTAATTTAATGGTGGGAGCCAATCGGCTATGACTATGGACCCACACCACTATCGCCTGTTCGTCGGTATTCAGGCGGACAAGGGATCCGATTGGATACACCCCCAAGAGTTGGATCAATCGTTGTACGAGGTAGGGATGGTATTGTCCCTGGACAGCAGCACGATACAGTTCGGATAAGGCCCGAGCGGGCGGTACTGGCGGAAAGCTGCATCGTCCACTAATTTGTGCGTCGTAGGTGTCGGCAATGCTCAGAATTTGGGTCAATTCGGAAATGTGATGACCTCGTAACCCCTTGGGGTAGCCGGATCCGTCAAGCCGTTCGTGATGTTCCAGGATCATCCGTTTCGACTCATCGGGAATATCAGGAAATTGATTGAGAACGGCCACACCCATTTCACAGTGTGCCTGCATTAATTTATGTTCTTCGTGTGTGAAAATCTGTACTTTACGGATCAAATTCAACGGGAGGCGCAGCTGCCCTATGTCGTGGAGAAGTGCCGCAAGTCCGACAAGTTTTAATTGAGGTGGATCGCAGCCGTGTTCCTGGCCTATCGCCATGGCTAACATTCCTGTATCCACGCCGTGAGAGGCCAGGTTGGGATCGAAACGACGCATTTGAATTAACGACACCATGGCAGCTTGGTGTTCTAAAATCCCATCAAGCAGGGTGCTGACCACACTTCGGATTTCCTGGAGATGTTGGGAGGATGGAGCTTCCATCTGGCGGAAAAATACATCCAGCGTTGAGATGGCTTCCGCACGAAGGAGCCGAGCTGATTCAATATCCTCCGGATTGGGACCGAGGCCAAAACTGGTTGGTGGTGACGGGGTCTCAAGGGACGGGTCATCGTCACCCGACGTAGGATGAAGGTCAGTAACCTCGGGAAGATCGCACCCCTTTTCCGTATCGATTTGGACTTCCTGAATTCCGTAACTGCGCAATAAGGCGATTTCATCCTCTCGTTTGATCGTCCATTTGTGACGAAGGAACGGGGTTTTAAACCATGATCGGTCCATACCGGTGATATACATGCCCGGTCGCAGGTCCTGAATAGAAATACGCTTTTTCATTGTGCAGGTCAAGGCAAAAGGGGATGAAAAACGCACCAGATGAGACGTGAGCTATTCAGATTGTTCCGCAACCACTAAGGAATGGATGAAATGCAACGCATGGTACCGTTATTCCCTTAAAAAGAGCAAGGGAGATGAGCTCGGAAGCACTCCTGCCCTGACTCGACTCAAACGAAAAATTGCCTGCTACGACGACCGGTTATTTCGAAGTGGCAGCACGGAAGGGTAAGGATGCATTTTTAAGAATTCGTTCGATTCGGCTTGCGACTTCAATCGCCTCTTCTTGGGGGTCTGTTGTCAGTAGGAGGGCATGGTAGGTTTGCAGTGTGGGGAGCAGCCGAGGGTCGGAGAGTCCCCAGGACTTTTCACGGATGGCCAATGCCCGTTTGAGAAGGGGGGCGGCCATATCCAGTTGACCTTTGTGGTGATACAAAGAGGCGAGTGCCGCGAGGGAATCAGCCATTCGTAGATGTTCAGGACCCAGGGACTGAGCAAATAGCGGTAAGGCTTCCCAATAATACGCTTCGGCCTGACTCTCTTGTCCCGCCAGGCGGGAGACCTCTCCCAGCTGAAAAATGACCAGGGCATATCGTTCATCGGTGGGCCCTTTTTCGCGGACCGATGGTAACATCCCATGAAGAAGTTCTTTGGCTTCTTGAAGCTGTCCGTGGGAGAGTGTTATCTGCATCTGCTCCCATTGCCGATCCCACTCGGAAGAGGTCGGACACCCTGTGAGCAAACAGACGATACCCGCAATCAGCCACAATCGTGTAGACGGCGGGCTTCCGATGTGGTTGCTGACCGTATGAGAGATGTTCTGCACAATTCACTCTGTGGCAGAGGTGGCTTAGAGATCAATCAGGTAAAGTGTTGTGAAATCACAGGAGGAAACTCTGAAACGTTCTGGACATTTTCTGCCACTCTTTGTAGGGTAACCTCGTGGAATCCCTGTAGGGGGCGAATCAAGATGATTGATCGGATACTTCAATACTGTCAGCATGATGTTTGGAAGATCGATGTCAACACGCTTACAGGTCTCCGGCAACTTGGGGTCAAGGCGTTGCGTCTGGCCTTGGTGGCTATCGCCGAATTTCAGGAAAGTGTCCTCAGTATTCGAGCCACGAGCTTAGTCTATACCACCCTTCTCTCCCTGGTTCCGTTTTTGGCGGTTACCTTTTCGGTTCTTAAAGCGTTCGGGGTTCACCAACAAATCCAACCTATTCTGGGCCAAGCGTTGGATCCCTTGGGGCCCAGGGGAGCTGAGATTACCACGAACATTATCCAGTTTGTCGACAACCTGAAAGTTGGGGTATTGGGGGCGGTTGGCGTCGCGGGATTGTTTTATACGACGTATTCTCTCATTGAAAAAATTGAAGAGGCGCTCAACTCGATTTGGCGGGTGGAAGCGGGGCGGCCGCTGGCGAGACGGGTGACCGATTATTTAGGTGTGGTGCTTGTGGGGCCCGTGTTTGTCTTTACGGCCTTCGGGCTGACAGCGTCGGCACAAAGTCATTGGCTGGTTCAAAAAGTCCTGGAAGTTCAACCACTTGGGCATCTCATGGTGGTGCTCACGAATCTGGTCCCCTTCTTTTTTATGTGTTTGGTGTTTACGTTTATTTACAAGTCGGTGCCTTATACGACCGTCAATTTTAGCTCAGCTCTCGTTGGAGGAGTCACCGCAGCAGTGTGTTGGCAAGTGGCCGGAATAGCCTTTGCGTCCTTTGTCGTCGGTACAGGACGATATAGTGCTATTTATTCAAGCTTTGCTGTTCTCATCTTATTTCTCATTTGGTTATACGTCGGGTGGCTCATTGTGTTGGCGGGAGCTCAAGTGGCCTATTACCATCAACACCCTTCTGCGTATCTGCTGCATTTGCGCCGGAAAAACCAAACCCCGCTCTTCCGGGAATATCTCACCCTGGCGTTGCTCAGGCATATCACCCGCCGGTTTTTAACGGGGAAGCCCCCCCTTAAGGAAGAGCAGTTGGCTCGTGCTCAAGGTGTGCCTCTCACGTTGGTGGAATCCCTCATGAACGATCTCGTGACAGCCAAGATGATCGTCAGGGGCGACGACCCAAAGGGATTGGTGTTGGCGCAGGCTCCAGAAAATATTGCGGTCGTCGAGGTGTTACGCGTCGTGCAGCACCAACCCCATGGCGGGCCACAGGCCTTTGCGGTGGGCACGGATAACATCAGTCAGGTGCTCATGCGCAGGGATGCGGCTGTGGAAGTCGCGTTGGAAGGCCTGACGTTGCGGAATTTAATCCGTGATCCGCCGGTGGCCTCTGAACTGGATGCGGCCTGGGAGCCACCACCGGAGATGAATCTCGATCCTGCTCCTCGAAGTGAATCGGTGCGGGATATTCCCGGCAATCCCGACTCTCTCCAGAAAAAAATCCAGGCAGACCTCCCTGCAGAAGGACATTGATGGTCCAAGTAATCGGTATACTCTATTAAGGCCAAATGATGGATCGATGGATTGTACCAGGTGCTCCCCTAGGCGACGGTCAAGGCTGGCGTATTTGGTGCTCCCAAAAAGGGGAAGCCGGTTTTGCGCCCCCTGCCATTGAAGTGCGACAAGGTCGCACAGTTGTGCCCGTTCATACCGAATGGAAGCTGCTGCCGCAATTACCCGGGCTGAAGCGACGGATGGGATTGTGGTCGGTTCGGTTACCAACCCCGCCACCGCCGCAAGGGGGGATCTTTCACATCCAGGTGGGGATGAACGGTGACGCGCAAACCTTCACCTGGTCGACACTTCCTCAAGAAGTCACGGACAAGGGGGTCACGTTCCTCTTAGCCTCCTGTTTTTGGCAGAACAACGATCGGGATGGATATTATCGAGCTGGCCTGAAAGAGTTGCAGGCTCTGTATCACCCTCATTTTAAAATGCTTGTCGGTGATCAAATCTATCTTGACTGGCCCATTTATTGGAATTTTGATGAGGATGCGATTCAACTCTTTGGAGAGCGTTATCGAGAATATTGGAAAAATGAACATTACCGGGAAGTCCTTCAACTTTGTCCAAATTACATAACCTCTGATGATCACGAATTCTGGAACGATTACCCGGAAAAGCAAAAACATTTGCTACAGGCATGGGATGATGACCATTGCAACCACTATGGTCCCGCTGCGGACCTGCTCTATTACCAGTTTCAGCGATGTCTGAATCCCGATGAAGCTCGATGGTTCTCTTTTGCTATTGCTCCGGTTTCCTTTTTTGTCACCGATACCCGATCGGAACGGGAGAGATTCAAAGACAAAGGCCACAGCCATTTTATGTCGGCCGAGCAATGGGAAGCGTTGGAGGTCTGGCAGCAAGGGTTAAACGGTCCTGGAGTCTTGGTGCTGGGTCAACCCCTCTTTCAAAAAGACGGGGATTACAAAGATCATTCTTTGTCCAATTTCAAGGAAGATTACGCTCGTCTCTGGCGCGTGATCGAACGATCATTAGGCGGACAGAATTCCCAACATCGGCCACACGATATTCTGGTCCTGTCGGGGGATATTCATACGGGACGCTATGCAGAAGCTCATGGCCCATTTTCCGATGCGCCCTTTGGGGTGCCGGAGTTCATTGCCTCTCCGGCGGCCATGATCAATCCTGGCAATACAAAGCCCGAAGCCCCTCCTGAGCGGATACGGGTGCGACCGAATGCCCAAGGCAATGAATCGATCTGGACCATTGATCCTCAGAGACATATCGAAATCCTGACCATCCAAAATAATGTAGGACTGGTACAGATGTATCCAGGAAGTGCCTTGGGAGGCCAGCCTCGAATCCGGTTCGCATTGGAACTGTGGGGGTTGCCGGCTAAGATGATTCAACTTGATTGGGACGAAGAAGTTCCTCCACAAGGAATCGGCGGCCCATTAAAGCTGCTGTTTAAAAAAGAATTACTATTGCGATAGAGCTGAAATCGGACTTTCACGCATACCTGGCAATCAGAGAGAAAGGATTTCATCATGCGCCATTCTCAAACCTCGACCAGAAATCCGGCCATTAAAGACTGGACCAGCAAATACGGAAAACGTACCAACCTGCAATTTTTTAATGATGCCTTTGCCGCCTTGCAGAAACAGGACATCGGCAATCGCGGATTGATGACCGTGGGATTGATCGGCAGTCGTGATCTTCCCGGACATTCCTTGCGAACAGCCCAGTCCATGTTGCGTTGGGATCTACGTCCGAGTTTCTGGTCGCATGTCTTTGTGGTGGCGGAACCGGTCACCTCTCGCACGTCGTTGAGATCCTTGCCGATCCTGGAAGTCCCACTGTATCCACGGAATGGGATTTTCCCCAGGCCGGAATGCAATGGCATTAATGAAGGCACATTAGGCCTGTATGAGAACAAAGGCATCGATGCGAATGTCGGGCTTGTGGCCGTCGGTATGTTGGACGAGGAGGCCAAGAAACTCAAAAAGCGAGCGATGAGCTGGAATCAGGATCGTGTCCGCTACAATTTTTGGGATATGTTAGGAGTATGGCAAAGCTATCTCTGGTCACAAGGGGCCAAGCGCAATCCGTTGCGGGAGGGCATGCCCATTGCAGCCTCCTCGTATATTGAATTTATCTTTGAAGGGGTGGGTTTGGGCGTGACCCCAGGTACTTCCGAGCGCAATAGCGCCCCGGAGCATCTCTGGAATGCGGCCTGCTGGTGGCACAAGGCCTTCAAAGAACAAGACCGGACAGTCGCCGGAATGTTTGTCGCCCGTGACCGCGGGTGTGCCATGGCCTGCTGCGACGAATAGCCTTCGCCGGGAATGACCACGTTCAGCTTCCCTCTCAGGCACCAACCACCATCCGACGAATCATGTTTCGGCGTCCAGGTAGTCTTTCAACATTTCCAAAGTCTACTTTTTTCCGCATGATCCATCAAAGACGATCACAGATTGGCTAAAAATTCCTTATCCTCCTCAAGAGGAGGAGATTTTATTTCCAAACAAGACTTGAAGGTAAGAGTCGTCATTTCTGCTCATGCGGCACCCCAAATCATAACCCATGACCTCGTTCCCACAGTGCGGTCTGCTTGGAAAGCTAGGAAGGTGTTGTGTGGTTTCTCCTGGTGACACACAATTTTTGTTGGAGAGCGATCAGGATGGATCCAGTGTTTACGGTAGAAGGGCATGGATTGATATGAACCTACGCTTGTCCCTGGATTGCCAATCGGCTACGCTTGAGCATGTTTGTTCCCACGGTTTTCCTCCACTTTGTAAAGGGTTTGGGTCCGAAGAGGAACGAAAGAGGTGGGGTAGAAGTGCCCGGTGGCTTCTGGACTTTGCTAAGGGAATGGACATGATTGACGGAGAAGTTTTGATATTTCTACCGTCCCTTCCCCTCCTTACAAAGGATGGGACTATAATGGAAAGCTAAGAAAGAGATTTGAGGTGTGATGAAAATCGGTTTGATTCAACTGGCCTGTTCGGCAAACCCCGCCGAGAATCTTGAACGGGCTGTAGGTAAAGTGGAAGAGGCGGCAAAAAGCGGCGCACAAGTTATTTGCCTTCCCGAGTTGTTTCGCTCCCAATATTTTTGTCAGAAGGAAGATGCGACTCTGTTCGACCTGGCCGAATCCGTCCCGGGGCCTTCCACGGAGACCTTTAGAAAAATTGCCAAAACCCATCGTGTGACGATTCTGGTGTCGGTGTTTGAGCGGCGGACAGCAGGGGTCTACCACAATTCCATTGCAGTGTTGAATGAACGGGGAGAGATGGCCGGACTTTATCGCAAAATGCATATCCCGGATGATCCGGCTTATTATGAAAAATTTTATTTCACTCCTGGGGATCGGGGTTTTCAGGCTATCAAGACAACGCACGCGTGCCTGGGGCCCCTTATTTGTTGGGATCAGTGGTATCCTGAAGCGGCGCGGATGACGGTTTTGCAAGGAGCTGAGATTTTACTGTATCCCACCGCCATTGGCTGGCATCCCAAAGACAAGACTGAAGAGGGCAAGGCTCAACGCGATGCCTGGATGACGATTCAACGCAGCCATGCCATCGCCAACGGCGTGTTTGTGGTGGCGGTGAATCGGGTAGGACATGAAGCTCCGGCCGGTGGGGATGGCTTGGAATTTTGGGGGAGTTCGTTTGTGTGTGATCCGTTTGGTGTCGTGCTGGAACAGGCCGCCGTTGATCGGGAAGAAACATTGGTAGTGGAGATTGATCTCCAACGCATTGAAGATGTTCGCCGCAATTGGCCATTCCTCCGCGACCGCCGTATCGACGCCTATGGGGGCCTGACCCAACGGTTTCTGGATGATCCGCCATTACTCTAATCCATCCAGTTGATCGCCCGTACTGTTTTATCCCTTCTCGGTCTCTCGACCTGTTTATGATTTGATGAAATGATAATGGAGACTAACAGAGCCAATAGGGGTTCGGGACTTCGCAGCGGTATATCCGCATTTCGGATGCCGGCGGAATGGGAGCCGCACGAGGCCACGTGGATCGGTTGGCCGCATAATACGATGGATTGGCCAGGAAAGATGACCCCCATTCAGTGGGTCTATGCCGAAATTGTGCGTAAGGTGGTTGCCGGTGAACGTGTACGGATTCTGGTGAATGCCAAATCCCATGAATTGAAAGCCCGGCGAGCGTTGGATCGAGCGGGAGTTGACCTTCAGCGTGTGGACTTCTTTCGGATTCCCACAAATCGCGGATGGACCAGAGATTTCGGCCCAATTTTTGTGAAACGAGAAAGTCCCTCTTCCCAAGTGGCCATTGCTCGATTTCAGTTCAGGGCATGGGCACGATATCCGGATTGGCAACTCGATAATCATATTCCCGAACGTGTGGCATCGACATTAAAAATGCCGATTGTTCCTGTTGAGCTGCGGGGGCGGGGAGCGGTATTGGAAGGAGGCGCTATTGATGTAAATGGCCAGGGAACGCTTCTGACGACTGAGGAGTGTTTGCTGGATGAGAGAATTCAAGTCCGCAATCCTGGATTCACCCGGCTGGATTATGATGAGGTGTTTCGCGAACATTTAGGTGTGTCACAGGTGTTATGGCTGGGGAAAGGGATTGCCGGCGATGATACTCATGGGCATGTAGATGATGTGTGCCGGTTTGTCGATCCCTATACCGTTGTCCTGTGCCAGGAAGCAAACCCGGGTGATGAGAACTATCGCCCTCTGGCTGAAAACCGGGAGCGTCTGGAAGGCATGCGAAGCGAAGATGGCAGAAAGCTTGGCGTGGTGTCCTTACCCATGCCAACCCCCCTATATTTTGACGGTCGGCGGTTGCCAGCCAGCTATGCGAATTTTTACATTGGCAATTCCGTCATCTTGGTGCCGACCTTTAATGATCCTCAGGATCGCATGGCGCTTGGTATTCTATCCGAATTATTTCCTGATCGAGCGGTGGTTGGTATTCATGCGGTGGATTTGGTCTGGGGATTCGGGACGCTCCATTGTTTAACCCAGCAGCAGCCAGCCTCGTAATATTTAGAGAGTGTCTGGATTAGTCCTTTAAAGCGCGCGAGTCAAATAGTTTACACACCATGAGTTTTTCTTCTACTAAGACCGTACCACTTCCCTCACCCGTACGGATTGGTTGGGTTGGGACAGGAGTGATGGGGGCTCCTCTCTGTGGCCATCTTCTCAGAGCAGGATATGCGTTGACGATTTATACTCGGACCCCATCTAAAGCCGAGGAACTTCTTCAGCAAGGTGCCACATGGGCCGATTCGCCAGTTGAATTGGTCGCGAACACTGATGTCGTTTTGACCATGGTCGGGTTTCCTGCGGAGGTACGAGCACTTTATCTGAGTCCACAGGGTCTTCTGTCACTCGCTCGTGTTGGTCAGATATTTATCGATATGACTACTTCCGAGCCAACCTTAGCTCGGGAGCTGACACGTGTGGCTCAACCCCTGAAAGCTTTTGCTCTCGATGCGCCGGTTTCCGGTGGTGATGTGGGAGCCAGAAACGGCACTTTATCTATCATGGTGGGTGGAGATCCTGCCGTCTTTGAGACCGTTTTGCCTATCTTGTCCGTATTCAGTAAGACATTGGTGCATCACGGTTCAGCAGGTTGTGGACAGCATGCCAAACTGTGTAACCAGATGACGATTGCCGGCACCATGATTGGCGTGTGTGAAGCGCTACTCTATGCCCATCGGGCCGGGTTGGATGGCGAGACCCTGTTGCGCTCTATTTGCAGTGGAGCTGCCGGATGTTGGACCTTGGAACATTTGGCGCCACGGATTTTGAAACGGGATTTTGGAGCCGGATTCTTTGTGGAGCATTTTATTAAGGATATGGGGATTGCGTTGGATGAGGCAAAGCGAATGGGCTTACTCTTGCCGGGGCTCACGCTTGTTCGAAACCTCTATCTGTCTATTCAATCCCATGGTCATGGGCGTTCTGGAACGCATGCCTTGTTATTAGCTTTAGAAGATTTGTCGCCGACCTTTCTGACGGCTGATCCGTCTCCTCACTCTCGGTAAACGGTTTTCGAGTCCGTTTCCCCATTCTGGAAATCACTCTGTCCCGTAGGCATGGAACATAGCCAAGCTGTGGAACCGTTTTGGCACATTGTCAACGTCCGTTCAGCTTTTTTCCGCCAATACCCCAAGGAAGATGATCGCTAAGCCGAGTCTTTTCTTATGAGATTTATCGTCGTTGTCCATCTTCTGGGCGACCACCTCAGGGTGACAAGTGAGGTTCGTCGATTGGGATTCTCCCTGTTTTTCTACAGAGCATGTTTTTGCCGCAATCGCAGGGGAGTGAGTGCCTTGGATCTCGACAGACTGAATGGATGGAGGAGTGGTCAGGGTTCGGGTTTGTCCTTCTCCGAGAAAGACGGCAGCCGAGAGTACCATTCCTGTAAGGGCCACGAGACAGCAACGTCTTGCTGTCGGATGATGGAGTACTTGTTTCATGACTGAGTCCTCCTTCATTTGCGATGATGCCGTACCAAACGGTTGTGCAATGACCCTCCTTTATCGTCACCCATTTCTGAAACTTGCTCCCTATCTCATTGGTGGTTGTTTTTTGAAAATGATGATGATGGCGGTTGAGTTTTGCTGTGCAATCATTCTGCTTGCTGTGGTTTGACGGCATAATAATTTAAGGTGCGGTACTACGGCGAAGTATCTGAGTATTCCCCTGCTTTGGAAAACATCAGGGGAGGACCTCAGAGATTCCTGGAAGATCTTCTATTGAGGCGAATACCAAGCCTCGGGAAATAGTCGACTGCACATCCGCTACCGATTCCGTAGCGTATGTTGGCTGGCAGAGTCTTTTCTATCCGATAGAGGGAAAAGGGGAATTACAACGTCATCCAGTCTTCAAGGGCGGAGTCCAGAGCTATCCCGACTTGTTCGGGAGGTAGGACCTGCACGATTTCCGGACGTAATCCATTAGGGGAGAGCACTGAAAAATTAAAAGGAATCGGCTCCGGCAAGGGTTGATGGTCCGCATCCTGGATCAGGAGAATGGTTGGTTGGAGCAGGTTGTCCCGGGAGTTGGCTGTGACGATCCCTCGTTCCCCCGTACTCAATTCCACCAAGCCATAGGTGGGATAGATTCCAATAAGATTAATGAAGGTCGCCACTAATTCACCATCTAACAGGCCTTGCCTGCCTTGTTGATACAAGGTTTGAAGTGCGACCCGGACCGACACGGAATTTCCCGTATGATGTCCGCTCAAGAGTTCATCATACTCGTCGACAATTCGAAGAATTCGGCTGGGTGTTCGGATTTCGCCTGGGCCAAGGGGGGAGGGATATCCGGAGCCATCCAGCGCAATATGATGTTCCCGGATCAACGTCTCAACCTCGTCCGCGAGAGTAGACTGTTTGGTCAACATGTCAACCCCGCGTTTGGGATGTGTGTGATAGACCCCTAATTCGGAGTCGGATAATTGGTTGAGGGGTCGGTGAAGAGAATGAGGAATTTTTAAAAGCCCGGCGTCGTGGAGCAGGCCGGCGATTGCCAGGTGTTGTAATGGGGTTTCCTTTAAGCCCACAGCTCGGCCCAGCAGGACGGCTAGTGTGCTCACCGTGAGCGCGTGATCGTATAAGGCCGGTGAAAAATCTCTGGTCCGAATCATCGCGATACAGGCTTCTTCATGGCCAAGAGTCTCAGCCATAATGGATTGGGTGACGTGATGAACCTGCTCAATGGCCATGCCACCGGTTTTCGTCAGTGTCTGGAGGATATCCTGCACGCTTTCGAGCATGAATTGCCGTGCCTGCTTCATTGAGTTGAGTTCCCCCGCGAGTGATTTTCCCAACACGGTGTGTGGAAGTTGCTGAATGCGTTCGACTTCTGTGGGCACTGAGGAATTGGTTGTCGTGGTATCTGGTGCGGAAGGGACATCATCTTCTTGGATGTGTGGTGGTTCGAACTCAGATGGTTCGTCAAGTCCACGCTCCGTATCAATCGCAATTTCCTGAATTCCGCATTGATGTAATTTGGCGATATCAGTGGAAGATTTAATGAGAAATCGATGTCGGAGGAAGGGAGTGTCCAGCCATGAGCGGTCGATCCCACAGAGGTACATACCCACTTGAACCGACGCCGTTGGAATTCGTTTGATGGCCATACGCGTATATGGTGAGGAGTGTCTGGTGCCCTCATCGGCGTTTTCACGACTGTTCTTAATGTCATCCCTCAGGAGAGGCGAAGTGAAACGACCGGAGATCAGAACTATTTCTGAACATTCTTTGGTGAGCGGAAGGTTCCCGATGCCTTTTGGAAGGGAAAGGTGTGGATTGATATGGCTAAGGGACGATCAGACCCAGCAAAACATCGTGCTCAACCTCCCGATGCTTAAGTGTTCTCCTCGGCTGGCCGAAAGGAAGAAGACAGCTATCAAGGAGGATGACGATGATTGGTTGTCCGGCATCGTGTCGGGGGTTTCTCCTACCAGCCCTTCCTGGGTCTCCAGGATTTCAAAATCGTGGGCTTTCGATATTGTGGACCCTTATCAGATGCCTATTCCTCTCGATGTTCGTGTTCTGGGGTCTTTCTTCCTCGGGTCATGCTATTCCAGGAGCAGATACGCCGATAAAGCATATTCGGACAGTCATTCCCATCCTCGGGACGACGATGAACGAGCACTCCGAACAGGTTGGCATTGTCGCGGAAATTCAATTGGAATTTCTCCAACGACAAGATCACGAAGGTCTGTCCATTCAATTTCTCACCACGCCAGGGAAGTTTTCACCCTATGCACAACAATCGGTCAAAGAGGCTCTTGATCGAGTTGTGGAAGCTGCTGGGCTCAATCCTGATTCCTGGACCATCCGGTTTATCCTTCCATACCCTGGGGTCACATTGTATGGAGAAAGTTTATCGGCCATGGCGGCCTTGAATGTTATCGCGCTTGCCAAAAATGACCCTGTGGATGAGGAGACCGTATTAACCGGCACGGTGACGCCGGAGGGGCATGTGGGAACCGTAGGCGGGGTGCCATTAAAAATATGGGCTGCGCATGAGCAACACTATCGACGGGTGTTAATTCCAGAGGAGCCGGATGTGGCTGATGGCGATTGGGAAACTCCGTTCATGATGGAAGTGACGCCAGTGGGATCCATCAAAAAAGCGTATCTCGCGTTAACCCATCGTCCTCTTCGAAGCCATCTCAACGACCAGCCGCTTGCTGCCAGATTGTCTCACTAATTCATCTCTTGTTGAAGATCCGGTGCTTGCGCACAATAAATCCTTGATTGGTGAGGAGAGGGTTGTTCGTAATTTTTGGTTGCCAGGAGGTGTAAATGCCGCGCTTGATTGTGTGGCTCGAATATCCCTATGGTAAGAAAATGGTGAGGAATCTCCTGTCTTGATTCTTTTTCCCTTGAGTGTTGACCTGTACGAAAAAAAATAACGGATGGGTATGTCCTCGATGAGTCGACCGTGTTTTGCCGTTGATATTGATAATGTTTTAGGCCATGCGGAACCTGAAGTTCAGCGTTTGTTTCAGGAATTGACCGGAACTTCATGGCCTATGGGTCTATATGGCAGCGCCGGAGGCTTGGATACGAGTCAATTAAAGCGGGAGGTGATTGAGGAAATTTTTTCCCGGTTCCACGAAGAGTCCATTCCACGACTACCGCTTTTCCCAGGAGCAAAACAGGCCTTGGCCGTTATCCACCGCCGCTATCGTATTATTATCGTCACGGCCAGGCGACCTTATTCCCGCCCTCAGACTCTTCAGTGGCTGGCGAGCCACGGTATCCCCTTCGACGCACTGTATCACACCGAAGAAAAAACAGAAATTCCAGAAACGATTACCGCAGCGATTGACGATCATCCCTACCATATTCAAGGGTATCGTGCCCTCGGCAGGCAAGTTTTTGTCATGGATCAACCCTGGAATCGTAAGATAGAGCATGTCGATGTCATTCGAGTGAAAGGATGGGATGCGCTATTGCAGTGGCTTCATGTCAGACATGTGGGTCATTGGCCAAAAGGTATTTCAGAGTATCGTTCCCCGCAACAGCTTTTCTCCTCGCTTCTCAATAACGCTTCCATTCCCGTGTCCCGCGTGCCGATGGAGTGTTCGAATCACAGAGCGGGATAGCCCTAATTCTGACCTTGTTCAGCCTTGGAAAGTTTTAGAGATTTTAGCCGATATGATTTATTGAGACGGTGATTTTTGGTATTGGCTGACTTTGGTTATCTCACAAGGGATTTTCTCAATTTATACGAAGTCGAAATCTGGAATTCATATGAATACGCCACCCCTTCACACCGTTTTACTTGTTGACGATAATCCCGATGACTGTGAAATAGTGAGAGAGGCATGGGGAGAGTCTCCAGTAGGAAAAGAATTCCGGTTTGTGTGTGACGGAACCGAACTCCTTGATTACCTGTATCGTCGAGGCCAATTTTCCACTCGAGAATGCTCCCCGCGTCCCAGTGTGATTCTTCTGGACTTGAATATGCCACAAATGACCGGAGCGGAAGTCCTGGCTGAAATCAAGAAAGATTCATCCCTCGCCTGTATTCCCATTGTGGTGTTGACCACGTCCAAAGCTCCGAAAGACATCTGTCAAACAGCCAGTCTGAGGGTGAATGGTTATATTCAAAAACCCAATTCCTATAAAGGCTATCTCCATATGCTAGCCAGTTTGAGAAAGAACTGGCAGGAAATTTTTGAACAGCCACTGTCTGGAAGTGGGGGCGATTGGTCTGCAAATATTGCCTGGTGCTAAGATGCCATGGGGGATGCGCTTTTATCTGACCATTTCTGACGAACTTCCTCATGGCTATACTTTTTTCTCCCTCGTAGGTTCATTTGTTTTAGGGTTTTTCCCACCTCTTAAGTGTGGTCGGTCGTTCTCGACAAGGGGTTTCTTCTTTCTCTCCGCTTAAGTTCCCTTCCATACAGCCGACACATATATTTATATGGTATATGGCCTGACGAGCAGTGGAAGCTTGGGGCCTACTTGTGGTTAATACGTACTAACTCTTCCACTATTCTTCCAATTGAAACCCTGAGGATTATGGGAAACACTATGAAAACACACTTTTTGATGACGAGCGCAATTGTCGTGTTGGGGACCTCCCTGTTGACCACCAGTTTTGCCTATGAGGCATCCGAATATCTGATTTTTACCCGGCATCGGGATTCGAATGGCCATTTGCTGGCTGGGCCCACCCATCATCAATCTCAGCCTTCTGTGATACAAAATACTGAATCGCAACCTTCAGAAATACAGAAAACAGATTCCCAGTCCCCTATGATTCAAAAGACTGTCGCTCCTGCCCAACCTCTGACTTTTGAACGGCGAAGTACGGATTGGGGAATGAATGCTCAGGAAGTGAAAATCAATGAACCGGTACAACCGACTTGGGAACTCCGTTCTCCCATATTGGAAAGCTCTGAGCAGAGAGTGGCCTATCGCACCCAAATCGAGGGAATCGACACTTCCTTGACCTATACGTTCTATGAAGACAAACTTGCCCAGGCTAATTATTTATTTGAACCGAAACATGATGATGGTGCCGATTATGTTCAAGATTTTCACAAAGTGAAAACCTGGATAACCCAGTCCTATGGAATGCCGACGTTGGTTCAGGAAATCTGGTTGGATTCCCTGTATCGATACGATCAAAGTTTATGGGGGCAGGCCGTGATGCGTGGCCATCTGAAGATGGTGGCGGAATGGCGGAACGAAACTACGCTGATTACCCTCTTATTAGACGGAGGAGCCGATACGATAGGGTTAATGGCTGACTTCGATAGTGTAGCCATTGTGCCCCCCGCTCCTATGCAAGCCAGCGTTCTGGAGGAAATACCGGCCATGGAAGAAATGCCAGTTGCCGAAAACCCAGTCACGAAAGAACAGCAATTGGGGGGCCCATTAGGAGGAGAAACCCTAACTGAACCCGGAGTCCAGGAACCCCAACCGGACTTCAAATTATAAATCCAACCTCGGGGTTGCTAGTCTTATGTGGGAGGAGTCATCGCTCCTCCCATTTTTTTTGTTACGCCAAACCTAACGTGAATTGGATGGAATTTCCAGAGATCAAGTCGGTCTCAATTTATCCGCATCTCAAGAGTAAAGCCAATATCTGAAAAATTTGGCTGCTCGGGGAAGTCGGCTGCTACCAGGAAAAATCCGTAGATGGACGCGAGCTACTACCAATACCAATATGGGGAATAGGGGTAAAATCGGCTGTACGGCCTCCAATACGGGTATGCATAGGGATAGGGGTATAAATAGGACTGTCGATAGTATGGCCCATACCGGTCGTAATCCGAAGGATACGCTGGCCAGACTTTTAAGTGTTTAATGATGAGAGTGGGATAGGTGTAAACTGTTTCGTCAAGGCTCTGGGGGATAGATCCAGACAGCTCTCCAACCAGGGTAATCCGGCTTCCCGGAGGAACAGTTGCCGGGGTCTAAAAAATCCTGTTGCTCCGCGATAAACCGTCCTTGGGATTGGGTGAGTTCGGTGGTGGGTTCCTGTTCATTGATAAGGGGCAATTGGAGAATGGTAATATGGGTTGAGTTTTTCAGTCGTTTAGCCTCCAGGACTTGTCCCCCGAGCATGACAAGTTTTCCCTTTAAGGCTATCAGGAGACTCCTTAATTTGAGGGAAGGTCAATGAGGGTTCGATGCGCTCAGCCAGGGTAGGAGGAAGCGTGTTTTTGTAAGGGGTAGAGCATCCGGCGCAGAGAGCGGTCAGGCAGAAGAGGATAACCAGTTTTTCTGGGAAACCAAAGAGATTGGGACTCGCTGTCCTATAATAGCTCATCGTATTTCTCTTGCCTTATATAATATAGGATATTCCCTCGGCATGAAGGGTTGCAAATATGCAGTGATTTTCTGATGGGGGAATCGAAGGCCTCTGCCATTATTTTAAATTGAGATTTGCTTTGCGTAAGCATTTCTTCAACGTCAAGGGTTTTGAATGGGCTAATCCACTCAATCAGGAATCAGGCCTGTCTATATCCATGGCAGAAAACAAGGGATGTTGAAAAGGATGGCGGGTACTGGACGGTGACAGCTATGTGAAAAGAGCCAATATGCGTCCTACCAGCAACACTGCTTTACCCTGCTCTTCCAATCCGGGACTGAATAGATCTCGGAAATCAGGGCTTCTTCTTAGGTGTGGCAAATGTAATCTCAGTGGCAACCCAATCTCGGTTGTCAGGAACTCCTTTTTTAGAAACTTCTGCAACGAGCCGGTCGCCAACCTGGGGGCGGGCATTTTCCACATGAATTCCATTTTGTTGAAAAGTGATTTGTGGATGAAAGGCCAGGGAAAGGCTTTCCCCTTTTGGTGTTGTGACTACCACATGGTCAGCTCCTAAAGCAGTTACGGTTCCCATCACATGAGAGGCATCCCCATGTGCCCAGACGGACATGGTCAGAAACAGTGAGCACAGGATGGCAAGCATACTGAAATATTTCATGATGGGGACTCCTTACGTAAGACAATCTAATGATGATGTTCTTGGGGTGCTACTTCTTCTCCGGATAAAAATTGATCAAGGGTTTCTTGTTGTTCCCGTTCTTCACGTGTGAGAGGATTAAATTGTTTCATCTTCTCAATTTCTTCGGGAGTGATATTGGGGAGATGTCGAATAAATAGCACCAATTTCCAGCTTTCGAGGTCTTCTTCCGGGAGGCCTTTTCCCCAGGCAGGCATTCCCGTAAATCGAATCCCGTAATGAATCACATAAAATAATTCTCCATCCGCCATGGTTTGAATCGCAGGCTCCCGCAGGTCTGGAACTGGGGGGTAGAAATTAGGGCCCATACGCGTTTTCCCACTTCCATCATTGGCATGGCAGGTGGCGCAATGGTCGGCAAAATGATGTCGTCCTTCCGCCAGAATCTCAGGAGAAAATCGGACGGGATTGGACATTTTGAGAAAGTGACTTGGGGTTGCGAGATGACGGATAAATCGTGCGGCTTTCACTTCCCACTCCGGCGGGGTGGCTTTGGCGGAGAAGGTGCCCGGTAATAACCAGAGTGCAACTAAAAGTGCACACGACCAAGAGAAGAAGAGCAATACGAAAAAGAGAAATTTGATTCGTCTAACCATAAGGAGTTCACGATGCCTCAGTGTACCTGTTCAGGGATTTTCTTCACAAGTCGATTGATTCTGCTGTTGAAGCGATGTTTTAATCTTCTGGTTGGTGATAGGAGCCTAATTGGTTAAGATATGTTATGACGTCAAGAAAATGTGTTCCGGAAACGTAAAATACATCCTTGTCTCAATGAGGCAAAGGTTTTCATGATGGATGACGGCTTCTGTTCAATTAGTCGAAGCACTACAGAACCCCAAATGTTATCCCCATCCCGTGAGTCAGGTAATGCTGGTGGAAACCCATATTTCATGGGTGTTCTTAACAGGTCAGTATGTCTACAAAATCAAAAAGCCGGTGAAATTTTCGTTTGTCGATTTTTCGACGCTCGAGAAACGACGTTGGTTTTGTGAGGAAGAGATTCGACTCAACCGCCGGTTAGCCCCACAGCTTTACCTGGGAGTGGTCTCCATCACGGGTCTCCATCAGGCCCTCAAATGGATGGCGAAGGGACACCATTTGAATTTGCCGTAAAAATGAAACAGTTTCTTCCAGACCATGAATTGCACAAACTCCTCGGGACAGGCGAAATTGATGGAAGTGTTATCAGTCAACTGGCCCACCACATTGGAGAATTCCATAGTCGAATTGAACCAGCTGGAAATACTTCTTCCTATGGAGAGCCCGATAGGATTTGGGGAGCTGTAGAAGAGTGTTTCGAAGAAATTCCTCTTGATGCCTTCTCGTTACCGGTTCAGAATGGTTTGAAGGAAATTAAGAAATGGACACAGCAGGAATGGGTAAGGTTGAGCCCAGTATTTATACAACGAAAGTCGTCAGGGCACATCCGTGAATGTCATGGTGATCTTCATTTGGGGAATATTGCTCTATTTAGAGGGCCAGATCTGTGTGTTTGATGCCTTGGAATTTGAACCACGTTTGCGTTGGATTGATGTCATCAGTGAGGTGGCCTTTTTGGTCATGGATTTAGAGAGCAAGGACCGACTGGATCTGGCCTATGGGTTTTTAAACGGTTACCTGGAAGAGACTGGTGATTATGCCGGGATGACTGCCTTCCGGTTCTATGAGGTTTATCGGGCACTCGTTCGAACAAAAGTGGCGGGCTTGCGTTTGGCGCAGGTGGGAAAAGAAAGTTTAGAGTGGGGGAACATCCATGGAGAAATGCTCAAATACGTGGAGTTAGCTCATAGGCTGGTTCAGCCTTCTTCCCCGGTATTGATTCTGATGCATGGAGTATCCGGAACAGGGAAAACGACAGTCTCCACAGCAGTCGTGAAGGCTCTGAATGCCGTTCGTGTGCGATCCGATGTGGAACGTAAGCGCCTTTATGCCGACAAAATTGAAGGGGTTCCCCAGGAGACCACAGAGAGCCTGTACACTCCAGTCATGACTCAAGCGACCTATAACCGGTTATATGACCTAACGAGCGCGATGTTGAAAGCGGGATATTCCGTCGTTGTAGATGCCGCATTTCTGCGTGCCGGTCAGAGAAAACCCTTTATCGAGTTAACTCATGAACGTCAAATCCCTTTTGCCATATTGGATGTGTGGGCGCCTGATGAGGTTCTGGCGCAACGAATAGAATGGCGTGCCAAGAACCATACAGATGCCTCTGACGCGACCATAGCAGTCATGGAAAAGCAAAAGGCAATCCAGGAGTCATTGACCGAGAGCGAACGGTCTCAAACCATTCGTATAGATTCCACCGATTTGAAATCTATCCAATCCAGCATGAAGGGGTTACTTGAAAAATGTGGAAGGATGGAAATTTGAAAGACGATTTTTTTTAGACAATTTACTAAATGGTATGAGGCTGTTGGTCCCCTAATCTCCCAATTCATCTTTTTATTCCTTTAAACGACTCTGTGGTATCGGCGATGTGATTTAGACGACCCGAAGCATGTTGCACGACGAGATGTACAGGATATTTTTTGAGAGAATTCTGAAATGAAAGGTGTGAGAGAGGTGAGACCCTGAAAATCTCACCAGAAACGAATAATTCACCTACCTATTAAAAAATCGCTGTGCTGGACATGGTAATGCTGTTGGCCGTGGATAATCCCCCCCATCCAAATTGTGCACTCAGTGCTCCGACAGGGGTGATCGGGTCATGTTCATAATAGACTTTCACCACGGTAAATTGCTCTACCGTCGCGCCGGTACCGGGAACCCATACCAGATAGTCGTAGAGATTTTGGGGTAAATCACAGTTCGGAAGAGCTGGAGGCTGTACTCCGCTGCTTAGGCCGCCGCGGTCAACGACCGAACAGGATGGGTTATTGTTTACATTGTCTCCAGCCGTGATTTGGGCCAAGTAAATATGAAATTTGGATGGTTGGTTTGCAAAATCCAGGGCATTGTCTGTGGAGGCGAGAAGATCCATCATGTTCGCCGACGTTGTCAGGTTTCGCGAAGCTAAACTCGCGCCTTCTCTGGCTAACTGTGTGAGGGCGTTGCGTTCGTTGATGATTGTCCCGTATTCGACAATTCCAAACGCCACAAAGAGGAATATCATGAGGGAAAATGCCAGTTCGATGGATGCGGTCCCCCGATCATTCCGCCACACCTGTACCATTGATGCAATCATGAGCCGCCTCCTAAGATGAAATTTTCATTGCGGTATGTCCCCTCGGAAGACATCAGAAAAGAATTGCCGGTTCCAAAGAACCCCCCAATCAATTGTGTGAAGAATTGATGGGTGTATTGCACCCTGACACGCATAAAGGCTCCGGCACCACCTGCACTCGCGGTTGCAACAACGGCCGGATCATCCGGGTCGGTGAAATCGGCATCGACGGGGAAAATAAAGATTTGTGAGGGGTTGATGTCCATAACAGTTGCCGCACTGTCCTGAATAGCTTGTTTGATCGATTCCTCCCGGGATAAGGCATTTCCATTGCCATCCGTTAAGGTTGCGCCAACCGTTCCTATACGAATTCCCTCTCTTGTGGCAGAGGTGAGGGTGTTCTGGTGCACAAAAAATGAACCAAATTCTGCTACGGAGAAGAGTGCGGTGAGAAAAACGAGCATGGTCGCCCCTATTTCAACGGCCGAAATTCCCGACTCGTTCTTGCATGGGGACATCAATTTGCGAAAAGTCCTGATCACAGTGTTCATTGGGGAATCCTCCTGCCTATGTACCCATAATCCCAATCATGCGTTCGATGTAAATCAAGGAATTGGATGATGGTTTCTCTAGCTGATCAGCACGAGTTTAAGTATATTGGCAATTTGTTGAAAAATTCCCGCCAGTTCCGAAGAATCCGGGGTATAGTAAGCAAAAGCCGGCCCGCTGGAGAGCGCTGCTAGAAAGTTCGGATCTACATCTCCCAAGCCGATGGTATAAATTTCAATACCGTTGTTTTTGATGGTCTGTGCATTGTCTATGGCCATTTGTTTGATAAGCCATACGTGATAATCCATGAGAGGATCAGGGCTAGATATCTGACATTGCTCCGGGTCCAGGCCTGCTGTCGCAGGAAAGTTGCCCAAGCCATAAGTGGAGTGACTGAATATTTCCCATTTGACCGTTAATGTTCCACAAGCAGAACTTCCGGAGGGTTTACCGTCTCCTGTTTTTGGGACATTGTTGATCGTGCTTGTGGGGAAAAATTGGTGTTGCACATTGGGTTCCGCTAACTGTGGAAGAAAAGAAGAAGAATTCGTGTACTTCGCAGCCACTCCATTATAGGTATTGTTTTTATATACGAAATTGCCGCGAAAAGCGGTGGGATTTCCATCCGAGAAAAAGACGACGACTTGCTTAGTTCGTTCATTCGCGGGGACACCTGATTGATCGGACCAGGGAAGAGCGGCTGCCTGTGCCAAAGCGTCTTCAGTATTGGTTGACCCATTAGCATTAAGTCCACTAATGGCCGAAGTGATGGGGGAGACGTACCCATGATCCATATCAAATGGTTTTTGGACCCCCGAGGCAAAGGTCAACAAGGCAAACCTGTTATCGTTTTCCTGATCCTCAAAGTTTTCTACAAATTGCTTTGATCCATCTTTCAAGTCGCTCAAAGGGGAGCCTCCCATCGACCCTGAAACATCAAGTACCAAGGCGATTTCAGCGTTTCGAAGCTTGGCCGATCCGTCAGCACCAAGAGCGGTCGTGCTGTGGCTTCCCGAAACCACTTTTGACAAGGTATTTATGGAATTTGTTGAGCCTTGAACGGTTACTTTCCCGTTTCCGTCATCGCTGACCACAAAGGCCGGGGTATCGGTACCGAGGAGGCCGGGAGGAAAATTGGCTTGAGCCACTTGTTGGACAAACCCGTGAAGATCGGTAATGTTCGGATTGTTTACGTTTTTGGCTCCCGCAAAGGCGGCTCCATCGATGGCTTTACTCATCTCTCCCTGAATGGCATACCACCGTCCAACTTCAATACCCAGGGCTGCAAACCCGAATAGGGCGACTACTGTAATACCCGTGATCAAAATGTAAGCACCTTGCTGGTTGCGCAACGGATACTGTAACCCTTTGATAAAATCGCCTAGCATTTTTCGTGTCTCCTTGGATAAAAACACCGAACACCCAACAACCAATCCTCAATCGATCTCCAATCCATACAGTGGTTCTTAGGTAAAGGAATATCGACTGAATTTCATAAAACTTGCCGTTGGAAATTTTGCTGACATTTACATTATTCCGTCTATTGTTCTTTCTTTTTGTTAAAAGTGGATCATTCCGCAACTTTTGGAAGCAAATTCTTGGGAAAAAATGGCTGGTCTCACACACTTGACAACGGGACAATGTGTGGCAAGCGGGTTTCCGTGTGGTGAGCCAAAGAAATGGGTTTAGGAGATGAGAAAGTTCCGTATGGAAAGATTGGGCTCGATCGATCTGTGATGAAGGAATCCGTCTCCGTCATTCCTTGAGAGAACGGTGTTCCTTGTTGTCAGGCAAAGATGTTGGCAGGGGTGCGTGAGATGCGATGTTTCATCTGCGGAGGAATGAGCTTCGCGGGAGGGGGCGGAGCCTGAACCCCCAACCTCCAAAAACCAGGTTATCTTGAGGGAGTTCATTTGAATCAATACGTTTTTCTTTATTTTTCAAGTTGGTTGAGTAATTGTTGGATACGGGGATCCTTTCCGCCCAGGTTGAGATATTGTTTATAGTGGGTCTGTGCTTGGAATAGGTCCTTCTTATGGAACTCATAAAAGGCACCTACATTGAAATGTCCCTCCTGGGAATTCGGTTGTAAAACAATTCCCTTCCGATAGGCTTGTTCTGCCTCAGCCAGCTGTTGGTTTCCTGTTAAGAGCACCCCTAGATTAAAAAAAGCTTCGGCATCCTGTGGCTTGAGTTGACTGACGCGACGAAAATGCTCGATGGCCTTTTGTTGGTCCCCTTGTTGTTGATAGATAAATCCAAGATTATAGTGGGCTTCCGAATGATCAGGGTTCGCCTGAATGATTTGTTCGTACGCCTGCAAAGCCTTGGCGGGTTGATTCCGCCGTTCTGCGATCCGGCCAAGCAAATACCATCCGTCCGTATGGTGAGGGTGATGCTCAGTCAATCGGGTGAGCAGAGGCTGGGCCCGGTCGATATCTTCGGTTTGCATGTACTGAGAAGCAAGATTATAGAGCGCTTCCGCTTGTAAGGGTTGTTGGGTGAGAACGGTCTGGTATTCCTGAATAGCCTGGTTCGTTAATGCCAGCCGATCGAAGAGTTTGGCGAGTGTGAGCCGGGCCTCCCAAAAACGTGGATAAATTTTCAGAGCCTGTTGAGCCGCCTCTTGGGCTTCTTTCAGCTTCTCTTGTTTGATAAGGAGTAAGGCTACATCATACTGGGCTTGAGCCAAATTCGGGTTGTGACGGATCGCCTGTTGAAGGGCGGGAATCGCGCGTTCAGGTTGTTGGGTGAGGTGAAATTCCACCAGGCCATACAGATGGTGGGCTTCGGCAAAAGCCGGGAATTCCTTGATGGCCTGTTCGAGTAACGGTTTGGCTTTATTGAAATCCTGTTTTTCAACAGCAGAAAGAGCTTCACGATAGAGGTTTCCGGCCTGGTGACTCAATACAGGCACAGGCCATAGGAGGGAAAGGCTTAGGAATAAGGCTTTCCAGTCGAGGCATTTCTTACCAGAGAGCAATCCATGGTTGTTGGTCGGAGTCGGCATAGATACCCCTTTTCATTTAAAACAAAGCAAAGCATTGAACACAAAACCGGAAATATCGGTGTTACAAATTTCACCTCATCACATCCCGAGTCGGGAGAAGCAAATTTAGTAAGCGCACCGCAGGCACGCAAAAGGTCGATGGACAAAGATAAATAGTTCCTATCCTTGAGTAAAGAAAATATTCACAATGCGGTCTACAGATCGGTGCTTATCGATGCAACGTTTCAGGCACTGCTCATCGACATTCTGTGAGTGATCTCATTGGTTGCTTCGATTTTGATAGATCAGATTTTTTGTGGAATCCCGAAATATCACCGATGAGCTATTCCAATTTTTGGGCATTAGGGGTGATTCCTTAATTTTTCTCGATTAAGAACAAAGATCCGATTCAATGAAGAAGATCGATCTAAAAAAACATGTCGAAAGTCTGGGAAGCGACACTCTTCAAATGTTTTTTCAGCAACAGGTTGTTTCCGGATTTATTGGAAAAGTCCATGGTTCTCAGTTTCTATTAAAGATAGAGATGCGGGAGAAAACACGGAAGTACACCTGCCGGCGATTCGGCGACGTTTTGATGCCATAAAAATTACAGAATGCGAGAGAAATTTCCAAAAGAGCCGGTTTTTTTCTCTTAACTTTCTCTGCAACCAAAATTGTTTCCAACCATAGAAAATTTTCGCATCACATAAAGAACGCAAAAAATGCGTAGAACGAAAAAAAGTCCATCAGCAACTTTATGTTCCTCCACATAGATATGACGAAGGTTTTGAGAGGTTGATTATTGTACGGAACAATCCTGTCCCTTTACCTCCATTTACATTTTTTGTCTTTCAAAGCATTTTTGTCTACCTATTTCAGGTATTTGGGATTCTGCCGAAAAGGTGCGTCGAATTGTTTTTGATACATCTACCTGTGAGGAAAGAATTTCAGCAAGAATTTCTATTTTACAATAAGGCCCCTTCTCGTTAAGGGCAAACCTACCGTGAGGTGGGGACGCAAAGCCACGGGTCAGGAGAAATCCCTGATAGCCGGGTTACCGAAGGAAGGGAAAAGCGTGGGGATGGGGCCTTTCTTTGAGCGAGGAGGTATCCCATGCCAAATATTTTTTCAGTTCCTTGTATTCAAAAGACCCTGTTCGGATTCGTTGTGTGGTGCTGCCTCTTCCTCCTCCCAAATGCCGCTCAATCTGCCACCAGCAATTCTGCGACCCTCCAATGGGCAGCTAATTCGGAATCGGATTTAGCCGGATACAGGGTGTATCAAGGTAAAACAGCGGGTGTATATGGGCTGTCCACTGACGTCGGGAAGGTCACAACCTACACGATATCCAACCTTCAGTCTGGCCTCACGAATTATTTTGCTATAACAGCCTATGACATGAACGGCAATGAAAGTCTTCCATCCCAAGAAGTGAGTAAAAACATCTCAGATTCCTCTGGAACCAGCTTGTTGACTGATGGGCTCAACGATGATTTCAACGATGGGAATTTTTCTGGCTGGCAGGTGGTCAATGAAGGGACGTGGGATGCCCCATCAGCCTGGACAGTGGTCGGTGGAGTCCTGCAACAAACCTCGAATATCTATGATGGCAATACCGACGGGACTGTGTTGCCTAAGAAGGGCACCTTTGCGTGGTATACCAATGGGCTGGGCTGGAGTAATTACAAGGTGGCCGTTCAGATGCGGTCAACGGATGACGATGCCCTGGGGATTATGGTGCGGTATCAGAATCCCACGAACTATTATCGGTTTTCGTGGGATGCGCAACGGCTGTACCGGCGCTTGGTCAAGGTGGTGAATGGGGCGGTGACTCTCTTGAGGCAAGATGCAGTGCCGTATGTGATGGGGCAGAGCTATCAGGTAGAGGTGGTGGCCAACGGCAACACCTTGGAAGTGCGGGTGGATGGGGTGTCCCTGTTTGGCGGGCCGGTGGTGGATAGTGCCCTATCGACGGGAAGTGTGGCCCTCTATAGTTGGGGGAACATTGGCAGTGTGTTTGATAATGTCCACGTGGGTCCGGTCGACGTGCCGCCCACGCTGACGGTTGATTTCAACGATGGGAATTTTACCGGCTGGCAGGTGGTCAATGAAGGGACGTGGGATGCCCCATCAGCCTGGACAGTGGTCGGTGGAGTCCTGCAACAAACCTCGAATATCTATGATGGCAATACCGATGGGACTGTGTTGCCTAAGAAGGGCACCTTTGCGTGGTATACCAATGGGCTGGGCTGGAGTAATTACAAGGTGGCCGTTCAGATGCGGTCAACGGATGACGATGCCATGGGGATTATGGTGCGGTATCAGAATCCCACGAACTATTATCGGTTTTCGTGGGATGCGCAACGGCTGTACCGGCGCTTGGTCAAGGTGGTGAATGGGGCGGTGACTCTCTTGAGGCAAGATGCAGTGCCGTATGTGATGGGGCAGAGCTATCAGGTAGAGGTGGTGGCCAACGGCAACACCTTGGAAGTGCGGGTGGATGGGGTGTCCCTGTTTGGCGGGCCGGTGGTGGATAGTGCCCTATCGACGGGAAGTGTGGCCCTCTATAGTTGGGGGAACATTGGCAGTGTGTTTGATAATGTCCACGTGGGTCCGGTCGACGTGCCGCCCACGCTGACGGTGACGAGAACGGGAACGGGTGGTGGGACGGTGACGAGTAGTCCTGCGGGTATCACTTGTGCTCCTTCGTGTGTCGCCAACTTTGCGTCCGGTACGTCAGTGACTTTGACAGCAACGCCGGATGGGGCTTCGAAGTTTGATGGATGGAGTGGGGATGCGGATTGTAGCGATGGGCACGTGACCATGACGGAGCCGTTAAGTTGTATGCCCACGTTTACGGCCTCCCTGATCCAGGATGTGACACCTCCGTCCATTTTCCTAACTTCTCCCACCAATGGGAGTGCCCTATCTGGGACTGTCAATATCAACGCCACCGCCACAGATAATATTGGTGTAGTGGGTGTACAATTCCAACTCAATGGCACGAATCTTGGGGCAGAAGATACAGTCCACCCCCTTCTCGATATCCTGGAATACTACTGGAGTGGTTCCAGGTCAATACACATTAACCGCGATTGCGCGCGATGCGGCCGGGAATTTCACAACCTCAGCTCCCTTCAAAATCAACATATCTTCTCCCACCTCCTACCCTATCAGTGTCCATTGCTGGCAGTGGGAGCGTGACCAGCAATCCTAAGGGAATTCTTTGCGCCAGTGGCACCTGTTTCGCCTCCTATGGGACCGGTAGTACCATTACGCTGACAGCCAAAGCTAACAAAAAATGGACATTTTCCGGCTGGAGCGGGGCCTGTAGTGGAACCGGTGAATGTGTGGTTCAGCTTTCAACGAATCAGTTCGTGAAGGCGACATTTTCACAAAATGGAAACGGAAGGGGTAACAAATGAAGGGCCTCGGAATGTGTATTCATGGCCACTGACCTGTTTTTATGGGAAAGGGTCTGGAATGCCACCGGGAGCCGGATTTTAAAACAATCGAAGGGTAATGCCTCCGAAAACAGAGAGTGGAGGAATGAGAAGAAACGCCTGTTAGGCGGACTTGGCTGTGCTATCGGAGATCATGGCCATACTGCTCATGTATCTTTGATAGAATAGTCCACCTGTATATAGGTTTTGAAATTATGAGTCCTCCTCAACCGACGGAATCCCCCGAAAGGAGGTTGAGATTAACGATGGAGGTGGCCCGAGCCTTCAACGTGGTGGCATTCTTCATGAAATTATTGTTAATCCATGCAATCTCCACCGGGTCACCTAATAAATAAACCGGAGGGATTCTCATGGGTTGTGCGAAAAAGGTGCCCTTTCTTCATGGACGATTGACCAGGTTGTTCAAGAGTGTGATGACTCCAGGGCTATTCCAGTCTCTCGGACCCATCATTCGCCCGACAAGGCCGCCCTTTGTATCTATTATGACAGTTGTCGGAAGATTTCTGACCATGAGAGCCTGTGAAAGTTCTTCCTGTTCGTCCAGCAAAACCTCAAAATGTAGTATCGAGATAATCCCAAAAATTCGCGATGTCTTGAGGCCGGATATCGGTGGTGACGGCGAAGAGTCGAAACCGTTCCGAGTCTAATCGTTGACGAAGTTTTTCTAACGAAGGCATTTCCTCTTTGCAGGGACCGCACCATGTTGCCCAAAAGTTCAGGATAATGACTTGACCGGATAAGGAATGAGAATCGATGAGCATTCCTTCCAAGGTCGGCAGGATAAATGCCGGTGCGGGTTTTCCGGCATCCATATGACTCATGTTCAGACCGGTCAGGGAGTCTGACGCCGATACATTCACGACGCTAAGAAGGTAAGCGCAAAGAACCCAATTAAATTTCATTGTATTTGTGAGCTGAGCAAAGGTGTTCGGAGGTTTGGCATGGAGATCTCTTGAACGATTGTGCTCCATCCCGGAAATTTAATCTCCTCCTGCCAGACTAACACGGCTTTCCCTTGAGAATTGATTGCAACCGCTGGATTTTTGGCTTTTTTCTCATTCAACTTTTGCGGAGTGCTAAACGAGAGGCCACGGTCTAAGGAAAAGCTCATAACGACCTCCCGCCTGACGGGAGATTGTTCTTCCCAGGTTACCAGGATTTGGCCTTCTTGATTTACAGCTAGTTGTGGATGATCTGGAAAGGTGCTTTTCGACATGTTCAATTGGTGTCGGGGAGAAAAGGTTTGTCCCTGATCATCGGAATACGCCAGATACACCCCTGGAGTATCATCCGGTCCTTCAGTATACCAGGTGATATACAGGCGTCCCTCCTGATCTACTCCCATGGTTGCGGGGCGGTGGGGACATCCCTCAAAGACCCATCTATCATTACCGACAATGACAGGAGACGAGAAGGTTTGTCCATGATTCTTGGACCGGGCCACCACGGTCTCTTTAATATTTTCGGGCAGGACTTTTCTCCATGCGATGTAGATTGTACCGTCGTTTCCGGTTGTGACATGAGTCCGGCAGCAAACACAGGACTGGTCATCGAGTTTTAGGTTGGCTGTGACGTCCTGTTTTTGATCGAGTAAGCGAGCCGTGTAGGTTGAAGGGTCTTTTTTCCCTTCCCGCGCATCGAGCCAGGTCACATGAACCGTCCCTTGAGGGCCGACCGTTATATGATCGAAGGAATGACCCGTGATAGCATCATCATCGTTTACTCGAATCGGAGGAAGAAATGTTTGCCCGCCATCGGTGGAGCGACTGAGGAGGAGCAGACTCGTAAAGGGTTTCCCGTTGGCATTCGGATGTGGAGTGGGCCAGGTGATGTACACTTCCTCTTGTTGTCCTATCGCGAGAGCCGGAGGTTCATGCAGAGACGCCACTGGATAGGTCGGGGGGTTGACTTTGATGGGCGAGGAAAGCGTTTCCTATTGGGATCTATTTTTAGATAATAAACGCCTTGCTCTTCTTTCTGCTCCCCACCCCACGCTAGGTGCAAAGTCCTGTCAGAGCCAAGCTGGGCAGATGGCCCGGTCGTTTGCATCCCTTTATGGTCGATTACACGTTTAGGACCAAGGCGTAGAGGCAAAATTTCCCCTTCCATCCCTAGGACGGGTCCGATTGGATTGACAAGCCAAAATGTTAGTCCACAGACAAACGTATAAAAAATAATTCGTTTCATTAGTCATCCTTCGGTGGTTTCGTGACCAAACCCGTTCGATATACATGAATCGAAGCAAGAACGGGCAGGTCACTCTGGAAAAGAGATTGTTTAAAGAAAAGGTTAGGGTACGATATTAGTAACGGTTTCGGAGACCAAAGCATGAATACAACCAGAAGTGGCGACCATTGAGTAGTCGAACGGGCATCTGGGGCAATCCAGGGAACATGACAGGCCCATGAGCAAAGAATTGAGGTGGATGCGGCTGGATGGGGATGATTAGGGGCAAGGGGCTTTGCAGTATAGAAAACCTCCCCATACAACAGGGCGAGGTAGAAATTCGTCAATTGACGTGAAGGATTGGTGAATGCGGTCGTTGACGGGTGGTTCATGGGTACCCGGCGTTTACGGTTCCGAATTGGGTTTCGTGGCAATCGCCATGTTGGGAATGCCTGCCAATCGAATGATATCCATCACTTTAATGACCTGGCCATGGGGAACCTGTTCATCGGCGTTAATGACGAGTGAAGGGTCGGATCGGTTTGTCGAAGGCTTGCCAGCCGCATTTCCAGTTCCGATAGTTCGATGCGGTCTTTGTTGTAGTAGAGCGCCCCTTCATGGGTGAGGGTGAGAGAGATTTGATCCGGAATTTTATCCGTTGAGGAGTCGGCCGTTGGTAAGAGTAACGGGCATCCCGTGCTGAATGGTCATGGACAGCGTGGCGATCATAAAAAACACCAACAGAAAAAACATCGTGTCGATCATCGGAATAATCTCGATGCGGGCTTTTTTCTTTGTGGCGGCAGGCAGTCTCATAGAAATTTCAATACCCAATTTGTCTTAAGAGAAAATTGTCGGAACTTTCAATGGATTGTTGAAGATCCGACTTCAGTTCCAGTGCCATAAGGGTGTCACACCTAGAATAATTAACCAGATGTGACATTCTCAATGTTACGGCTCGGTGACCAATTGTTTAAAATATGAAAGAGTTAATTAAATTTCCACTCGACTCCCGCAAAACCACTGATGCCTTGCCCCGGATTGAAAAACCGGCCCAGACTGTCGTTCACCACGACCGCTCCGGCATAGGTTTGATCGGTTAAATTTCTCCCTTCGGCAAAGAACGAAAAGCTTTTGCTATAATTATAGCCTGCGCGGAGGTTCACAATGAAATAGGCAGGATTTTTGGCGGTATTGAGTGTGTCCACATAAAATCCAGCCATGGACCCATTCAAAGTTCGGTGCGATCCACAACCCGACCGGGTGGTCATATCGCACTTCACCGGTGAGGAAATGTTCTGGCGCGCCAGGAACGCGATTGCCGTCTTTGGCAACTAATACGCCTCCTCCTTGCACGTCATCCGTAAATTTGAAATAGGACCATGTATAGGCGCCTCGAACGGTAATCGTGTCGCTTTGGTTTTTGGGTCCGGGAGCCAGCAATCCGTGCGCCACCACGACTGAGCCTCCCGCCTCAATTCCCGTATGGCGGGTGCCTCGGGCATTTTGAAAGGTGCCCTGATTGTTGATGTTGGAGGCCAAGATTTCCTTTTGCATTTCCAGATCAAAGACTGTGAGATCCCAGGAAATCCGTTGATCCGCCGTCGATCCCCGTGTACCAAGTTCAAATTGCCAGGCCCGTTGAGCATCCAGACTGAGAAACGCACTGGTGGGAGTTGAGCCGTCGGGATTCACGGATGAGGTGAATTCCAAATTGATGGGTGGTTCGTATCCGCGGCTGACGTTTCCATAAATTTGCGAGGTCGGTGTGGTTCGGTAGACGAACCCCGCCTTCGGGGTAATCGCATTGAATTGGCGCAAGTCGGTGTCGGTTGCTGGTTAACGCTCCCGTAAATGGACTGAAGAGCTGGTTCCGGCCTTGTCGAATGCTGTAATCCCAGCGGCCCCCGGCGATGAGAAGCGAAATCACTGGTCACATTGAATTGGTTTTCCACGTAAGTGCCAAAATTGGTCGTCTCCAAACTGAGATTTTGAGTCTGAGTCCCACGATTCCCCAAATTGTTGACAAAGCGCCGTTGGTTGGTGTCGCCGTACCGTGGCTGGTGGCCGATGATGAAAAAGTTTTCATGTCCGAAAATGGAGTTGGTATTGCCATAACGAATCTCACCACCGACATTATAGTTGTCCTGAACAATAGTTTGAAAAATAGGGTGGTCCACGTACTGGTAGGAATAATAGGGAATAATTTCAAAAAATTGGTTTGCGGCAAAGTCGTTCCGATAGGCTATTCCTGCCCGTATAAGGTTGTAGTACCGTCCATATTTGCAGGCCTGGTTGGGTCCGCATGCAAACGGACTGATTCCGCCCAAGGTATTAGCTTGTTGATTGTCTTTTTCCAGTTGTTCTTGGGTCATAGAACCCGGGATCCGTTCACGACACCCGGCTCCTAATATATAAGCCCGCACTTCCTGGTGGGTGCCGATCTTAAATCCGAAGTTGGCATTGAGTCGTTGACGGTCTTGCTGGCTGTTGTCTTGAAACCCATCTTGATGGTTACCTGAAGGACTGACGTAGTAGTCGGCCGTCGTGTCCATGGTGCCAAGTTTAAAGGGTTGGGTCACTTGTCCGCTGGAGACTTGTCCGGAATAGAGACCGAAACTCCCTCCCAACAGTCGAATTTGGAGGGTGGAGGCGTTATATCCCGTCCTTGGGCACAAAATTGATAGCGCCTCCAATGGTATTGGCTCCATACCGGAGAGCGTTCGCGCCTTTATAAATCTCTACCCGTTCATAGGCGTTCAATTCAATGGATTCGAAATCGGAAAATCCGTCGGCATCGCCAAAATAAATCCCGTTGATCAGAATGTTGATCCCTCGATGGTGAAAATTATTTCTGAGTGAAGTTCCGCGAATTTGAAATTGTCCTTCGTCGGCTCCGAACCGGGTTTGAAACCGTACGCCGGGGACAAATTGCAAAATATCGTTTAAATTCAAAGCACGGGATTCTTTGATTTGTTTTTCCTCGATGATCACGGTGCTGCCAGGCCGACGGGCGATTTCTTCTTTGACGATATCAATGTTCTCGATCCGTTTTCCCTCCACGGTCACCATAGGCAGTGTGTCAATTGATTCTTCAGCCATACACAGTGAGGGCACGATCAGGAGAAGGCCTACTACGGCCATAACGCTCACGGTTATTGACACCTTGGGGATTATTAGACATTTTTGGGTCCTCATTGGTTGTAGATGTCCTTTCCAAAGCATATGAATAGATCCTGATTGGGCCAAACAAGGCTTTTGCGTTGTAAGGTTCGAGAGTCTTAAAGAGAACCGTGTTGGACGTGGGAGACTGATTAAACCGGAGGACCGCGAGTGGGAGTCGGGATCAGGGTCGTCTGATTAGGGGTTACGAAAGGGAGGAATACGACCCCGGCAAGCAATAAGGCATGGGTAATCAGTGCCCACTGAGTCGTGTCGGCACTATTTGCCTTAGAACTGACCTGACAAGCCCAGGAGCAGAGTGAGGAGTGGGTACCGTTGTTTTTGGAATGATGATGGGTTGGTGAATGTTGGATCTCATGTGATGACACACAAAACGTGGCCATGCTGACCAGAGCCAGGTATAACACAGCTAAAATAATCGAAATGCGTTCTGTCGGTCCTGACATTATTGTGGTACCTGGTTCTTCGCTACAAACGTTGGAGCCTTTATGCCTTTGGATCAAAGGGCACCTCCTCTGGTCTTCCGAGAAGAAGCGGATGGTCAATGAGATTTTTTTAATTTGGCATCAGCATGGCTCACGTGGCCCCCCGAAATGGGAAACCCTTGCTTAAAACGAAATTTAATAGTCTGAACATTTAAAGTCTTCAAGTGGATTTTTTTGTAAGACCAGAAAGCTGGCTTTAAACCCCTCCTCAAATCGCCCAATTTTCCCTGAAGGAAAATGGTCTGCGGAGTGGTCTCACTCCACATTTTCAGTAAGGTCAGTTTGTCAAATCGCCCAATTGATGAAGGTGAAGAGCTTCCGTTAAGGCTGTTTCCGCATGGTCGCTTCCAATGGCAATGGTGACCCTGCTTGATGCAGTAACTTAAGATTTTCCACCTGAATTTTCCTACCGACCTCAAGTCTATTTTCGACCGATTGCTGCCTATGGCTTTTGGAGTTCGAAGAGGAGCGGGGACGTTCCTCCGAATTTGTCTGATGGTTCCCCGGCACATGAAAGTGCTCTGCGACGGTGGTAGTGATAATGACGGTCCGGTGTGTGAGAGTTTTAGCATATGGAAATAAAGAAGGTGGTGTTCACTCAGAGCCAGTTGGTCGTATTCAGATTTCAACGATTAAAGAAAGACATATGAATATCTCCACCCGAGTGAGGCACACAGGGATTCGGTTGGCCTGACGTGTTAAAGGCAACGTTTCGTGTAGTTGACCACAAACCCTGTGCTTCATTCCTCAGCTCCTCGCCATCGGCTTATCCCTGAGGTTGAGGTGAGGTTTCTTCGAGAGTCGCCAGAAACTGCGTGGCATATTGTTCGATGCGTTCGGTTTCCTGCTCCACCTTGCGAAAGGAAATAATTATAGGGAATGAGCGTGATGACGGCGACACAAATTCCCGCAGCGGTACAGATCAAGGCTTCAGCAACCCCACCTGTGACAGCATGCGGATTTCCTAATCCCGTTTTGGCCATGATGCCAAAGGAATCAATCATCCCGATGATGGTGCCCAGAAGTCCCAGTAAGGGGCCCAAGGTAATGACCGTATCCAGGACCGGTAATCCGCGTTTCAGGAGAGACACTTCCGCGATTCCTGCCGCTTCCATGGCTTGCTCCGGTTGGTGTGCACGGTGAAGAATGCCGGCGGCCAGAACCCGGAGAGTGGGACTCGGGTGTTGTTCGGCCAATGCCACTGCATCGGTCCATTTCCTCTGCCCGGCCAGCTTGAGCATCCGACCTGCCAGACCACTTAAGCGCAATGATCGGAACTGGAGTCCACGTTCAATGGTGATGGTCAGGGCCAACAGCGAGCAGCCTAAGATAGGGATCATCATCCATCCGCCACCCATGAGTAATTCAATCATTCCTAATTCCCTTTCTTTATCGCGTTGCTTAACTGTTCAGGTCAAATTTAATGGGAATGTCGACCCATTTGGCAATGGGAATGTTCCCATCTTTCGCCGGCTGAAACTTCCAGGTTTTGATCGCTTCTTGTGCAGCCAGATCCAACGCCTCATGGCCGCAACTTTTTCTAATTTCCACCTGGCTGGGAACCCCATCGGTTGTAATCAGGGTTCGGACAATAACAGTACCCTCCCATCCTGATTCCCTGGCCACACG
Organism: uncultured Nitrospirales bacterium; assembly: GCA_963785905.1. Classification (GTDB taxonomy): domain Bacteria; phylum Nitrospirota; class Nitrospiria; order Nitrospirales; family UBA8639; genus Nitrospira_E. Next base: position 132,280 of record CAWAXJ010000020.1, read on the forward strand.
AGGGTATAGCGGCTTGGATGAAGATACAATCATCGGCCTTGACGTTGAGGATCCGGTCGATATTGGCGGCGGCGCTTTTAACATTGGAAGAGATGCGGGGCTTGGTGGTGGAGGAGGAAGGGTGTGTTGGGCCATTGATTGCTGATTATTCAAATTTAAAGGCATCCTTACTGGAGGCTGTTCCTGCTGGGGTCTAGCCGGTGAGAGAGGAGATTGCTGATCGGTTCGACGGGGAACGGCCATTTTCATCATTTGACGACTTTTTATGGCCTGATCCGTCCGCGTGTCTTTAAGAATTGGTTGTGCCTGAGTAAGAGGCGGCGGTGGGGTCAGAGGTGTAGGAGGTGCCGGTTTGAGCGAGGCCTGCAGCGGTGGCGCCGGGGTGGACGGAATGGACCGGGGCAAGGGAAGCGGTGGTGGGGGTTGGGGGACATCCGGTCGGGTCGGTGCCAGCGGCTTCGTGGGAGGTTGTGGTGCGGGACTAACCTCTTGATGAGACGGTACTAAATTCACTTGGATTGTTGGGAGGGCCTCTTTGACTGCCGGAGGGCTTGGAAGATACATCAGACCTGCAAGCAGGGCTGCATGAACAATCGCGCTGCCGAAAGCACTCAGGAAGAAGATTCGTTGACCGGAATCGGATGATGGATAGTCAAGGACTGTGGTCACGATTTGGTTCGTTTCAACAATGTTTGAATTCGATCATCCTGTCCGCCTAGCCTCACGTACTCCTGGTAGTATTTGAGAGCTTTTTGGGGAGTATTGCGATGAAATTCATACAACAGTCCAAGATTATAATGGCCTTCGGCTAACTGAGGATTCAAGGCCAAGGCGGTTTGATATTCTTTTTCCGCCTGATCAATTTTTGACAGGGCAGCATACACGACTCCCAGATTGACGTGAGCCTCGGGATTATTTTTGTCGAGGGTGGTGACGTGTTCAAATGCCTGAGCAGCCTCCTGGAAATCTTCCTTTTGTCGGTAGAGGACGCCTAAGTTGAAATAGGGATCCACCAAATGGCTGTTCAAGCTGACGGCACGTTGGTAGGCCTGAATGGCTTTGTCCACGTGCTTCGATTGTTGCGCGAGTGATCCTGCAATTAACCACCCATTTAAATATGTAGGATGGAGGGAGACCAGTTGATCTACGTAACGTTGGGCTTCCTCAAGTTTCTGCTCGTGTAACAGCCAAAAGGCCATGCCGTACAACGAGTCGAGGCGATGCGGCTCGAGTTCCAGAACGGCCTGGTGGGCTTGGAGGGCTTTTTGTGCGTGTTGTTGCTGATCATGAAACGCGGCCAAGGCCATGCGGGCTTCCAAAAATTTGGGGTAGACTTTTAATGCCAAATGAAAAGATTGGTCGGCTTTTAGAAATTGGGATTGTTGCTGATAGATGAAGCCAAGATCCACATAGGCTTGAGCGAATTGGGGATAGGCATCGATGGCCCGTTGCAACTCCATAATAGCTTTGTCCGGTTGCTCAAGATTGGTCAGGACCAAACCCAAAAGGTGGTGAGCTTCGGCATATCCAGGATACAAGGCCAATGCCCGTTCTAACGGAGGGATGGCGGCAGACCATTGCTGTTGTTGATAGGCCGAAAATGCTTCTGTCAGAAGGTCCTGAGCTTCACCAGCCCGACTTGACCCGCTGCCTATGCAGAGAGGGATAAGAAGGAGAAAAAGTCCGATTTGTCTGATTTTGTAGAAAAGAGGTTTCATGGATGGACCTTTTTTGTCAATTTTCACTAAGGTTATTGAAGCAAATCAAACCGAATGGGCAGGGCAACTGTGGACGCCACTGCGAATTCTCCATTTTTCGCCGGCTCAAATGACCAGGCCTTCACCGCTTGTATGGCACTGTCGTCTAACACAGCAAATCCTGAACTTTCCTGAACTGTGGCATTCTCGACTGTGCCCTCAGCGGTAATGTTGGTGCGTAGCACTACTTTCCCTTGCCAGCCTTGTTCTCTGGCCATTCGGGGATAGAGCGGACGTTCGGTTTTCAAGGGTTTGACCCTTGTGAAATGTCCACGTGTTTTGCCGGTCTGGTCTATCAAATTATGGTGAACGGATGGCGGTGGCAGGGTGCCCACATTGAGATCTGGAAGCGCAAGATCGTGAATATGTGTCGTAGGCCAGGTGTGGCTGAACGTGGGCAAAGGAAATGAAAGCGTTCTGGCTGTATTTGTCACGATTGTTCCTGTCACTTCAATGACCTCTAATATTTCAATAGGCTCAGAAATATGAGACGGGACTTCAGCCATAGAAATGGGGTTGGAGATCAGAATTCCCCACAAAATCGACAGGGCCAGGAATATCAGACTGCGTAAACACACCATAAAATGGTCTAATTTAAGATTGTGAATATTCCGTTTTTCAAGAAGAGTTGTTGCACAATCTCTCAAAGTGCGATCAATAAACGATTGAGAGAAAAAGGCCACCGCTTCGAATTAAGTTCTGTATAGATGGTTCCCGGACTCACCTTGATACGGTGGAGGCGGTCTGGAAGCCAAAAACTAGAACGGTTTATTGAGGAGGAGCTCTGGTTGGAAGAAAAAGAGGGGAAATGAGTGAAGGGAATTTGGGTAACGTCCACTCAATGAAGGCAACAAGTTGAAAACTATGGGGAATTACCTGAGCGTCGCCGGAAATGGTTTGAGCCGCCGCACACATCCATGAGCAGACTCCGGTGCTGTGTGTGGCAGGTGTGTGGTGATGGGTGTGCTGTGTGATATGCGAAGCATAGCTCCGATGCATCGTCCCCATGATGAGGAGGAGCATTAAGCTGAGGGTCAGTGCGAGACTTTTCTTATATGTCATGTCATCACAGATCGGGAAACTTGGGAAACCCTGAATGAAAAGACACCATATGCTAGGGAAAAAAGAAAGATTCTGTCAAGCAATTCTACGCACCAGTTGCGGAAAAGCCTTTCATTAAAATAGAGAGCAATCTACTCATTTTATCACGGCCCCGTGAGTTGATTCCCACCGGTATTTCGGTATACTAGGGAAATGTTATAGTTTTATGGGTCTGTCTAGCCGCCTATCCCTATCCACAGGGAATTTCTCTAAATCTATTTCTGTTTTCAAAGTGTAAGGTAAATATGTTTGTTCAACTTTTAAATATTCTGTTTGGTAGCAAAAACGACCGGGAGCTGAAGCGACTCAAACCGCAAGTGGATAAAGCCAATGAGCTTGAGGCCTCCCTGCAACCTCTTGATGACCAGGGGTTAGCGGAAAAGACCCAAGCCTTTAAGAAAAGGCTGGAGAGCGGAGAGACGTTAGATGATCTTCTGCCTGAGGCCTTTGCCGTGTGTCGGGAAATGTCCAGGCGCCGGCTCGGTATGCGGCATTTTGATGTGCAGTTGCTAGGAGGAATGGTGTTGCATCAGGGCCGGATTGCCGAAATGAGAACGGGTGAAGGCAAAACACTCGTCGCGACCCTTCCCATTTATCTGAATGCACTTGGTGGAAAAGGAGTCCATCTGGTCACCGTCAATGATTATTTGGCGAAACGGGATGCCCAGTGGATGGGACCGCTCTACCATGGGTTGGGTTTATCGATCGGCATCATTCAACACGACGCCTCGTTTTTATTTGATCCTTCTTATGATGCGCCGGATAAACGGTTGCAATACCTTCGGCCGTGTTCTCGACGTGAGGCCTATGGGGCCGATATTACCTATGGAACCAATAATGAGTTTGGCTTCGATTATTTGCGGGATAATCTGGTTGTGACGGATCTGACCCAGGGGGTCCAGCGGGACTTGAACTTTGCCATCGTTGACGAGGTCGACAGTATTCTCATCGACGAAGCTCGAACGCCGTTGATTATTTCCGGCCCCGCCGAACAAAGCACAGACTTGTATTTTCAGGTGGATCGCATTATTCCTCACCTCAAACGGGAGGAGGATTATACGATTGAAGAAAAAACGAAAACGGTTTCCTTGACCGACGAAGGTAATGCGCATGTGGAGAAGCTTCTGGGCGTCGACAATCTCTATGATTTGAAACATCTGAGTCTCGTGCATCACGTGATTAAGGCCCTGCAGGCGCATGTGCTCTACCGGCGAGATGTGGAGTATGTGGTGAAAGAGGGCGAAGTCATTATTGTCGACGAGTTTACGGGTCGATTAATGCCGGGACGGCGTTGGAGTGATGGACTTCATCAGGCGGTGGAAGCCAAAGAAGGAGTTAAAATTGCCAACGAAAACCAGACCCTGGCATCGGTCACGTTCCAGAATTATTTTCGTATGTACAATAAATTGGCGGGCATGACCGGAACTGCGGATACCGAAGCTTCAGAATTCGCGAAGATTTATAACCTCGAAGTGAACGTGGTGCCCACCAATCAGTCCATGATTCGGATTGATAATGCTGATGTGGTCTATCGGACGGAAAAAGAAAAATTCGAGGCCATCGCTGACGAAATCAAAGAGTATCATGAGAAGGGCCAACCGGCTTTAATCGGGACGATTTCCATCGAAAAATCCGAACGTCTTTCGACCTTACTGAAACATCGTGGCGTGAAGCATCATGTTTTGAATGCCAAGTTTCATGAAAAGGAAGCGGAAATTATTGCCCAAGCCGGACAAAAGGGTGCCGTAACCATCGCGACCAACATGGCCGGCCGCGGAACCGATATTTTATTAGGGGGCAATGCTGAAGCTCTCTTTAAGCAACAGTTTATTTATCGAGGGGAAGATCTGACAGAAGAGGAACAGGCCAAAGCCTACGCCACTATTAAAGCCGCTTGCGATGCCGATAAGAAGGAAGTTCTGGCAGCCGGAGGATTACATATTGTCGGGACTGAACGTCATGAAAGCCGCCGGATCGATAATCAGCTGAGAGGCCGGGCCGGGCGGCAGGGAGATCCCGGCTCATCCCGCTTTTTCCTCTCATTGGAAGATGACTTGCTTCGTATCTTTGCCTCTGAACGTGTTTCAAACCTCATGCTCAAGCTCGGCATGGAAGAAGGTGTGCCCATTGAGCACCGCATGGTGACCAAGTCCATTGAGAATGCGCAAAAGAAAGTTGAAGCCCATAATTTTGAAATTCGCAAACATCTTCTTGAATATGATGATGTGATGAATAAGCAACGGGAGGTCATTTATAAGCATCGCCAAAATGTTTTAAAAGCGACCGATGTCACCGAAGACGTTCTCGGCATGGTCGAGGATGTGGGAGAGGGCCTGGTGGATACCTTTTGCCCGGAGGAGCAGTATTCCGAGGAATGGAACTTTACGGGATTAGCCGAATCGGTTCAAGGACAATTTGGCTTGGATGTGATTCGGCCTGATGAGATCAAGGATATGGGGCGAGAGACTCTTAAGGAAGAAGTCAAAGAGAAATTAAAGCAGGCCTATCAACATAAAGTTCAGGGATTGATCCAGGAGCACGGGGCCAGCGAAGATTTAGTCCATTATGTAGAGCGCACCATTCTGCTGCAAATGATCGACCATCACTGGAAGGATCACTTATGGGGGATGGATCAGTTAAAGGATGGCATCGGATTACGCGGGTATGGGCAAAAGGATCCTCTCGCAGAATATAAACGTGAAGGCTACGACATGTTTGCGGGGATGATGGAACGGATCAAAAATGATACGTTGGAGCGACTGTTTAAATTTCAATTGGTTCGCGGAGAACGGCCGGAACCTGAGCGGGAAGCGCCTCGCCCGGCGCAATTAAATTTGAATCGCGGAGGTGATTCCGCTACCACCCCCCCACAACGAACCGTTCAGCGGAGAGAAGAGAAAGTCGGGAGAAATGAGCCCTGCCCGTGCGGGAGCGGAAAAAAGTATAAAAAATGTCATGGTTCGTAACATCAAAAATTCTTCTGAAAGCGGTTTCAAATCCCTAAATGCCGTTTTGATCCTCTGTTTATTTATGCCAGCCAAACCCTAACCTTCCTTCTTCTGGTTTATAACTGACCTCAAGTCTGTCTAGCTGAGGTGTGTCTTCATAACATCTTGAATCTATTGTTTTTTCTTGGTTCAAAAAGTGCGAACTTGCTTGACTTGGTGAAGGAAGGCCGTTATCGTAACCGATTCCTCATAGGTATTTTGAAGGAGTGACTATAGTCCATTCGTGCTATCCGATTCTCACCAAATAGTGGGTAATCCCGACCTCATCCAGAAAATTATGTCGGAAATTTCCCAAAAAGGGCCTATGAGTTTTGCGCGTTTCATGGAATTGGCGCTCTACGATGATCCATATGGCTATTACATGACCCAAGCCGTCGCATCTGAACGATCGTCCCCCGACCGGATTGGATGGGGAGGAGATTTTTATACCGCCCCAGAATTGTCCCCTATCCTGGCGAAAACATTGGTTCGTCAGATTGTGGACATTGATACCCAGTTGGGTCATCCCGATCCGTTTACCTTTTTGGAGATAGGTGGTGGAAATGGAACGTTTGCCGTGGATTTTCTACAAGAATGCCGAACGATCGCCCCTGATTTATTCAATCGCCTCTCCTATCTAATAGCGGAGCGGAGTCCTCATCTTCAATCGCGTCAGTCCATTAGGCTGAAAGAGGGGATCGGGAATTGGGTGGAAGGACATGTGAAATGGAGGGCTTCAATTGAAGAGATCGCATCAGATTCGTTGACGGGTGTCTGCTTTTCCAATGAATTGGTCGATGCACTCCCTGTTCATCGAGTCCGGTGGCAAAATAACCAAATGTGTGAAATATGTGTGGCCTACGAAGGCGGGCATTTTGTTGAATGTCTCGGTCAATGTTCTACTCCCAAGTTGGCTGAATATATCGATAAGCATAAAATTTCCCTGAGTGAAGGACAAACCACAGAACTTCATATAGAAGCTGAGGCTTGGATGAAGGATGTGGCTCGCGTTCTCCATTGCGGTATCGTCATGACCATCGATTATGGCCATACCGCCAGTGATTATTATCGTTCCGACCGAAAAGACGGGACCTTATTGTGTTATTACCGACATGCCATCTCTTCCAATCCATATGCCCGTATTGGCGAGCAGGATATGACGGCTCACGTCAATTTTTCCGCTTTGGCCAGCAGTGGAACCGTTAGCGGGTTGGACCTCGTTGGGTTGACCACGTTGGCGAACTGGCTGATCGGATTGGGAGTCGAGGATTTGGTGAGAGATCAAGAGCAGGAGTCGGAGGATGTTAGGGCTTTATCATATTTATTACGTCCGCATGGGATGGGCAAAACGTTCAAGGTGCTTGTTCAGCGGAAAGGAATGGAGCCCTTCACCTTTCAAGGCTTACGCTACCCGGCTTTTTTTGAAGATGTGGTGTCCTAACATTGAGACTAAGAGAATAATATAAGAGACAAGGCACGAGTCTTCTTTCTAGAATGACTCAATCAGGAATGAGGGTGATCAATGGGTAGCGAACCGGTTCCATTTAATTATCTCCCCATCATCATCTTTATGGTTCTAGGGGCGCTGTTTGGAATCGGGTCCCTGGTCGTGGGATGGGTTGTCCGTCCCAGCCGGCCCTATCGTGCAAAATTACTTCCCTACGAAAGTGGCAGCCCCTTGTTTATGGACGCTCGGGTCCAGTTTCCAATGCGATACTACATTATTGCCATGCTCTTTGTGATTTTTGATATTGAGGTGGTGTTTTTATTCCCTTGGGCGGTGGTCTTTAAGAAACTTGGCCTTCTTGGTCTCGTAGAAATGGGAGTGTTTCTCGGCATTCTCATTGTAGGATTCTGGTATGCCTGGAAAAAAGGTGCCCTAGATTGGGATTAACCAAACAGATCTTTACGCCTAGAAAAAACAGGAGTTTACCCAGTACAATGGCTCCCCCTAACTAATGAGCACAGGTGCACACATGGTGGGCGGGGAAAAGGACAACCACAGATAAAAAATACGCGCGGCATAATTATGAGCATGTTTGAACGACAACTTGAACCCAATATCATCACGACCAATCTGGATTATTGCATTGCGTGGTGTCGGAAATCAGCCCTCTGGCCGATGACTTTCGGGTTAGCCTGCTGTGCGATTGAGATGATTGCCTCTGTGTCCTCCAAGTATGACATTGATCGTTTCGGGGCTGGGGTGTTTCGGGCGTCCCCGCGCCAGTCTGATTTGATGATTGTGGCAGGAACGGTATGCCGGAAAATGGCACCCGTGATCCGTCGAATTTATGATCAGATGGCGGAGCCCCGGTATGTGATTTCCATGGGGTCATGCGCGACATCCGGCAATCATTATAATAGTTATAGTGTGGTGCAGGGCGTGGATCAAATTGTCCCGGTGGATGTCTATATCGCAGGCTGTCCTCCAAGGCCAGAAGCCCTGATGGATGGGCTTATTAAGCTCCAAGAGAAAATTCAGAAAGAAAAATACTTTGTGAAATAACGTGGAGTTGGGCAGACGGTTACCCGATTGCGACGGTTCAATAATAGATCCGATTTATGCATCCTTTTCTTGAATCCCTGGTCAAACGATTTCCCCAGGTTGTCCTGACGGCACAGCAGGACCCCGTGCGTTTGGACTTATGGGCACAAGTGAGGGCGGAGAGTTGGCGGGATATTGCACAATTTCTTCATGATGATCCTTCCATGGCATTGGATCATATCACCGATATCTGTTCGGCTGATTATCCTGCTGACCTCGAGCGGTTCGAAGTCATTTACCATTTTTTATCCCTTCCCCATGGAACCCGCCTTCGTATCAAAGCTCGCGTGACAGAAGATCATCCGGAAATAGCCACGATCAGTGATATCTGGAAAGGAGCGAATTTTCTGGAACGTGAAGTGTACGACCTGATGGGAATCCGCTTTACCGGGCATCCCGACCTTCGTCGGATTTTGATGCCTGAAGATTATGATGAAGGGTATCCGTTACGAAAAGATTTCCCCGCCGAAGGGAAAGGGTGGCGGAGTCGCTTCGATTTTCTTCCCAGGTTGGATGAACCGGTTGGGGAATGGTCGGAATCCGAGGTGCCCGAGGATCAACGGCATCAATTTATGGCCGATGATCGTCCCGGGGACACCAAACGCAAGACAGAACTTCTTCTGAATATGGGTCCCCAGCATCCCAGTACGCATGGCGTGCTGCGGGTCGTCCTGGAGTTGGATGGTGAACGGGTCAGCAAAGCCATCCCCGATCTGGGCTACTTGCACCGGGGCGTCGAGAAATTGGCTGAAGGCCTGACATACATGCAGATGTTGCCGCATACCGACCGCCTGGATTATGTCTGTGCGATGACCAACAATTACGCCTATGTTCGGGCGGTGGAAAAACTCATCAATATGACCGTTCCTGAACGGGCAGAATATGTGCGGACCATCGTGGCGGAAATGCAACGCATCGTGGGTCACTTATTTTGGCTGGGCACGCAAGCGCTGGATATTGGGGCGATGACCGTGTTTTTCTGGACCTTCCGGGAACGGGAAGTCTTGTTAGATTTGTTTGAGAAATTGTGTGGCGCTCGTCTGACATTGAACTACTACCGGATTGGGGGCGTCGATGCCGATCTTACCCCGGAAATCATTGCGGTTCTGCGGGAATTTTTGAAAACCTTTCCTGAGCACATTCGGGAATACGATTCCTTATTGCAAAAAAACAGGATTTGGGTCGCCCGGACAAAAGGGGTGGCGCTCCTTTCTGCAGAGGATGCCATCAATTTCGGATGTACGGGGCCGGTTCTACGGGGGTCGGGAGTTTTGTACGATATTCGAAAACTTGAGCCGTATGGCGCGTATGATCGAGTTGAGTGGGAAGTGCCTCTTGGAAAAGATGGAGACACCTATGACCGGTATTGGATCAGGATGGAAGAAATGTGGCAAAGCGCCCGCATTATTGAGCAATGTCTGGATCAATTACCCGACGGGCCGATTATGGCCGTCGATGCGCAAGTGATTCCGCCTCCAAAACCTGAGGTGATGCGAGACATGCAAGGGCTGATTCATCATTTCATTATCTTTACGCAGGGATTTAAGCCACCTAAAGGGGAGACCTATTGTGCGACGGAAGTGCCCAAAGGCGAATTGGGTTTCTTTATCATTAGTGACGGGAGTTCGCGGCCCTACCGGTTAAAAATCCGATCTCCGTCATTTATCCATATGGGCGCGTTTGATCATATGGCTCGTGGGTATTTGATCTCGGATATTGTGACTATTTTCGGGACCTATGACATTGTGATGGGTGAATGTGATCGATAACCGTGGTGACATGTGAGGTTTGTGAGGAATAAGGAAAAAGTCGAAATATTTATAATTTTCCCATTTGGTTTCACCCCTGATAAAAATATCATTTATGCTTTTCGATAAGTTCAAAGCCGAGGTGGCTGACATCATGTCCCGCTATCCAGTTAAACGATCGGCGTTGTTGCCTTTATTGAACCTGGCTCAACGCGAAGAGGGATTTGTGAGTGAGCCGGCCATGCGAGAGATAGCCAAGATTCTGGATTTGACCCCGCCACAGGTGTTTGAGACGGTGACGTTTTATACCATGTTCAATCTCAAGCCGATCGGACAGTTTCATCTTCAAGTCTGTAAATCCCTTATGTGTGCCTTAGTCGGATCTGATGATGTGGTGGTCTGGATCCAGAAAAAGTTGGGAATTGTTCCAGGTCAGACGACGGCAGACAAAACTTTTACTTTGAGTGTGGTGGAATGTCTTGGGTCCTGCGGGACGGGTCCGATGATGCAAGTGAATGATGACTATTATGAGCAATTATCCGAAGAAAAACTCGGGCGGGTTTTGGACGATTTGAAACGGGACGGAACCAGTTCGTTAAAAACAGGCCCCTTCATGTATCCTCAGCCTCTTGCCAAATGATTGGCTGCCATGCGTGAAGCCGGTTCCGTGATGCATTCGTTAGGTTGGCATTGAAACTGACATATCACTAATCACTATTTTTTTATGGCCAAATACGAAAAAATCTTATTGAACAATATGGAACAACCGGGATACACCGGTTCGCTGTCGGACTATGAACGAGCCGGTGGTTACCAGGCGCTTCGAACGGTTCTCAAGGACATGCAGCCCGATCAGGTCATTGAGGCGGTGAAAAAATCCGGGCTCCGCGGGCGCGGGGGAGCCGGATTCCCCACAGGGGTGAAATGGGGGTTCATCCCTAAAGACCATCCTGGCCCCAAATACCTCTGCTGCAATGCGGATGAAAGCGAACCGGGAACGTTTAAGGACCGGCAACTCATGGAACGGGATCCCCATCAAATGTTGGAAGGGATGGCCATTACCTGCTTTGCCATTGGGGCGCAAACGTCCTACATCTATATTAGAGGGGAATTTCGTTTAGGCGCGAAAATTCTGGAGCGGGCCATTCAGGAGGCGAGTACGGCCGGGTATCTGGGTGACAATGTGCTGGGGAGCGGGTTGACGATTAACATTTTTGTCCACCAGGGTGCCGGAGCCTATATCTGTGGTGAAGAAACGGCGCTTCTCGAATCGTTAGAAGGCAAACGGGGCCTGCCTCGCTTTAAGCCGCCGTTTCCGGCTACGCATGGCTTATATCAAAAGCCCACTGTGGTGAATAACGTCGAGACCATGGCCAATATTCCTCATATTATTACTAGAGGAGGCGAGTGGTTTGCCTCGATCGGCTCTCCGCCTAAAAGTTGTGGAACCCGGGTGTTTTGTTTGAGCGGGCATGTGAAGCGGCCGGGTAATTATGAGGTTCCCATGGGCATCCCCTTCCGGGAGTTTATTTATGACCTGGGAGGAGGAATGCGATCGGATAAGCCCCTCAAGGCCTTTATCCCGGGGGGAGCTTCGGCTCCATTTCTGACGCCTGCGCATTTAGATGTGAAAATGGATTTTGAATCCGTGGCCCTGGCTGGATCGATGTTGGGATCCGGAGGCGTCACGGTGATGGAAGAAGGCACCAATATGGTGTGGGCCGCATTACGCTTGACGGAATTTTTCTATCATGAGTCCTGCGGGAAATGTACGCCCTGCCGGGAAGGAACTTCCTGGCTTGTTCAGACTCTTCAACGGATCTGGGGCAGGCGAGGACGTCCTGAAGATATTGGCGTTCTTGAAGAATTGTGCGGCAATATCGCCGGTCGGACGGTTTGTGCCTTTGGCGAGGCGTTAGTGGGTCCCATTCTGAGTACGATTAAGCATTGGCCGCATGAATATGAGGCCCTGATTCAGGAAGCTCAGGGGACCAGACCGGCGGGAAAAGAGTTGCCCGTCTTCACTCATTAACTGATGTGATTAGTTGAATATGGCTACGACCGACGAGACTCAAGCCGATTTGGTGACCCTGACTATCGATGGGAAATCCGCTCGTGTTCCTAAGGGCACCTTGGTGATCGAAGCGGCCCGACAAGTGGGGGTCATGATTCCCCACTTTTGCTACCACCCGAAGCTGACACCCGACGCGAATTGCCGGATGTGTTTAGTGGAAATTGAAAAAATGCCACGATTGCAAACCTCCTGTAGTACACAAGTGGCGGAAGGCATGGTGGTGAAATCGGCTTCTTCCTCAGTGGCGCAAGAGGCTCGTAAATCGGTGTTAGATTTTATTTTGGCCAATCATCCCTTGGATTGTCCCGTCTGTGATCAAGGAGGGCGGTGCGATCTTCAAGACTTTTCGCATGAATATACGGCCACCACCAGCCGTTTTAAGGAACTCAAACGTGTTTTTCAGAAAGAATATTTCAGTCCGGTGATAGAAACACAGATGAACCGGTGCGTCCAATGTTTGCGGTGCGTGCGGTATTGTGACCAGGTCATGGATGTCAAAGCCCTGGCGCCTGTGGGACGGGGCACATTGACGGAAATCAAAGCCTTTGGTGCCCATGAATTGGATTGCGAATTTTGTGGGGGGTGTGTCCAGATTTGCCCGGTGGGAGCCATTACCAGTCGTCTCTCCATGTACGAATTTCGCCCCTGGATGTTGAAGCGGACTGACTCGATTTGCGGGTATTGTGGAGATGGATGCCAAATCACCTTTCAAACCAAGGATAATGACCTCATTGAAGTAAATTCCACTCACGGGGCCGGCCGCAACAACGGGGACCTCTGTGCCCGAGGCTACTTTGGTTACCATGTAAGCGTTCATCCCGATCGACTGACATTGCCTCTCATCCGTGCAAGGAGCCGACTTTCAACCGGTGCAATGGGAAGAAGCTCTGGAATTGGTGGCGCGGCGCTTGACGGAAATCAAAGCCGCGCATGGCCCGAACGCGATTGGAGGGTTGATTACCGGGCGGTGCACGAATGAGGATGTCTATGTTTTTCAGAAATTCATGCGGGGAGTGATAGGGACCAATCACATCGACAGCAGTGTGCGGTATGGCCATCTTAATGGGGTGCGGGCATTGCAGCGGGTTCAGGGCACACACCAATGGACGGTGAGCTTTGAGGATATTCTTGAGGCCGATGTCTTGCTGCTTGTGGGTACCAACGTGACCGAAACCAATCCCATCACGGGATTGAAAGTGAAAGAGGCCGTCAAGCGGCGAGGCGCGAAATTGATAACGATTGAAGCGCTGGAACCGGCCATTGGCGCCATCAGCAATATTGTGAATCTTTCCCTGCATCATTTCGGCGTGAAACCTGACGCCTATGCTGCAGCAATTCTGGGTTTCCTGAAGGCGGTTCTCGATGAGCAAGCCGTTGATCCTGAATTCCGCACGAAGGCCACCGGCTTTATTCAAGATATCACCGCGCAGCTCAAGACGATCTCCTGGTCGGTGCTTGAAGGAGTGACGGGTGTCACGGCTTCGGCCTACAAAGAGGCGATGAAGTCTTTTGCCAAGGGTCAAAAAGTGGTCATTCTGGTTGGTCCCGGCGTGCTTCGCACATCAGGTGGATTCGGGATGATGGTCAATCTTCTGGATCTCTTGCTGCTCACGGGAAAACTCAGCACACGAGGATGCGGACTGGCGCCGTTAGCGGAAGAAAATAACGATCAAGGCACGTTTGAAATGGGTGGGGTCGGAGATGTGCTACCGGGTGGAAAATCGTCACGTGATGAAGAAGCCCGAAAGGCTCTATCTCAGGCGTGGGGACGACCGGTTCCTGATTCGGCCGGGGCGTCACTGCCTCAGATGATAGAGGCCGCCCAAAACGGGCAATTGAAGGCTTTATTTATTGTTGGGGAAAACCCACTTGGTTCATTGCCTCCTTCTTCTGGAATTGAACAGGCCTTAGAAAAGCTGGAATTTCTGGTCTCTCAGGAACTGTTCATGACGGAGACCGCAAAGAAAGCGCACGTGGTCCTGCCCGCCTGTTCATATGCGGAAAAAGACGGCACCTTTACCAATACCGAGGGCCATCTCCAGCCAGTCAGGCGGGCAATCGAGCCTGTGGGGGAAAGCCGTCCGGATTGGGAAGTGTTTTCGGCGCTATCGGTGTTGATGGGCGATGCCATGGAGTATTCGGAGGTGAAAGAAATCGGCAAGGAAATCCATAGTCTTCTTCCCGGGACCCGAACCTTGGGACCCGCCCCGTTGCCGGCTAAGCCTGATCCATCAGCCGTCGCGCGCTATGTCACTACAGAGTATAAACGGGACTTAATATCGCGGTATCGGGTTCCTTCTTTGGCCTCTGCTCCTCCTGGTCAGGTGTCTCTCATGATCTCGCAATCGTTGTTTCATTCAGGCAAATTATCTCTTAAAGCCAAGGGACTGATGCAGATCCAGAGTGAAGGCAAACTCTATCTTCATCCGGAAGAGGCTGCCCGTCGCGAGTTAGGAGAGGGTGATCGGGTGAAAGTGATGAATAGCTTAGGCGAAATGAGTACCACCGTGAGCCTTCGGGAACGTATTCCCCAGGGAATGGCCATGTTTCCGGAACATTTTGATCAAGAGATTCGACGACTCTTACCCTACGCAGTCGATCCGGAGACCCAGGTTCCCTATTACAAGCTGACTGGTGTCAGAATAGAAAAAGTGACAGCCGCATAACGTCGAGACCAGATTCTCGCTTTGATTCTTCAAATCATAGGAGTGGTTCCGTCATGGATACGGGAATTCGATTAGCACTAACGTTCGGCCAAATCGGCGCGGTGATGGTGGCCGTACTTCTTACCGTCGCAGCACTCACCCTGCTGGAACGCAAGGTACTGGGTTGGATGCAGGACCGGATGGGACCGATGGAGGTCGGGCCTTATGGTCTGTTGCAACCGGTCGCTGATGGCTTAAAGCTCTTTTTTAAGGAAGACATCATTCCGGCCGGAGCCAATAAGTTTATGTTTGGCCTGGCGCCGGTGTTGTCATTGGTTCCGGCTCTTATCGGATTCGCCGTCATTCCCTTTGGCCCGGATTGGACTATTGAAGTCGGCGGCGTCAACTTTAAGCCGTTTGTGATTACCGACATCAATATCGGCATTCTCTATATCCTGGCGTTTGCCTCAATCGGGGCGTACGGCATCATTCTGGGCGGGTGGTCATCAAACAGTAAGTATTCCCTCTTGGGAGGACTGCGGTCTGCGGCCCAGTTGATCAGTTACGAATTAAATGTGGGACTCTCGATCGTTGGAGTATTGCTCCTTTCGGGATCCTTGAGTCTGGTGACCATTACGAACGCGCAAGCAGGCGGGTTTTGGAACTGGTACTTTTTCGGAGGGGGGGGCTTTCCTCAAGCCGTGGCGTTCGTTGTGTTCATTATTTCCGCGATAGCGGAAACGAACCGGACCCCGTTTGATTTACCGGAAGCGGAAAGTGAGTTGGTGGCCGGGTTCTTTACCGAATATAGCGGCATGCGGTTCGCATTCTTCTTTCTGGCAGAATACGGCAACATGATTTTGGTGTCCTGTGTGGCCACCGTGTTGTTTTTTGGCGGGTGGCATGCCCCCTTGGAAATTTTCCAGGGACCTGAATCTCTCCACTGGTTGACGGGAATGATGTGGTTTACGTTCAAGGTCTATGGGTTCCTGTTTTTATTCTTTTGGTTACGCGCCACGTTACCTCGATTACGGTATGACCAGCTCATGCGGTTCGGGTGGAAGGTCCTGCTCCCCATTGCATTGGGCAATATTGTGTTGACGGCGATTGTCGCCTATCTCTTTCCGGGGAACTAAGAGCGTTGAGTGGTATGAAAATCAAGGAATGGGTCAAAACGCTTCTTTTTTATGAGATTGCGCTAGGGATGAAAGCGACGTTGTCCCATCTCTTGCATTATAGGCCGATTACCTTACAGTACCCGCACGAGAAGAAACCGTTGCCGTCCAACTATCGGGGTATGTTGGCATTGTTACGCTATGACGATGGCACGGAAAAGTGCGTGGGGTGCGACCTCTGTGAAGCCGCATGCCCCTCCCGGGTTATCCGTGTCGTGAGTGCCGAGGTGCCAGGGGAACCCACGAAGCGGTATTCCAAGGAATATTACATGGACATGACCCGGTGTTTGTTTTGCGGGTTATGCGTGGATGCGTGCCCCGTTGATGCGTTGGGAATGACTCAAGAATATGAATGGGCGGTCTATGATAAGCGGCAGCTGCAGCTGAATAAGGAGCAGCTTCTGGCTATTGGCGATCGAAATTATCCGATTCGGGAAAAGCGACTCGAATTTCAGCATCCCAATGTGGCCTATTTTAATGTGGGGTTTAAGGATCTTCCCCAAAAAGAAGAGTAGACGAGAGTCAATATATTGGCCTTCGTGTGTAGCCGAACTTCCTGGATGAGCAGGTGATGGGAACAATTGTTTTTTTCTATTTTGCCACAGTGATCGTGGCAACGGCCGCTCTTGTGGTGGCACTCAGAAGTCCGGTCTATAACGCGCTCGCGCTCCTGGTGATGTTTTTTCACGTCGCCGGACTCTTTGTGACATTGCACGCGGAATTCCTGGCCATCATTCAAATCCTGGTCTATGCGGGCGCTATTCTAGTGCTCTATCTCTTTGTGGTCATGTTATTGAACCTGAAGCGGGAAGAGCGCTTCCATCACCAAATGACCGTGGGGCTCTTTCTGGGGTGTATGTTATTTGCGGAAGCGGTTCTCCTCGTTGTCAAAGGCGAAACGTCATTGGATACGAATCTTCCTGGTCAGGAAGCACCTCTTCATCTGACGCAGGGCAATACCGAATCGATAGGGGAGCTGTTGTATACCACTTACCTGTTTCCGTTTGAAATCGCCTCCCTCATTCTCTTAGTTGCGATGGTGGGCGCCGTTATCCTTACCAAAAAAGGGATCTTGGAGGCAAAGGGCTAATGGACGTTCCGGTGAGCTACTATCTCGTGCTGAGTGGGATTGTGTTCTCGATCGGGTTGGTTGGAGTGCTCATTCGACGAAATGTCATCATTATTTTATTATCCATTGAGTTGATGCTGAATGCCACGAATATTAATTTCGTGGCCTTCTCCTCCCACCTGGGCAATCTGTCTGGTCAGGTGTTCGTGTTTTTCGCCCTTACCGTGGCTGCCGCGGAGGTCGCGGTAGGGTTGGCGATTATCATCGCCCTCTATCGTCATGCGGCCAGTATCAACATTGACGACTTCCGGTTGCTGAAATGGTAGGGCGATGCTCTACGCCTTAATTCCTCTCCTTCCCCTCATGGCTTTTGTCATCCTCGGGCTGTTCGGCCATTGGATCAGAGACCGAAGTCATTGGGTGGCTGTTCCAGCTGTCCTGGGATCGTTTCTCCTCTCCATGATGGCGCTTCTTGAGGTTGCCGGTGGAAAGACGCTTCAGGTTCCTCTCTATACCTGGGCCGATTCCGGAAATCTTCATATTACCCTCGGCTTGTTTATTGATCAGCTCACGGTGGCGATGCTGTTGCTCGTCACCATTGTGAGTTCTCTGGTGCACGTCTACACAATTGGATATATGCATGGAGAGCCGGGCTATGCCAGGTTCTTTAGCAATATCGCTCTCTTTACCTTTTCCATGCTCATGTTGGTGATGTCGGATAACTTCCTTCAGCTATTTGTCTTTTGGGAAGCTGTGGGTCTCTGTTCCTATCTGTTAATCGGTCATTGGTATGAACGGGAATCGGCTCGGGCTGCAGCCACCAAAGCGTTTCTCGTGAATCGAGTCGGGGATTTCGGATTCATGTTGGGCATCCTGCTGATCTTTGTCACCTTCGGTAGTTTGCAATATCAGCAGGTGTTTCCACAGTTGGATCATGTGGCCGGTGGTGTGGTGAATCTCCTTGGCGCTCTTGGAGGTCATTGGGAAATATCGATCATCACCATGATCTGTCTCTTTCTCTTTATTGGTGCCGTCGGGAAGTCTGCTCAGGTGCCGTTGCATGTATGGTTGCCGGATGCCATGGAGGGCCCAACTCCGATTTCAGCCCTCATCCATGCGGCCACGATGGTGACGGCAGGGGTGTTTATGGTCGCCAGATTTGCCCCGTTGTTTAACCTCTCGCCGGTGGCCATGGATGTCGTCGCGATAGTGGGTGGGACCACGATGTTTATCGGGGCGACCATCGCGTTGACGCAAACCGATATTAAGCGGGTTGTGGCTTATTCCACACTGAGCCAACTCGGATACATGATGATGGCCTGTGGGTTGGGTGGCTATATTGCGGGAATGTACCATCTGCTGACTCACGGGGCATTTAAGGCTTTGTTATTTCTCGGGTGTGGGGCGGTGATTATTGCTCTTCACCATGAACAGGATATGCGAAACATGGGAGGGCTGAAAGATAAGCTGCCTGTAACCTATTGGACCTTTGTCATCGGGTCTCTGGCTCTTGCGGGTTTTCCGCTGACTGCGGGATTTTTCAGCAAAGACGAATTGCTCGTGGCATCATGGATGTCGGGTGACTTGGGTAAAGTGCTGACTGTCTTAGGATTACTGACCGCTTTGATGACGGCCTTTTACAGTTTTCGATTGGTGTTTGTGACATTTTGGGGAGAATCTCGGGTCGATCCTCACCATGCCAGGCTGGTTCATGAACCCTCAAAAACGATGACGATTCCTCTTCTGATTCTTGCGGTCCTGAGCATTGTGACGGGGTACATCGGCATTCCGGAATTTTTGGCCCCGGCGTTTCCCGCTGGGGAGGGTAGTGGAGGCCATCACGAAGGATCCGCGGCCCTTGGGATTATGGTGACGGCCACGGCCATGGGTCTGTTAGGGATTGCTGCCGCCTATTGGGTCTATGTGAAGTCGCCTGGCTTGCCGGACCGATTGGCCGCTCAGTGGCAATCGCTGTATCAGTTGTCATTGAATAAATGGTTCGTGGATGAAGCCTATGATCGGACCGTCGTCATGCCAACTCTGAATGTCGCGGATCGGTTATGGAAACGGGTGGATATTGCGGTGATTGATGGTGCGGTCAATGGAGTGGCGCGAGCCGTGGCCTGGGGAGGATGGGTGACGCGACGACTCCAAAGCGGACAAGCACAGAACTATGCGCTGGCGATGACGGTCGGCGCGGTCGTCATTTTAGGCGCGTTGATCTTTTATTAGTGTTGAAGGCCGATCTTTATTGATGGGGTATTCGTATTGGTTCAACGGGCAGTGGCATTGCAGGAGAACACTAAATCGTGACTGAATTTGTCCTTCCTTCAGGAGGAATACCCTGGCTCACCATTGTCCTTATTCTGCCTCTACTCGGGGTCGCAGCGGTACTGCTGGTCCATGAATCACTTTCCCGACCGATTGGACTTGCCGTCTCTGTCCTGACGCTTCTTGCCTCTTTGCCCCTCTGGTTCGTGTTCGACAATACCCAGTCTGGTATGCAATTTGTGGAAAAGCATCTTTGGATCGAATCTCCCGCCATTCATTACTCTCTGGGTGTCGATGGGATCAGTATGCCGCTGGTCCTCTTAACCACCTTTCTCACTCCCCTCTGTATCCTTGTATCCTGGACCTCGATTCAGACCCGGATGAAAGAATTTTTGATTAGTTTATTGGTGATGGAAACGGCCACGATTGGCGTGTTTGCCGCCCTGGATTTTGTGCTGTTTTATGTGTTTTGGGAAACGATGCTGATTCCGATGTATCTCCTGATTGGCGTCTGGGGTGGGCAGAATCGCGTCTATGCGGCGATCAAATTTTTCCTGTATACCTTGGCCGGCAGTGTGTTGCTTTTGGTGGCGATTCTGGTGTTGTATTTTGAAGGCGGGCGAACCTTCGATATTCTGGCCTTAACCCACGCGTCCTATGCCCCCAGTTTGCAAGCCCTCTTGTTCTGGGCGTTCTTTGCCGCATTTGCCGTGAAAGTGCCGATGTTCCCCTTTCATACGTGGCTCCCTGATGCGCATGTTGAAGCGCCGACTGCCGGAAGCGTCATTCTCGCCAGTGTCCTGCTCAAGATGGGCACCTATGGGTTTTTGCGGTTTTCCTTGCCCATGTTGCCTGATGCCTCAGTGGCGTATACCCCTGTCATCATGACTTTGTCAGTCATTGCCATTCTTTATGGAGCGTATATGGCTTTGGCGCAAACGGACATGAAGAAACTTATTGCCTATTCCAGTGTGAGCCATATGGGCTTTGTTACCCTGGGAATTTTTGCCTTGAATGCCCAGGGAATTGAAGGGGCAGTTCTTCAGATGATCAACCATGGCATTACGACCGGAGCCCTCTTTATGTGTGTGGGCATCATTTACGAACGGACGCATAGCCGGCAAATTACGGACAATGGCGGGTTGGCCAAATCCATGCCCCAATATGCGACGTTTTTTGTAATATTTGCGCTGTCGTCGGTTGGTCTTCCGGGCATGAACAGTTTTGTCGGCGAATTTTTGGTGCTGATCGGAACCTTTGCGTGGAGCAAACTGACAGGGACGTTAGCCGCATTGGGGATAATTTTGGCCGCCGTATATATGTTGTATCTGGTGCAACGGATGATCTACGGGCCGGCATCTCCGCAGATGCTCCCCAAATTAAGCGATTTGAATGTCCGGGAATTCGGCATGCTGGTTCCCCTGGTGGTCTTGGTATTTTGGATTGGTTTGTATCCAAAACCGTTGCTGGATGTGATGCATGCGAGCGTGGCACGGGTGATTTCGTCCCAGTCTATATCAGTCACTGTCCAGCAGAGGGCGGCAGAACCGGAGGATGAACGGGTAATGATTGTCGCGCCACCTTCCCGTTCTTTTGCACTGATCGGTGAGGCCACACCATGACGCTTCCTCTCGCAGACCTTGTGGTGATTCTTCCTGAATTGCTTATCGTGGGCATGGCGTGCCTTCTTCTTGTGCTTGATCCCGTTACGTCTGCCGGCAAGAAAGGTCTTCTGGCGTGGATGAGTCTCGGCATTGTCGTGGTGTGCAGCGTGGTCACCATGAGCGGTTTTGGTGAACGGGTGATGGCATTTAGTGATTTAGTAGTTGTGGATTCGTATGCGGTGTTTTGGAAAATGCTGTTGTATCTCGTGAGTGGTCTGACGATTTTATTGTCCATGGGGTATCTCAAAGAAGAAAAGATCCAACTCGCGGAATACTATGCTTTTGTCTTGTTGGCGTTAACGGGGATGATGGTGATGGTGTCTGGGGCTGATTTGCTCACGATTTACCT
>CAWAXJ010000021.1:0-10748 GCA_963785905.1 uncultured Nitrospirales bacterium
CTTCGGCCGACCATCCTACCCCGGAACCTATGACACCAGTTTGGTTCCAGAAGTGCTGGAATTCAAAGCACCCAGGGGCTATCGGCTGGGTCGGCTTGGGAATGGAGGCTGTCTTGGTGTTGCTCATTCTTGGCGGGGTGTGTTGCTCCACACACACTCAATCAAGTGGTCATGGCTTATGACCGATCCGTAACCGAGGGGTTGGTGGAACAGATGTTGTTAAATGTGGCCCGCGCGGTGCATCGTGAACCGATTCACTTTACCGCCGTTTCCAACATTGCCGCGACATACGACTTCCGATTCAGCGCAGGAGCCACTCCGCCCCTGGGCGGGTTGGATGGAGGATGGTCCCTTGCCCCGATTTTTGGAGCAACCATCGCTGAGAATCCTACCATAACGATCGTGCCCATCGAGGGCGAGGAATTTACCCAACGTCTGCTTACGCCGTTCCCGGAACATCGGCTCATCCTGTTATTGCGCCAGGGCTACGATATCGATCTGATGCTTCGACTCATGGCACACGAAGTTCGGATCAAGGATGGTACGAGCCAAGTAGCCTATCGAAACCTTCCTCCGAGGAAAGAGGAATACCGAACATTCCGGCGGCTGGCCCTGCAAATTTCCACCATTCAGGATCGAAATGCCTTGTATGCGGAACCCCTCGTGTTCGAAACATCGGTGTCATTACCTTCGACGGCGATTACCCTGGACAGGGTCATGGAATTGGAGGCTGGCCATCTCTTGACGAAGGACCCCCGGACGGGCGACTTTGCCCTCCGCCGGCGAATGACGGGCCGAGTCATCATTACGAATTACGATCCGGACACTCTGCCCATGGCCGAGAGACTCCGTCTACAGGAAGAAGCGAACCAGCTTCCCGACAATGATGTGCTCGTAGACGTCCGGCCTGGGTACCCCGGTGGCGAATCTCCGTTTCATGGCATCCTTCCGTTTGCGGAGTTTTCACGCCGTGATCAATTTTCTTGGGCGAACCCTGGTTGATGAACCAGAGTTTGACGTGGTTCCCGATTCTTTGTTCGGACCCAATGAGGAAAATCCTCCCATGGCGTTGGCCATTCGACAATCGTCCACCAAGCCTCCCGGTGTGACACAGACGATCAGCTATCGAGGTCACTATTATTATGTTGCCCCCGACGGCCCCTTCCGGCGGTGGAATGCGGAAGGATTCCGCCTGCTGTACCTATTATTTCAGATGACGGTCTCCGAAATTCCCAGGACGGGCATCCCAAGTCTGACCATTGCCAAATAATTCCCCACTTGGGTATCTGGGGGTGGGTGGACTCCATGCGTTAGCATTCCCTGATAACCCTTTAACCTATCGGGAGCCGGGAGATGTGGTTGCAACATGTAGTGTTGGGAATCATTCAGGGGCTGACGGAATTTCTGCCGATCTCCAGTTCCGCGCACCTCATTCTGGTCCCGGTGTTCACCGGCTGGCCTGATCAAGGGGTGGGCTTTGATCTGGCGGTGCATATCGGAACGCTACTGGCCGTCATTCTGTATTTTCGTTGCGACGTCGTCCAACTGATTGCCGACGGGATACGGTCCATTTGGTATCAACGTTCCGTCGGCCAAAGCCGTTTGGCCTGGGCTATTGTATTGGGGACCATTCCGGCCGGTCTTGCGGGACTGCCCCTCATAGATCTGATCGACACCATGCTCCGATCGGTTCAGGTCATTTTCTTCACCACGCTGGGATTCGCGTTGTTGCTTGGTCTCGCCGATCGTCGAAAGGGCGAGGGGCGTTCGCTGCCGTCCCTCACCTGGAGGGATGTTTTCCTCATCGGGTGCGCTCAAGCGCTGTCGCTGATTCCCGGAACATCCCGTTCCGGGGTGACCATCACCGCCGGTTTGTTCCTGGGCCTGAATCGTGAAGCGGCCGCGCGCTTTTCGTTTTTGCTGGCGATCCCTATCACAGGACTGGCAGGAACGGTGAAGTTGGTGCAGATGGTCGAATTAGGTGTAGCGGTCGACTGGATCGGTTTTCTCGTTGGCGGTGGGACCGCTTTCATCACGGCGGTGACGGCCTTACATTTCTTCCTCAAGTGGCTCAATCGCTGGGGCATGTGGCCGTATGTGGTGTACCGAATTGGACTGGCACTGGTGATATACCTGGTTCTCCTGAAATAAAGAACGAAAATGACGGTTGCATTATGGTGGTTACCGCAGGTGACGTTTCCCTGCCGATTTGGATTATGATTCGCCAAGGTTTGGCTCTGATCTCAAAGGGCAACCCGTTCATTCTTCTATCTGAACCTTCCTTTCCGCTTAGTCATCTGTCAATATCAATCCAACCGTCCGGCCATCACCAAATAACGCAACGGTCCGCCGGGGAGGAGTGCATCAAAAGGGTAGCAGGTGATGAGGAAAAGATCGTTATCTCCAGAGGGTCTCAAGAGGGTATCGGTTCGACTGTCGAAGATGTCGATATCTTCCACCGCTTTTACACCGCTTTTACGAAATCGGACTTTGCAAGGACGTTCCAGCCCAATCCGACATTCGGGACCGATCATGCCTGGGGTGGAAATCATCTGGTCCTCGGTGGGGCGGAGCGGAGCGGGATCTATCGCGAATTTCCAACCTTAAGATTTAGATGGGCCGGATACCACTGACTCCATGGGCAGATGGATTCCTATCGCGGAATGGATCAATATGGGTCCACTCTTGCAACCTGGTTCGGGTTGGCGAACGGAGAGCTTGATATCGTGTTTCCTGATTTGCCCAACTTCCCAACTGCTAATTTGGGTTTTGTGTAGGGGGCCTGCAACTATTCTCAATAACTTTTTTTCATTGTAATTGTAATTGATGCCTGCCGAACGTGGAACGGCAGTTAGTTTTTCCTTCCAGATTATCCTCTTTCCCCAGCGGGACTTTCCTTGACCAACCATTTCCGTTGAGTTATGGTGTATACCCTTCTGGAGACTTCTCTTTTCCCCCACTCATCCAGAGTTCTCTATTCCCAAGTAGGGAGGTTTCTTATGCGCCCTCGTCGGGTGACCATTCTGGATCTTGTCACCAAGGGACCCACGAATTCCCTCTATGCCCGGGTGATGAATCAAAATCTGGCGAGCATTATGCCGCAGGTCGTCGGGGTGTGGTGTGAGGAATTGGGTCATCAGGTGCGTTTTATCTGCTACACCGGCCGTGAGGATCTCCAGCGAGAATTATTGGACAAGACGGATATAGTGTTCATCGGCGCCTTTACCCGATCGGCGCTGACCGCCTATGCCATTAGTAGTATGTTTCGATCCCGCGGGGCCGTGACGGTGTTGGGTGGGCCTCATGCGCGGAGCTATCCGCAAGATGCCGCCAAGTATTTCGACTATGTGGTGGGATTTACCGACAAGAACCTGATTTACGATATTCTGGCGGATTGTTCACCGCATCGTCCGCTTGGGGTTCAGCACGCCGCGGCTCGACAGCCGACCGAGTTGCCAGGAGTGAAGGAACGCTGGAAATTCATTGAACCCACCATCGCCAAGGCTCCCACGTCATTTAAAGTGGTGCCCATGATCGGCAGCATGGGATGTCCCTATACCTGCGGGTTTTGTGTGGACGCCAATGTCGACTATCAGCCCCTATCGTTTGACCAGATCAGTGAAGATTTGAAATTTCTGCGAACGAAGTTGAAACGACCGATTGTGGCCTGGCACGACCCGAATTTCGGCGTCCGGTTTCAGGAATATATGCGGGCCATTGAAACGGCCATCCCTCCCAACAGCATCGACTTTATTGCCGAAAGTACCTTGTCGCTCCTGGCCGAACCTCATCTCAAACACTTGCGTCAGAATGGATTCAAGGCGATTTTGCCGGGGATTGAGTCATGGTATGACATGGGAGATAAATCCCGGACCGGTCGTCATACCGGACAGGACAAAGTGAAGCAGGTAGCGGATCATGTCAATCTGATCCTCCGCTATATCCCCTATGTCCAGGTCAATTTTGTGTTGGGATTGGACTCGGATGAGGGCGCTGAACCCTTTGACCTCACCAAACAATTTTGTGATTTGGCTCCCGGAGCCTTCCCGGCCTTTTCCCTGCTTACAGCGTTCGGGCAGGCGGCCCCCTTCAATCGGGAATTACAACGGGACGGACGGGTGTTGCCCTTTCCCTTTCATTTCCTGGATAACAATCACGCGATGAATGTGCGCCCCAAGTATTATGCCTGGCCGGAATTTTATGATCATGTTGTGGATCTGTCCCGGCATGCGTTTTCCTGGCCGATGATTGCCAAGCGGGTGATGCTGAATCGGGGCTGGATTCCCAAGTGGTTTAACTTCATTCGGTCAGTGTCGAGTGAAGGGTTCGGCCGGATCAACTACCACACGAAGATCCGGGGATTACTGGATACGGATGCGTCGGTTCGAGGGTTCCTGGAGGGTGAAACAGCGGTGCTTCCGAATTTTTATGCGAGAAAAATTCGCGGCAAGCTCGGTCCGTTATACGACCTGCTCCCGGAGGGAGCGACGATGCACGATCATCATGCCTATCTGAACTCTTATCAGGAACCGATTCCGTCTCTTGTCGAGTTGGGTCCCCTCACCAAGGTAGGGAGTGCAGCCGTGTAAAAAAAGTTACGACGGCACTCTCGAAGTCCTCAGCCTCAGTTTGTATTCTCACTCCCCATTCAGAGTTAGTTTGTCAGCCAACATTCCCATCTGATCGCAGGCACTCAGTTTTTAGGTCACATACTTCTCCACCCAGGGAATACCGGTTTCCTGTGTAAAGTGCTGCCCTTTGAAAGAAGTTTGAGACAGGTTAGGATTTTCGTGGTGTACATTTTACTAAATGAACCACTTTGTACATATTCCTGCTCTGGGAGGTCCCTCTGGAAGAAATGAGGGTAGGATACTTGGTCCATTGCCACCGAATGCCATCTATTGTCTCACGTAAAAATAGGGTCCAGGGAAGTATGCTCAAGTTCATTTTTTCAGAAAACATGCGTAGTTTTATATTGTCCCGGCTACCTTAGGATCGAAGGCTTCATCTTGTGAGGGACGGGTGAATTCGGGAATAATAAGCATCACTATGCTGCTGAACAGGGAGGGGTGGCGCCGAACCAGCACGAATATGTGGGGTCGAAAGGTTCAATACGAGGGACTCCATTGGGTTTAATCAAACAGAATAAAAGACTTGGCCTGGGTTTTTTTACATTTTTTCTATTGTGTTCCTGGAGATCGGCTAGCTACTTCATGAAATGAGACACGGTGTTCGGCGTTTTAAGATTGGTGCCATCCCCCGCACGCAGCAAGGGTTCCCTGTGAGATGAAGATTCTCGTTCTGGAAGATGATCAAGAAACAGCGTCGTACATCGCCACCGGTCTTACGGAGGAAGGATATGTGGTCGACATTGCCACCGATGGGAAAGAGGGGTTTATGAAGGCCATGGATGAAACCTATGAAGTCTTGATTGTAGATCGGATGTTACCCACCCTTGACGGGCTCAGTTTGGTCAAAGGACTGCGATCGACGAATGTGAAGACCCCTGTGCTTTTTCTCAGTGCACTGGGCGAGATAAACCATAGGGTTGAAGGACTCCAAAGCGGAGGCGACGATTATCTCACCAAACCCTTCGCCTTTTCGGAATTAAAAGCGCGGGTCGAGGCTCTTCGTCGTCGCCCTCCCATATCAACCGTTGAAACACGATTACGTGTTGGAGACCTTGAGTTGGATCTTCTCACACGGATAGTGAGAAGGGGGGAGATCCTCATTGATCTGCAGCCTCGCGAATTCCGTCTGCTCGAATATCTTATGCGAAATGCCGGCCGGGTTGTCACGCGGACCATGCTGCTTGAGTATGTGTGGGATTTTTATTTTGATCCTCGCACCAGTGTGGTAGACACCCATATTAGCCGCTTAAGGATGAAAATCAATAAAGGGTTCACCCAACAATTAATCCATACCGTTCGCGGCACGGGCTATCGTATGAGTGCAGATGCGTAAACTCCTGCGCACAGCCAGTTTCCGATTGACTCTTTTCACAGCCTGCCTTTTCGCGGTCTTTGTGATCACTACCTTTGTGATTTCATACTGGATCGCCGTTCGGTACTTGCTTGACCGGGTTGACGGAGAAATCACCTGGCAGATTCAGATGCTTGCCGAAGAGTATCAGTCGGGATCCCTCAACTCCTCGAATCCTGACCTGGTAGAGCCGGGGACCTACCTCCTGTTGCGTGATGGCAATGGGAGACCCATAGCTGAGAATCTGCCTTCAGGGGCTGACGCCCGTCAATGGTTTAGGGAGTTGATTCCGGAAATTACTCCGATAGACAATGCTTCACACGAACTCCGCGCACAGGCCGTTTCCTTGCCCGACGGCGCACATTTGGCCGTGGGCCAGGATTTAAAAGACCTACAAGAGGTCAAGGAATTTTTGCGTCAAGCCTTTGGTTGGTTATTAGCCGCCATTCTCACTCTGGGGTTCGCCTGCGGCGCCATTGTGAGTGCCATTACCCTGCGACGTGTGGAAAAAATTAATCTCTGCGTGGGAGGCATCATGGGCGGCCACCTGGACCGTCGTATTCCCCTCAAAGGGACCAATGACGAATTTGATCGGTTGAGCAGCCATCTTAATCTGATGCTGGATCAAATTGAAAAGTTGATGGAAGGATTACGGCAGGTTTCGATAGACATGGCTCACGATTTAAGGACGCCGCTGTCGCGTATGAGACAGAGACTGGAGGGAGTGCGTAATCGCGCAAGATGTATGGAGGATTATGAGCAGGCTATTGATCAGTCCTTGAGACAAAATGACGAAATCCTGGAAACCTTCAGTGCCCTTCTGGGAATCGCTCATGTAGGGTCCGGGGCCTACCGGCAGGGATTTAACGATATCTCACTCAGTGAAACTTTCGAAACTATTGAGGAGACGTATGCGCCAATTGCCGAGGAGCGACACCAAATCTTGCTTGCCAAGATCGAACCCGGCCTGATGATCAATGGCGATAGAAGACTGGTAACACAAATGCTTGTCAACCTCGTTGAAAACGCTATCCGTCATTCGCCGCCCGACGCACGAATTTCCATCACTCTTTCTCATACAAAGTCCGGGGTAAGGGGTGTCATTACCGACACCGGTCCAGGTGTCCCGGAAGCCGAACGAGAAAAGATCTTTCAGCGTTTTTATCGATTAGAAACAAGTCGGACTACAAGTGGCAGTGGACTCGGTTTAAGTTTAGTGTCAGCCATTGCCGACCTCCATGGAATTAGAATCAGTCTTTCAGACAACAACCCGGGGTTATGCGTGACTCTAGAATTTCCCCCTCAGCTTCCCCATTCAACATTCAGCCGACGAATAGATTGCAACCTTACCGATTTGTAAGAAATCAAAACAGTTCCGGTAAGATCCGTTTGTTTATCCTCCGTCGGGCCCGGTTTACATCGTGAGTTGTTGGACAAAGGACCACCCAGGTGGCGTATGGAACTCCCCTGATATTGAGACCGATGGGAGCTATTGAGTTTCAAGAATTTTCCCAAATCCGAAGTCAAGAGGGCATGCCATGGCGTTCACCATAGAAAATACGACTGGGGTCACCCATAAGATCCTCTACAAGGGTAGTGCCGACTTTTATCGCATTCTCCGTGCCCGTGTTGATGACCATTTCGCGGGCAGGAATCGCCGTGACGATCCCCGGCTGTATTTTAAATCGGCAATCGTCCTGTCATGGTTCTTCATTTCTTTTGGAATGCTGTTGTCCAGCTCAAATGCGGGATTTCAGCTGCTTCTTTGCCTGTCTGCTGCACTCGCCGCTTGTGCTATCGGATTCAACATCTTCCATGATTCGATCCATAATTCCTTTTCCGCAAACCCCAAAATAAACCTCTTCCTTGCGCGGAGTTCCTGCATTATTTTAGGCGTCAGCCGGTATTTCTGGCGGTATAAGCATAATGTGTTGCACCATAGTTTTACGAATGTCCTTCAATGGGATGATGATTTGGAAACCAGGGGGTGCCTGCGGATGAGCCCTCGACAGCCTTGGGAAAAAAAATTCAAGAATCAGCATATTTATTGCTGGTTTCTCTATTCTTTGGCAACGATCGAATGGATCTTCATTAAAGATTTCGTTCACTATTTCACGATGAGGATTAATCAATTTCAGAAATATCCAGCAATGTCACAAAAGGATAAAATTGAATTTTGGACCGTAAAGGTTGTGTATTTTTCCGGTTTCATTGCCGTGCCATTCTTATTTCAGCCTTTCTGGAAATGTGTGGTAGGACTTGTGATTTTTCATCTCATGCTGGGTCTCAGCGTGACCTTGATCTTCAATCTGGCTCATGTTATGGAAAAATCGTCGTTCCCGGAACCGCGGGGAGAGAGTCCGCCCAGCTTCGAATCCGAATGGGCAGTCCTCCAACTTGCCACTACGGTGAATTTTGGAAGAAACAACAAATTGCTCACGTGGTTTTCCGGAAGTCTGAATTACCAAATCGAACATCATCTTTTTCCTAAAGTGAGTCACACGCATTATCCGGAGATCAGCAAAATCCTCATACGAACTGCCGCAGAGTTCCGCCTCCCATATAATGATTATCCCACCTATGCTTCCGCGCTGAAGAGTCACTTTCGCGCATTGAAAGAATTGAATAAGCCGGCCCTTTTGGATTTTCATTCTGTGCAACAAACATTGGCTTCCTCTGCCATTGATCCCTTGAAAACTGCAGGTCCCGCCCAATGGGTTGGTAGGAGGAGAATGAACTCAGAAAATCTCAAGGTGGTAACACATTCGGATGGTATGGGTATGTTGGAAAAACAATGGTCGGAATGAATCATTGGTTTAGCTTGCTTGGTGTTTACTTAATAAAAATGCCTCCCGAGTCATCAAGGTAATATATTCAGTAGTGGATTTGTAAATCACGTGCCGAGCGATTGCAATGAAGTAGACTCCAATGGTCGATGAATGATAGGGGTTCGCGTTGATGGGGAGAAGATGGTGATGGGCCTTGATTGGCTGACGAGCGAGTCGACAGCAGGCGTGGCGAAATGGTCGCCAATAAAACGATAAAGACGAATGATCTTGGCGTGAGTACTGAAGTGATGTCCTTGACGTTGTAGCGGGCTCCCAAGCACAATAGCCTCCCACATAACCCGACAGGAAGTGCACCGTCGCCGGGCGGCGCGTGCCACATTCCACACTCTGCGTGTGTGAGGAGGACCCGATGTATCGACCGCATGCCTTGTGTATGTGCGCGCTGCTCCTGACCGGATGCTCAAACATCAAAGACACGGATTTACTCTCAAGCAACAGTGTCATCCTGCCGCCGGCCACCGCGAAAACCGTCTTCGTACAAAACCGCAATTCCTCCGACAATCAAGCCGTTACCCTGAGCGACCTGGGCTCTCGCTTAGGCGCCAAGGGCTATCAGCTCGTGCAGGATCCGAACACGGCGTCCTATGTGATTCTGACGAACATCGTGTATTGCAACCAAACGAAAGTCGAACTGCCGGTCGAAAACATGGTCGCGGGCGGGTATGGCTCGGGGATCGGCTCCTCGATCATGGGCGGGTTGCATGGACTCACGGGCATCGCGAGCATGGCCGGGCCGCAAGGAGCGATCATCGGCACCGGCGCCTCGATGGGACTCGACGTCATCAGTGGCATCGGGAGCGCTGTGGGTGGAATGTTCGGCGGTCCTTCGCGCCCCGATGCAAACGAAGATATCAATTACGCCTGTGTCGCCGACCTCCAGATCACCCAACACCACAAGCCCGGGAGGTCCCTGCCCAACATACAGTCAGGTGACTCGCTGCCACCTGGCGTGTATCAGACCAGACTGGCCGCCAGCATACACCAGAAAAACTCGACGAACCCGAAGCGACACCGTTGTTGCAGCAGAAGCTCAGCGCGGCAGTCGCAGGGCATTTTTAATGGCGGCCATAAGGATCACCATGATCAGATGCACAACGACCATACCTCTGCTGCTCCTTACTGTGTTCCTCTTCACCACCGGCTGTAGCAATGTGCTGCGTTCCGGCCTGATGAACGACATTTCGATCCTGCTTCCGCCGAATAATGAAAAGACGATCTATGTGGAGGCCCGCAATACCTCAGAAAATCAGTTCGTCACGCCCACAGATCTGGCTGCCCGGTTGAGTGCGAAGGGCTATCAGGTGCTGGCCGATCCACAGCAGGCGGCCTACTGGCTGCAAACGCAGGTCGTCTATTGTCACAAGGCTGGAGAACACGTGACAGTGGAAACCGTGGCAAAATCCGGATTCGGATCCGGCCTCGGTAGTGGCGGCGTTCCCTTGCAGACCCCAGGCGGTACAGGCGCCGGCGACATGATGACCGGACTGATAGGAGCAATGGGCGGGATGGCCGGAGGCATAGGAGCCACGGGCGGGATGCCGGACATCAATGCCATGATGGCTCAAGCCATGCGCGGTGGTGGGATGGGGCAACCCCCGCCGAAACCGGAGGGGATCACCTATCTCTGTGTGGCGGATGTGTTAGTCACGGAATGGGGGAAGGGCGCACAGGTGGCTGCCGTGCAGCCCAAGACCTATAAAATGCGTTCGGTCGCACATGTGCTGCAGAAAGACGTGAATGTGGAGGAAGCCACACCGATCCTGAAAGAAAAATTCACCACCGGCATCACGGGGCCGTTCTAATTTCCTGTTTAGTTTGCCTTTACCTTTTACCATTTTCTTCATCTCCATTTTCCCTCCTTTGTAAGGAGGGACTAAGGAAGGAAGAAACGGCTGACGTTATTTCTGCTCTCACCAC
>CAWAXJ010000022.1:0-17152 GCA_963785905.1 uncultured Nitrospirales bacterium
CGTTCCCAGTAAAGCCAGCACCAGAGCGGATTCCACCATGAGCAATAGCGCATTGGTATGCATGGTCGGCCAAATAGGCGCGGGGAATCCTGTAGGGATTTCTCCGATAACCGGAAGCGCGGGGAAAAACATATTGGCCACAACCGTCCCTACGATGAGAGCCAACAACACCGGAGGAAGACGTTTGCCGATAGAAGCGGGAGTCAGATACACGATTGCCAGAGTGACAGAACCACGAAATACCGCCGGCAACGAAAAGGAAGCCAAAAATTCCGGCATAGCCGTCAGATTGGCCACAACATTGGGTTTCGCTTCCAGTCCCAGAAAGGGAGCCACCTGTAAAATTAAGATAATTCCCCCGATGCCGCTCATGAATCCTGAGATTACTGGATACGGCACTAAGGTGATATAGCGTCCAAATCCGAGGAGTCCAAATAATACCTGAAATCCCCCCCCCAGGATGACCGCCGTAAAGGCCAAGGCCGGTTCATCTGAAAATTTCAAAATAATTCCGGCCATGACGACAGTCATGGGGCCGGTGGGTCCTGAACATTGAGCCGGGGTTCCTCCAAAGAGAGCCGCAAAAAACCCCACAAAAATAGCTCCATATAGACCCGCAATCGCTCCGAGTCCTGATGTGACGCCAAACGCTAAGGCCAATGGAAGGGCTACCACGGCAGCCACCAGTCCCCCATACAAATCTCCCCGAAGATTATTGAAATGGAGGCCATGAACCCATGACAGCATTGGATGACTAGCGGTCATATTTTTTCATCAGGAGTGAAAGAGGCGCGTCCGATTATGGGGCCAATATGCTACAAGGAAAAGTCCGACCACGTTCATGACGGTGGTTACCCATGAATCGGGAGGAAAAAAGATTCACCGGAGTTACGATGATCCATGAGGAGCAGGCTTAGCGGTCCGCTGGATGAATTGGCCAATTTGAAGACCAATGGATGCAAACATGGACAAGAGTTCTTTGTCGGGCTTTTGAATATCCCGGTGGAAAAATTCGATAACCCCAACAATGTCAACTCCCGATTTAATGGGAAAGGCAAATCCGGAATGGAGACCTTCTTGTGCGGCAGCGTCAGCACGCGGAAAATTCGGGTCAGACACCACATCGGTGATCCAGATCGGCTCCCCACTTTTCCACACACGACCCGGTAACCCCACCCCTCTGGCGAAGGTCGTGTCTTGTGAGGCCTGCTGAAAGACTTCCAGGTTTAAGTGGGGGGTATGCCAGATATTGATACAACGCAAGATCTGTTTCGATGGGTTCATTGTCCATATGGCTCCGAGATCCCACCCTAAATTTTCACAAATGGCTTCAAGGATAAGGGGAGCGGCCTGAGTTAAACCCGGCGATTCGGCAAGAACATTGGTTAAGCTGTGATGGGTGGCCAATCGACGTTCTTTGTGTTCACGTTCGATTAACTGGCCAATTTGAAACCCGATAGTCGAAAGCCTTTGAAGCAACATATCATCGGTTTCTTCAGGAAATGGAGAGAAAAACTCGAGAACCGCTCTGGTATTCCCGCCTAGGCAAATGGGGATAGCGAATCCGGCGTGAAGGCCCACTTTCAGTGCCGTCTGGTTTCGAGGGTCTTTGGGGTAGTCGGCAAGGTCATTGATCCAGATCGGTTTACGGATGTCCCACGCCTGCCCGGCCAGTCCTACATCAGGAGTCAGCGCCCAATTGGGGTTCGGTGAAGACATCGCTTGGGCCTGGGGAGAGTCCGGTGGCCAAATGGCGGCAGCTCCCAAGGCCTGACGTTGATAATCCATTCGCCAGAGGATCCCTACTTTCCATTCCAGCGTGTCGCACATGGCTTTGAGAATTTGGGGATACGCATCTGTGATACCATGCCGCGGTAGTCAGAATGTCTGCGATGGCATCGTGCATGGCCAGCCGGCGCTCTGCCCGTTTCCGGTCTGTGATATCAATACCAAACCCAATGAGACCCTCTTGATCGTCATCAAGTTTGCAGAGGCAATTCAAAAACCACCAGGGCTTTCCCTGCAAAATTCCATGACTTTCATAAAACACCGAATCGATTACCGCTCCTTCTTTCACCTGTTGTTTAATCGGATCCGGGGGTTCTAAAGGGATACGCCCAATAGAGGTCAAGTCCCTCAACCCAAGACGTTCGAGACCGCGGCCGATCGATTCTCGCATGATGCCTTCGCGGTCAATTCTGAAGGCGACTGCAGGCATATTGGACAGAATCGCAGTCAGCATATTGCTTTGGTCACGGGTTGCGGAGTCGGACTCCCTCACCTGCATGGCCAAAAGTGCCGTCGACCAAATTGCAAACAAGGCGATTGATCGGTTCGTCATACCTATCCATGGCTCAGCTCCCGGAGGCGAAAGATAAAACCCTACGATCGTTAAAAGGGTACAGAGCCCTGCCAGACGCAACGGATCATTTTTTTCCGGAGACCGGAGGGCAATCAGCACGACGGCGACATAAGGGACTGCTTCAGCTACTCCCATAGGGAGGAATAGGTCCACGATGAACACTGCTGTGGCCACAAGCAAGGCTAGAGCTAAGATTTGTCCCCGGTTTTTTTGTGGACGTTCATCCGAGCTTTTAAGAGTCAGGGGACTTGGCATAAACTAGTTAATGGTAAAGAGAAAAGACTTGCGTGCACCACACACAATATTCCACAGCATTTCTTAAGATGCACGATACGAAAAATATGGCAGAACATGCAACTGGAATCAGTGGAAAAACGGGTTAGGCCATCGCGAGATAGATCTCTCGGCCTTGACTTCCTTTTTACACTTATGCCAAGCATCTGATCTCTATAGCATGATAATTCGACGCGCATGAATTCCCCA
Organism: uncultured Nitrospirales bacterium; assembly: GCA_963785905.1. Classification (GTDB taxonomy): domain Bacteria; phylum Nitrospirota; class Nitrospiria; order Nitrospirales; family UBA8639; genus Nitrospira_E. The sequence continues at coordinate 2,846 of CAWAXJ010000022.1, forward strand.
TCCTTCAACTCCAGTACCCATCACGTGGCCGGGTTGGATGATCGCGACCGTGGGTTTAACCGCCAAATCCATATTATTTCTGGTGAAGGAGGATTTCAGGCACATCTTCGCTATGAATTGCTTCAGATCCAGGTCGATCCCCTTCCCAGAGAAGACCAGGCCCTGCACCGTCTCATTCAGGTGTTGCAGGATAGAGGGTACACACAATTACGAACGCAACGCATCTTTATTGGGGACCGGTACCTGGGTAACCAGGAGCTCTGGGTGGAGTATCCCGATCCCGAGTCTTCTTCCGATACCGGGAAAACATGGTCGGCTTGGTTTCGCCAGATTTTCGGTCGCTCCTCACCTTTGTAGATGACCTCTTTTAATGAGGGGTATCTTTGGTTGCTTCGAAAAAATAGCTGGGAAATTTTTAGAGAGTTAGGAGGAAGAAGCGAGGGATTGCAGAGTCCTCACCCCGGATTCTCCGGAAGCGACGGAGGGAAAGTAACTGATGATCCGACGCGGGTTGAGACATTCTCTGATTTTTGGAGAAAGTTCAACGGGGCGGATTGCGTTGACGATACACAGCCCTTCATCCTCTTCAGCCAGGTTCAGGACAATCGGCTCCTCGGGAGAGGAGGATTCATCATAGACGAGAATGACGGGCCTGAGCCGGTTGGCGAGATTGACGCTCGTGACGATGCCAATTTTTTGATTACTTAAATGAACGAGCGAACCTGGCGGGTAGACGCCCAATTGTTTTACCAAAGAGATGACTGCGTCATGCCACAGTGTGTGCCGACATTTCACGTACAAATACGACAAGGCCTCGGAGGGAATGAGCGATTTGGCGGGATCCGGGTGATGGCACAATTCGTCATACTCATCCATTACCATGACAATTTTGGTAAACTTGCTGATTTGCGCGTCTTTTTTTCCCGCTGGAAATCCTGACCCATTGAGACGTTCATGATGGTGGCGAATCATTTCATTCGCTTCATAGGGAAAATTGGGCAATTTATTGACCATTTCCTCCCCGTATTTCGGATGGGAACTTAAAAAGTTTTTTCGTTCGAAAGCAGACATGGACCCTTTTCGTAACAATTGCTCTGCCGGAAATTTGAGTTCGCCCACATCATGAAACAGACGCACCGAGTGCCAGTTTTTCAGTCTCCTTCGCGAGTTAATCCCAAATCCTGCCCGACCATGAGGGATAATGAACACACATTGAGTGCATGGAGAAAAAATTCCTCGTTAGTTTCGTTCGAGCCAATCAGGTTCAGAAGCGCTCTTGAGTTGTCCGTTTCGTCAAGAATTTCATAAAGCTCTCCCACAATTTTCTGTGCTGTCCGGAGTCCCCGTGGTCGGCCGGAGATGACGTCCTGCATGATGTGTTTGGCTTCCTGAACGACCTCTTGGAATTGAATACCAACTTTTTGCAAATGGTCCTGATAGGTATGAAAGGCATGATGTTGAGCAACTTTTCGCTGAATGAGATCTTCGGGAGCCTTCTTTTCCTCTTGGGAGGGGGATTCCAATGGGGAAGACTCATCCGAGGGGCCTTGATCTGCCACCTCGGAGTCTTGGACTGGTTCCCGGACAGGCGCCTCTATCGGTTCGGATTGGCCCCATTTGAGCTCTGAACGGTCGGGATCAAAATACAACTTGATCTTGGTGAGTCCTTGAAGTGTTTCAAGATCCTTGACCGTTGTGATTTTAAACGAATTGGTGGGAAAGGGATGGCTAAACCAGGATCCCTCAATTTTGATGTACATTCCCAGTCGCAGGGCGTCTGAGTGAAGTGGAACGAATGGCATGTGAGGTTAGGTTTTCAGGTACTGATCGTGATCGGGCCTCACGATTGATTGAGCCCTATCTTTTGTCCCTAGCCATGGGGAAAAGGTCATACAGCTGGCCTGCTCCGCCAGACTTTGAGCCGGTATTTCTACAAGAAGTGTTGTCAATGTCCTTTTCGGACGGAAACAGGCGAACATTGAGGAGAATTTGGCGGGGGCAATTTTACCAGCACTGGGATGGTATTCCTGCCTAGACCATGGGATTTCCAAGCCGGCGCCTCGACATTGCAGACGTGTTTTCGGTCAAAGAGTTACATGATCGGACTGCCAATACAATTAGCTGGTCGGGAGGGAGGGGTTTTTGAGGGAGTCTTTGGTGTGAGCTAAAACACTTTCTAGCTTTTTCCGCAGATCGGCAAGATCTTTAGAGCGAAAGGCGCTTTTGGTTTTCTGAAGGATTTGAATCGTCTCGAATACGGCTTCGCGAAGATGAAAGTAATCGGTTGGGGAGATAGAAGAAGGATCGGGAGGAGGTGAATCATGTTCGAGATGATGCATCTTCCCGTCCGATTGGTCCTTTAGCTTTTTCAATTTGGAATTTGCCAGGAGTATTTCCTCAATGTCCGGATCGAGGACGGTGGTGCCCCAGGTTTTCAGGGTATCCTCAATTTTGCTCAGACGTTCCACTCGCGATTCGGCTTCTTCCCTGGCTCGTTGCACGGAGCGAAGAAGCTGCTTCTGTTGCAAGCCTTCTTTGATTGCCGCCAAGAGCGCTGAGTAGTCGATGGGCTTAATGAGATATTCCAGCACATGCAGGTGAAGGGATTCTACGGCGGTAGGAACGGAAGGGTATCCGGTGACGACGATCACGGGGAGTTGCGTGGATTGCGATCGGATCTCTCTCACCATCTCTAACACACGGTTACCCGGCATATTAAGATCGGTGATTAAGACGTCAACATCCCATGCACTATGCAAGGCTTCACCCAGTTCTTTGGCATTGCGAACAGTATGGCAGTCATATCCCTCTTCCTGCAGGAGATCTTGAGTGGCTTCCAGAAAGATTTCTTCGTCGTCGGCCAGAAGGATGTTACCCAGAGTGAGGGGCATACAGGATTCCTTTCGGAAAAGAGGCTGAGTTCTTGGTTACATTTGAGTGTTGGATTTGTAAACGATTTTCTTATAGAGATTCAAGAGGGTCTGTCGCTGAGAGATCCGGGAAAATGATCATAAATGAGGTACCCGATCCCGATATGGTGGAAAAGCTCAGAGTGCCCCCCATCGCTTCGACCAGACTTCGGGATACTGCCAACCCCAGCCCCATCCCGCCTTTTTGGGTCCCCTGTTTGGTGGTAAAAAACGGTTCAAAAATATGAGAGGAAATATTCAAGGGAATTCCCATTCCTTGATCCGCGACGCAGATCGTCAAAGCGCCGTGTTGCTTGGTGACCGTCAGCGCGACGCTTGAGTGCCGTGAAGAGGCATCCAGCGCGTTCTGAATCAAATTGCACAAGACTTGAATCAAGTCTGTCCGGGTAATGGAAACAGAGGCGGGATAATCGGGAAGCGTGCAGGTAAGGGTAATGCCTTGTTGTTGGGCGAAAGGGTGCATGATTTCCAGGGAAGATTGAACGATTGACCGGATATCGATAGGAGCCTGCATAGATGGGTCGGGTCTGTAGATTTTATATAATTGTTGAATAATATGGGTGATTCGATCAATACACTCCTGGATTTTCCTGGTGTATTTGAATTTGGGGTGGGCTTCAGGTAGAGCTCGTTGAAGGATCACCATGGATTGGGCAATGCTTGCTAACGGATTGTTTATTTCATGAGCAATGCCCGCCGCGACTTGGGCCAGAGCCGCAAGCTTTTCCACCTGCATGCGGCGTTGTTCAAGTTCGTGAATGCGAAGGGTTCGTCGTTCAACCTCGGCTTCCAGTTCCTCGGCATGTGTGCGGATCGTGTCTTCAAGGATTTTACGTTCCGTAATGTCTTCGACAATGTAAGCGAATCGCGGATGGGAAAAAGCCGGGAGTCCAATGGTCGTCACTGTGGTGGATAACCATCGACATCGTCCCTGGTAGGGGTGCGCATATTCAAATCTGACCGGGTTTCCCTGCCGTTGGCTTTCCCGAAAGTGGGTAATCCATAAATCGATGATCTCAGATGGAATCGTTTGCGCACTGACAAAATAGTTAAATCGGGTGTCGGGCATCAGGTCGAAAAACTCTGTTGCAGCCTTGTTATCCGACAGATGGCGAATGTCCCGGTCGACCAGTTCAACGATTCCCATCATCATGGGCGCGCTATCAAAAAAACTTTGCAAGGTCGATTCGCTTGTTTGAAGGGCATTTTCCACCAGTTTTTGTTTGGTAATATCCTCTGAAATTCCTAGGAGAAATCGAGGTATCCCATCCTCGTCGAAGAGAGGCACTTTTTTTGTATGAAGAACTCGAACCTTTCCGTCTTTGGTATGAATGCGTTCTTCCGGGATGTCAATCAATTCTCCTTTGATCAACACCGAACGGTCTTTGGAAGTAAAAAAATTGGCTTCCTCTTCAGGAAAACAGTCGTAGTCATTTTTGCCGATGAGTTGCTCACGGGAATATCCAAGAAGGCGCTCCCCCGCCTGATTCAACCGGACGAATCGAAGGTTTTTGGCATCTTTGACAAAGACCATGTTGGGAAGATTTTCCAAGATCGAGGTGGTAAATTGTTCCGCATCTCGAAGCTGCCATTCCGCCTGTTTTTGTTCGGTGATATCCTGGTGGGCGATCACCACCCGCAACGGTCCGATACCAGGAAATCTTGTCACCCGGCAGGTGCACCATTGATGTGTCGTCGAAGAATAAATGGGGTATTCGTATGAATACTCGATTTGTTCCCCAGTGAGCACACGTAAGATTTCTGCCGTCACTCGTTTGGTTTCCTCTTTATTACCTCTAGGCATTTGATTCCAAAACGAAAAATAATTCTGGCCAAGTCCAATTTGATCTGGAAGACCTCCATGTACCTGAGCCCATTGTTTCCACCCGTCATTCACCATAAGAATTGTTCCTGCTTCATCTAAGACGCAGATATATGCCGAGAGGGCGTTCATGGTGGCCATCGCCAACCGTTCAGAAGTTCGGACGGCATCTTCCGCTCTTTTTTGTTGGGAGGTATCCTGGACCATGGCGGTGATGTATTCGACCTTTCCATCAGGGTTTCTGACGGCATTGACATACAGGTTGGTGTAGACAATCTGGCCGTCCTGTCGGACAAATCGCTTTTCCATGGAATAACATTGGAGGTTCCCGGCCAAGAGTTGGGAGAATTGTGATTCATCGGCGGCAAGATCGTCCGGGTGCGTGAAGTGTGCCCAGGTATATTGATGCACTGTGTCCCGGGAACAACCAAGCAGGTCACACATGCGATCGTTCACTTCCAGGAAACTCTTGTCCACTGACGAGATGACCATCCCCACCAGTCCGGTTTCAAAATAGGTCCGAAACCGTTCCTCACTTTTCCGAAGGGCCTCTTCTGCCGCCTTCAGATGAGTGATATCAAACATCACCCCACGTACTTTGACGGGTTGGTCATGTTCAACCACCACGGTGACCAGATCCCGCAGCCAGACCAATTCTCCGTTGGCGCAAAGAAACTGGTATTCAATTTCATGGTTTTCCTTCCGAAGGGTGGCTTCTTTGCAATAGTCGGCAACCCATTGTTGATCGGTCTTCGAGAGGTGATTGCAGAAAAAATTTGGCTCAGTCAGCCATTGTTCAATAGGAAATCCCAGGAGACGTTCTGCCTGCTGATTCACGAATGTAAATTGATAGGAGGGGAAGTCACATTCCCAGACAATCCCTTCAAGCGAATCCACTAAATTGTGAAATTCCTGCTGTGATTTTTGGAGCGAGTGCTCTGCCATTCTCCGGCTTGTGACATCTACCCCGGATTGGACAATTTGAACGACGTGTCCCGTGGCATCTCGTATGGGGATAAACCAGGCATCAACGGTGATGAGCAAATTATCTCCCATCCGGGCTTGAACATCCGCCCGAACCGTTTCTCCTTGTGCCACGCGCAGAAGGATCTGTTGAACCTGTTCCTGAACTTGTGGGGAATGATTGATCCAGTAGGAGTCAATAAAATATTTTCCGATTACGTCTTCTCTTTTCACGCCCGCCATTTGGAGCGGAGCCATATTGCAATCCAGGACCACTCCTTCCACCGTCCCGATTCCAACAAAGTTAGGCATGCTGTCAAGAATAGTCCGTAAACGATGTTCACTGGTATGCAGAGCATCTTCAAATTGTTTTCGGGCAGTGAGGTCCCGGCTAATAACCATGATTTCGTGCCCCAGCTTGCCTGCGGGGGCCAATGGCAAGTAAGTGACAGCCATATACCGGGACTTCCCGTCTCGAAATGGAAACCAGGCTTCATCGCTGACCTCATCCCCACGAAAACACCGATCCAGATTCGGTTTGATAGCGTGAGCAAATGTCCGTTCACCAAATACATCAGCCACATGGGTTCCGATTAATTGTTCAGGTGAGAGTTGGTGGACAGTGTGAAAGGTTCTGTTGATCCGTCGAAACCGGTATTCGGAATCGATGATGGAGATGTGATCGGGCGATGCAGTGAAGACTCGTTCGATTAAATCGCGAGTCTTTTCCCACTCCGCCATGGTTCCAGCTTGCTGTTGGAGAAATTGACCTAAAAAGGCGGTGGTCCAAATAGCCAATAAGGCCCAGGATCGAGTGGCAATCGCGTTTCCCCATTCTTCTATGGAAGGGGAAAAGCAAAGTCCAATGAGTGTGAGTGTCGAACATCCCATGGCGGTCCAAAGGGGAAGGTAAGGGATTGGGGTGCCGCAGACTAAGAAGCACGACTACGATATAGGGCACGCCTCCTGCTATACCGAGGGGGGTCATAAGATCCATCACCACAATCAGACAGGCGGCCATACTCATGGGCACATATGGACCACGGAGGATATGGTGAGGCGAGCGGGAAGAAACAGGGTTCATCATCCTGACCTACCTGGTTAAGAATGGGAAAGTGCTCTCTCTGGACGGCTGGGGACGAATCGAGGGGCAGTCTAGCTCACCGAATTGAAAAGAACCAAGGGGAGGGATGAGGGAAGCAGGCCGCACCGAACCGAAGAGGAATGTTTAAAAAGAAAGAAGGAGACTCCGGTGATCAGGGCATCTTACTCGTTATGGGTTTCTTAAGACTTCCTCTAGTTCCTGGCGGGTTTGTTGAAACGTTGTTTGAATTCTGGGGCTCCATTCTGTCATGCCGTCGGTGTTACCCGATTGACAAATGGCTTCGATATTCACGGCTAACTGCGCCAACGAATCCGCCCCCATGTTTCGGGCAATCCCTTTCAGTCCGTGAGTGGCCTCTTGTAACTGGTGGATATTGTGGGCGTCCAAAGCCTGCTCAATGAGGGTTACGCACTGCAGGGCATCTTCCACAAACTTCTGAATCAGGGCTTGGAGAAACTTCCTTCCCCCCAGGTCTTCCAGTTCCCTCAAGGTCTGGGCGTTGAGGGTGGCATACCCTACTGATGGGGGAGGAGGAGGTGGAAGGACAGCCGAGGGAGGGGCTTTGTCCTGTGGCGAGGTTTCGTGGGCCTGCTGAGGGAGCCATTTGGCGAACACACGAGCCAGCTCTTCTGTACGAATGGGTTTGCTGAGATACTCATCCATTCCGGCGGCGAGACAGGTTTCCCGATCCCCCGTCATGGCGTTGGCGGTCATGGCAATAATGGGCGTATGGCGGGTCGGGCCTTCGGCCTGGCGAATGGCCCGGGTGGCCTCGTACCCATCCAGCTCGGGCATATGACAATCCATCAAAATGGCATCATAGGCAATCCGGGAGAGGGCCTCGATCGCCTCCTGCCCATTGGCCACCACGTCGGCCCGGTGCCCCAGCCGTTCCACCAACATGCCCGCCAATTGCTGATTCACATGGTGATCGTCGGCAACCAGAATGCGGGCGGTCTTCTGCCGACGCCATACCTCTACCTGCTGCGAAGTGAGAAACGGGCGCGGGCCGGCGGTGGGGTCCAGGGGTTCATAGCCCAACACCGTTTCCAGGCAGGCCTGTAACTGGCCTTTCCGGATCGGCTTGGTCAGATAGCCGCTAAACCCGGCTTCCTGCGCGGCCAGGGCATCGCCCTGCCTTCCCAGGGAGGTGAGCAGCACCAGGCACACGGCCGCGATCGTCGGATCGGCTTTAATCGTGCGGGCTAACTGCAGCCCATCCATCTCCGGCATTTCCATATCGACGATGGCGAGTTCGACGGGCTTGCCCCGGTGGGCGGCCTGTCGGAGAAGGGCCAGGGCGTCCGTGGGGGTGGCCGCCAGGGAGCCGGTCATGCACCAGTCCTGAAAATATTGCGCCAATAGATGGCGATTGGTGGGGTGATCGTCGACCCCGCAGACGGTCCGCCCCACGAGGCGGATATTGCCGGGGGTACGGGTCGGGGCGGGAGCGGGTTGTTTGGTGAAACAGGCGGTAAACCAAAAGGTACTGCCCTGGCCCGGGCTGCTCTCCACCCCCAGGGTGCCTCCCATCTGTTCGACGAGTTGCTTGGAGATGGCCAGGCCCAGGCCGGTGCCGCCAAACTGACGGGTGGTCGAACTATCGGCCTGGGAAAAGGGTTGAAAGAGGTTGGCTTGAGCCTCCGGCGCGATGCCGATGCCGGTATCGCGGACCTCCACGCGCAGGGTCACGGTGTCGGGCGTTTCCTCGAGGCCCTGTATCTGGACGACGACCTCGCCGCGGGGGGTAAACTTAATGGCATTGCCCACCAGATTCATGAGAATTTGCCGCAGGCGGCCGGGATCGCCTTGCAGAGCGGTGGGCACCGTGGCGGAGACCAGCCCCACGAGTTCTAACTGTTTGGTGCCCGCAGGCCCGGCCAGCAGGTCGAGCGTATCCTCCAGGGTGGTGCGCAGATCGAAATCAATTGTCTCGAACTCTAATTTGCCGGCTTCGATTTTGGAGAAATCGAGAATGTCGTTAATGAGGGTTAAGAGGGTTTCGCCGGAGGAGCGCACGGTGTTGGCCAACTGGCGTTGGTGGGCGGTCAGGTCGGTTTCCAGCAGAAGGCCGGTCATACCAATCACCCCGTTCATCGGGGTGCGGATTTCATGACTCATGGTGGCCAAAAATTGCGATTTGGCTTGCGCGGCGGCCTCGGCCTGGTTTTTGGAGGTCTCTAACAGCGTTAATTGTTTGTGAATCCACCGGGAAATCATCCATGCGGTTGACAAAAACCCGACTACACATATCAGGCTGAGGGTCAACATGAACCTCCAGCTTTGCGCGAAGGAGTTTTCGAATTTGTTTGTCACGTCTTGGGTTTGTTGGGACGCCAGTTTGGCGAATGACAGCTGGGCCTCACCCATCTGTTTTTTTATGCTTTCCAGGCTTAGTGAAAATTCCGCACGTTCCACCTCCAGACGTAGAGAGTTCTGTTTAAAACGATACAGTCCTCCGGAGCCCAGCCGAACGGTTTGATGGGCCTCGTCTATTAAAAATCCTTGGCCAAATAAGATGGATCCTAAGTCCAGTAGAATCTTTTGAACGGTGTTGTTGGGAGTGAGCGAGTCTCCTGCCAGCATATTCATTCCCATCGAGAGCCGCGTCAAATTTTGTTTTATTTGGTTATCTTTTAAATCCACGAGTAGAGCGGGATTGCGTTCGCCATATAGGGTTTCCAATAACACGGACAGGTTCCCCAATTCTGTCTGAATAATCGACACGCCAAGGGCGGCCTGGCGAATCTGATGAGCAAGCACGTCATCGGCGTTCACCAGCGTGTCCGAAGGAGGGGCCTGTTTCCCCTTGCGGTAGGCCATAGTGTGCGCGAGGCGTGTCTTTTCTTCCCAGGTTTGAATATGAGTCCCCACGGTTTTCAACCGTTCCCGAGCCGTTTTTATGGTCTGTTGAGACTGCAGGTCTTTCAAGATTGGCCGGGAATGTTGGACCCACTTTCTCACCTGGTCGCCCAAGGTTTGCAGGCGCTGACCGGTTTGTAACATTTGGCTCAAAATTTCGTGTGCGTCTCCGGTTGGGTATTGGTCCATTCGCTCATTCAACGCTTGCACGTAGGATAGAAACGGATCGGGGTTGAGTGTGCTCTCAACAGGATTTTCCAGCGTGTTTTCAATCTGTTTCACCGCTTGCACACCGAGATGATTCAGCGCGTTACCCATTTCCCCCTGTAACGCTCCTGCTTCCATCGCAACGATTTTGTTGGTTTGTACCTCAAAGAGGGTGTATCTCGTCAGGCCTAGGGTGACAACCCCAAGGAGCATTCCGAGGAATACAAGAAACCACACGAACCAAATAACACGGTGTCCTGTCGGACCGAAGGTCATAGGGAATAGAGATTCTCTGTAGAGTTCGGCGTCAGTTTTTCTCATCAAATGGAATAACCTTTCCTCACTTTACTGGGTGACCCATACCTAGGGGTGTGAGGCGTCCAATCAAAGGGGATGATCCAGTCGAAGTCAACATTTCCCAAATGTTCAAGATGACCGTAATTTTTAAAGCATGAGTGTGTAAGTGAGAGTCAATCGAAATGCCGCACTCCGGACGGTTCACGGACATTTCGCACAGACCTAAGGGAATACGCACATGCCTCCTCTGAGGTTATCGGATTTTTGGAACGTAATCTGTATTGAAGGAAAAAGTGAAAAGGAAATGGCGAAGAGGGTCTGGTACCCGGACCTGAACCTGTATATGTATCGCCTTTCTCTCGCGTTGCTCCTGCCTGATTCTTCAGAATCGACAAGCGTCAATCCGTGCGTCTGAGGGCGCGAAGGATACGGCTGGAGACGATTTGCGGGTCATCCTCACTCACTGGAAATAAGAAGACCCACGGTCAGAGACGGAGGCACAGACCAGAAAGGATGAGGGGGAGAATACCGGGTTGAAGCGAGTGACTTAGGCGTGGCAGGTGGCTTGCACGAAGTCGAACTTTGCAATCTCCACATCCGTGTGAATTCGTTGGATATCGAGGATCACGGGCAGCAACTCGTTAAATACGCTCACCAGGTGGGGATCGAACTGTTTCCCCGCAAGGGAATGGATTTCGTGAAGGGTTTTCTCGAGGGGCCAGGGATCTTTATAGCACCGTTTGGATGAGAGGGCATCGAAGACATCGGCGATCGCGCAAATTCGACCGACCAAGGGGATGTCCTCACCGGAAAGGCGATTCGGATACCCGGAACCATCCCATTTTTCGTGGTGAGTGAGGGCGATCACTTCCCCCATTTGCAGGACGGGAGAGTGGCTGTTGGCGAGCAGTTGGGCTCCGATGACGGTATGTTGTTTCATGATTTCAAATTCTTCTGGATCCAATTTTCCGGGTTTTAACAGAATCCGGTCAGGAATCCCCAATTTTCCCACGTCATGCATCGGGGTGGCGTGAAATAATACATCGCATTCATCTTCGGCCATGCCGCAAGCGCGTCCTAAGACCACCGCAAAATGGCTCATACGAACGATATGACTGCCGGTTTCATTGTCGCGATGTTCGGCTGCGCGTGCGAGGCGGTGCACGACATCAAACTGGGTTTCTTTCAGTTCTTTTGTGCGAATCCGGACGGTTTCTTCGAGAGTTTCCTTTTGTTGGGAAACCGTTTTGTTGAGAAGACTGGCTTCCAGTAAATTGCGGATTCGTATCAAAACTTCCGCTTTGTCAAATGGTTTAATCAGGAAGTCTTTAGCCCCTGACTCTAATGCGCGAAGGCGGGTTTCCCGGTCCTCTTCCGATGTTAATATCAAAATGGGCAGGTAGGCTTGCTTGTGAATAATTTTGAGTTGTCCCATAACCTGAAAGCCATTGATCTGAGGCATGTGGATATCGAGACAAATGAGATCTGGATCCAGTTCTTTGAACCGGGGCACAACTTGAGAGGGGTCTTGAATGGAATGAACATGAGTATATCCGGCATTTTGTAAAATGCTCTCTAAGAGCATGATATTGGTTATTTGGTCATCCACGATGAGAATCGTGGCGTTTTGGCATTGTTGTTGGGAAATCATGGGCAATGATCAGGTTTGAGTGAATGGTTGGTCAAAAATGTGATGATGAAGTGTGTCATTGTTGAACGCTGATGAAGATGGATTGTTCGGTGTTCAGTCAGAAAATGATTCAAAAAGAGAACTGGTTGTTCCTTCTGTACGTTTTACTCATCTTCGGAACGTCTCTCCTAAACTTGACGACGGATAGCTGACCTTTTTCCTGGAATATAATGGCCATGGTGTGTTGTATTGCGAAGGCTCTCAATAGGTGAAAATAGTGGAGTGGCGATGAGCTTGTTGACCTAGACCATCTCAAAGCCCATTCCGGCGAGCAGTTGGGAAATAATCTCCTCAAACTCACCGGGCTTCATGGCCGGCAGGCGCTGCGCGGACAAACTTGCGATCTTGCAAATCGAGGGTGTGTTGGGTGCGCTTCGCCGGTCACACTGCGGCATGCGCACTGAAATACGGCGAAGGCACTGTGGGATAGGCACGATAGATATGGCGGAAGACTTCCTCGGCCTTGACCTCCACATCCTTTTCGGCAAAGCAATCCACCGGCAAGCCGGTATCTTCGCTCCAGAGAAAATCATGGATGTGGATATCTGGAGCAAAATTAAATTGCCGAGAGTGTGCCGTTTTTGTAGATAAAAGAGATAGTAATGCGAATTTCGGATTCACCCGACAATAGAAAAAGCCTTTGGTGGATTGTTGTCGATCAAACCGAAAAAACCAAATGGGTACTTTATTCTTGGCATTCGTGGATTCGAGCAGTTTCTGACGATCTACATAAAGATTGTCTTGAGAGTCCTTAAACCCACTCCCTGCGTCCGTGTTGATAGCGACTAGGTTATCCTGAGCATCGAAATATTGGCTGCCATCACCTGATACTATACCCAAACCGTTTCTGAGTATCTTTGACGGTAAAGTGAAATGACGTGCACCATGTTCGGTGGATCTTGCAGTCACCTCACAAACACACTTGGAAAGACAGATTGATTCCAGCTTTCCGCTGCTTACTACACTGAGAGCAATTTGCGGTTCTATCTCCCTTCTCCAATTTTGGACAATCACGTCTCTGGGGGAGATATAGCAATTACATTCTACCCTAGTGGTCAATCCAGATTCCATTTCCGCCATTAAATCCCTAAGGAAACAGTTGTCCGGTATCAGGTTGGCTTTTAACTTCGGCAAATCGTCGTGCTCGATTATGAACATATGCAGCCATAACAGGATACTTGCTAGCCCAGTCGGATCATCCGATACTCATGAAGGAATAATGAGAGTCATCTCGCGGTTTTCAACCAAATGCTTTGTAAAACTTGCATCAGGAAATATAATCTTTGACAAATCGGGAATTTCTGCTTCCTGAACCCACCTTGAAATTCCTAATTCAAATCGTCGGATATCTCAGGAGCAGCAGGTGAGAGAGCACAGGGAACAATAAATTTCTTTCGACTATTGTTTGAAGAATATTTCGGTTCGATTAGCTGGGCTGGATTTGGAAAATCTTCGACTAAGGTATAATCCGAAACTGGCTTCCTATCCCCGCCAAATGAACTGTGCTCGATGTAGTCAGAAAAATAGCCCTGCAAGTGATGGACGGCAGCCCAAACGTATTTTTCACCAAAACTCATGATCTTTGAACGCGAACCGTGGCTGGCCATCCAGTGCTCTCTTGTTATGGCTAAATCTGCTCCTAATATTTCGCCTTCTTGTCCGCCATTTGGATGACCTGTGAAAGTTTGTGCTGTCCATCCTAGATCTTCAATGAATTTATACGCGGCCGAGAGGGCCAACTGATGTGGGCCGATATCAAAACCAAGTATTTCCCTGGCTTTTTCAAGTACTTGGGCTGCATCACCATAATATTCTGCTTGTACTGACTTTCTCTGCCCTGCTGCCTTTTCTGGTTTTGCCTTAGCAATTAAGTCCAGAAGTTGGCTACGTTCTTCAAATGAAAAGACGGGTTTAAATTTTCCCACTTTATTCGTTCTTGATGACGTAGTGCTAGGTCATTTTTCAATGTCTCTTTTTCTTGTTCTGTTAAAGTCCCTAATTTTTCAGATAGCACATACTCGATCTCAGAAACGTTCAGCCGGGGGTGCATCAATTCAGATTCGGAGTGGGAACTTGAGATTTTTTCTTTTTTAGGTTCAAAGAATCCGTGGTATGCGTTCTTAATTACATACCAGGCCAAATCATGCCAAATGGGCCCATAGGATTCGCTCGCCTGTGCAGCTGCTTTGTCCAAAGGCAGCATCTCGAACTCAATTGAAAAGGGCGGGCGAGCTTGTTGCATATCTGTCTCAGAGATCAAACCAAGTTGAAACGCTCGTTCAACTATGGCACGACCTGTCCCCCTTATGGACGAGCTTCGATATTTTATAAGTCCTTCCTGGTTGAAAACATTTCCCAACAGCCAATTTGTCATGTCTTGTACAAAGCCATTTTCCCCTGGCTTCAATACAGATATAATTCCATAAGCGCA
>CAWAXJ010000023.1:0-14923 GCA_963785905.1 uncultured Nitrospirales bacterium
TCGTTTTCCAAGTCCCGCGCAATCAGAAAACACATCGGCGCATGAGGAGCAAACGGAACTTTCACGAAGGCGCTAGAGACCATTCGTCGCAACGAACGGCCAATCTCCTTCGCCTTTTCCAAATCGTGTACCAACCCCATATGGAGCTGTAGACTCACTTCCCACGAACGACCGCTCGCGAAGGCCCGCACCATGTCGGCGCCGATCCTCCCGCAGACAATGCTATAGAGCAACGGGAGGAGGTCCCCCTGCGAAAATTCTGGCTCTTGTTCGCGAAGGTGCTGTGCCCATTCGGCCGGGTCGTTCTGTTCGAGATACTGTTTGATGACCTTGGCCATCAGCGGCTGGTTGACGGTGTTGCCATCGATCTCTTCAAGTATGGTCTCCGATCAACCGTCAAAACCTCATCTAATTCTTCCTGGCTTGCCGTATCGGCATAAATATGTGCCGTTCCCACTTTTTTCAACGCTGCCAATAAAGGAGAAGCTGGTAAGCTTCGGGTTCGCGGGCAAACCTTGGGATTGCCCCAGGGTGATGAGGACGTCATGAACTGTTAAAGATTGTTGCCGCGTGCTCATGGTTCACCTCTGCTGTTGGTAGTTCTTAAATAGCTGCACAATCTCATGGCATTTGCACAGGATGTTGAATTCACTCCACGTCTGACCTGTCCGTATTCAAGTATTTCAGGTGGTTTTCCTCCCTTTCCACGAATCATCATTGATCGGATGGCGGCATCAATCCATCCAACAAAGAGTTTACAGATTCATCCGAAGGCGGACCACCCGTCCAACAATCTTCTGGTGACTCGTGAGAGGCGTGTCCTTGTATTGAAGGTTGAGTGGTTGCAAAATATATTGCTTCTGAATCCGTTTGAGCTGCCTAAGACAACCATGATCCGCCTCAGCCATTTGATCCAAGACCACCACATAATCGCCAGACTGGGTTCGAAGGTCCGGATTCACAAAGATGATTTCCTTCTTCATGGAACAAGGCTCCATGGAATCATCTTCAACGTGCATTGCGAACACCCGCGCTCCCGGGAGTTCGGTTTCCACCATCCCTTGTCCAGCAGCCAAGAAAAATTAGTGAGTCCTGGCCTTCCACGACATGGCGAACTTGAGTCCATGAGAGGATCGGCACCTTTCGATACGGCTGAGGACCATCAGCTCGATTTTCGTCTTTCATCTGTGGATGTCGCGAGGGCGAGTTTACCGAAACGTAAGAGATTCATATCCCTGTGAAAGTAGCGAGCCAATTTCTTCCAGATATCCGGACTCTTCGGATCTCTGCCTTTAAGAATCCTATGGATTGTAAACTTGGACACGCCAAAATCTTCTGCCAACTCTTGTTCCGTCAGGCCTTCACTTAATTGGTAATGGATAAGATTCTGAAGCCTCATCATCAACAGGGACTTTCTCCAATTCCAATTCATCAAGGTGTTTTTTCTAGCTGAACATGTACCACTTGATAATTGAGTGAGTACATGGCCCGTTATTCCTACCTGTTCGTACCTGAAAAAGATGGGTCCGAGGCTTAGGGGTCAAGTCCCATACCGACGCCCAGGCCAATCCATGCCCGCAAGAGATCATGCCGCGAGACCGAATAGGCCACGACCCCGTTTCGGTCGACCACGGGCAGGTTGAAGACATGATGCTCTTCCATTCTCCTCGCAGCATCCGCGATCCTTGCTGAGGGCGTCACGGCCAGCTGATCTGTTCGCATGATGTCTTCCGCGACAAGCTTGCCGAGATCTTTCCCTGCCGCAAGAGCTCTCATGACATCGAACTCATTAATAAAGCCAACGTAACGTCCTTGTTCATCCACCACCGGGGAACCGGCCGTATGCGTCGAAAGTAACGCTACCGCGATGGCCAAGCCGTTTTGATGAGCATGAAACTGTAAAGTATTGGTCGCGACGATTTGTGCTATCGTGTTTAAGCCGCCTACCGGAATGCCTTGTGTCAACATGGTCCTCTCCTTTCATGTAATTGTTTAAACGAGCTTAAGCCGTACCCACCGACCTACCGTTGGTGTTCCGTGTCGTAGGTCGACACATCGGTAACCTTATTTTCGTCATCCACAAATAACACGATCAAGTTGCCTTTAGGCACCGTGGTGAGTTTTTGTAAAACAAGCGGACGGACCTCAAACGAGAGGGCATGACCCTCATGTGTTTGAATGGTGATTATATTGTGATCTAAGGTTTGAAGGATGACGCCTGTCACTCTCTCGAAACTCGCTTTGAGGGGCGATTTTCTTTGCCACAGCTGCTGAGCCTCCACGACAGCCTCCGCGCTACCATACATGACATCGGCAATCACTTGCCGTTCATCGAGGAGAAAAACCACATGGGCACCCACTGGAACAGAAGCCACCTTGCTCCTGGCGAGAGGCCGTACGAAGTGAGACTCCTCCTTCCCATCTTCCGTTCGAATCACAGCTTTTTCATGTCCGGTAATAAGTGGTTGAGCGAGTACACCACGTATGATCCGGTGGTGATCAGTTTCCCCGAGCAAATGTATATCGACGATCAGATTTTGTTCATTGACAGTAATCTCCACACGATCACCCTTTTTCAGCTCCGGCAATCCCTTGTCTTTACGTACATTCAACGGCAGATAACGGGATTGCATCTCACCGGTACGGACTCTGGCTTGGCCGCCTCTGATTTCCTCGACCATGGCAAGCAGGATCCGGTCTCCGGGAAGGAATTCATGATGCCGTTCGTTTGATTCCTCGGCTGCGAACACACTGAAGTGGCCGAAACCAAAACACCTATCGCCAAAATCATCAAAGAGATCAAGGAAACTATCACGGGTAATATTGCTCTATGTTCGAGTGTCGTTTGATCTCTGTGGCCCTGAAATAGTCATTTGGGAACTCCTTGTTTAACAGGAAAATTTTCTTACACATTCATTATGATGCATCTTCTACGCCAATGCTTCACGATACTTAATTAGCTAAATAAACAAATAAAACAATATGTTATATTCCGTTTTTCCAATAAAAAGCGAAAGTATTTTTTGACCCACGAAAATAGGTGAGAGTTCGTGGGCTACAACCACGAAGCATCGTGGAGGACAAATCCTAGGAGTGAAGACGGACAATCAAGAGAAGGAAGATCTACGACTACTTTGGGAGGGTCTTGCTGCTTGGTCGTTGAAGACCTAACTTTTTGATCCGACTGCGGAGCGTACTTGGGGCCAAACCGAGTTGTCCGGCCGCTCCGCCCTCTCCTTCGATTTGCCAATTAGTAGAGGCTAACTCTTGAAGAATATGTTGCCGTTCAAAATCGATTAACCCCGCAGGGGCCTTAGTTGCAAGGGCACCACTGTTGGGAATCAAGAGCCGTTCGTCGATGCACAATACCTTCTGGTGTGAGAGAATCACCGCCCGCTCAATAACGTTCTCCAGCTCTCGAATGTTGCCGGGCCAGGCATATCGGATAAGCCGCTCCAAAGAGTCCGGCTCAATCGTTTCACATGGCCGCTTGAGTTTAATCCGATAGTGTTCCAGAAAATGATGCGCGAGTTCTGGAATATCTTCCGGCCGGGCACGGAGCGGAGGAATAGTGATCGGAAATACATGAAGCCGATAGAAGAGGTCGGCACGAAAACGGCCTTGTTCAATGGCGGAAGGCAGATCAGCATTGGTCGAGGCCATCAAACGAATATCAACCGGGATGGACTGTTTGCCACCCACACGATCAACCATTCCATCCTGAATTACCCTTAACAATTTCGCTTGGGTCTCCAAAGGAAGTTCCCCGATTTCATCCAACAACAAGGTCCCGCCATGAGCTAACTCAAATCGCCCCTCACGCCTGAAATCTGCCCCGGTAAAGGCTCCACGTTCGTGACCAAACAATTCACTTTCTACCAATCCTGCCGGGAGAGCCGCGCAATTGACTCGAATAAATGGCTTGTCCCCACGCAAGCTCCAATCATGAATGGCTTGAGCCAGAAGTTCTTTCCCCGTTCCCGTCTCCCCGGTGATTAAGACGGTCGCCGTCGTGGGCGCCACCTCGCGCGCAAGTTCCAACACATGCTGAAATACTTGGCTTCGTCCCACCATGGCCCCGAAGTGTTTCGTCAGCTTGAGTTCCTCGACCAGATAGACATTTTCCCGTGCCAACTGCTGACGCAACAGATTGATTTCCTCATAAGCCCGCACATGATCGATCGCATAGGCAATTTGCATGGCCACCTGAGCCAAAAACTCCATCGTATCGGGGTCAGGATTCCCCGGATCGACACTCCCGAGATTCAACACTCCCAAACACTTGTCTCTCACTAACAGCGGCAGATTGATCATTCGCCCCAGTCCTTCCTCCACATACCAGGGATCTTCCAGAAAAACCTGGTCCCGTTTGAGATCCGGACGGACATGTATCGTTTTGTGTTCAAAAACCCAACCCATTCCACTCCCCACCCGCGGAATCAGGGAATCACGTTGAAGCACGACCTTCGCCAAATGAGTTGCCACAACATAAAATCGAAACCCGTCCGATTCACGATCGTAGAGAGTCACACTCGCCCGTGCCCAAGGCATGACATGTTCAATCTGTTCGATAATAGCTTGCCAGAGACTATTGGTGTCCCGTTGTGAATTGAGCACAATTGCGACATTCAATAGTGCCCGGTAATTTCGTTCAATTCGTTCCATAGTCTTTCCACTTATGATTGAGCCGATTCAACCATAGAACTGAATGACCTGTCTAATAGGCAAATGAATTGACTCAACCCTGTGCCAAAACGATAGGATGACGTCAGCACGGCATTCCCCCAATACGCCTGCGATGACTAGCCATTATGCTAAAAGAATTTTCTCCTTATTTTGCTCAGGAGCAATCTTTATGGAACATCCCGGCAAACCAACCATTCACCACGTGACATTAAAGAAGCGTCAGGAAGTCGCCAGAGGTACAATGGCCTTCTATTTTGATCGTCCCTCAACGTTCACATTCAAAGCCGGTCAGTTTATTGATCTCTCATTACCGAATCTTTCAACAACGGAACCCCAAGGCCATTCACGTGCCTTTACTCTTGCCAGCGCTCCTTCCGAACAACAGCTTATGGTCGCCACACGTCTTCGGGACACCGCCTTTAAACGCATGTTGAGGGACATGCCCCTGGGATCGACGGTCGACATGGAAGGTCCATTCGGACAATTCACAATGCAGAACAACGATTCCCGAACTGTGGTCTTTCTCGCAGGCGGAATCGGGATTACACCTTTTCGAAGTATGTTGGTCGAAGCAGCCCGGAACAAATTTTCGCAACCTCTCATTCTCATATATTCGAATCGCCGTCCGGAAGATGCGGCCTTCCTTCAGGAATTGCAATCCCTCCAACAAGACAATCACTCTTTTAAATGTATCGGAACAATCACGAACCTAAATGTAGGCCGCAAAGACTGGCAAGGTGAGACCGGTCGCATTGATCCGGTCATGCTCAAGAAATATGTCAAGGATATGGAGACGGCAATCTATTATGTTGTGGGGCCACCTGCCATGGTCCAGGGATTACGCAAGATACTTGAGTCTGGAGGCATTCAAAAAACCAGCATACGCTCGGAGGAGTTCCTGGGTATTGAATTCTCCCGTTCGAGGATTTCATATTTCATCCAGATTTCTTAATATCTACCTGCTTTACAGGTAGGCCCTTCCCTCGGGATGAAACCAAAAAGAACACGGTAAACGGAAAATGAGTTTTTATGGTGGGGCTGTATACGCAACAGCGATCTTGAGACTGATGGCGGGAGTGTATTGTTTAGGCGAATAGAAAAAACCAAACTAATATCATCGACTCTGCGACTCACCGAAAAGCCGGTTTATACAGATCAGCTACTGGCCAGATACCACTCTACTAACAGGACAGTTTCCCTCCCTTTCGTCTCCAAACATGACAGCCGTCCGTTAGCATTTTAAATCCCTATCCTCCCCAGGACATAAGAAGATTCAATGCCGTGCCCTCCCACTACTACTGCTCAAAGCTACTTTTCCTGATCGATTCATGAGAATAACAGGATCCACAACGTCACCACATTGAATGCAGCGAGCTGCTATGAATTCTATTTCATTTTCGACTAAATCGAAGACAGGTTCGGTTTTCATGAGTCCACCACATCGACAACAGCGAAACGATTCCATATTGTCGTTGGGGTTAGAGCCACGATGATTATTTTCAAGGAAATGTCCTTTCATTCAAATCTCCTATTCCTTAGTAAAGAACCACAAGAAAATGAAATAAATAATAAGAATGATGAGGAATGCCAGGAAAATTCTGCAACCGTTATACCTGAGATTCGAAAATGAGGGCTTAAAAATTCCTCTATAAAATTCAGTCCTTACAATCAAGAAGCACAACTGGATACCACCATTATCAGATTACCGAGCGAAAACGCACAGATCGACATGAGCGAAAAAGCACACATGCCTCTCATTGGGACCAGGAACCGTTGAATTTTCAATTCAATATGAATCGTCAAACAGGATGGCTTTCAACGACGGGGGGAGAGGCACACAGTTATTCAAGAACATATTGGGAACAAGGAGAACTCGCCTAGGAACCTTTCGACGTTCACTGCAAGATAAGGTAGCCTGTAGGTTGTCTTCTTTCTACAGAAATCCAAGGCTGCCTCCCCAAAAACCTTTCCATGACGACTGGTACATTTCCGACGTATGGTTAGACTTCTTAGGCAACGACAGAAATGGATGGCGGCAGCTTGACTGGTCTCTCCTCCTCAACCCTGGTATCCTGACCAAGGTGTTTTCCCACCAGTCCATCCCGATGATGAAAAGTCTTCATCGCATTCCAATGGATACTTGGTTCTATTCGGCACCAAGGAACCAGCCCACATGAACTCCTTGGCATTGGAATTCCATCAAGTCAGTAAACAATTCCCCGATGGCACCTATGCCCTTCAAAAGATTGATTGGGGAGTGCAGGAAGGGGAAACCATGGCGCTTATTGGTGAGAGCGGGTCGGGAAAAACTACGTTATTGCGGCTCCTGAATCGCCTGGCGGAACCGACGACCGGCACAGTCTTTATTCAAGGCGAATCATCCGATTCTCAAAACCCCATTCAACTGCGTCGGCGTCTTGGGTACGTACCCCAAGACGGAGGCCTTTTCCCACATTGGACCATCCGGCAAAACGTCTGCCTCGTCCCGCAATTATTGGGATGGTCCCCGACACAACAACTCGAACAAGTCAACAAACTATTACCACTCATGAACCTGGATCCCGCGCAGATTGCCGAACGTTATCCCATTGAACTCTCTGGCGGACAACGACAACGTGTGGCCGTAGCACGGGCCCTTGCTGCCGATCCTCCCATTGTCTTACTTGACGAACCATTTGGTGCTTTAGATCCGCTCACTCGCCATGACCTCCAGGATCAATTTCTCTCACTAAAAACCCGATTGCAAAAAACGATGGTCCTGGTCACCCATGATATGTCGGAAGCCTTCCGCCTGGGCGACCGAATTTCCATCCTAAAAGAGGGCCACATTCATCAGGTCGGGAGCCCCCAGGAACTCCTCCAATCCCCTGCCACATCCTATGTTCACTCGCTTATTCAGCATTATCACGCTCAGCGAGGGTGATAGACCGAGCATGAACATCCGTCAAGGCCGTCAGATCACAGGGAGGACACGTCAGGGAAGCATGGTTGGATTCCTTGTTCTTCTCTGTTCCTTCTCCCTTCCTGCTTGGGCCTCGGACCCCATTGTGGTGGGATCAAAAAATTTCATGGAAAGCCGACTGCTTTCAGAAATGATTGCCCAGCTCATTGAAGCCAAAACCGAATTAACCGTCACACGCCGATTCGGGCTTGCCGGCACTCAGGTGTGTTTTGAAGCTTTAAAAACGGGCGGGATCGACCTCTATCCTGAATACACAGGCACAGGGCTTGTCACGCTTCTCGGTGAACCGCCAATGACCGATCGAGTGTCTGTCTTGAACCGGGTCCGCACAGAATTTCTTCACCGATGGAATATCTGGTGGCTGGCACCGCTCGGATTCGATAATTCATACGCCCTCGCCCTTCGACGTGACCGGGCTCAAGCCTTGGGCCTGCAGACCATCTCTGATCTCGTTCGTGTCGCACCCGGGATGAAAGCCGGGTTTGGGTATGAATTTATCCAACGCGCCGATGGGTTACCGGGGTTGAACGAGTCGTACGGTTTACAGTTCCAGGAAGTCATGGGCATGCAACAAACCTTGAAATACCAGGCTGCAGACAAGGGAGCAATTGACCTCTTAGATGTCTATACTACAGATGGCCGGTTGGCTGTGCATGACTTTGTCATCCTCGAAGATGATCGTCATTTCTTTCCGCCTTATGATGCCGCAGCACTTGTTCGAGGTGAAATACTAGTACGTCACCCGGAATTGGCAAGAGTCATCAGCTTGCTCACCAATGCGTTGGATCCCCCGCGCATGCGTGAATTGAATCTCCGGATTCAAGAAAACGGAGAACCTGTGGCACAGGTGGCCTTTGACGCCTTACGGACGCTCGACCTTGTTACTCCCGATCAACAACCATTGACATCCACTGTGGAAAAAACCGGGTCATTCTTGTCATATATGTGGTCCAAGCGTGCGACTCTGGCGGTGCATACAGGAGAACATCTAGGACTCTCAGGATTGGGATTGTTGCTTGGTATTCTTGTCGCCATTCCGTTGGGATTAGCCCTCGAACGGTGGCGGAAGGGAGCGGAAACGATGATCCGCTTCATCGGCATGTCACAAACCATTCCATCAATCGCACTTCTGGCATTCATGGTTCCATTATTTGGCGTGGGGCCGCTCCCCGCCATCATAGCCTTATGGATTTACTCTCTGTTTCCGATACTTCGCAACACCTATTCGGGACTGCGGGATGCAGCCCCGAATGTTGTGGAAACCGGGCGGGCGCTCGGCATGACGGAATGGCAGATTCTCCGGTCAATCCGCCTTCCGCTTGCCGCACCGACCATTATGGCCGGCATTCGCACCTCCGCCATCTGGACCGTCGGGACTGCGACGCTTGCCGCCTTTATCGGTGCCGGTGGTCTGGGTGTCCCCATCGTCGCGGGCCTGCAACTCGCGGATAGCAATCTGATTTTATCCGGAGCCTTACCCGCATCCATTTTGGCGTTGACGGTCGATGCTCTCCTAGGTTGGGTAGAACAATGTGTCCGCCCACGCGGACTGGAACCGGTTCGGTAATCCATCGAATCCCAATTCTCGATTTCATTTATTCACAACACACCACACCGAGGGTCGGCGTTGGATAAAAAGAGTTCAACCCCAACCGGATTTGTTCAATGTGATTGAGTTGCCCATAACCCTGTATGCGGGTATAGTGAGATGATTCAGCGCATCTAAACAATTTATTATTTATTGGCTTCTTCATCCTCTCATGCTTCTGACCTTTCCCGTTTCATTTCTTGAGGGCCGATCAACAGGCCAGTCGAACCGAAACTCAAACTCGAACAGCATGGAAGCGAAAAACCTGAACTGAAGGTTGTCTTTTCTTTCAAGTTTTTTCCTTTTCACAGAAGGTAACGGTATCAGACGGAGCTCATGGCATCTCGAACAGATCCATCGATTACCATCGATATCCCATTAACCAGGGAAGATCCCGATTTGGTGAAAACTCAAATTACCCGCGGACTACAAGCCGACCCCAAAACTCTTCCCTCTAAGTTATTTTATGACGAACGGGGATCCACGCTTTTTGAACAAATATGCGAATTGCCGGAATATTATCAAACGCGAACCGAGCATCAACTTCTTACCAAATGGGCAGACGAAATCGTGACCCTCAGCGGAGCTGATGAACTCGTGGAATTAGGATCCGGCGCGGCGACAAAAACCAGGGTGCTCCTCGATGCGATGACCAAGGTTGGCCAACTCCGATATTACGTCCCCTTTGATGTGGATGAAAGTATTGTACGACGAGTCTCCGAAGAACTGGTCCGAGAATACCCAGGTCTCCAAATACATGGCGTGGTTGGAGACTTTCTTTTTCATTTGGAACATATTCCGGAAGGCGGGAAACGCCTGGTGGTTATCCTCGGCGGAACCATCGGCAACCTGCCGCCCGCTGCCGCGCAAGAGTTTCTGACGACGGTGAATACGGAAATGGCATCAGGAGATTATTTCTTATTGGGTGTGCAGCTCATCACGGATCGCCATCGGCTGGAAGCCGCCTATAACGATTCGCAGGGCATTACGGCAAAATTCAACAAAAATATTATTCGCGTCCTTCGTCATCAATTCGGAAGTCAGAGCGATTCAGAATCATTCGACCATGTCGCCAGGTATAATGACGCCGACCATCGCATAGAAATGTGGCTCCGGGCACGAGAAACCCAAACCCTGGACATTCAGGGCTTGAATTTACAGGTTCACCTCAAACAAGGGGAAGAAATCCGTACCGAAATCAGCACAAAATACGACCGCCACATGACCGAAGGACTTCTGAATGCTTCCGGTTTTGAATTGGTTAAATGGTACGCAGACCCTGACAACCTGATTGGCCTCGCACTCGCCCAAAAACCCTAATAGAAAAAGAATGACTCCTTCCCACTTTTGTCATGCCCCACCAACCGGCATCCCGATGGTAGGGCAGACGACCAATCACTGTCATGATCTATCTCAATCCAGCCGGACTCTCTCCATTCCATCCTGAAGTTCAACAAGAGATTTCCCGGACCCTCGACACGTTCAGCCGCCTGCTGTATGCGGAGCCCGGGATTCAGCACTACCGGGAGACCCTTCAACAATGCCGACGAACGATTGCGGATTGGTTGGCATTACCTGATGAACAACAGGTAGCCTTTATGCCGAATGCCACAACGGCGTGCAGCCTTATACTCTCCAGGATTCATTGGAAGTCAGGAGATATTCTTCTCACTACCACCCATGAAAATTCCACCATCCTTCAGGAAATTAACGAACTGAAAGACCGTGGGATTGAAGTCATCTGTTTAGATCCTGATGCTCCGACCGGGTTGCTCCCGCAACTTGAACAAACGGTACAAAGCCAATCTGTTCGAGCCATTGCCGTAAGTCATGTCTCTCATCTGGACGGGCGAATCTTTCCCATCGCCACTATCCAAGAATTGGCTCAATCACACCAGACGCTGCTCATCGTCGATGGCGCTCAAGCTGTCGGACATATTCCGGTCTCTTTTAGACAGATTCGTCCCTATGCCTATTTTTTCCCTGGCCACAAATGGTGCGCGGGACCGATGGGAACCGGTGCCTTAATCCTTGGGGAACACTGTGGAGAACCCAATGCCTGTGGGACTGAGGGGGAAGGCGGTCAGCAGGATACTCGATCCTATTGGACCCGATATGAATTAGGCACTCAGAATATTGGATTGATCGCCGGATTTGCCAAAGCTTGCAATCTCAAGGCTCAACAAAATCCAAACACACAGATTCTCGATGAGGTTAGAGATGAATGGAAAGGCTGCCTCGGACAATATCCCGGCATTCGAATTTTAGAATGGGACGGACCGCACGCTCCCGGAATCTTATCGTTTGCCTGCCTTGACGAAAAAACTGAACAGTTCATTCGAACCTTCGCCTCCACCCGTTCCATCGCCTGGAAAACCTTCACTCATCCCTTGTGTCCCTCCCATCTGTCGGTCCGTGTATCCTGGACCATGGACACCCCCAAAACGGACCTTCGCTCTGTTATCGCTTCTCTCAAATCACTCTAAAAAACGAATGAGGCACACTGCAGGTCGAGCAGGAAGCCTCATGGTGCAATGAACAGAAAACTGTGTGGTGTCTATCCTTGGCACATTCGATAATTCTCTACTGTTGCACCAGAACCGTAACCGTTACTGCCGTCCAGTCAGAGACCGGCAATCCCACCGGCAGGACCTGAGCTTCCATTGGAGAATTACTCGTTTGACCCGGATTCATGCCTTCCATCATGGATGGATCAGGCGGGAACGATTGAGCCGGAGTATCTTGAATGTATCCGATTCCTTCCGGCATAGAATTCTGAACCGGCATTTGATCAACCATGGCCAATTGCGGTGTCTCCACAGTATTCATAGCGGGCTGGGAAATCGGAGTTGCAGAATCATCAGGAACGGTGATTAACCCTCGAGTCATATTTCCGACTAACTCTTGTCTCAGGCTTGCCAAATGGGCCAATGCGTTGGTCTTTTGGGGACCCCCCCCGAGACCCTGGGTATTGCCACCCGCCACAGCCTGGCGAATCCGTTGGGCTAATTCGAGAGTCGTGCTCGCGAACACCCGGATCGTATCCACGCCAGGAGGATCGCATAATCCCAGTGGAATCCCGCTTGATTTCCGGATTGCAGCGAATCAGGCAACAACACCGTGCGCCCCGCTTCGACGAATCCGTCCGGGTAATACCGGGGATTTTGGTAAGAATTCGGGAATAACACATTCACATTCCCTTCCGCATCCACATCCACGATTGTGATATACGCTTGCGTATCGGAGTTCACTTCCAATTGCAGACTGTTGGACAAAGAGCGTGGGTGATTCGCCTGCCGGATGTGATAGACCGGGGCTTCCATTTTATCGCTCACCACGGCGATCCCCCGTTCCCCTACCTGAACCACCCGCACGCTCACATTCATCCGGCTCGCGGGATTTTCCAGGTTTAACAATAGCGAAGCATTTCGTGACTGCACCAGCACTTGAGACAAGGAAGCAATCGCTTGAGTGTCGGGCTTCGCAGGTAAGGTCATCAGTTCTTTGGTGCCATCCGCGCTCAACACAAACAATCCATCACCCCGGATTTCCACGACGAAGCGGGCGAATTCCTGTTCCCCCACAAATTTCACATCACCCATTTGCTTCCCCAACAATTCTTTCAATTGTTTGGCTTGCGCCGGTGGAACGTTCCGAAGTGACAACAGGAATGGCCTTGGATTCCGCGGCAGGAGCGACAAGCACCGCACGGCCATTGGAAGAAACCTTGGCTTGTTTTGGTGAAATCACTGCCACCGCATCCTGATTCTTCATCGACTTGACCACCGCAAACGCCTGGGCTTTGCCCGGATCAAATGCCGTTTCCCCTTCCGGGTAAATCCCCCACACCGAACCGGGATCGGCTCCGAGCGACAGGGCGTTAACTAACATCACTTGATCCCCCGTCTGCGAATGCACCCCCACCCAAGAACGACGAGCGGAATCGGCCTGCACACGATGGATCGTGCTCTGCTTCGCCGAGGGCAGCAAAAAATGGCAGTTCAATTCGCTCCTTGGAGGCTTCTAATTGAGGTTCCGGCATGCTGGTCCGCCCGAATTGATTTTGAATCCGTTTCAGTTCCTGTTTCGCTCCGGTAAAAATCTCGCGGGTTGACGCACCCAAAGGAGCGGACTGCAAACTCTTGAAGAGAGAGTGGGTGAAAAATCCATGGTAGCGTCCATCGACCGGTCCATCCAAGGCTTCCTCATGAGAAGCCGCGCCACTGAAAAACACATAGGGATGCAGATTCCCCGGCACAATGGCCCGAGTGGTCACTCCACCTTTTTTATAGAGATTGACCCGGTGGTCGGCCGGAACGGACCGCACCCGCACTTCCAAACCCCGGGTGGCTGTGCCCGAATGGCAGGAGTCGAGGACAACAACCGCCTTGGACGTTTTCATTCGTGACAGAATCTCTTCCAACTCATCATCGGTAATATCGGAACGCCTTCCGTCCGTCCATCAGCCGGAACAATCGTCTCATCCAGTTGATCATCAGGTTCATCCCCATTCAGATCCTGGACTTGAGACCCATGACCAGAATAATGAATATAGACGACATCATCGGGACCCGCTTCTTTAACGATCTGATTGAAGGCCGCCAGCATCCTGTCCCGGGTTGCCTCTTCATCCCGCAACGTGCGGATAGCATTTTCGGAAAACCCATAACGGGACACCAACACCTGATGCACCAAATCAATATCATTTTTTGATCCCGGGAGTCGTGGCAATATCTGATATTTCCCAATCCCAATTAAAAGAGCCCTTCGGGCTGAGGAAGCGTCCCCCCCGAAAGCAGATGGGGATCGCAGGCAACATGTGCCCAAGAACCATCACGACAATAAGAACCAGGCTGGGGAAGAATGGCCGCGTTTTCATGGTGAACCTCTTATCAATCCTGCCGGTAATGGTTAAATAGTCTATCGGTTGTTGTTCCATCTCTCAACCTTTTGTTGTTCAGTATGTCTGCACCTTCCTCAAAAAGGTTCAAAAACTCCAGTAGGAGAAAGCATGTCGGCCATTTACCAATCCTAAATGCTTAACATTATATGTAATATATAGGGGGATGATGCGTTGCGCATGATTCAAAATTAACTTTAAAAACCTGTCCGAAACCCCTCCAACTGTCTTTTTCTATTGTCTTCTCAATGCCCCTCCCCTATGCTAGAAAGCCAAATATCAAGGTTATAGTCACTTACCTTCTCTCCTACAGGAAGCGTAGCCGCTAGATTTCCATCGGAAATTGAACCGCCGGCCCCATGAGCTCGACAAACTGGCAAGACCTCACGGATTCAGACCTGATAAAGGCTTGCGTCCCGAACAATGAAGAGGCATTTGCTATTCTCTATCAACGTTATGAAAAACGAGTCTTTCAGTACCTCATGACTATTATGAATGAAGCGAATTTAGCTGAGGAAACCTTAGTGGAAGTCATGCTGGCGTTATGGAAAGGCCTCAATTCCTTCCAAGGACAATCCAAAGTCTCCACCTGGATTTTCGGTATTGCCCACCATAAGGCCGTAGATGCCCTGCGCAAAGTTACCAGCCAGCAACGGGGCCGCATGCCGCTTGAAGATATCGTCGAAAACACGGAGTCCAATGAGAACCCGCTGAATGAAGGCGCAACACAAACGGGATGGCCGCACTTACCAACCAGGGGTTAATGACCTTATCACCGGATCACCGC
>CAWAXJ010000024.1:0-15405 GCA_963785905.1 uncultured Nitrospirales bacterium
CGTGATCACAAATGAAGATATTTTAGATCAAATTTTTCGAGAGTTTTGCATTGGGAAATAAAAGAACACTGACGATTCATTTTTTCGAATAAGCAATACAGAAACAAACATGAGTATGGAATGTGACATGGTGGTCGTCGGTGGTGGTCATGCTGGTTGTGAGGCTGCCCTTGCCGGGGCGCGGATGGGGTGCAAAGTGGTAATGTTAACTATCGATTTCCAAAAAATCGCCACAATGCCATGCAATCCTGCCGTTGGAGGGAATTGGGAAGGGCCATCTCGTCAAAGAAATCGATGCCCTCGGGGGAGAGATGGGGTTTAACACCGATCAGTCCGGCATTCAATTTCGTGTGCTCAATATCGAAAAGGACCGGCTGTTCGTGCGACAAGAGTCCAATGTGACAAACAACTATACGCAACTCGAATGCAGGAGACGCTATGCCAGGCAGGAAAATTTGACAATTTTTCAAGGCACGGTTGATCGGATTTTGACCCAACATGGGGCAGTCCATGGCGTGATGACCAATAGCGGAGAAATGATTCTTA
This sequence comes from uncultured Nitrospirales bacterium, assembly GCA_963785905.1. Lineage (GTDB taxonomy): Bacteria > Nitrospirota > Nitrospiria > Nitrospirales > UBA8639 > Nitrospira_E. Next base: position 547 of record CAWAXJ010000024.1, read on the forward strand.
CTAAAGCGGTTGTTCTGACATCCGGGACCTTTCTGAAAGGTCTTATGCATATTGGGTTGAATCATCTTCCAGGAGGGAGTGCCGGGGAACGTTCTGCGGAACACCTTTCGGATTGTATGAGAGACTTCGGATTTGAGATTGGACGATTAAAAACTGGAACCCCTCCGAGGATTGATCGAGATTCTATTAATTTCTCACGTCATGCTCCCTCAACCAGGGGATAGCGTGCCTCGACCATTTTCCGTACGAACCACAAAATTCATAACCCCCAAATAGAGTGTCACATTACCTATACGAATAATGAAACTCATAGAATTATAAGGGGAAATCTTGATCGATCTCCTATGTATTGCGGGATTATTGATTCAACAGGGCCACGATATTGCCCGTCTATTGAAGATAAAGTGGTGCGATTTGCCGACAAAGACCGCCATCAAATTTTTATGGAACCAGAAGCCCTTGGATCACGCTCATTTTATCCAAACGGGATTTCTACCAGCTTGCCAGTGGACGTTCAACAGGCATTTGTCAGGACCATCGCCGGTCTTGAACAGGCGATTTTTCTCAGACCTGGCTATGCGATTGAATATGATTACTTTCCACCACGACAACTCCATGAGACATTGGAAACGAAGCTCGTCAAAGGATTATTTCACGCCGGCCAAATCAATGGGACATCGGGATATGAAGAAGCCGGGGCACAAGGAATTATGGCGGGGATTAACGCCGCGCTGCAGGTCAAGCGGGAACCGCCACTCATCCTGGATCGATCTCAAGCCTATATTGGCGTATTAATTGACGATTTAATCACAAAAGATGCGCGAGAACCTTATAGGATGTTTACCTCTCGTGCCGAATATCGGCTTCTTCTACGGGAAGATAATGCTGATCTACGTTTAATGAATCATGGATATCGAATCGGTCTTGTCTCACAGAAGTCATTTGAGACATTTGAAGGAAAAAGGGAAAAGATTGAACGTGAGATCTGCCGGCTTCAAACAACCATTCCAAAATCATCCGGGCTAGAAGTGGATGAACCAATTCAAATGGAAAATATGGCTCCAAATTCTTCGCTCGCGCATCTTTTGCGACGACCTGAGGTTTCATATCATCATTTGGTACAATTTTTAAACGGAACGCAAGACCTCGACCCTGATGTGGTTGAAGCTGTTGAAGTCACTATAAAATATGAGGGGTATATTAAGCGCCAGGAACAAATCATCGGGCAATTTAAAAAATTAGAGCATCGCGGTGTTCCTGATGATTTTAATTATGATGAAATAAAAGGGTTTTCACGTGAAGTTGTTGAGAAATTAAAGAAAGTTCGTCCTTCCTCTATAGGCCAAGCTTCAAGAATTTCGGGAGTGACACCTGCGGCCATTTCGCTGCTGCTTGTGGCCGTAGAGAAGCATAAAAAAGCCAGTTAATCACATTTCCTCACCGAACACTTTTTAGTTTGAACTTACGTCATCATGAATAATAATTCATCATTCTTGGTACTTTAAGAATATTTCCCATACGGATGTTCCACGTGGAACAAATCAATCAATCTATTGATTTTATAGAAAATTTCATTTATGGCGCAGATAAGCTCGGATTTTCATTCCCTGAGGAAATTCTAGGAAAATTTGCAATTTATTATGATGAGTTATGCCGTTGGGACCGTTCTATTAATCTGACTGGTTTACGTACAGACAAAGAACGGATTGTTTTATTGTTTGTGGATTCCCTTGCTGGAAATTTGGTGCTTGCCGGCCAACCTGATGGATTGATTGTCGACATCGGAACCGGTGGCGGTTTTCCAGGTATTCCCCTTAAGTTAGCTTTACCCGCTCAGCATGTGTTGTTAATGGAGCCACGAGCCAATAAGATTGCCTTTCTTCATAACATTATTGGCAAGCTTGAACTGACAAGAATCTCTGTCATTCAAAGCCGATTAGAAGATTTTCGTTCGATGATAACGGAAGAAGAAAAATGCGACGTGGCCATGTGCAAAGGGGTTAATATCGAACACATCCTGCCAGACATTGACCGTGTCTTGAAAAAAAATGGGAAACTAGTTGTGTTTCGATCAAAAAATATTGACAATCACCATCAACTCAAAGGTATGGAAGTGTGCGAAGAAATTTCCTATGAATTACCATTTGGATATGGGAATCGTGTGTTGTCAGTATTGCAACGCGAATCATGAGCGGGCGAGTGACATGTTCCACGTGGAACTAACTCGATGACTTTTAGCGAATTCTTTTGAAAAACATCATCGCCATCGCGAATCAAAAGGGCGGGGTTGGCAAAACAACCACGTCCATTAATCTAAGTGCCGCCTTGGCGATATCAGGGAAATCTGTTTTATTGGTTGACTTGGATCCACAGGCCAATGCGACGAGTGGATTGTCCATTGAGCCTACAAACGCCACGATTTATGAATGTTTAATGAGTAGGTGTTTAGTTGAAGGCGTAATACTACCTACGTAGTATACACGGATTAGATCTTGTGGCTCCAAAGGCGATTTAGTCGGTGCAGAAATCGAATTGTCCAATCTCCCTGATCGTCAGATCGGTTCTGAAAAGTGTGCTGGACGGTATTCTGGATTATGATTTTATCGTGATTGATTGTCCGCCGGCTTTTGGGCTCTTAACGATCAATGCCCTGGTCGTGGCGTCGGACTGATTATTCCGGTCCAATGTGAATATTATGCGATGGAAGGGTTGGGGCGATTATTGGGGAACGTTGAAAGGATTCGAGAGTCATTTAATCCCGATCTGGCTATTCAAGGTATTGTGTTGACGATGTATGATTCAAGAATTAATCTTTCGCGACAGGTTCAGGATGAAATTCGGGAATTTTTTAAAGAAAAAGTTTTCCGGACTGTCATCCCCCGAAATGTGGCGTTGGCTGAAGCGCCCAGCCATGGGAAGCCGGTCCTTTCCTATAATTCCGCGTCCAGTGGAGCAAAGGCGTATCTTGACCTTGCCAAGGAGTTATTGACCAATGGAAAAAAAAGCATTGGGTAAGGGGCTTCAGGCCCTGCTTCCCGAGAAAAAAACGCTCGTCTGGAAGGTGGAACCGGATGGTCAGGCCGTCTCCATGATCTCGCTTGATCAAATTCTTCCTAACCGCTATCAGCCACGGACCACATTTGTGGAGACCGAATTAGAAGAGTTAGCCCAATCCATCAAAGAACACGGAGTGCTGCAACCGATTGTTATCCGGCGTAAGGGCGATGGCATGTACGAACTCATTGCCGGAGAACGTCGATTTCGAGCGGCAAAAATTGCCGGTATGACCACCATTCCTTCCCTCATCCGGAATTCCAATGACGAAAAGGCATTAGCTGTCGCGCTGGTAGAAAATATCCAGCGTCAGAACCTCAATCCTATGGAGGAAGCCAAGGCATATTCCCGATTAATGGGGGAATTTGGCTTGACTCAGGATCTCGTGTCCCGCTCAGTCGGTAAGGATCGATCCTCTATCGCGAATATCTTGCGCCTCCTCTCGCTTCCCAAAGATGTCCAGGAATTTATTGAATCCGGAGCCATCAGCTTAGGCCATGCCAAGGTGCTAGCGGGCTTGTCGACGGTGCAGGCGCAACTCCAACTTGCACAGAAGATTGTTTCGGAACAACTCTCCGTTAGGCAAGTTGAGCGGATGATTTCCGGCCACAAAAAAGGCCGGGGATCCGGATCAAAAAAGGAGGAGCCCCAGAGATTTGGCAACCTGGAAGAGCAATTTCGAAAACGATTAGGCACTAAAGTGCAAGTGAAGGCGGGAACCAAGGGCGGTCAGTTAATCATCCATTATTTTTCCGATGACGAACTGGATCGGATTACTTCCTTAATTCTGGAATAGAATTTGAATAGTGAATGGGATGACTCATGCGCCACATGGGCTCTCCTTCAATGACAAACGGTCATTACGGTCATTTAATGATGGGGCATGACAAAAAAATTCATACCGTTTACTGTACGGGTATGGATGTAAATCGAGCGGACAGTTACGAAGAGGGAGGGGGCCATGTTTTTCAAACAAAATGCAGAAAACAGTCAAAATAAAACAGACGTGAGTCAGAGTGCCATATGGAACCAGCTGTGGTAACCAGTCAGGCGATTTCAGAAAATCAGGCGGATTCAGGCGATATCATCGCCTTTGTCGGGGAAGAAGTCACCTTTAAGGGGACCATTCGGTATCAGGGGACAGTTCGAGTGGATGGACGTCTTGAGGGTGAAATTTATACGGATGGGAATTTAATCATTGGGCAAAAAGCCGTCATCACCGCCAAGATTCATGCTGGAACGATTATGTGCCAGGGGCAAATCACGGGAGAGGTTGAAGCCAAACACCGAGTCAAATTGTTAAGCCCGGCTGTATTTGATGGGACCATCACCACTCCCCTTCTCTCGATGGATGAGGGAGTAAGGTTTAATGGAACCTGCAACATGCCCAATAAATTGGAGCCAAAAGGGAGGGAGACTAAACTCGTGATTTCGGTTGAAGAAACTGTGAAGGTGAGATAATACAGACGAGGTTCTACGCAGAGCTTACGTGGCCGGTTCCTAGATGGACATGGAGATCCTAGCTTGCCACCCGAGGGCGCTATACTGGAGGAGAGGAGGAATGAAGTATGTGGGGTGAAAAAGACAAAATGAAGAAGGAATCAGGTTTTGGGCAGGAATTTTATACCTTTCTGGGGAAAGGTGTTGATTTTAAGGGCAAAGCGCAATTTGAGGGCACGGTGCGAGTGGACGGCAATTTTGAAGGTGAAATCACCATTGATGATACTCTCATTATTGGAGAGACTGCGGTGATCAAAGGGACGATCACAGGTGGGACGATTGTGAGTAGCGGGCGAATTGAGGGCGTGATTACTGCGAATAAAAAAATACAACTCCTGAAGCCGGCTGTCCTGATTGGTGACGTCCATACCCCGACCTTTTCCATGGAAGAAGGTGTCTATTTCCAAGGGGAATGCGATATGGGTGCCGCTCCAAATTTAGAAATGGAAATTGATGATCGGGTACTCACCAATGGGCAAGCCAAGACTCCCAAGCTTGAAAAAAAGCTCGAAACCGAGTCGTTGAGTCTCTAATGCCCGTCTCAGGCCCCAAAAAGGTTGTATTAGGAATGAGTGGAGGAGTGGATAGTTCCGTTGCCGCCAAATTATTGAAGGAGCAGGGCTATGAGGTCATTGGCGTCACGCTGAAAGTCTGGGAAGAGGATGACGAAACCACGGTTTCCAAACGTTGGCAGGAACGAGGATGTTGTAAGGTTGGAATCGCCAGGCATGTGGCGGAATTGTTAGGCATTTCTCATCAGGTCATCGATACCCGCGAACGATTTCAGCAAGGGGTGATTGATGACTTCATTGGAGGCTATCTCCAGGGCACCACGCCTAATCCCTGTGTGCGTTGCAATGAACGTGTCAAATTCGGCGGCCTCTTTCGATTGGCCGAGGAACTCGGCGCAGACTTTGTCGCGACTGGCCATTATGCCAACATCCGATATGACGAACAAGGAACCCCGTTCCTGGCTCGTGGCCTGGACGCCAGGAAAGACCAATCCTACTTTTTATATCGTATGCCATCCAAGTGGCTCTCCAAAATGTTATTTCCCCTTGGGGTCATGAACAAATCACAGGTCTGGGTGGAAGCGGAGGACATGGCACTCCCGGTCGAGGAACTCAAGGAAAGTCAGGAAATTTGCTTTGTGACGCAAGGGGACTATCGCCAATTCCTCAAGCAACACGCCCCGCAGGCTTCAAACCCGGGAACATTTGTGGATGCTAAAGGGAAGGAATTGGGACAACACCAAGGCGTCGCATTTTACACACCAGGGCAGCGAAAAGGTTTAGGGATTGCTGGAGGAAGTCGTTTGTACGTCCAGCGCGTGCTTCCTGAAATGAATATGGTCGTGTTGGGGCCTGCCGAAGATCTAGATTCCACGGAATGCCTGGTTTCGGATCTGAATATTTTCTCCCGTGAAACATTAAGGAAAACTCCACGAATTGATGTAAAGTTTCGTTATAGTTCCCCTCCGGTTCCGGCCACCCTTCAATGGTCGAATACCTCCTCGGTGACGATCCGGTTTGATGCGCCCGTTCGAGCCTTGAGTCCTGGACAATCAGCCGTCTTCTATCTCGGGGACCGTGTCCTGGGAGGTGGCATCATTCAAGTGCCAAACCCGCGACAAAACCTTCACCTTTGCGAGGAAACCGCATCCGTTGAGCCTCTTCGGGGCTAATCGGAATTCCGAGAAAAATTCCCTTTACATCCGCTCTTTCCGGTTGACAGGCATTTTCCCTCGTGCTACTTTCACCCGCTTAACACACGCCCAAATCCGTTCAACACGTGGTTGCCTGGACTCTCTGTAAACCGTGAACAAAAGCACCATCGGGCGCCGCTATGCATCGGCGCTTTTCCAATTGCTCGACCAATCGGGTATTGAACCCGCACGAAATGCCTTAAGAGCATTGCGTCAAGGTTTGGAAGAGTACCCCTGCCTTGAAACACGTTCTGGCCTCTCCAGTCTTCAATTTTGAAGAAAAGCAGGCAGTCCTGAATGATTTAAGTCAACGGATGCAAGCCCCTCCGGTCATGGGGGATTTCCTCACTCAACTGTTGGTAAACAATCGGGCCATGTTGCTTCCAGAGATTTCTGAAGCCTTTGCGGAACTGGCTGATCAACAAAAGGGTATTCAACAAGTCTGGGTTGGTTCAGCCAAGCCGCTTGATTCGGACAAAAAAGCGCAGATCAAACATGAATTAACTCAGACGGTGCACCACGGAGTCGAAGTGACATTTGAGGTTGATCCCCATCTCATTGCGGGATTGAAAATAAAAATTGGCAGCCGGGTATTTGATAATACCGTGCTGGGTCGACTCACCAGTATGCATGATCAGTTGACGAAGGGATAATCCATGCAGATCAAAGCGGAAGAAATCAGCTCCATTATTAAGGAAAAAATTAAAGGATTCGAGCAGCGGGTTGATGTCAGGGAAATGGGCTACGTCATCCAGGTGGGTGATAATATTGCCAAAGTCTATGGTTTAGAAGGGGCGATGGCTGGAGAGTTGTTGGAATTTCCTGGGGGAGTGTATGGAGTCGCTCTGAATCTGGAAGAAGATAGTGTCGGGGTGGTGCTGTTGGGCGAGGATGTGGGAATTCGTGAAGGGGATCCGGTGAAACGTACCGGACAGAATTGCCGAAGTGCCGGTTGGGGAAGCGCTGGTTGGCCGGGTTGTCGATGCCATTGGGAAGCCCATTGATGGGAAGGGGCCAATCAATACAACGGAGACACGGCTCATCGAAATTCGGGCCCCGGGCGTGGTGGACCGGCAATCAGTCGGAGAACCGCTGCAAACGGGGCTCAAGGCCATTGATGCCATGATTCCGGTCGGTCGAGGCCAACGGGAGTTAATTATTGGAGACCGCCAGACCGGGAAAACCGCTATTGCGGTTGACACCATCATCAACCAAAAAGGTCTGGACGTGTTTTGTTTTTACGTGGCGATTGGGCAAAAACGATCGACCGTGGCTCGAGTGGTGAAAACCCTCGAAGACCATGGGGCCATGGAGTACACCACAGTGGTGTCGGCCACCGCCAGTGATTCGGCTTCGCTGCAATTTTTTTCACCGTATGCCGGTGTCACCATGGCCGAATATTTCCGCGACAACGGAAAGCATGCGCTGATCGTGTATGACGATTTGTCCAAACATGCGACCGCCTACCGTCAGCTTTCCCTCCTCCTTCGACGGCCACCAGGACGCGAAGCCTATCCGGGTGACGTGTTCTTTTTGCATTCCCGCTTGTTGGAGCGGGCTGCCAAGATGAGCGATGAAAAAGGGGCAGGGAGTTTAACGGCTCTTCCCATTATTGAAACGCAAGCGGGTGACGTGTCCGCGTATATTCCCACGAACGTTATTTCGATTACCGATGGACAGATTTATTTAGCAGCCGACCTGTTTTATTCCGGCATTCGGCCGGCGATTAACGTCGGGTTATCGGTTTCCCGGGTTGGAGGCGCCGCGCAAATTAAAACGATGAAGCAGGTGGCTGGAACCCTCAGGCTCGATTTGGCGCAATATCGGGAAATGGCCGCCTTTGCCCAATTTGGTAGTGAACTGGATAAAGCGACGCAAGCCCAATTGGCTCGGGGTGCGCGCATGGTGGAGCTGCTTAAACAGGATCAGTATAAACCCCTGGCCGTGGCCGATCAGGTGTTGTCAATTTATGCGGGGGTGAACGGGTTTCTGGATAATGTTCCTGTGAAGAAAATCCGGGAGTTTGAGCAAAGCCTGTTAGCGCATATTAAGGAGAAGCATCCCGCTATTCGGGAAGATATCGTCACCAAGAAGAAGATCGATGATGAATTTGGGGGCAAGTTAAAACAGATCATCTCGGAATTTAAAAAGTCCAAAGGCTACGACCAAGCCGCGTAATTATATTTGCCATGCCATGTCATGTCTTCAAAGTCTTCGGCGGAAAATTGTCTCCGTCAAAAACACGCAGAAAATAACCAAAGCCATGAAATGGATATGTGTGGGAGGCGCAGGCCCTGAAATAAATCGAAGGTTGATCATGGCCGGCCACGGTTCTCGTGCGCCGTTCACCAATCTTTTTCAACCAAGGAGTCTATGGTGGTTACGGATGTCGAACATGGGAAAATCATTCAAGTCATTGGACCGGTGGTGGACGTGGAGTTCCCTCCAGGGAAACTCCCCCATATTTTTAATGCCATAACGATCACCCATAGTTCTGGCGATCAGAGTGGACAGGCGGACATCCAGGTCACTATGGAAGTGGCCCAGCACCTTGGAGAAAACCGGGTGAGGGCGGTGGCCATGTCCTCGACCGATGGATTGGTCCGTGGCTTAGAGGTAAAAGATACCGGCGCCCCGATTTCTGTTCCCGTTGGACGGGAAACGCTGGGCCGGGTGGTCAATGTCTTGGGTGATCCCGTCGATGGCTTCGGCCCCGTCAAAACGCAAAAGCGGTGGTCCATTCATCGTCCGGCCCCTGCCTTAGAAGACCAGGAAACGAAAACGGAAATATTGGAAACCGGCATTAAGGTCATTGACCTGTTGGAGCCCTATGCCAAGGGGGGAAAGGTCGGGTTGTTCGGTGGTGCCGGCGTGGGGAAAACCGTCATCATCATGGAACTCATCAATAACATCGCTCTTCACCATGGCGGGTTCTCAGTTTTTGCCGGTGTCGGTGAGCGGACCCGTGAAGGCAATGACCTCTGGCATGAAATGCAGGAGTCCAAGGTCATTGATCCGAATGATTTCGCCAAATCGAAAGCCGCGTTGGTCTATGGTCAAATGAATGAGCCTCCAGGAGCGCGTCTCCGTGTGGGATTGACCGGACTGACCATTGCGGAATATTTCCGTGATGAGGAGCATCAAGACGTGCTGCTCTTTATCGACAACATCTTCCGATTTACTCAGGCAGGCTCCGAGGTGTCCGCTTTGCTCGGTCGAATGCCATCGGCCGTGGGCTATCAACCGACTTTGGGTACGGAAATGGGGACCTTGCAAGAACGGATCACGTCTACCAAGAAGGGATCCATCACCTCGGTTCAAGCGATTTATGTGCCGGCTGACGATCTGACTGATCCTGCTCCGGCTACGGCGTTTGCGCATTTGGATGCCACTACCGTGTTGTCACGGCAATTGGCCGAGTTGGGCATCTATCCTGCGGTCGATCCATTGGATTCGACTTCCAGGATTTTGGATCCCCATATTCTGGGTGAGGAACATTATCAGGTGGTGCAACGGGTGCAAGGCACCTTGCAACGGTATAAAGATCTCCAGGATATTATCGCCATCTTGGGCATGGACGAATTGTCGGAAGACGACAAACAAACAGTGGCCCGGGCCAGGAAGCTCCAACGATTTCTCTCTCAACCGTTCCATGTGGCGGAAGCCTTTACAGGATCTCCTGGGAAATACGTCAAGCTCGTCGATACGGTTCGAAGCTTCAAAGAAATCGTGGATGGCAAATATGATGATCTGCCCGAGCAGGCTTTCTATATGGTTGGGCCGATTGAAGAAGCCATCGAAAAAGCGGAAAAACTCGGATATAAACGATAATGGCAGGTTCTGCTGCGATGGAGTCATCAGGGAAAATACTTTTGGAGGTGGTCACCCCCGATCACCGCTTGCTCAGTAAGGAAGTCGACTATGTGTCGGCTCCTGGAAGCGAGGGAGACTTCGGGGTACTACCTGGCCATTGCCATTTTCTGACCACCTTGCGGATTGGCGAGTTGCATTACCGTGTGGGTGAACAGATCGAATACATGACTGTCCTCTGGGGATTTGCTGAAGTCACGCCGACGAAAGTGACGATTCTGGCGGAAATCGCTGAAAAAGCCGAAGACATCAATGTGGAACGGGCTGAGGATGCCGTTCGAAAAGCGGAAGAACGTCTGGAGCGAGGGGGGTTGCCCTCAGAAGTGGAAGAAGCTCGCGTCAGTTTGGAAAAGGCCCGCCTTCGGCAAAAAATTGCCGGCCGCCATCGCCAACAGGGCGGATCCCGTCTTTCGTAGAGTTATTGCCCACCCTTTTTTTAATCATCCATGCCGCATGTCGCCACGCGGACGGAGTTCACGGTCACCGCAGGAGAATCGCCAAAGCGTCTCGATCATTTTCTCGCCAACCGCGAACCCTATTTTTCCCGGACAGCTCTCCAACGGTTAATTGAAGACGGCCATATAACCGTGGGCGGTCAGGTCGTGAAACCCAGCCACAAGGTCAGGCCCGGCGATCGCATTGTTTTGGTGGTTCCCCGTCCCGAGCCCATTGAGATCAGTCCCGAGCCGATTCCCCTTGTTATCCTGTATGAAGATGAATCCCTTCTGGTCCTCAACAAACCGGCAGGGCTCGTGGTCCATCCCGCCCCGGGCCATTGGACAGGGACATTAGTCAACGCGCTCTTACATCACATGCAAAGCGGGGAAGGGCACCTCTCATCTATTGGAGGAAAGGAACGTCCGGGGTTGGTGCATCGATTGGACAAGGAAACGACTGGTATTTTAGTTGTGGCCAAAACGGATCAGGCTCACCGGTTATTGGCCGGACAATTCAAAGCCCATTCCATCACACGGGTGTATGAGGCGCTCGTGTGGGGAGGTCCAAAAACACGGGAAGGCCGGATTGAGTTGTCGATCGGACGGGATACCAGAGATCGGAAAACCTTTTCCGCCCGCACAACAAATCCCAGGGCATCGCTGACCAGCTACAGGGTGAAGGAGCGGTTTGGGATCGTATCCACACATGTGGAGTTATTTCCGGGCACAGGCCGTACACATCAGCTAAGGGTGCATCTCAAGGCCATCGGATGCCCCATTTTGGGTGACCAAACCTACGGAGGGAAAAAAGTCATGAGTTGTTGAAGGGATGGCCATTCCCCGCGTGATGTTACATGCCAAGGTGCTCGGCTTCGTGCATCCCGTTTCCAACAACATGTTGACCTTTTCCGCGGAGTTGCCGGAAGATATGGTGGTCGTACGAGATGCGTTGAAGGATAAGGCAGACGCGGTCTCGTCTTGACAGGAAATCAAGGAATGGGAGTGCAATCCGACATATGAATAAAGCGCCTAAGCTGGAACCAGGGCAAGTCATTGATACCTTAGGAGAGCTGATTGCCAGTCTTGCGGCGTTTGCCGCAAAGGTTCCGGCTAAGTCCGTTATGGCCTTGCCAGGTGGCCTTCGTCCGACAGAAGAAGCCATAGAAAAATATGAAGAAACGGTTTACAGGTTCCGCGATCGGGCGGGACTCATGTATAAAGTGCTGCCTCCTTTGTTTGTCGACTCGCTGGAGGCATTCGAGACAGGGAAGGTGTTTGACGCTGTCCCTCCTCTCCTGCAAACCGTGGAGCATCTGGTTGAAATGCATCATCAACAGACGGTGTCCTTTACTCCTCCCCAGCAACAACGTCTTCGTGACTATCATCGTCGCCTAGAAAAACTTGTTCCGGAAGCGACCCAATCCGAAGTCGATCTTCCAGCCCCAGAATCGTATTAGCCATCCCTCTTGTCGGAAATCGCGAGAGAAATTTCCTGATAGATTACCAGGCCTATCTGGTCTTGGCATTGAATGACAAATCTCCTCCGTCATACCCGCAATTGGTTAGGCGGAATTCTTCCTAAAGTCCAAATGTGGAAAAAAGATGAATCGATGCACGAAGTCTGCAGAGGTTTGGACTACAAAGTGCGAGAGGATTAATTCCAGCATGCGCGAGGAAGATGCTGAAGAGTCGTGCGGAGGATAAGTTGGTTCCCCAATCGAAGAGGGCGGACTAATCACTCTCCACGTTCTTCCCTTATCGCGCAACCCTTCTCCAATCTAGCGCAAGGTAGTTGGTTGCGCCTTCATCCAACAGTATGGCCAGACTCAGATTGCAAAGAAACGTTTGGAATCCTAAATGGTAGGAACGAAAGACCGACAAACTCAATTCCTTGGCACTTGCAAATTAAATTGCCCTCGCACATGAAACATCATGGTGTCGGGCGACAATTGTTCAGTACGTATCATGTAACTCCATACCCTTCAGAAACTGTGGGGAAACTTCTTACTCCGGCCATTCGAACCCACCAAGAGTATCCGTGGCTATTACCCAGAGGGGGGGCAAACGAGCAAATCCACCAAAATACCAAGCCTATATGGAGTAGAACAATCGGGAAATGGTAGAGAAGGCCAGAGTGGATAGGGAATCGGTTGACGGGGACATTGCCGGGATGTATAAAGGCAGCTCCCTACGCGCTCGTAGCTCAATGGATAGAGCATCGGTCTTCGGAACCGAGGGTTGGGGGTTCGAGTCCCTCCGGGCGCACCAGGATTTCTCCTGCCGTAATTAGTGGCTTGTCTTATCTCTTGGCTTCACTTCCAGGCCTTGGCCTTTACCTTTTTCTGATAGGGGATTCATGCATCAAGAAAGCTTCCTACCTTACCTTCCACCGGGGCATTTCCCAGTCGGATTGTGGAAAAAACATGCCCTGAGTGACGTCGAAGGGTCTTTAGCCACATTCCTCTCCCTCGCAGGATTTCTCCAGACCATTTGTACGGCTCGTTGGGGGAGTAGAAGTCAAATCCGTTGGATATGAGATAAGAATTTGTTGATGTCTCCCATTGGGTTAACAAGTCTAGGGTCTTTGTTGTAGGGTGTGCCCACTTCCCACTGGAATCACCATCATGGGTCGTCAGTTTTCTCCATTTTTTTGATGAACACCTCCCAGACTGCGTTCCTTCATCGACCTTCTTTCCATATACCGTTACTTCTGGTTATTGGTTTTTTGGCGTTTTGTTCTAATATCTCAATTTCTCTGTTTGGGGAAACAGAAGGTTTATACGCTATCATCACTCACACGATGATCGCGACCCAGGATTATGTGCATCTCTGGTTACGGGGATATCCATATTTTAGTAAACCGCCTCTATTCTTTTGGCTACAAACGGGATTTATTCATGGCTTGGGATGGAGCGAGGCGGCGTTGCGTCTGCCCTCGGTGTTGTCCAGTTTAGGAACGATGTTGACTACCTATGGGTTGGGACGACTGTTGTTTTCATCCATGGCAGGCTTATGGGGGGCCTTAGTCGTGGCAACCTGTTACGCGGGATTGTGGTTTGGCCCATTGGCCATTATCGATCCAGTGTTGACGTTTTTCATGACCTTGGGGATGTATGCCTGGGCGCGCGCCTATTTTCAGGATTCGTCTCAATGGTGGTATGTGATCGGTTTTGTTGCGTTCGCATTAGGGTCGATGGTCAAAACGCTCCATGCCTTAGCTATGCCGGTCCTGGTGATGGGCATTTTCTTATGGATACGCCACGACCGGCGATTATTTCGGGAGCCGTATTTTTGGATTGGAGTCATGGTGAGTGGATTGTTGCTTGGCGGCTACTACCTGTTCCTCGGCCAGGAATTCAGACAGCATTTTTTTCTGGAAGAAAATTTCAAACGTATGATCTCGGTCGCGGGGGATCAAAAGCATTCAGCCTGGGAAGCTTATTGGGGAAAGCGTCCAATCTTCTGGTACGGGCTGGTGATCTGGTTCGATGCCTTCCCGTGGTCCCTCTTGCTTCCGGTTGGTCTACTTCTTTTATGGAAAAGGCGCCCCTGGCTTGAGTCGCCCAAACAATTGTGGGTCTTTCTCTGGTTTGTGGTGTATTTTGTTGCCCTGAGTCTAACTCCTGAAAAACATGAGCGGTATCTCTTGCCGCTCCTGCCGGCCATTGGATTGGTCGTGGGCTATGTGTATCACCGACTGTTTCAACAAGGATCGATTTCGGAGGGAAGGAGACATATTGAGGGGCTTGTTGGGGTGTTTGGGAATCGCTTGTGTGGTTGGCGTATTTCTCGGACCATTTCTTTTGCAAAAAAAATGGCATGTTCCGTTGGACATGATTCCTCTTGCCCTTCGTGGAGGATTAGGAGCAGTGGGACTGGCTCTCATGGGATTGGCCGTGATGAACCGTCTGCGAATGAGTCTTGTGGGTGTTGGGGTGTTGGGAGTGGTTCTCATGGTGACGGTGACAGGATTTATTATTCCCGGTATTCAAGCGGAGGGCTCTCCAAGGCTGGCCTACAAGGAAAATCAACGCTGGCTCACCAATCCGACGGATCCCATTTCGGTTTTTCAGTCCTGGGATTGGCGAGAGGATGAGGATGAATTTTATTGGGACTATCTCCATGGACATTCGCGGATTGTGGGAAAGGATCTCGAAGATTCCCTGGCGCTCGAAGAACTGAAAAAAGAGGTTCAACAGTCACCCGGCTTGGTGATGATGACTGAAGACCAGTACAACCGTGTCCTGGCCAATGATCCGGATCTGAATATGAGGATTCTTTTAACATTCTACC
>CAWAXJ010000025.1:0-82291 GCA_963785905.1 uncultured Nitrospirales bacterium
GTCACATCTTTCGCACATGCTCTCCAGCCAGGAATAATGCCGGATCGCACCCCGCAATGAGAATCCCTTTTTTGACTACTTCCGGTGATTTGAGCAATTTAACCTGCACTCGTCGCCCATTTCGGCCAATAGAGTTCTTTGGATTTTCCAGGACCACTCCGTCTGCCGGCATCACAAAATTCAACACGTCACCAAGTTCGGACATCGGCCGTGCCAGAATCCGTGACCCAACCTGAGTCAGTTTAACCCGTACCGGTTGTTCCCAAGATGGAGAGCGGCTAATAAACTCGGCTTCGACGATTTCTTCATGACCCAGAAGGCTAAAAAGATCTTCGACCCTGCACTTCAACGCGCGAGCTAACCGTAAGGCAATGTGAGTGCTGGGTAAATATTGATTGGCCTCAATCGCGTAGATCGCTTGTCGAGTCAGGCCTACCTGTGCGGCAAGCTCGGCTTGGGACATCCCCTGTTTTTTTCGGAGACCCGACAACTGATTGCACACAGGCTCCTGATGAGGAGCATTTATGAGATCCTGTGTTTGTTGTTTGCCGGGAGTAATTTTTTTCATGCGCTAATCTTTTTTATTCACTGTCCTTCTGTAAATTCACGCATAAAAGATACACCATTGAGATGACGAGTTTCTCAAAGTCGCTCCCCATCGTCCTTTCATGCGTTCCTCAATACCCCTATGCTGATGTGAAGATCAGCAGGAAGATTTCGTCATTCAAAATTGTCTTTTTGCGGGATGAGATCATTCACCCCCCGTATGAATTTCACTGAAGGAGTGAGATTGCCGGTATATACCCCATAGGTTTCCCAGATCACTCCGCATCACTCTTGCCGGCTCATCGCATCAGAACATCGTATGGAGGCAGTAACTGACTGGAACAATAATTTACATTTTCAGCATCGATAATCGGGAAAGATCTAAGACAATTTCGCCGGTACCCTCATCCCACAAAATGGCATTCCAAAAACTTTCCTCTTTTGGAAACACCATATCCTCTGCCTCATAGAGCACATCAATATCAAGCGGTGCCAGCGAAAAAAGAGGATATCGTCGATCATAGACGAGTCCCGCAGGAGGAATTTCAAAATATGTGCGGTGATTACTCACAATGACATGCAGATGCCCATCTCTGACAAACATTCCGCCCGAAGTGACTTCCCGTTTGGTAGCATTGACCGGATGACTGACATAAAAGGTGACCAATTCCTGGGGAACAGCCAGCTCCAATCCCTCCAATAATCGTGAAGCTAACAATTCAATTTCCTCTTCACGAAAGGCCGGCTCAGGCTCAGCCAGGCCTCGAAACCATCGGATCGGAGCGGACCGATGCTCACGTACCTGCAATCCTTTCAAGGCCTCTCCCATTTGACGCCGAGAGAGGGTCGCAGGATGCGCGTTCCACGTCTGAGGGAGATCAGGATCGACCCAAGGCGAGAGTTCGAGCCGTACAAATGAAGTGGGATTTTCGTAAACAAGATAAGAATACAACGGCGGGGCTGTACACCCCATACAGAGCCATCCAACCACTATCCAGAGAGATCCGACCCACCGATACCACCGGACATTAGGCATTCGCTTCAGTAATACTCATCGTCATTTCAATTCGCTCAAGAGGATTATCATTGCCATCCCGTTGTGCATTCACGATACGATCCACCGTCTCCATACCGCTGATCACCTCTCCAAACACGGTGTATTGCCCGTCTAGAAATTTCGAATCCGCCACACAAATAAAAAATTGTGAACCGGCGCTATTGGGATCCTGCGACCGCGCCATCGACAACGTCCCCCGTTTATGCGCCCGTTGACTGAATTCCGCATTAACGCGATGGCCCGGGCCACCCATCCCATGTCGTGACCGATCAGGGTCTTTACTATTAGGATCTCCCCCTTGAATCATAAAGCCTGGAATCACCCGGTGAAAAGTCGTGCCATCATAAAATTTCTCTTTGGCTAACTTCGCCATATTCTGCACATGATTGGGTGCAACATCCGGAAAAAGCTTTAATTGAATGTCTCCCCAGGACTGCCCCTTCACGTGAATATGAATGATGGCTGACTGATTTTCTTTGACTGCTTCACTCATCATCTCGTCCTTTCCAATAAAAATGTCTAGTCATAAGGCCCTTTGGGGTTCAGCTGCACACCCAACCCCTGGCTGATGTCAGTCCATCGGGCACCCCCATCTTCACTCCGGAATGCCCCAGTGCTCGTTCCAGCATATAACTCTCCGGCTTTCGTAATCGTGAGACTTTGAATGGCAAGTTTTGTCAATCCGGCATTGATGCCGACCCACTGCTGGTGATCATGCTTCCATCGAAAAATGCCATGTCCGGTCGCGACAATGACATCATCATGATCCGGGACGATGCTCCTGATAGAATCATTGGGAAGATTCCGGCTAAGTGACGACCAGGACTTTCCGCGATCGGTACTCCGAAAAATGCCCCCATCTTGTGTGCCTAAAAAAATATGTTGAGCCTGATTGACGGCAATGACTCGAAGATAGCGATGCGGCAATCGTTCCCGTGGGTCGACAAATGTGGATTGGGAATCTACCCATTTGGAGGGATCAGCTTGTTGCGTGTCAAAATGGAATAGCCCTTTCCCTGAGGTGGCAGCGAAAAGTTTGCCATCATCCATGATCGCGAGGCCCGGCACCAGAATCCGATCCAACCCGGTTCCGACTGTGATCCATTTTTTCTCGGCTTCAATCCAACGGTACACACCGGTTCCAGTCCCGGCATACACGACATTCTGATGAACCAAAAAAGATTTGACTTCCGCCTCATCCAATCCATTTCCGATGGATTCCCATGTCGTTCCCTTTATCGCCATCCTATACACTCCACCACGCATCGTCCCAGCATAGATGTGCTGTTCGGGGGTCACGGCGAGGCAGAGCAAGAAAGGATCGGTCAACCCTCGGTTCAGCATTTCCCAGGATTTCCCTTTATCCTGACTCCGAAAGAGTCCCATCCCAAATGATCCGGCATAGACCACACCATCCGGAGTCACCACCACGGTTTGAATACTCGGTGCCAGTCCCTTTTGGTAATCCTCAGAGTCAGGGGGATGAATGGAAGGTATATTGGAAACGGGATAGAGACCGATAACAGGGATCGGCTTTCTCCGACTCCCGAAATTCCCATGAGGCAGAGCACGGGAATAACGCACGCCATGCCTTTCGCCAAATTCGTGTTTTTTGAGGTCAATCTCACAATCCGTACTATAGGGCTTAATCTGGTTCCCCGTCGGTCACAGCATCCTCCCGCTCAGTCGCTTCACTCTTTTCCTCTGCCGGCCGAGGAACACGACCAAAGACCTTCGCTCCCCAAATGCCAATTTCATAGAGAATAATCAAGGGGACCGCCATCAATAACATGGTGAACATCGTGGCATCAGGAGTGATTACTGCAGAAAGAATCAACGCCACCATGGCCGCATGTTTCCGAAACTGAATGAGAACAACCGATTGAATGATACCCGCACGGGCCAGGAGTGAAAGAACCAGTGGAATTTCAAAGGCAAAACCAAACGCCAGGAGAAACTTGACGTTAAAGTCCACATAGGTTCCAACCGCCAATTCCGGAGTAATAGCCCGATCCATGCCAAAGGTGACAAAAAAATTGATGACCAACGGCAAAATCACCAAATTACAAAACGCTAACCCCAGGACGAAAAACCCTAATCCAAGCAAAAAGAGCGGCACAGCCCATCGTTGTTCTTTCTTCAGTAACGCCGGTTCAACGAATTTCCAAAATTGATACAGAATGATGGGAAAACTGGCGATCACCGCCGCTAAAAAAGAAATTTTAATAGAGGCAAATAACGCCTCCGCAGGAGCATAAAAAATCAGATCATCTTCAAATGGCCGTTTGAACCAGTCGATGAGGAGGGAAGAATAGGAAAAGGCCACGATAAACATCACCATAATCGTGGCTCCCACAATCAGTAGGCGGCGCTTAATATCTCGAATGTGGCGCTGAAGGGGATGCACCACCGAATTCATGGCCATGGTAGGAGAAAAAGCAGCCATATCAAAGACAGGCGTAGAGTGGCGAAACAGTGAGTCCGGTTATCCGGGTGTTCCGGCCCTTACAAATGAGGCACGATGTTCCCGAATGAGAGCGGCCATTCGATCTTTTTTGCCGAGTTTTTCTTTTTGTAATTGTTTTTTGAGAATTTCTTCCTGAGGGGACAGGACATGATGCTTCAATAATTGCTGTAATTCCACATCCAACCGGTGATGAGATTCTTCCAATTCCCGATACTCTACATTGGATGCCCGCAAATTTTCGGCGATTTGTTCGTCCGTCACCATCGGTGCCCTCCTTTGTCAGCAGTTAGTGATGAATTGGTGAGCCTGCTATTCCCGATTCGACCTGGATTCCCGGTAGATCGTTCCGGTCCAGAAATGGCCTGGGAAATAGGCTCCAGCATCATAAGAATAGCATCCTCGGTAGGATTCGTATAGTAGGAATTTCTTATTGCATATTCCTTGAAAAATAAGGATTCATAGAGCCTTTTCGCCATCTGGTTGGAGTGTCGAACCTCCAACATTCCACGACAACATCCCTGATCAATCCCAATACGTAATGCCTCCAGAATTAACCGTTTCGCCAGTCCCTGTCGACGGAATTGGGGATGAACTGCCAAATTTAAAAAGCGAATTTCTTCAAAGATCACCCACACACAGATATAGGCGAGTAAAGGAATGTCTGAAGCTTTCATGGACCCGGGAACGACCAGAATTCGGCTGAATTGATTTCCGTTCAATTCGGCTTCAAAACTTTTTTTGGACCAGGGAACAGAAAAACATCTCTCTTCCAGATTCACCAAGTCTTCAAGATCAGCTACTGTCGCAGATCTGATCATCCTATTTTGTAAGACAAAGTTCGTTAACATACTCCGATTGATTTCCATTCTCTCACGTCTCTCTGTCACTCCACCAACTACCCTAAGGAATACCTCACCCGATTGGCTCAAGGCTCCCGGATTTTTGTCTCTCCGCATACGAGGGTTGAATATAATGAGGACTACAGCCTTGAGGGAGGAACGTGCCCCTTGACAGCAACACTAATCCTGCAAGTCCGATTCCTTTGGCTGATGGGCGTAACCCTTCAGCCGGAGCCTCAATAAGGGGCGATACCTCAAAGGGAAAAGCATTCCGGTTCTGCAGCCACCCATCTCCGAGGACGATTGTCGGCTCGGAGACGGCGCCACAGACTTCTATGATGTCCCCGATTTGTGCTCCTTTTAGACAAACTACCTGCTGATCCTTCCAATGGAAAAGCCCCCAATACACTATCCCTGGGCGGATGCTCACCGTGGAGAGCAGGGGAAAATCCGAGGGGGGCTGATTCCAGACAAGCCCTTCGAGTGTGGATACCCCGACCAACGGTATATTTAAGGCCAGGCGAAAGCCGGTCATCGTGGCCAATCCCACCCGTAATCCTGTAAAGGTACCGGGTCCCATGGATATCGCCAAACCTTCGAGATCCGAAATTCGCAAAGAAACCGACGATAACAGACGGTCGATCACGGGGATGATTTGGGGAGTCAGGGGACGCCCTGCCTCACATTCCAGATAGGCTAACAGGCGTTGATCATCAAAAACGCCTACACTCTGATGAGATGTGGCCGTTTCGAGTGCTAAGACAATCATAGCGCTCTATTGATTCCAGCCCCGCCCGTAATTCGAGTTCTTACACATCGGGTATTCAAGAAGCCGCATTGATAATAAACTCCTGAAAGTGCAAGGTAATCGATCCTCCGCCTGGTCGGTGGTCTGTGGCCCGGACAAGGAAGGGTAATCGAACCGGAGAGCCTACTCCGGAGGGGTTGGCTACCTCTCGATAATCTTCACACTCCACAGACATGACGATATCATCAAACGAACGTCGATATTCAATGGATGTCACATCCAAAGAATGGACATCAACCCAGGTTCGGACGGTAAAATCCTCTTGACCGGAAGAGGAGGACGATTGGCCCTGCGTCCATATCAATCCGATAATTTTCCTCATTTTTCCACACGCGGACATCCGTTCCAGACAATCCAGAGATCTTCCCCAATACGGCATCCAGGGCACGAATACTCAACATCACGGTTTGATCCCAGGGTGTCCGCTCTTTCGTTTCACCTACCCGTCCGGTTACCACCTTGCCTTCTGCGGGAAAGTACAGCTCATACTGGTTGCCCCTCGCGATGAAAATCCATCACGGGAACACCCAACCGGATAAAACCTTTCAAGTGCAACACATCCGGTTGCACATAGGAAAACATGCCAAGAAGATTTTGGGACAGAGGAATTCCAGAACCGGAGATGGACGACTGGAATAATCCTCGTAGAGTGCGAATGATCTCCTCTTTTTGACGCAACTCGGCAAGGACCCGCCATGCCTGCTCTTCGTCGATGGGTCGTAGCGACCCTTGAAAAAGACCCGCGCATCCAACGAGAAGCACAAACAAGAACAGCGCCCATCGGCCTAGAGTTCCCATCATGGAATGGATAGCAGTCGGACCTCGCCATCTATGAGGCATGGCCGACAACCGTTTCCCAAATGTCTCCAATTTCACGGATACCCACCACTTCGATTCCTGGAAGAGGTTTGCATTGCTCCAGATTGGGCTCAGGCACCACGCAGCGTGTAAACCCCAATTTCATGGCTTCACGAATGCGAAGTTCCGCATGTTGCACGGGACGGACTTCTCCCCCCAGGCCCACCTCTCCCATCACCACCAATCTGGGGTCCAACGCCAATTCGCGAAAGCTGGAGAGCACCGCGCACACGATGCCTACATCAACCGTTGGCTCATCAATACGAAGTCCGCCCACCACATTCACATACACATCGTACCCGGTAAAATGTAACCCCAATCGCTTTTCCATGACTGCCAACAATAACGACACCCGGTTTACTTCCACGCCTTTGGCCATGCGTTTGGGCATTGGGTAACTGGTTTCCGCCACCAGGGCCTGCAACTCCACTAACAAGGGGCGCGACCCTTCCACGCTGGACACCACCACGGACCCCGCGCTATGTCCGATTCGCCCGGTCAAAAACATTTGTGAGGGATTGTCCACCTCAATAAGTCCCTCATCCTTCATTTCAAACACCCCGATCTCATTGGTTGGCCCAAACCGGTTCTTCACCGCACGCAGAATGCGGTAGCTCTGCCCTTTATCTCCTTCAAAATACAGCACGGTATCGACGATATGTTCCAGAAGTCGTGGCCCGGCAATGACGCCTTCTTTGGTCACATGACCGATAATAAAAACCGGGACATTCGTTCGTTTGGCGTACCACATCAGACGACAGCCAACTTCCTGGACCTGGCTAACGCTACCCGGAGCCGATGTGAGTTCCTGCGTGAAAACGGTTTGAATGGAATCAACAACGATGACACCAGGATTCATTTGTTCAGCTATTTTGAAAATCTCTTCCAGGGACGTTGCGGCAACTACATACAAATTGGGAGATTGAATATTCAGGCGATCCGCACGCATCTTGATTTGCTGGGGAGATTCCTCACCTGACACATACAACCCTATCTGTTCCGCGGTTCCCAGGGACGCCAATGTTTGTAGGAGAAGAGTCGTTTTGCCAATTCCAGGGTCACCCCCGATTAACATCACTGATCCCGGAACCACCCCTCCCCCAAGAACCCGGTTCAATTCCTCTATTCCGGCTTGAAGACGAAATTCCTGGGTATGCACAATGGAGCCAATTGGCATAGCCTCCGGCGTTCCACCGGCGACCCGTCGCTGTTGGGGTGTCGCAAGATCCCGATCGACCTCTTCTCGTAACGAATTCCATTGCGCACATTCTGGACACCGTCCGCTCCATCGAACCCCTTGGTATCCACATTCCTGACACACAAAACGGGTTTTGGGACGAGCTGGCTTCATTGACTAATCCAGGACCATTTACTTAGGTAGAATTCAAATTTCCGAACAGGGCGGACTAGGAGCCGGACCTTTCCAATGCCTGCCACCCGGCGGTCGATTATTTTATAGATGACGCCGGACACGGGACCAATCATTCAGAACGATTGCCCTGCGTGGAAAGTGCTCCTGAATATTGGGAGGCGGCAATATAATCGTTTGTAAGCGATTTTGAACGAGGACTTCCGCAAAAGCTGCCGTGCGTCCGATGCCTCCACTCACTTTTTCCCAACCTTCTGCTTTCAAATCGTGTAAGAGGTCCGTCAGGGCGGTAGAGGTGGGCGGAAGCATTCTGATCATCCCGGGAGGAAATTGATGAGCACGCAACCAGTCCTGAAGGTCTTCGAGATGCCCTCGCCCGGTCAGGTCCAGATACACAAGGTTGTAATAAAACTCGGCCAGTTTGCCCAATTCTGCAGGCGCCGCGGAATGGGCGTCTCCCAAAATCAGTCCCTGGTCCTGTGAGGGTTCCGATGGCGACGCTTCCGCGCCAAACTCCCCTGCCACCAGCACAGCCAGATCAATGAGCAAAATGGGTCGGCGACGCTCCCAGGATAGCAAGACCCCTTTCCCCTCAATGGCTTCTGTCTTGGATTGGGTGACCACCTTTACGACAATTGGTAAATTCCCTCGCATGCTGGGTGCAAAATCAAGACGGGCCCACCCTTGCGCATCGGTGTTCGCCTGTCCCACCGTCCGGCCATGGACGAAGAATTCTAATGCCTGATCAGAAATGCCTAACTCTCCTTCCCCTTCGGGATGCGTCAAGCGGGCCTGCAATTGAATGCTCTTCCCTGGAGACGTTAACCCGTCTGTCACTGAAAGATCAGCCGTATGTGCCAAGGAGATATTCAAAACCATCAGGACCACCCAAAGACCGAGCGACCGACCCAGCGTCTCAACCTTGGAATACCCACCGCGTCTACGTTTCATCTTTCACTCTCTCCCTTCCGATGGACACAGTCTAAAACAGCCCTCTCCCTCGTTTACCAAAGGCAAAGGCATCGAAGCCTGCCAGAATGGAAAATTGGAGATAGATTAACCACCCCGTCGACCAGAAAAACTTGGAAATGATCAATAGCAGGATTCCACACACTAAGAAAATATTCCCGCGTTTGACGCCTAAGTAGAGATGCCCCATCCCGGGTAAAATTGAGAGAGTGGCGGCCCCAAGCGCATGCATGGTTTTTTCACGGTTATCCATGAGACTTCCTTTTGGCAAACCATACCATTCGCTCTCTAGGGAGTTCCAGAGATCGGAAAATCCTGTAATAAATGTATCTGTCAACCCGCAGAAGAGAGAAAAATTGGAGAGGGTTTCGAATGATGAGGATGATCAGCCCAGCTTCCGCTTTCGTAGTTCTTCCTCGTAGGTTTTTTGATAGAGCACATCCCACTCCTGGGAACCCTCCGGAATTTGTCGAGCATAGGAATGCAACCGATTACGCACTTTTTGGACCAGATCCTCTTCGGTCTTCATGTGCTCAGCCAGAATTCGTTTCACTTCACGAAGCGCTTGAGCAGAATCGCCTATGATCTTGGCCTGAGGAATCCCTTGTAAACATTGAGAGAATGACATGCGCGAGATGCGTCTGTTTTTCGTCACTCAAAATAGGAGTATTCATAGAATCCAGCGCGCGGGCGTTCCTCCACACTCTGCCGTCGTTCAGCCTACAAAATTATGCCGCGTTCCTTGATCAGTTTTTTCTTCACCATCGTAAACATTTTCTGATAGTCGGCACGACCTTCTGCAAATTCACGCTCAAATTGCTTCAGCATCTCCCGGACCTCCGCATTCAACCGATCTTCTACCTGCAGTTCCGACATCACGGCGGATTCCAATTGCTGGACCACCACCTCAGGTTTCCCCTGAATCTGCAAGAGCCCGCCCGATGCTAATCGTTCAACGACGGATACGGCCATATGATGAACGCGAACTTTATTCAGTCGCATCATGTTCCCTTGGGAAGCAGCTCAACTTTCATCATGGACGCCCCCATCGCCTGCCTGAGCACTGTCGGATCATCTAAAACTTTTCCAATCACATTGACCCGATCAGCAGGAACGGGGTCATCGCCCAGGCTCATGGGAGTACGACCAAAAAAGACGGCCAACATTTCCCCCATACCCCAAAAAGCCACATCACCTACCTTCACTTGGGTGGTGGCAATCTCTCGATAATCTTTGACCCCCGGTAGTTTGCAATAAAATTCTTCCCCCCATTGATTGATGGGCGCATGAATCGGTAGAGCCTCTAAAACAGCCTGTGCAGTTCGATTCGGCTTGAGTTGAGCAACCACCTGAATTCCGCCGATGGTAATTTTTATTTTCTGTGGACTGATTTCCATGAAATTCTCACTGAGATTTACCGTTCAACAAGAAAAGCTACCGCTCACGAATGTAGCTTGTCCTCATGATGAAATCAAGGCTAGAATAGGTCAACCTGCCGATCCCGACCCATGTTGCAATCTACCTTTCTTTTTTTACAAGGCATTGGGGAATCCACCGAACGCCTCTGGTGGGAGGAAGGACTTGACACATGGGAGGCGTTTCTGGAGAAACCAATCGCCCCCCGCATTTCCCCTTTTCGGAAAGTTCAATACGATACAGAAATCCAGGAAGCCAGCAATCAGTGGAAGGCGCATAATTCCCGGTTCTTTTCCCGAATACTGAAAGCTCGGGACCACTGGCGACTCTATCCTAACTTTCGTTCTCAGGCGGCCTTTCTCGATATTGAAACAAATGGTCTCCCGTTACCCGATGGCGAGATCACCCTCGTGGGTATTTACGGAAAGGGTCGCATGACCACCCTTATTCACGGAGACACTTTATCCAACGAGCGTTTACAAGAGGAACTTGGTTCATACGATCTTATCGTGACGTTCTTTGGCTCGGGTTTTGACCTGCCATTTCTGAAAGCCAAATATCCCTCCCTGGTGCTCGATCAGCCTCATATCGATTTGTGTTTTGCAGCCAGACGATTAGGATTAAAGGGTGGCCTCAAGGCGATTGAGGCGGAGATAGGCTGTTATCGACCGTCTGCCCTGGACGGTCTGACGGGCTGGGATGCCGTCCGTCTTTGGGAAGAATGGCAACTCGGACAATCGGGCTCCGGGGATTTGCTCATCCAGTACAATGAAGCGGATTGTAAAAACCTGGAACCCCTGGCCGACCTCATTTACAATCGTCTGGTTCAGCGAAACGGGCTCCCTGAATACATTGCTTCTTTATGAAATCTGCACAGGGATCGGACAAATGGATTGGCGCCGGGCTGACGGATATCGGGCTGGTCAGAAAACTGAACCAGGATGCCTTTTCTCTTGATCACGCTCTCCAACTGTATGTGTTGGCAGATGGAATGGGCGGCCTTGCCGGGGGAGAAGTGGCAAGCCACATTGCGGTTGAAACCATTCCCCACATCGTTCGAACCCGACTTTCTAATGAAACGTCCGGGTACGTGCAATCAGACAGATTCGAATCGATTTTGTGCGAAGCCATTGAGGAAGCCAATCAGTCCATTCGAAAAGAAGCGGCACAAAATGAAATCATTAAAGGAATGGGCACGACTGTTGTTGTTGTGGCCGTCACCTCCACTCCTACTGGATACCAGGCGAGTGTGGGCCATGCAGGAGACAGCCGCGCATATCTTTTCAGACACAACACGCTCACGCTCTGGACTAAAGATCATTCGCTTGTCGAAGAACGGCTTGCATTAAACCTAATTACGCCAGAACAAATACGCACACATCCCCTCCGCCATGTAGTGACCAAAGCCCTGGGAATAGAGCCTCAGGTTCACCCCACCATTCAGACCTTCCCGCTGGAACTCTCCGATCTCATTCTGCTTTGTTCAGACGGGCTGACCAAAATGCTGACCGACCAGGAAATTCAACCCATTGTGAGGCAAGAAGCCCCGCAACTCGAATCGATCTGCCACACACTCGTGACAACCGCTAACCGGTTAGGTGGAGAAGATAATACGACCGTCGTGGTGATTGGATTGAATTCAGACGAAACGCGGGTTAACCCCTAGCGAGCAGCGAACAATACCATCTAAAAATGTGGTGAGCGGGTACCTTAACCTGAGCATTGGTAATCCAAAGAGGATGCTCGAAAGACCCCTTCTTCTTCTGACCAATTCGTGAGCTTATTCAAAAACCGGTAAATAGTTAACGATGCGGTTTTCGAAACAGGGACGACCATCCAAAATAGCCAACCGCATCTTTCATATTTGAAAACCACCGTTGAGCCATACCTATCGAAGGATCTGTGACGTATTGGAGAGTGAGCACTATCCGCTCCTCTCCAACCCCAAGTGGCGTGACGGCATGATGCACGTTGTCTCCATTAAAAAAAATATACGTCCCCGGTTCAGTTGCTAATGATAACTCTTGGACCTCTCGATCCGGTTCTTTTGTGTGCAGACGGCATACTAGGCGGCTGCTCGATTGATCCCGCAAGCCCAGTAAGACCGTAAACCGTTCGCCTTTATAATACGAAGTGTCATAATGATATCCGATATGATCTCCCGGATCGGTATAAAAATACAGCGCACAGGAATGGGGATCCTCTTCGGGACACAGAAGTAACGGCACCCCCGCTATCTGGCTCAATAGGTTTATCCACCCCTGATGTTGATAGAAGGCGAGGATCAAGGGAGCAGATTTTTGCAGGAGGTAGAAGCTGATACTCCCACCCTTTTTATGACCTGGAATAAAGTTGCGATTGATCTGAGGCCGTATGCACTCCACTTCCTGCATGAATTCCTCGACAAGCTGAGTGGGGATCAGATGTTCCAAGGCGAGAAATCCCCCTTGCTCCCAATATTGGCGCGTCATCTCCTCAACATTGAGGGTCTGGAGCATTTCAGTTAGTTGTCGCTCAATGGCAGGCACCGCGGGATTAAGCATATGACGTCTCCTTCATTCACCCCAGACGACCAAATTTCCTGACGTTGTATTTTTTGAAAGAAGCATGCGGCATCACTGTATCATGTCTTCCACCAAATCCTCACGGAGACTATCACATGCCGCTTATCACTTGACCCAATGGGCACTCCCGAATTATGGTGGCCGTTCACGTCAACACAATTCCAGCCTCGTCTCGCCATTCATTCTACCCAATTAACATCACTCTTCTTGCCTTTCACCAATGAGCCGACTCCCCCATAGAAATTTGATCCACGGACAGGATTATTGGATCCAGGATCAAGCCTTATCCAATGCATTGGAGATCGCCCAACGATGCATCGCCAAAACGACTTGGACATTGGGATCTCCTTGGCGCCCCGAACCCTGGCCCGGCATGCGTGCGGCAGGAGCCTTGACCCCAGAAGAGCTCATTATAGTAGAAGACTATGTCACAACTCATTTACGCATCCCTACCCTTATGCCTCAATCGGATAGCGAAGCCGGATTTTCTGGACACAATCATATTCAGATTTGCGGAGGGGCTGAAGGGGTGGCCCGGCCACATGTCGACTCAGCCCGTATTTGCAATTACGCCGCCGTTCTCTATCTCCATCCCAGCCCCCCAACAAGCCACTGTGGAACCTCCTTTTATCGGCTACATCTCCCTGGAGAACCACCTGACGGAAATTATTGCCCAAAAGAATTTGAAAGTCTCAGCGAAGTGCCCGGGTTGTCCCGAGAGATGGATCCCACCATGTTCGACGAAATCCTGGAGGTCCCGTATGTGTTTAACCGCCTGGTCGCCTACAAATCAGATCTCATTCATTCGGCCACCGGCTATTTCGGATGGGATCATGCCCTGGCTTCAAAGCGCATGGCTGCGGTGTTTTTTTGGAAAGCCGGATCTTAGCCCTACTTGAGCTGAAGGGATGAAAATTCCATCCGTTTAGGAACGCGTCCTGGGATTCGACCAGAGTGTTCGAAGAAGTATTAGGTCTTGGCAGACTTTCTTTTGAGTTTATTGATGCCGGCGCCTGCGTCGGACCTGCTTCCACGATCCAGCATTTCACCCGCAGTTTTTCTGATGGTTGGAGTCAGGGTACCTCCTCCAAGCATTCTGGCAATCTCGGATTCCCGTTTGACACCTGTGACTTCTTGCACACGTGTCAGCGTTCGAGTGTCGGTTGAGGATTTCTCTACTACAAATTGTACATGAGCCTGGGAGGCAATTTGCGGAAGATGGGTAATACAACAGACTTGATGAAATTGGGCCAATTGACGTAAACGCGTCCCCATGACCATCCCGGCTTCCCCCCCTACTCCGCTGTCAATTTCATCAAAAATGACGACGGGAGTCTGATCGTTCCCCGCAAACACCGTCTTTAAAGCCAGCATCATTCGAGACAATTCCCCCCCCGATGCAATTCGGCCCAACGGTAGAAGCAGTTCTCCAGGATTAGGAGCCAGTAACAGGTCGACACGATCCATTCCAGTCGACCCAAAGAGGTTGTCCGCATTTGCCGTTTCAATATTGACCTGAACCTCCATGGTCGCCATTTTGAGAGCGGCTAATTCCTGTTTGATCTCCTGCATGAGGTTCTTGGCAACTTTTTTCCGCCTAGCTGACAAGTCTTGCGCGACGGCTTTCATCATTTCATATCGCCTGGTCACTTCGGCTTGCCACTGAGCCACCTGTTCCTCACCGTGTTGAAGCAAAGCCAGGTCTTGCTCCAGAGTCCCTGTGAGTTCCACTAAATCTTCAATGGACTTTCCATATTTCTTTTTGAGCCGTTGAAGACCAGCCAGTCGATTATCAATGACTTCCATGCGTTCGGGATCATATTCCATTTGTGACCGGTAATCCCGAAGATTATCGGTCACCTCCCTCAACGCAATCGTGGCCGTTTCCAACCCCGGTCGCCATGATTCTCCTTGCGCATCGATTTGGGCAAGTTCATGAATCCACTGAGTCACCTCTCCCAGTTGATCCAGAACAGATCGTTCTCCTTCATATAATGCCGTAAAGGCTTGATTCGATAACTCTCCCAATCGCCCACTGTGTTGCAACCGATGATATTCCTGAGTGAGTGCCTCTTCTTCACCCGATTCCAAGTGCATTTTGACCAGCTCGTCATATTGATATTGAAGGATATCCTGGCGATTGGCTTGATCGCGTAGCTTCTGCAGGAATTCATCTAAGGCCGTCTTTTTCTCTACCCACTCCCGGTGCATTCCCTGATAGCGGGTCACAACCTCCTCGAGGTTTCCAAATGCATCCAGTAGCTTGAGCTGAGTTTTGGGCGAGAGCAAGGATTGCTGGTCATGTTGGCCATGAATGTCCACCAGCTGCTGACCGAGATCTTGAATCGTTTGAAGCGGCGCAAGTTGTCCATTCAGATAGCTGCGGTTCTTTCCGGACCGGGACAAGATCCGACGAACGATGATCTCCTGTTGGTCTGGTAAAAGAAAACCCTCCTGCTGCAACTTGGTTACGAGGGGATGAGTAGGCGAGAGGATAAAACAGGCTTCTAGGAGAGCTTCATCAGCGCCAAACCGAATATGTTCGGCAGCGGCTCGTCCGCCGGTCAGCAACACCAGTGCATCAATGAGAAGAGATTTTCCGGCCCCGGTTTCCCCCGTAAATACCAAAAATCCTGAGGGAAATTCCAGATGGAGGTGATCGATGAGGGCAAAATTGGAAATGCGCAGCTCGGTCAGCATAACACCGAGTCATCCGTCCCTCTAATCAGGCGGTGGTAGAAGATTGAGCCAGCAGCGAATCAATGATTTGTTTAAATTGTTGCTTCGGCCTTGCCCCAACAATTTTTTCTACGACTTGGCCATCCTTAAAAAAGAGAATACTGGGGATACTCATAATTTGATATTGCCCGGCAACTTCCGGGGCTTCATCGGTGTTCAGTTTCATAACCTTCAGCTTACCTCGGTATTCCTGCGCAAGTTCATCGACGATTGGGGCCACCATTTGACAGGGTCCACACCAGACTGCCCAGAAATCCACCATCACCACTTCCGGGGATTTCAGTACTTCCCCATCCCAATTGGTTGCATCCGCTTTGGCCACTAAATCAGACACTGACTGCCTCCTTGGAAAAATAGAACTAAATGGCTAGACTGTGCAGGCATCCTAAAACCGCTCTTGGGGACCTGTCAACTGATTCATGCGGTCAGGACTGGTGTGGAATGGCAGAATTTCATTCACACTTGATTGCAGCCTTTCCCCTACAAATCAAAGAACAGGATTTACCACGTCCACACATCAGGCACACCTGCCCACCATGAATCAGGCTTGGCTTCGCGCCAAAGGGTTTGTTGGGCCCACAATTCATCCGTCCGCATCCGATTCAACCGATTGGCCATCGCCGCCGTCACATCAAATTGTTGGCGAATGCCTTCATGAATGAGTTCCTGCGCCATACGAGGCATCACATTGGGGGGATCAATAAGATCAATTATTTCCCGTGCAGTCAGATTCAAGGCCAATTGTTCCACCTTAACATAATCTTCCTGCTTGACCAGTGCGCCTAAATATCCATCAATCGTCTGGTAGACATACGCCAAATATACATACGCTTCAACGGATGGATTAAGGTCAATATTTCGCTGGCAAGCCTCGACCGCCCGACGGTAATCTCCCGCCATCAAATAGACTTTTGCGCGCGCGAGGCGTTCACTGGTTTTTGCGGAAATCTGGTCTGACTGTGCCCAACTATTGGAAATCTGTACCCCCAAAATAAGAATAGTTCCCGCAGTTAGACAGATCACTAACTCCCACAGCTTCTCCTTTACCAATGAAGCCTTCATGGTCTCCCTCCGGCACAAATACGGTTCAAGGTACATGATTCTCTAGGAATTTTAGGTATCTCGTCATGCTGTCATTTCCGTCTGAAGATTTTTGTGCGAATTGTCGGATTTTTTATCACCATAAGATTCTCGAAAACTCCATTTTTTCAGTCACTTTGCCTTACGGTCGGCTTCCGTCTACTCCCTTTTGTTCCCGAACAACGACAGCCATGCATTATGAGGCCTGTTTGGCAGGTCGAAATGCAAAATCCTGTTCACAAATCTTCCCTCTAAAACTCAAGACTCCCATAAACGCCTGTCAATGAACAATCCAGAACGTATTTGGCACACCCATTGCGAACGACATATACCCAGGATGCTCTTGAATAGATTGTTATTTGCACACAACTCAAAAACTTAGGAGCGAAAAAAATGAACGCCGCCACTACCAAAAGCAAACGAAACCCAATGGAACGCAACACCTCATTTTATTATATTACCATTATCATCGGGGTGGGGACCCTGTCCTTATGCCTACTCCCTATCGTTCCCGCCCCAGCCAATTCGGCTGATGTCGCTTTCATTCTTTCGTCTTCTACCCCTCGCTCACCATTTCCTCCCGGTATAAACCACACCAAAGAAACCATCCACAGTGACGATACGTTAGCCGCCCTAACAATCTACTTAGAAGCCCGTGGAGAAAGTTTTGCAGGAAAGCTGGCTGTCGCTGCAGTCATTCGCAATAGAATGAATTTCAAATACCATAGCGATGGCACAGTAAAAGACACGGTCCTTCGTCCCAAACAGTTCGAACCGTGGATAGGTCGCCACCCGGAGGACGTGAGATTTGATCCAACCAATCGGAAGATGCTGGATTGTTTATTAGCCTGGAATCTTGTTCAAGATGGGCGGAATATCGTGGATGGAGCGGTGTTGTTTTACAATCCCCAACTCGTCAAGACACCGCGGTGGGCGCAGGTCAATCGTAAAGTGGCAACAATTGGCGGGCACGAATTTTTCAACAAGCACACCATTTAGCTGGACACCTTCATTTTTCGCAAATTCTTGGGACGGGTCGCTCTGACTCCCCCATCCTCAATACGTTTTAATTCTATGCGTAAATGCCTGAGTGCGCCAGAGTGTACCCGGCATACGCCAGATTCGGTGAGGCCCAACTGGCCGCCAATTTCTTTCATCGTCAAGCCGATATGATAATACAATTGCAGAACTTCTTGCTGGCGTTTGGATAAGGTTACAAGAGCTGCATGCAACGCCGCTTTCATTTCGGCATCAGCACAGGCCACAAAGGGGTCCTGATAGTCGACATCAGGTAACACGTCCCGCAGCGTACACCCTTCTTCCCCCTGCCCCACCGGCTCATCCAGACTGATTAATCTGGGATCACACCCAGCCACCCCTTCAATTTCTTCGGGGGAAACTTCCAACAAAAGAGCCAATTCATGGGTCGTCGGTGGTGTGCCGTTTTTCTGTAGATGCTCCTCAACGATCTGTCTAATTTGATCCCGACGGGACCGGACGGACCGTGGAACCCAATCCATAGCCCGGATTTCGTCCAACATCATGCCGCGTATTCGATATTCTGCAAAGGTCCGAAATTTAATATCACGAGTTGGATCAAAGCGCTTTAAAGCCGATAGCAAGCCCATTGCCCCTGCGCTGGTTAAATCTTCGACATCCAACGAAAATGGATTTTTAAGTGCCATAGCCCCAGCCATGCGACGAATCATCGGCAAAAATTCCTGTAAGACTTGGGTGATTTTTTCTTGATCGAGCTGGCACTGAAACTCGACAGGCTTTTCCTCAACAGGGACAGTCTGTTGAAAGAAGGACAGGTCGGGCTCCTCGATGTCTACTCCTAACGCTGTGTGATAGTGGATGTGTTCGTCCATAATTCGGCCTTTCCAGGATGACCAAAAAAAAAACGCCCAATTCCGGGGAATGAGCGCATGAACGAACGCAGAAACCAACTCACACAGTTCGGTAACCAGACGAACCCTGAAATGACAACTTCTCAGGGTCTCTTAGCTTTGCGCCCTACCCTCACGGATAGTTTGCCCTTGTCACCTGTTTAATTCGTTATCCTATAATTGCAACCTCATATGAGTGGTGGATGATTGCTGATGAAATGTCTGCATTCAAGAACTACAAATTTTTTGCCAGTATTCGATTCCATCATCTGTGCCAGTGTTATCGGATCCGAGTTATTGGGAGTTAAGAAAAAATCTTGAGTGGTGTTGGAAAAAAATGACAAATTCACACATTGAACGGTATTGAAGACAAACTATGCGGCTACAAGTCAGGACTGACGGGAATTTCGACCGGACTCATTCTGTCTTTTTTCAGAAATATCTCTAAACAATTATTTCAGTTTCAAAAATAGATTAAGCCCAACGATGAGAAACATGACTGTGGCAATCCAACTTCCAATAATCGGAAACACCGCTCCATTACGGCCCAAGACTATGCCAATCGAGTGTGCCGCCCAAAATAGAAAGCCGATTGCCAGAGTTTGACCAAGCCCTTTGGCCACTCCCACCCCACGCACTCCACTTCCCCGAAAACTTACCGAAACCCCTAACAATGTCATCACCAGTGGAACGAGGGAATACGCAATACGGGCCCAATAATCGGTCAAAAACCGATGAGGACTGTGGCCATCTTTCGCCAAACGCTGGACATAGTCATGCAATTGATACAAAGACATATGCTCGGGAGACTGGGCCAACCAATTTTGAAAATCCTCCGGCGTGAGAGAGAGAGGCAGCACCTGCCGAGGCACTTCATTCATGTGTACACGTTCTTCTCCTTGAAACGTTCGCTGAATCACACGCTCCATCACCCATTCAGAATTTGAAAAATTTGCCCGGTCCCCCTCAAGAATCTCCTTGAGACTGAAAGAATCACCCATCGTGTATTGATGAATACCGTTTAAACGAAATCCATCTTCTTCCACGGAGTCAATCTGCAAGAGATGATTTCTCCCAACCCGGAGCCATAAACGATCGGGAGTAAACAGGAGAGGTTCCGGCTTATTTTGGATCAACACCGATTGGACGTATTCCGCTTTGATATTGGCCAGGGGAATAAATACTGCTGTGAGAGAAAACGCCACTGCACTCACGAGAGCTCCAAAGCCAAAAAATGGGGTGGCAATTTGAAAAAAACTTAAGCCGCAACTGCGCATTGCAGTTATCTCACGAGTTCGGTTGAGGCCTCCGACCGTCAAGATCGAAGCCATAAGGGCAGCCAACGGAGCAAGCAAAAAGACAATATCTGGAACCCGATAGACGAAAAAGCTGAAAATAACCGTTAAGTCAGCATCATATTTTAAAAATTTTCTTAATTTTTCAAAAAAATCCACAACCAAATAAATCGTCAGCACCGTCACCAGGCACATCAAAAACACCCGACTAAACTTTCCAAACACGTACCAGTAAATTTTGTTCATGATCTGAAAAGATACGAGATCCGGAATTACTGTTTACGGGCTTGAATCAAAAGAAATCCTGTTAGACCGGCCAATGCCATGTTGGGCATCCATGCTCCCGCAAACGGCGAGATGACCAGAGTCGTCACAAGAAATTCTGCCAACACATTAAAAACATAAAACCCGATGATCACCAGAACTCCAATTGCAAATCCTCCAGCTTTCCCTGATCGCTTCGATACGATTCCGATCGGTACCCCCAATAACCCCAGAACAAATGTGGCAACGGGAAAGGCTGTATCTTTGTAATATTCCATTAATCGACGAAGGGCACCAGCATCATTTCCGCCTGATTCCTGTAATTGTTGAATGAGACTCTTGTAGGTTCTCCTCTGCGTTTTGTCTTTAACGGAAGTAAAGGGCGAAGGGAGCCAAAAATCATACGTATTAAAGGTGACCCGGTGAAAACTGTCAATTTCGTTGGGGATTTGATGGATAGCCCCCTCAAACAGTCGAATGCCAAATTGTTGACGTTCGTTCTGTTTCAGCATTTGAAAATTCTCCGCCACAATAATCAAAGGCAGTTCCGGATTACGCTGATCCGAAATAAAGACCCCCTTATTGCCCGAGGAATTCTCCGAATTGGGCACATACACCATGAGTCCGGGAATCGGCTCATTGAACACACCGGAATCAACCGCCATTGTCAATTCATCTTCAATGACACTAAGCGCCAACGTCTTTAACGACACACTGGCCCAAGGTTGGCCCCATTGAGAAAGATACACCGTCAACAGAAACACAATCCCTGAAAAGACCACCACAGGAAGGTTGATTCGCCAAAAACTGACCCCCGCCGCTCGAATCGCAATGACTTCGTTGTCAAACGACATTCGATTGAAAGCCGAAATTGATGCAATGAGGCAGGCAATGGGAAGGGTCAAGACTAAAAAGGAAGGGAGCAAGTGCACCACGATCGTCCCCAAGGCCTTTAAACTGATCCCGCGGGATACGACCAAATCCACTAACCGTAGCATTTCCTTCGTGAAAATAATGAAGCACAGACCGGTCAGACTGGTCAAAAACGGGGAAAGCAGCTCAAAAAATATGTACCGATCGAGAAGTCTGATCAACTTATTGGACGGAACAAGATAGTAGGAAGAGACCTGAAATGTCGGCTGAGTAGAATTGTCACCTCAAAAATACCTCCAAATGACCATAAAAACTACCCTGGCCGGAGATGACAGAGGGATGATTTTCTTCTTGCTTTTTATTGACAGATTTTTCAAACTGTGCTACATCCTTCTCGTTTTTGTAAAGGTTAAAGAAGTGAAAAGAACACTACGCTGGGAAGCCGAAAGAGGAACCAACTCCTTTTTCGGCTTTTTCTTTTAGTCATACACCATTAACATGACAGATTCCTATGCACGGAAACATTAATGGGAGGGGACATCATGAAAAGTAAGGGCACGGTAAAATGGTTTAATGATCGAAAAG
Organism: uncultured Nitrospirales bacterium; assembly: GCA_963785905.1. Lineage (GTDB taxonomy): Bacteria > Nitrospirota > Nitrospiria > Nitrospirales > UBA8639 > Nitrospira_E. The sequence continues at coordinate 21,619 of CAWAXJ010000025.1, forward strand.
GTTTTGGATTCATTCAGGTGGAAGATGGACAGGATGTCTTCGTTCATTACTCCGCTCTTCAAGAAGACGGATTTAAATCCCTGAAAGAGGGAGAAACTGTAGAATTTGACCTGGTAGAAGGAGCAAAGGGTCCTCAGGCAGCCAACGTCACAAAATCGGGAATTGGCCAGCCCTCTTAAAGCTGTGGGAAGGGTCGATTGGGCCCTGTTTCGCTATCCCTTCTTCTTTGAAAATCAAGAGTGATTGCTCGGTCTACTGTTCCTCGTTTTGAGATTCGCTATTTCTGAGGGCAGGATGTCGATAAGCTGTTCCTTGACTTCCCTCTTTTTCTCCTGGTAGACTTTTTGCATAAGTCATTGTATTTATTGAAAAAAATAATAAAAAGCCTGTAAACTGCTCTATCAATTTCAGAGGAACAGCATGACAAAATTTCTAGATGCCTTATCTTTTGGACATTCTAAGCATAGACACACCCTAACCGTAGAGAGTGGTGAAGAAGATTGGGGGGCAGGACAAAACCAGGATACCAATCTCCCACCAGCGCCAGTCAACCTGCGGGCAATCCCGGATCACAGTCACATTACCATCTCCTGGGAGTCTGTCCCTCAAGCCTTGTATTACAACATTTATTTCATGACTACCAAAGGCGTTCAAATTAAGCCTAACGAACTGACCCGCCCTGTTGCGTCTCGAGAAGATTTTATCCCGAAAGTTGGGATAACTAAGGAGAAAGCCAATTGCATTGAAGGAGCAATCTCTCCTTATGTACACAATGATTTAGCTAACAATTTCTGCTACCACTACGCCATCTCTGTTGTCACTGAGGAGGGGGAGAGTCCTCTTTCTGAAGAAATCATGTCCATTCCCTCTCCCTACCTTCCGGTCATGCAGATCGGTTGCGAAGGGGTGGACGATGGTGAATTCAAATCCCCAACGGGCATTGCGGTTGATAAAGACGGAATAATCTATATCGGTGATACCGATAATCATTCAATTCAGAAATTTGACCAGTCTGGAAAATTTCTCGCGCGGTGGGGAGACGAACCCGATTCTGTGGAAGGGAAATTTTATTATCCCCGTGGCATTGCGACTTCTCCGGAAGGAGATGTGTACGTCGCTGATAGCGGAAACAACCGTATCCAAAAGTTCGATTCAGAAGGAAATATTGTCAACTCTTGGGGAAAGTTTGGATTTGCCTGGCGAGGGCGCGGAGGCCGGAAAATTCGATGTCCCCTGGGGCATTACAACCGATTCTCATGGCAACCTGTTTGTTTCAGATACCAGCAATGCCAGAATTCAGAAATTTCTGCCAGACGGGACCGCCGTACTCAAGTGGGGACGGGACGGAGGATACGATGGCGCATTCTTTTATCCTCGCGGCCTTGCTGTCGATTTTGTCGGAAATATCTATATTGCTGATGAAGGAAACCATCGAATTCAGAAGTTTGACGCCCGCGGCAATTTTCTCCTGAAGTGGGGAAAAGATGGGAATGCCCCTGGTCAATTCAAATCACCGTGGGGAGTCGCCTGTGACCCCTTAGGATATGTGTATGTCGTAGATAGTGGAAACCACCGTGTCCAAAAGTTTGATTCTAATGGCACCTATCTGTGTTCATGGGGAAATCGAGGATTAACAGAAGGACAATTGAATTTCCCCTCAGGAATTGCTGTCGACAAAGAGGGGTACGTCTATGTGGTAGATAGCGGTAATCATCGGTTAACCAAATTTTCTCCAACCGAAGACGAACTCAATCGTGGCAAACAGGAAAAACGGATATCCAGCGACCTCACGGCTCCCATCAATCTTGCGGTTAAGCCCGGGGATACCGAAAATATTCTCAGTTGGCTGGAAGTGCCCGATGCCGTCAGTTACAACCTCTACTTCAGTACAGAACCTCAGCTCTCCATGGATACTTCTACGAAGATTGAGGGGGTCACTACGCCTTATATTCATATTGGCCTGACAAACAATACCCCATATTTTTATGCACTCACCTCCGTCACTGAAGACGGAGCGGAAAGTCGACTGTCAGAAGAGAAGACGGCCATTCCAGTCCTGATCGACATCTCCGCGCCCCAAAATCCAGATATCGTCTTAAATCATGGGGCTTACATGACCAATAGTCCAGACATGGTGGCCACCATCTCTGCGAAAGATGTGGATAGCGGCGTGGCGTCCTATTTCATTTCTGAAAATCCCATGACTCCAAGTGCCACCATGCCAGGTTGGGTTGAGGTAGAACCTGAACAAAAATTCGGGGCCACAATTCCATTCACCACCTCGCCGGGCGATGGTACGAAAACCATCTATGTGTGGTTCAAGGATGCCAATAACAATGTATCCGTTCCCGCCAGCACCAACATCCTGGTCAATACATCCGGATACCTTTGTGTAGCCAAGTGGGGGAAACCAGGCCGTGGAGCCTCCCTCCTCCACGGTGGAGAATTTATTAGTCCCCTATATGGATTGGCGATTGATCGCCAAGGGGCATTGTTTGTTGTCGATAATGGAAATAATCGCATTCAAAAATTTGACCGAAATGGAAATTTCATCCTGCTATGGGGAAATTTCGGATCTGCCAATGGAAATTTCAACAATCCAACGGGCGTTGCCTGTGACGCCAATGGCAATGTCTTTGTAGCTGATACCAATAACCATCGAATCCAGAAATTCGATGGAAAATTGGGGCATTACATGATGAAACTCGGATCCCGTGGGAATGGCGAAGGCCAATTCAATTCCCCATGGGGAGTGGCCGTAGACCGAGTTCGGGGATATCTCTATGTAGTGGACAGTGCCAATTTTCGTGTTCAAAAGTTTGATGAAACAGGAGAATTCATCATGCAGTGGGGAAGTTTTGGAAATGGAGACGGGCAATTTTATTTTGCCCGCGGGATTGCAGTTGATCAAACGGATGGAACCGTCTATGTCGTAGATATGGGCAATCACCGGATTCAAAAATTCGATACCAGCTCAAACGTTCTACCCCAATTGCTCCTGAAGTGGGGCGGCGGTATCGGTCCAGGCCATGCGAGCAGCGCACGGGCACAAGAACCCGGAGAATTCCGATCTCCCTGGGGTGTGACCGTAGACGAATCAGGCGATGTGTTTGTCAGTGATACCGGTAATCAACGCATTCAAAAGTTCGATCGGGATGGCAACTTTATCACCCAATGGGGCGGATTTGGTTCCAATGAAGGTCAATTTAACTTTCCATATGGGATTGGAGTTGATGCAAGAGGACATGTCTTATTCTGTGGACAGCGGAAATATGCGTGTTCAACAGTTTATGCCTGCAGAGGAAGCGGTAGATCATTTCCAAGAAGAAGAAACCATGGCCTTTATCCCAGAAGCAGCTGAATAGCCACCTGGCTTTCTCAGAGTCTCCACAGATTTCAAATACATACGACATCTATCGACAACAGACGCGGACGGGTACTGGGCATGACCCACCCGCGTCCCTCGTAAGGCAGCTCCGGCTTCTTCTGCCATATAGTTCACACTTGGCTCCAGTTCTTGTGTAGCCCAAGTCATTTCCTCACTGATTCAACGGCTGTGAAAAAGGCACATTGACTGCATTTCCAAAGGAATTTATGATGAGATGTTTTTCTCAAGGAATTAAGGGTCGGAGTTCCTTAATTGATCCGGCGGATTAAAGGGCCTAAATCATGTTGGAAAAACAATTACGAATAGGACTGACCTTTGACGACGTCGTGTTGGTCCCGCGCCGATCAAACATTCTCCCTTCGGAAGTCGATCCCTCCACCCAACTCACTCGAAATATTCGGATCAATATCCCGATTCTGAGTGCCGCGATGGACACAGTAACCGAAGGACGATTGGCCATTGCCATCGCCCGCGAAGGAGGGATTGGGATTATTCACCGCGCACTGTCTCCTGACATGCAAGCCTCAGAAGTCGACAAAGTCAAAAAGTCAGAAAGCGGGATGATCCTGTCCCCGATTACCATCTCTCCGGAACACACGATTCGCGATGCGCACCACCTAATGTCGACCTATCGCATATCAGGAATCCCGGTGACCAAAGACGGGAAGTTGGTCGGAATTTTAACCAATCGAGACCTTCGCTTTGAAAATCGCCTGGATCTCAAGGTTTCCCAGGTCATGACAAAAAACAACTTAATTACCGCACCGGAAGGCACTGGGTTCGAAAAAGCCCAAGCCATCCTTCATGAGCATCGTATCGAAAAACTACCCGTGGTGAATGATCAATTTGAATTAAAAGGATTAATCACTATTAAGGACATTCAAAAAAAGATCCAATATCCCTTTGCCTGCAAAGATACGCACGGACGACTGCGAGTGGGCGCGGCCGTGGGAGTCGGCGCCGATGTGGAGGAACGATTGGAACGGCTTATGAAAGCTGGTGTCGATTTGATCGTGGTCGACACTGCTCATGGGCATTCACAAAGCGTCTTAGATAAAGTAAAAGATATGAAGTCTCGTTACCCGGACCTGGATGTCGTCGCTGGAAATGTCGCAACTTCTGAGGCCACTCTCGATCTCATTAAGGCCGGGGCAGATGGCATCAAAGTAGGAGTGGGGCCCGGGTCAATCTGTACTACACGGATAGTATCCGGAGCCGGAGTCCCTCAACTGACGGCTGTGGCAGATTGCGCCATGATTGCGAAAAAACACCAGGTGCCCTTGATTGCCGATGGAGGCATTAAATTTTCTGGAGATCTTACCAAGGCGATCGCCGCGGGAGCCTCATCCGTCATGATCGGATCCCTTTTTGCGGGCACCGAAGAGGCCCCGGGAGAAACCGTGTTGTATCAAGGCCGAACCTACAAAGAATATCGAGGGATGGGATCTTTGGGAGCCATGGAACGCGGCGGGAAGGATCGATACTTTCAAGAAGGTCGCGAGTCTTCCAAGTTGGTTCCTGAAGGCATTGAAGCTCGCGTCCCCTATAAAGGGAATCTCGCAGTCATGGTCTATCAATTAGTCGGAGGGCTGAAGGCAGGAATGGGGTATTGTGGCTGTCGGACCATTGCTGAACTCCAACAGGATGCTCAATTCATTCAGCTCACCTCTGCAGGATTGCGGGAAGCCCACGTCCATGATGTGGTGATTACGAAAGAGGCCCCGAATTATCGGGCTGACTAAGACCTGGTTCTTCTTCCTAAGGTACTCAAATCCCGGACTGGCCATTTCACGCTTATGCACGCTCACCACGATACCATTGTCATTCTTGATTTTGGATCGCAGTATACGCAACTCATCGCACGGCGCATACGCGAATTTCATGCCTTCTCCGTCATCCTTCCTGCGCACACCTCGGTTCAGGATCTCCTAGAATATCATCCAAAGGGGATCATTTTCTCAGGAGGGCCGGCCAGTGTGACACAGGCCCAGTCCCCTAAAATGGACAGCCAAATTTTTGAACTCGACATCCCCATTTTGGGTATCTGCTATGGCATGCAATTGCTCGCCCATCAATGCGGAGGCACGGTCAATCCCACACCCCATCGAGAATTTGGCCGGGCCGATCTGAGCATCGATGACAACACCAATTTGTTCCTTGGCCTAGATACGGTCGCGGCTTTTCCGGTATGGATGTCCCATGGAGATTCCGTCCAACAACTGCCTCCGGGATTTCAGGTGATCGCCCACACTGCCCATGCACCAATCGCCGCGATGAAATCCTCAGACGATTCCCGACAGCTCTTCGGTATTCAGTTTCACCCGGAAGTGGTCCATACCCTTCACGGATCGACCATCCTTCAAAACTTTACCCGTCACATCTGCCATTGTGACCCTACTTGGACAATGGGTTCTTTCATCGAACAGGCGGTCACTGAGATCAAAAAAACCGTCGGCAATGGCAAGGTCATTTGTGCTCTCAGCGGAGGAGTGGATTCCACTGTGGCGGCTGCGCTGGCGCACAAGGCCGTCGGAGACCAATTGACCTGTCTATTCATCAACAATGGGCTCATGCGAAAAAATGAAGTCGCACAATTACAGACGACCTTCGATTCGGCGTACCATATGAAGGTTCGCATTGTCGATCAAGGGCCCGCGTTTCTGGCAGCCCTGGGACGCACAACAGACCCGGAACGCAAACGAAAAATCATTGGTCGTCAATTCATCAAAGTCTTCGAACAGGAAGCCGTCTCCTTGGGAAAAGTGAATTTTCTCGTTCAGGGAACACTATATCCGGATGTGATCGAAAGTCTGAGCGTGAAAGGCCCATCCGCAACCATCAAAACCCACCATAATGTCGGCGGCTTACCCAAGCGTATGAAATTCAAACTCATCGAACCGTTTCGAGAATTGTTTAAAGATGAGGTACGTCAATTAGGTTTGGAGCTGGGCCTGCCAGAGGATATTGTCTGGCGACAACCCTTTCCAGGCCCAGGCTTGGCGATCCGCATCATTGGCGCAGTCACCGCCCAACGATTAGCCATTCTTCGTGAGGCAGATGCCATTGTCCGTGACGAAATCGAACGAGCCGGACTATCACGAATCATCTGGCAATCATTTGCCGTCTTGTTGCCAATCCAAACCGTGGGTGTCATGGGTGACCAACGGACCTACGAATCCGTCATTGCCATTCGCGCGGTCACCAGCACCGATGGCATGACCGCCGATTGGGCCGTGATTCCACCGGAGGTATTGGGGAAAATGTCCAATCGAATTATTAATGAAGTACAGGGGATCAATCGGGTGGTATACGACATTAGCTCAAAACCTCCAGCGACGATCGAATGGGAATAGGAATGGCTCAATCAGAAAAGACAGTCCGTTTGCAAAAAATCATCTCCCGTTCGGGCATCACGTCCAGACGAAAGGCTGAGGAACTCATTCGACATGGTCTGGTCACCGTCAATGGGGAAACGGTTATGACCTTAGGGACTAAAGTCGATCCGGTGGTTGACCATATTAAGGTCAATGGGCGCCACCTCAAGTCTCAACCACCCGATATGTTCCTCATGCTCAATAAGCCCTTGGGATATATCTCCACGTTACACGATCCCGCCGGTCGCCCGACCATCAAAGCCTTAGTCCCTAAACCCTCTTTACGCTTATTTCCCGTTGGGCGATTGGACTATGATAGTGAAGGCTTACTTCTCCTCACCAATAACGGCGATATTGCGCAAGCCTGTCTTCACCCCGCGCACCATGTTCCTAAAACGTACCTCGTGAAAATTAAGGGCATCCTGGAAGATACCGAAATTCAACAACTTCGACATGGGTTGATGTTGGAAGATGGGCCCACGGCCCCCGCGAAAGTCAAAAAGGCCGGGAAGGCTGAAGCCAATTCCTGGGTGGAAATAACGATCCATGAGGGACGCAAACACCAAGTCAAACGCATGTTTGAGCAGATTGGCCATCCCGTGATCCGGTTGAAACGTGTTCAGTTTGGGCCACTGAATCTTGGGACCCTTCCTCCAGGGCAGACCCGGTATTTGACGGATAAGGAGGCAAACGACTTACGCCATTTGCTCATTGCACCTGAAACTCCACGCCTGCCAAAACGCGAACCGATCAGGAATACGAGAAAATTTTCTCCTTCGACACTTGCGGCTCCCTTACGACCTCGCCCCGCAAAATTGAACTCCATCAGAAGCAAGAGCACGCCATCGCCATTGGGACGAACAGCCCAAGCAAAACCACACTGGCCAAAACGCCCACCGAAGAATATGGGTAAATTTTCTCCTTCAACACTTGCGGCTCCCTTACGGCCACGCCTCGCAAAGCCGAACCCCGTCAGAAGGAAGAAAACACAATCGCCTTCTGGAACGACCGGCCAGACACAACCACGCCGGCAGCCCGTAACATCCAGAACCCGCGTCAACATCAAACCTTGAGCATTCAGCAATTCTCAGTTTTATATTTTCCCGTCACAAATTGTCAGGTGTTGGAAAGGACCTTACGGTGAAACGATCCCATCATTGCGGCGAACTCTCCTTGGCACAAATTGGCCAAACCGTGACACTGGCCGGCTGGGTCGCCAGCCGCCGTGACCATGGCGGAGTGATGTTTATAGATCTCCGAGATCGCTATGGCCTCACGCAGATCGTCTTTGACTCAGATCAGCATCCCACCGTGCATCAGATGGCCGATCGCCTCCGCAATGAATATGTGGTGACCGTCACAGGTATGGTGACGGCACGCCCCGATGGATCCGCCAACCCCCACATCCCGACTGGGGCCATAGAGATTAAGGCCAACGAGTTGGTGATTCTCAATGAAGCCAAACCCCTTCCTTTTCCGCTCGACGATAGCGTGACACCCTCTGAGACCCTTCGGTTAAAGCACCGTTATCTGGACCTTCGTCGCCCGAAAATGCAAGAACTCCTTCAACTGCGCAGCCAGGTCTCGCAGGTCGTGCGGCAATATTTTCACGACAAGCAGTTTATAGAAGTGGAAACACCGATCTTAACGAAAAGTACTCCAGAAGGCGCACGGGATTATCTCGTGCCCAGTCGAGTCAACCCAGGAGAATTTTTCGCCCTTCCACAATCCCCGCAACTCTTCAAGCAGATTCTCATGATCGGAGGAACTGACCGATATTTCCAAATTGCCCGATGCTTCCGCGATGAAGACCTGCGACTGGATCGCCAACCGGAATTCACACAAATCGATGTGGAAATGTCTTTCGTCGATCAGGAAGATATCATGCAATTGATCGAACAGATGGTCAGATTAGTCTTCAAAGAGACCAAAAATATTGATCTTCCTTCTCCACTGCCTCGTCTGTCCTTTGAGGAGGCCATGGGACGATATGGGACGGATAAACCGGATCTTCGGTTTGATCTGCAGTTACAAGACCTGAGTCAATTTGCCAAAACCTGCGACTTTAAAGTCTTTCGAAGTGCGGTAGAAAGCGGAGGGATGCTCAAAGCCCTTGTCATTCCCGGTGGAAACTCTTTTACTCGAAACCGGATAGACAACCTTATTGATACGGCAAAAGAATTTGGAGCCAAGGGTTTAGCCTGGGTCAAAATAAACGAAGAGGGTGATCTGGATTCCTCTATTGCCAAATTCTTTAATGCTCAAGCCCTACGTGAGGCGCTTCCGAAAGCACAACCCGGCGACCTGGTCATTTTTGTCGCGGATTCGTCAACAACCGTCCATCAGGTCTTAGGCCGTATTCGACTCCTCATGGGCGACGAACTTCAATTAGTGGACCGAAACCGGTGGGAACCCTTGTGGGTTGTGGACTTTCCCATGTTTGAATATGACGAGACCGCGAAACGATACGTCGCCCTACACCATCCCTTCACGGCTCCTCACCCAAAAGACCTACCGCATCTGGAAACCGATCCGCTACAGGTTCGAACACAAGCCTATGATCTGGTCTTGAATGGCTTTGAATTAGGGGGAGGCAGTATTCGGATCCATGCGCCGCAGATCCAGTCAAAAGTCTTTGACTTACTCAACATCTCCAAAACGGATGCTCGAGAGAAATTCGGGTTTCTTTTGGATGCCCTGGAATCAGGGGCCCCTCCCCATGGGGGCATTGCATTGGGGTTAGATCGACTGGTGATGTTGCTCGGAAAAACGGAATCAATTCGGGAAGTCATCCCGTTTCCCAAAACGCAGAAGGCTCAATGCCTGATGACCGAAGCCCCCTCCCCGGTCACACCGGAACAACTCATCGAACTCTCTATCCGCACGACAGCCAAAAAATCTGGACAATCCCTTGTAACAGACTGCTGAAACCTGCTCAATTTTTAAATTTTGGAAAACGCCCCTCTAGTCACCAGTTTGCACTGCCTATCACATACAACGCAGGATGTTCAAAAAGGCTAGTCCAGCTAGGCCGCACGATACGAGGACCCGAGACGTACAAGCGGTTACGGTGAGGGGTTGAGCAGGTAGAATGCCGGCGACGGCCTTTTTCATTATTCTGCTAGGCTTTCAGCACGTCCAGCACAATAGAATGTAGCCCCGTCGCTCCGGCTGGTTGGGGCCTTGTGATTTCAGACGTTTGGACCTTTCCCTTGGTATCGATCGCCCGGACAAACACCATGTGCTTTCCTGCCTTTGGCGGACTCCAGTCATAATTCCAGATCACCCAGGTCAACGGAGAAAGCGGGGGTTCAATTTCGGCAGACACCCAGGTTTTCTCCTGATCAAAACTGAGCTGAACCTCGCGGATGCTCTCCGGCCCCCCATAGGCAATTCCGCGCATGCGTTGTCGAGGACCTTCTAAAGATTGATAATGACCGGGGCTATCGATGCGGGAAAAGATATGAATTCTCCCGTCATCCGTCCACCCTTTTTGCTGCCAATATCCCTGATAGTCTCCATTGTAAACTTCAATTTCCGTAATCCACTTCACATTTTTTATGCCATACAGCCCTGGGACAATTAAACGAACCGGAAATCCATGACCTTTGGGAAGTTTTTCTCCATTCATGAGATAGGCCAACATGACATCATCTTCCATGGCCCGGGAGAAAGGAATGCTATCGTGATACCCGTCTGACGCTCGAAAAATCACATCGCGAGCCGTTTCATCATCCGCCCCGACATCGATCAGAAGTTTCTTCAGGGATATCCCTCGCCACATGGCGTTCCCCAAACTACTCCCCCCAGGAAGTGTGTCAATACACATCAGGGTGGCAGCCTGATCAAAGGACTCCCGGTTGAGTAGATCGCGCCATTTCATGACCAAGGGGCTTTGCACCGAGCCTTTGACCACCATTTTCCACTGCTCAACGTCCAAATCGCGCGTAAAATTGTAAGAGGCATCCATAAAATTCACGGTATAAAATTTATCGTTTGGGGTAAAATACACCGTCTCCCGTGGAGGCACCGCAAACATTTTCCCCATATCGCATCCAGGAAGACCGAGGCCGAGCGAAGCCAGACCCCCGAGCTTAAACAGGGCCCGACGAGACAGAGGAAAAGAAAATGGAGAATGGTGGGTAAATGGCATAGACTTTAAATTTATTATCCAATATCCTTACTACCATGACAAGTTCTACCCTAAATCCAAACCCACGGTGTCGTAAAACAATCGAAGGAGAAATTTGATGAGGATATTCATTACGGGAGGGGCCGGCTTTTTGGGCAGCCATTTATGTGAAACCCTTATCCATCAAAGGCATACGGTCATCTGCTTGGATAATTTAATTACCGGCCGAACAGAAAATATTGCCGCATTAATGGGAAACCCTAAGTTCTCATTTATCCATTATAATGTATGCGATTATCTGCATGTTGACGGGCCTCTCGATGCCGTCATGCATTTTGCTTCCCCGGCGAGCCCCCAAGACTATTTGGAATTTCCTATCGCCACCATGAAAGTGGGAGCATTAGGCACCCACAAAGCATTGGGATTGGCCAAGGCCAAAGAGGCGCGTTTTCTCCTAGCCAGCACATCAGAAGTCTATGGAGACCCGCTGGTCAATCCTCAGCCAGAAACCTATTGGGGCAACGTCAATCCCATTAGTCCGCGTGGAGTATATGACGAAGCCAAGCGATTTGCGGAAGCCTTAACCACCGCCTACCATCGGTTTCACGGTCTCGATACCAGAATTGTTCGAATATTTAATACCTTTGGCCCGCGGATGCGCCCGAAGGATGGGCGGGTTGTGTCCAACTTTATCGTACAAGCCCTGCAGGGCCAACCGCTCACCGTCTATGGCGAAGGTAACCAGACACGCAGCTTCTGTTACGTCGATGACCTGGTCGCGGGAATCGTGGCTCTTCTCCAGGCCCCGGAAGATGAACTTCGAAAAAACCAACAATTTCAAGACTCAGTACGTTTTGGAAGAACTCAGGCCAATCTGGGATCCATCCATGATCCGGTCAACATCGGCAATCCACAAGAACTCACCGTCCTGGACATCGCCAAAACCGTGCTCACCCTCACAAATTCATCCAGCAAGATCACCCACCACGACCTGCCTATCGATGACCCGAAAGTACGGCGCCCAAATATTGAGAAAGCAAAAACCCTTCTCAAATGGGAACCGCAGGTTACCTTGGAACAGGGTCTTGAGAAAACGATCGCCTATTTTCGTTCGCTTCCCAACCTCGGGTAGCGAGACCGCAATGAGCCACTCCATTCGGAGTGGTTCAAAATTTAGATCTCCGAAGGAAAAACATTAACCATGCCATTGGGGCCCCTGTTAAACGGAGGGCTTGCCCGCTCCGACGGCGCATGGGAACTTATTGGACAAATGTTCTAACCCCCTTATTGAAATTTGGCCGCGGATTGCGTAACGCATATCAGGATGCCAGAAAAAACGATCAAAAATCAGATCAATTTTTCTCGTCTTCCTTTCCGTGAGATACCTCCTCCCTTGTTCCGTGTCATGAATGGGCATACGATACTGCCTGGGAAAAAATTTTGGGGAACCCTTCTTTGTGTATACCCATTTTTCTAACAAGGGGGTGGATCATGCCAACCTTTATTTCACTGTTCGTGTGGACGGAACAAGGTGTTCATGATGTGGTCAACACGGGCAAACGTGCGGCGGATTTTAGAAGTTCGATTCAAGCGGCTGGAGGGTCGGTCAAAAACATTTACTGGACAATGGGCCGGTATGACGGGGTCATTGTTTTCGACGCCCCCGATGATGCCACGGCCGCTGCCGTGATGATGGGAGGCTGCGCGAAAGGGAATATTCGCTCAGAAACTCTGCGAGCCTTTACTGAAAATGAAATCGAGGGAGTGTTAGAGAAGATTACATGAATAGGGATCTGGGCAAAAAACTATTTAACGCAATAGTCCCGGCTTTCCTGCACATAGGTCCGGAAGGGATCGGCCATGACAAACACGGAGTTCCCCCGGATTTGTAAGACCGACCAGCTGATGACATAGGGTGGCATACGACGGTGCTCGCCGGTTCTCATGCTCCTCATCAAGATCCGGCCAGGGTTTATTCGCTAAATGCCGGATGACTTCGGCGCGACCAAACGCACGAGTATTGCGTGGTGGCTGCCGTTTTGCCAAATCGATCAAATCATTCGTCGTGAAGTTTGAGTCTTCTTCAATTGATCGGAGTCAAAGCCCCGGCCACACCCACCGCTCTTCTCAATCCAAAATTGATTCCAGTAGACACGGCGCTTATTTCCATCCTCCCCCCAATGCCTTGTAAATTTTTACGGTTGCTATTCGTAGTTGTTTGGAAAAATTGATTAATTCGAGATTAGATTGCAAGGCATTCCTTTGTGCAATGAGCACCTCTAGGTAGTTTGCCCTGCCATATTTATATAGCAGGCCGGATGTTTCAACTGACTGTTGTAACACTTCGTTTTGTTGCTTTTTCAGAGTATTGATTTTTTGCAAATTATTAATATTGGAGAGTTCATTGAACACTTCAACATAGGCGTTCAAAATGGTTTTCTGATAATGATGCATGGCGGTCAATTGATGGGCTTCGGCATTGTTGAACTGTGCTTCTAACGCATTCCTATTTATGAGCGGTGCAACTAATGTCCCTACAGCGGTATAGGCGATTGAGGCAGGCGCCATAAATAAAAAATCAGGATTGAATGCCTGAAAACCAAAACTTGCCGTAATATTAAAGCTTGGGAAAAAAGCGGCCTTGGCCACTTTCAAATCGAACTTGCTGGCTTCAACCTGAAATTCTGCTTCACGTACATCGGGGCGGTTTGCCAATAATTGTGAAGGAACACCCGCTGTAATTTTATGTGGAATTCCTGAAAAATATTGGCCTTTCATTCGTTCAATGGGTTGAGGATAGCGCCCTAACAGAAAGTTAATGTGATTTTCAGTCACGGTAATTTGCTGCAAGACCTCTTTTTCCAAGATACGGGTATTGAGCACTTGAGCCTTAAAAAGTTCCACGGCTAATTCTGTTGCCCTTCCAACTTCCTTCTGCACTTGAATCACCTCCAACGATTCGTACTGTGTATGGAGGGTTTGCCTGATGATGTCCAATTCATTATCCAAGGCCCGTAATTCGTTATAATAAATGGCCACATCGGCTACAAGATTTGAAACGACAAAGCTCGTTCCTTCGATACTGGCCAGAAATTTTGAAATTGCTGAACTGCGCTGGTCTTGCAACTTGCCCCAAATATCAACTTCCCAAGAGGACTGTAAGCCCACAAAGAGATCAGGCAAATTGGTGGGAACGGTTTGACCGGGAGTAATGTCGGTCGTAGCGTTCCCTGCCCCGTCCATGGTGTAACGTCCGAATCTGCGAATACCGGTTCCCACATTCAACCCAATTGTGGGCATCAGGTCACCGGTGGCCGCTCTGACACTTGAACGCGAAATTTCAATTCGCTGTAACGCCATTTGCAAATCAATGTTATTGCGTATGGCGGTATCAATTAACGTGTGCAGAAGCGGATCGACAAAGTAGTCTTTCCATTGGATGTCAGCAATATTCGTGGTATCTTGTGTTTTTGAAAAACTTTCAGGTATGTCATTTTCAAAAATGGCCAAGTCGGTATGAAGCCCTAGGCAACCACTGAAAGTTACAACCATGAACGAAATAATAAGGCTGAAAAACATTTTACTTTTCATGGGGTATGCGGGAAGGGCTAAAAAATTAATGGAAATTCGATCCGGCACCCTGGCGAGTAAGAGGCTATTGCAATTTCGGCACACTGTGTGAAAGTTTACAACGAGACTTGAAACTCAAACGGGCAGGCTCACCTGCTTTTAATCCTTCTTCACTATTGTGTCTATCTCCCATAGAGGCAAAAATCACATATAGACCAGGGATGAGAATCACTCCGAAAACTGTCCCAAAAAACATTCCTCCCGCCGCCGCCGAACCGATGGTATTGTTTCCAATCTCCCCTGCACCCGAGGCAAACATGAGGGGAAGGAGACCAGCAATGAACGCAAAAGATGTCATCAATATAGGGCGCAAACGAAGTGCAGCCCCTTCAATGGCCGCTTCAAAGGGTGTTTTCCCCAGTTTCTGCTGCAATATAGCAAATTCGATGATCAGAATGGCATTTTTACCGAGAATGCCGATTAACATGATCATCGCTATTTGAGCGTAAATATTATTTTCCAATCCCATAATAAACAGAAAAAATAAGGCGCCGAATATTCCAATGGGCAGGGAAAGAATAACCGGCATGGGCATCAGAAAACTCTCATATTGTGCGGCGAGGAGCAGGTACACGAATAACAGGCAAATCAGAAAAATATACATGGCCTGATTACCCATATGAGCCTGATCCCGGGATGACCCTGCCCAATCGTAACCAAAACCTTTCGGCAATTTAGTGGCAGCCACCTCTTTGATTGCTGCTATAGCCTGGCCGCTGCTGTACCCTCTTGCAGGCTGTCCATTGATCATGGCTGAGGGGTACATGTTGTA
Organism: uncultured Nitrospirales bacterium; assembly: GCA_963785905.1. GTDB lineage: Bacteria > Nitrospirota > Nitrospiria > Nitrospirales > UBA8639 > Nitrospira_E. Next base: position 36,915 of record CAWAXJ010000025.1, read on the forward strand.
ACGCGTCACCTGTTCAGGACCATAAATTTTTTCAACGCGAAGAAAAGAAGAAAAGTGAACCATTTCCCCTGTGTCATTTTTGATATATAACTTCATCAGGTCGTCAGGTTCTGCACGAAATTCGGGAAGCGCCTGTACCATGACTTTATACATCTGGCCGAAACGGATGAAGTTGGTCGCATACACACTGCCAATCAGTGCTTGAAGGGTATTCATCGCATTCTCAGCCGTGATTCCCTTTTGAGCAGCCTTATCACCATCAATGTGGAGCATAAACTGAGGAAAACGTGCATTGAATGTGGTAAAAGCATTCGCGATTTCCGGCCGTTTATTGAGTTCTTCGACAAAGTCATCAGCCGTTTTTTGCAATTCCTCAAGGGTGCCCGAACCGGTTTTGTCTAACAACCGCATTTCAAAGCCACTGGAATTCCCATAACCCGGCACGGGTGGAGGGGTAAAAAATTCAATGCTTGCATCTTTAATATGTTTGGTTTTTTCTTCAAGAACGCTGATAATGTCCCTATCAGAGGCGATTCGTTCATTCCAATTTTTTAAACTGATCAGATTCATTCCATAGACGGCACCCGTACCTTCAGACAGTATGCTGAACCCGGCAAGACTTGAAACGGAGGTAACGTCATCTACACCTGAGGCAATACGTTGCACCTCATCCACAACTTTTTCCGTGCGTTCAAGAGTCGCGCCGGTCTGGGCGGTGACATTGGCATAGATCGTCCCTTGGTCTTCATTAGGAATAAAACCCGAGGGAACAAGTGCCCCGATCAAACCGGCCCCCACCGAAAAAACAAGCAGGATCCCAAAGGTGATAATCCTTCTGTTCGCAATCGCGCTGATAAGTTTTTTATAGTTATCCGAAAGATTGCCATACCATTGATTGAACCCATCAAATATTTTCTGCAGTCTCGACCTTTCAGGGTGTTCGACAGCATGGGTATTTTTAAGAAAGACCGCACAAAGCGCAGGGGTCAAAGTAAGCGCGGTTATCCCGGAGAGGACAATAGAACATGCCATGGTGAGAGAAAACTGTTTGTAAAAAATTCCTGTTGGGCCATCCATAAACGCTACGGGCAGAAACACGGCCGACATGACCAGCGTAATGGCAATAATGGCCCCGCTAATTTCATGCATGGCTTGTTCCGTGGCTTGTTGGGCGCCAATGCCTGAATCCTCCATTTTGGCATGAACGGCTTCAATCACCACGATCGCATTATCGACTACAATACCTATAGCAAGAACCAACGCAAATAGTGTGATGAGATTAAGAGAAAACCCCATCATTTGCATGAAAAACAATGTACCGACCAGCGATACAGGTACGGCCAGAATGGGAATGATGGTGAGCCGTACATTCTGCAAAAAGATAAACACCACCAAGGACACCAGGAAAAATGCTTCCAGCAGGGTTGTCATGACTTGAAAAATAGACGCATCCAGAAACTTAGACACATCGTAACTTAGGCTATATTCCATCCCTGGAGGAAAAGACGTTGATTTAATTTCCTCCATTTTCGTTTTGATCTTTTCGATCACCTCCTGGGCATTACTGCCCGGGCGCTGTTTTAACACAATAGCAGCAGAGGCTTGCCCGTTCTCCTTGGAAAGAACCCCATAATCCTGGGAATCGAAATCAATTTCCGCGACATCTTTGAGCCGCAAAATTTCCCCACCATCCGTACTACTTAACACAAGTTCTTCATAGGCTTCCTTTGTATTGTGCTTGCCGGCATATTTCAACACGTACTGAAGGGCTTGCGCATTTCTTTCCTTACCTGAGCTTTCGCCGATTTTACCCGGCGCGGCCTCTACATTCTGCGCTTGTAATTTTTCGATAACCTCAAGAGCCGAAAGGTTGTACATGACCAATTCATTGGGCTTCAACCACACACGAATCGCGTATTCCCTTGACCCCATAATCTCCGCAAAACCTACACCATCTATTCTTTTCAGCTCCTTCAGGACATTGATGTCAGTAAAATTGTAAAGAAATTTTTCGTCTACCGTTGGATCCTGACTGAGTATGTTGATATACAACAACATACTGTTTTGTACCTTCTCTACGATCACTCCGGATTTAATAGCCTCTGGGGGCAATTCCTCCAAAGCGGAAGCCACTCTGTTTTGAACATTCACTGCGGCTATTTCCGGGTCAGTGCCGACCTTAAAAATAATCTGAATAATGCTCTTGCCATCATTGCCGGAAACGGACGACATATAGGCCATACCGGCGACACCATTAATGGCTCGTTCGAGTGGTGTCACAACCGCTTTGACCACAGCTTCGGCATTCGCACCAATAAAGTTTGTTGTCACATTGACTTCGGGAGGAGTAATCTCGGGAAACTGAGTGACAGGAAGCTGAGTAAAGGACAACAATCCCAGCAATGTGATGAAAAGAGATATGACAATGGAAAGCACCGGACGATGAATAAAAATAGCCAACATATATATCTATGCTCTTCTTAGAACTTTACAGCTTTACATCATCAGTAGTGGCAATTTCCACGTGGATAGGATGCACTTTGTCTCCATTCCTCACATTCTCCACACCTTCGAGGAGTATCTGCTCGTCTTTGGACAAACCCGATTCCACGACATAAAAATTTGGCAATCGCATTTTATAGACAATATTCCTTTGTTCCAGCACATTCTCTTGATTGACGACGTACACATACAATTTATCCTGAATTTCAAACGTGGATTTTTGTGGAATGACTAAGGCATTTTTCAGTGTTTTATTGACAATGACCTTACCATTGGCCCCTTGCTTTAACAGCCCATCAGGATTGGGGAACCTTGCCCTTAAGGCAATATTACCGGTTGCGTCATCGAGTTCACTTTCAATCATTTCTATTCTTCCCTCATGACCATACAGGACATGGTTGGCGAGCTCAAAACTCACAACGTTGGTCTCTTGTTCCCCGGCAGCAAGATAATTGAGGTAATCGATTTCTGATAGGTGAAAATAGGCGAATACCTCACGATTATCAGAAAGGGAGGTCAACATATCTCCTTCTGCAATCAAACTACCAACTTTTTTCGGAATCCGGTTGATAAAGCCGCCATAGGGGGCTTTGATTTGTGAAAACGAAAGATGTAAGGCTACCTGCTCTTGGTTGGCCACAGCTTCTTCTACGTCGGCTTTTAATGCATCAACTTTTGCTTGAATGACATGCAGCTCCGATTTAGACACAATATTTTTTTCTACCAACACGGTCACGTTTGCTAATTCAACTTCGGCGACCTTCAAATCCGCCACCGCACTTTTATAGGCCGCATTCGCTTTTTGCAATTCTTTCTCAAATACGGTAAAGCTAAGGGCAAACAGCAACTGGCCTTGCTTTACCGGCTGTCCTTCGTCCACATATATTTTTTCAATGTAGCCTCTAATCTTGCTTCTTATCTCCACATACCCCACCGACTGAATTTGGGCGACATATTTGCTGCTATAGGCCACGTCTTCGACGACTGGATAAATCACCTTGTGGGTATCGACAGTTTCAGGCTCTTTTTTATACGTGCAGGATACCGTGAGTAAACATAGAGAAATAAACAGAACTAGGCTAATTTTCATTTTAAGAACTTTTTCGAAGTGAAATTTTGAACAATAGAACAAATTGTGTTGTGATGCTCCATACTATTACCGATTTGGGTTTTCAAAGCCGTTGAATTCTGAAGCAGGCAACATTTTGCTCCATTGACTCAATCACACTTTTTTCATTAGAAAACAGGCATAATCCAGGTAGGTAAAAATAGTAGAAGGGAGCGGTTACCCCATAGCTTAAAAACTAATGCTTTGATATCATTTTGAGTACAGTCTTACTGATAAAAAGAACTAAACAAGATAACAATTCATTTTCACAAATCAAGGCCATGCCGATTTGAGTGCAGGGAGGGATATACAGTCCTTACAACCAGCTTCCCCAAGACAAGAGCAGCACACAGCAAGGAATTTTTCCGCACCAGAACCGGCTTTCCTGAACGTAGGTCCAGAAGGGTTCGGCCCTGACAGACTACGGGTTAGCTCGGATTTGAAAGAAAGCCCGATTGATGACGTAAAGTAGTCGTCATAGATTTTTCCAGAAAACGGCTGCCTACTCTAAAAATTCGGCCCACTCTTTCTTAACGACAGAACAAATTTATACTTCCCCCGATCAACCACCTAGGCCTAAATACAAAGCTCTCAGTTATCTTCTTTTCATTCTCGATTTTTGGAAAGCGTGCGGGAGCTCAAATGGCAGAGGTCGATTCATCTTGTGCAAGATCAAAATCAGCTTGGCTGACTTCATTGACATCTGACATCATGCGCTGACAGATCAATCCGGACAGTATTGTAAACAAGGAATGCATTCCCGTCTACCTTAAGGCAGAGCAAACTATAAACCACAGCCTTGATCGACCAGGCTCCTTAAAAACTTCAAATAACTTCGCTGTATTTTCAGACGCCTTTTGAAAATAGATCCTTCGTGCCCCCGAACGCCCCGATCAGACGCGGCGAACCACCACGAAACCACGACGACGTGAGGTTCCGGACATGCCATTTAAGAGAACCAGGCCAAGACTTTCCGCTAGAAAGATAAGGGATTTCCGGCTATCTTCACGACATAGACCGGAAAAAACCACCAGGGAAAGACCCGTTCTTTTTCTCGAGCGAGAAGAACTGAAAAAAGAGCACAAAGACCAGAAACATTGGAACCTTATGAATGATGCCGGGCTGTCTTTGCTGGTAAAAACGGCAACTCGTGACTTAAATCCTAAGGGTCAAACAAAATCTGAAGCCTTAAACTCCCTGTGCAGCTTCCCATCCAGGAGTTCCTATTTTGGAAGTTCAGTAAGTCTGGAGCTGATTTCGCTTGAGGAACGTTTTGATAATGCCCAATACATTCCGATTCCACGATTAAGTTTGAAGTACCACGTGTGAAAAGGGGCAGTAAGGAGCCAACAGTTAAAGAACGGTAGGCTCACTCAACCGCCTATACCCGTCCGCCGAGCGTTAGGTATCTTGCTTAATGGAGTGCGGTTCAGGGGAGGGGGAAGAAGACCATTCCACACAATAGTCCCGGCTTTCCTGCACATAGGTCCGAAAGGGATCGGCCATGACAAACACCGGAGCTCCCCCGGATTTGTAAGACCGACCAATTGATGACATAGGGTGGCATACGACGGTGCTGCCGGTCCTCATGCTCCTCATAAAGATCCGGCCAGGGTTTACTCGCTAAATGCCGAATGACTTCCCCACGGCCAAACGCACGGGTGTTGCGTGGCGGCTGCCGTTTTGCCAAATCGATCAAGTCATTCGTCGTGAAAGCGGGGCGCCTGACCTTCCTCCACCATACCATGGTACAATCCGGCCATCGGATCTACATTGTGATATTCCAAATCGAGGCTTTTCAACCAGGGATCGTCCCACTCTAATTTTTCCGCTTCCCGAAAGTTCTCCAACAACCAGAGCTTGGAGGCCCAGTCAACACGGCCGCACCACCGCCTGATAGCCCTTTCGTAAATCCTTCACCACGGATTCCCAATGGGCCAATACCCAGTCGGTTTCCTCATCCTGCCCGGCATAGCGGTTAGCGGCAGCTTCCCAAAACTCTTCTTGTATGTCCAGGGCAGAGAGGGTTTTCCCATTTGAAAGGGTGACGATCCACTGTTGCTGAGGGTCGCGTGAAATGGCTCTCAGGGTCTGGACGGGATCATCGAAATCCAGCCCTTGCGGGGCATGACCTTCTTCGATCAACTGCAGCACCAATCCTGTCGTGCCCATCTTCAACAGTGTCGCTTCCTCGGCAATATTCGAATCGCCCATGAGCAGGTGCAATCGGCGGAATCGTTCCGGATCGGCCAAGGGTTCGTCTCGGGTATTCACGATGGCCCGATTGTGCTGGACCCATTCAAAAAAGTCGTTGACGATATAATCCGGCCGTTGGGAAATTTGATAGATCACTGCCTCCTCGGCTGATTTCCGTGATCGGGCCATTCCCTGTCCTTCAATGTCGTCCAAGCCAATCCACCCTTCCATAGAACGCGACGTCGCCGATTCGGCCGGCGCCGGTAAACACCTGGCGAGTGACGAGAAACGGCATCAGCAGCCCCAACCCTTCGTACGTAAACGGAAAGTCCCGCGTGACCAGATAATTTTCATGGCAGCCGAATGTGGCGTCCGTTTCATGATCAATATTATTTTTAATGATCGACACCACCTCGGTGAGCCCTAGGTCTTCCAGGCAATCCTGCAACAACAAATCTCCCGCACGGTCCACGGCCACCAAATCCCACAAGGAATGGCATTCAGGAGAAGCATATTCCAAATGTCCCATATCGACATACATCCGCCCCGCATTCAGCAGAAAGCCTCCATTGCCGGGTGGCTCGTCATGCCCCCGATAATGCAAATCAATCACTCCGTGCTTTTTCTGACCAAACAAGTGTTCGATGATCCGGCGGGCAATCCAGGAGGGAGACACATCCGGTTGGTCGGCCTTGATGAGCAGGCCATATTCGGTTTCAATGCCAAAGATGCGATTCTGCATGACGACCTTACCCCCACCGTTAGGTGGCAGGCTGGAACACCGAAGGAATGAATGGCTGAAGTTCAGTCTGGCTCAGAGTGCGATAGGTTTCCATTTTTCCGCTTTCCCGATCCAATAGCACACACTCCAGTGTTTGTTTGGACAGCGTTTCCCGAATCCGGGAGGCCACCGTCTCATCGTCGGGGATAGTGGACACGGCAGAGGTAATTCCAGAAGCGGTTTCCTGGCCTTCGTGATCAGGAGGACGATGCGAGGCTTGAAGCAGACTGGCGATCCCCCACAAACGGAGGCCTGTCTCCACCGCCGACTGCAACGAGGAGAGCGGACAACGGGTTTTCCATTCCTGATTGAGCGAGACCACGAATGGATGAAGAAGCCGCCAACAACCCAAACTCACGTTGTTCCTCAAACATCCCATCATAGTTGATGGTGAACATGCGGTCACGATCCTGGGTATTGCCGACTTCTGCCAGCAAAATTTTGGCAATGTACGGGGCCTTGAAAATTTCTTCAAAGGCTTGTTTGATGACCGGCGCCAGGCCATTTTTCATGAGGCGGGAGGCGGTCACATCCGCGGGTGAGCGTTGAAACCCTTCAACGTGGGCCATGTCCAATAAGGTATACCGTAGTTTTTCAAGATCCGCCGGATGTCCCATCCCGCCTAAGGCGATGCGATCGTAAATTTCATAGATCTTTTCCGTACCGCGATTGAACGTCAGCAGGAGAATCCCGTGTGCAAAGGAGACGCCGACCAATGGATTGCCTTGGATGAATTGATCGTCCAGATACTGCCGCCGATTAGCGACGGCTTCTATCCAGCGATAGGGTTCTTCATACATGGTTAAGAACCTTTTCTGAAAACAGCGTTTTCAACCGCTCGGCAGGAATGGTTTTGACCCCATCGACCGAAATACGTTTGACGATGGGATATAGTTGGGCGTGCGCGTCTACCCCACCGGTAGCAGAATCAAACTCGGCGGCGCTGGTCATCAGGCGGAGCACGAACGTCAGAGCTTCCTCTTCATCAAGACCGGCCACCGGACCACGCCCCCACCGGTTCATATAAAATAAAATACCTCGAATCGTGGAAGACCCCGATCCGGAGACGGCATATTCCACCGCCTCGAATTCCGCTCCTAAAATATCGTAGAAAAAAATTTTCCCGCATTCTTCAAGTGGGATCATACCCCGCAAAAATAGGCGCCACCGTCCCCGTCCCGGCCAGCGCCGCCGGCGCATTGTTTTTTAACAAGGTTGATAACGCACGCAACTTTCCTTCAAAACTCAAATCCTGCAATTGGCTTCGGCGGTAATACTTAAAGGAATGCTCTAAGATCCTGGCCATTTCAAATGCAGTCGCAGGAACCCCTGCAATGGCTAAGACCGAAAACCGATCCAATTCCAGAACTTTATCCGTCCGGTCATACATGACCACATTGCCGGCGGTGGCCCGTCGATCACCAGCCACGAGCACTCCATCAGCATACTTCATAGCAAACACCGTGGTGCCGGTGGTCAGGTCAGGATGCCCTGACAGATCCTTCCCGTTAAAGGGTGGGCGAAGGTCGTCCACGGCATAGCCCTGTTCCCGCAGAACCTGAAGGAAATCTCCCTGTTGTCCCATGGCATTTATTCCCCGGTCCGTTGGCGGTATTTTTCAGCCTGTTTGGGATCGACCTTGCGCATACGCTTCATCAAATTATCGCGGGAAGGGGAATCCGTTTCCGGACGGGTCGGCCCTCGATCCTGATCGCCAGGTCCGGAAGGTTTGGAGAGCGGATCTGGCGGCCGTTCTCTGCGTTCAAGTCCTTCTCCAGACTTGGATATAGTCAAATGTACTTTCCATAAATCTCATCCTCCACATGAACTATTACTTGACTGAATTTCCGACTGCCATGGATGCCATAATATCAGATGGAATCCGGGCTTGCTCCACCGCCGATCGGCAATGAGCCACGGACACCGGCTCAAGATGATCCTTCAAGTCGAGATGAAGATTTCCATTTGCGCCGCGAAAATGAATCCCTTCCCATTGGATCGACGTAATGTCCTCACCAAACCGTTGCACGCACAATCCGCGAAGCCCTCCACGAGTATCAAGTGGCCCATGGTTCATGGCTGTTCGAATCTCCTGCTCTTGGCACATCCGGGTCGTTCGCCCTTCGGCTTCTAATCCGAAAAACAGCCCCCGCTCCGGATCCAGGTTGTGATATTCCAAATCCAAGCTGGCAAGCCAGGGATCGTCCCAGTCGATGTGCTCATTCTGGATAAAGGTCTCCAGTAACCACCATTTGGTCACCCAATCGATTTTTCCAATGAGCTGCAATCGATCCTGTTCGAGGGCCTCTAACACCGACTCCCATTCCTGAAGAATCCAGGCAGTCTCTTCATCCATCCGGCAAAAAAATTTCCTGGCCTGATTCAGATACTCCCGTTGAATATCCAATCCTGAGATGGTGCCGCCAGCCTGCCGTTTTACCAGAGTTTTCAATTCAGGATCGCGTGAGAGGGCGCGAATGGCATGCACCGGGGAGTCCAATTCACAAGGCGACAGGAGCCCTCCGGCGATCATATCCAACACGACCCGGGTCGTACCAATCTTCAAGGCCGTGGCATATTCGCACATGTTGGCGTCGCCCACGATAAGATGAAGTCGTCGATAGTGTTCCCGATTCGCATGCGGTTCATCGCGGGTATTCAGGATGGGACGGTTGTGCATGGTATCCACACCCAATTCGGCTTCCATAAAGTCTGCCCGTTGAGACAATTGAAATCCGCCCGGCACAAACCCGCGTTCTTGCGCTTCCCGGCCGACTTTGCCCGCCCCGGCAATCAATTGCCGGCTGACGAGAAACGGCATGAGCCCTCGAACCAGGTTTTCAAACTTGAGCGTCCGGGAAACCAAATAATTATCGTGGCATCCATAACTATGACCATGAAAATCCGTATTATTTTTATACAGCTGGAGCACACGTCCCCCCAGGACGTGGTTCCGGCGTTGTGCCGCCATCCAAAGGATCCGTTCGCCCGCCCGGTCATGCGCAACCATATCTGTGAGAGACCGGCATTCCGGCGTGGAATATTCGGGATGCGTGTGGTCGTTATAAAACCGCGCTCCATTGGGTAGGACAAGATCACTTTTCATTTCATGGAAAGAAAAGGGCCGATGGGCATCCTGCTCGGCGAAGAGATCTTCTTCTTTATCCTGGGCTAACTCGGACACCCGAAACCCCCGTTGATCTTCATGGGGATGTTCGCCCTGATAATCCCAACGACGGGTAAAATGTCCGTCAAGATAGGCCCGGACCAATTCCATGGATTCCACCACGGGATCGGCCCTGTCGGAATCTTCCCGCGCAATACCATACTCGGTCTCAATGCCAAATAAGCGAACTGGATTCATACACTCAACGCTTTCAACGATACCTATCCCAACTGTCCGGGCTTTCTCGCAAAGGAGGCTTAAACAATTTGAGACGTCCGATGCTCTTCTCCATCTTTTCCAGGTTGTAACGAGGATATTCCGACAACCTGGTCAGGGTGATAGTCTAAGAGCTTCAACCATTCCTCGGCTGAATCATCTGGCGGAAAAATTTCACTCTCCTTGAATTCTTCATTGGTGGCAATAATGACATCCTCCAGGGTCAGACCCGCATGTTTTTCCTCGCCTGCTTGAATGGCCCGTTCAATGGCCCGTTCTTTTGCCCGCCGGACGATTCCCGCCAACACCGCCCCACTTAACAAATCCCGCCGGTAAAGAATTTCACGCCGCCCGTTACGCAACCGGATGGCCAACACTCGATTCTCCGGGGTCCGTTCAAAAATATTCTCTAACAAGCCTTCGACCATGTGTGTCACGGGATTCCTATCCTCTGTCCCACCTGCTGCGGCATCGTTTGAAGCATACGGCAGGTCAGCCGTCAAATAAACCTGCAAAATTTCTTCAGCATCTTTTCGCCCGGGTCGGCCGACTTTAATTTTTCGATCAATTCTTCCAGGTCTCAGCACTGCCGGATCGATCATATCCGGTCGATTCGAGGCCAGGATCACGACCACCTGGGAAAGATTTTCAATGCCATCGAGTTCGGCACAAAACATCGGAACCAGCGTATTGGAGACATTGTACGATCGAACGGCCCGTCTAGTTCCCAAAATGGATTCGGCTTCATCGATGAAAATAAATGGCAACTTTCCGGCTTCTCGCTGTTGTCTGGCCTGGAGAAACAAATCTCGAATAATCCGTTCCGATTCCCCGACCCACATATTCAGGACTTCCGGACCTTTGACATGCAGAAAAATCCCCCCCTCAATCGGCGGAAGCCGGGAAGCGGAATCTTCCTCAGGAGACGTTGCCACTTCGCGGTGTTGGGCCAAGAGGTGTCCAAGGCTGGCGGCCGTGGCTTGCCCGATCAGCGTTTTTCCACATCCCGGAGGACCATACAGCAGGAATCCCTTTGGTTGCTGAAATTGATATCGGGCAAATAACCCTTCATGAAGGAGGGGATATTCAATGGACCGGCGAATAGCCCCAATGGCCTCCTGTTGCCCTCCTATATGTTCCCAACGCACAGTCGGTAATTCGGCTAACAGATGGGATTGGGCTTGCGGATTCTCCAATCGTTCAACGGCTATCCGGTGCGTCGGGTCCAATCGGACCTCATCTCCCGCCTTCAGTGCCACATCGCCCAGATCATCGGCCCGTTGAATGAGAATGCCCTGCCGCCCCGCCTCCTGGTCGATACGCAGACGCCCGTCTTTCATGACCTCCCGAACTTTCACGATGGGACCACTCCGGTCGTACCCGAGAGAACGGATCACCACATACGCTTCATTCACTAAAATCTGATGCCCGACCTTCAGAGAGTCCTTCTCAATCCTGGGATCGACATTGGCATAGTATTCCGCCCCTCCGACCACGATCCGGGCTACTCCCTCCTCAGGTTGGCCGCACAACGTCCCGATGCGATTAGCCGGGGCAGTCAACTTCTCGATCACCCCCTGCATTTTTTTCATATCGGCTTCCTGCTGTTGGGAGGAAGTGGTTTGCTCAACGAGCCGGTGTCGAAGTTGGTAGAGCACGGGAATTCGTTGATCCCCTTCGGGCAGAGATGCCAGACACTGGTCTATGAGTTCCAGAGGAGTACTCCCAGAACTATGGGAAGATCGCGTGAATGACGATCCAGACGATCGGGAAGAATCCTTAGGGAGAGAAAAACCTGATGAATCGCTCATCGTCTATTCCATTCTATGGGAAAGTGAAGGTCCAGATTAACCATTGAGCCCAACTGATGCTCTGCGCGACATCGGTCCTTATCATTCTACAATGTTTGCAGACCATTACCCAAGGTAAAAAAAATGGGGGATCCATTGCCGGACCCCCCACTTCTATTGTTGACACAATGTTGAGTGACTCAGTGCCTTACCACCGGTCTCCGCCACCACCGCGATTTCCACCGCCGCCACGATTCCCTCCTCCGCCACCGCCACCAAATCCGGTTCGAGGAGCCTGCGGTTTCGCTTCATTGACGGTCAGAGTACGACCTCCCAATTCCGTTCCATTCAGCGCATCAATGGCGGTCTTGGCTTCAGCATCCGACGCCATTTCGACAAAACCAAATCCTCGCGATTGGCCGGTGTACTTATCCGTAATGATTTTGGCCGACGTTACGGCGCCATGTTGCCCAAACAGGTCAGCCAATTCCTGCTCTGCTGTGGAATACGGCAAACCACCCACATAGATCTTTGAACCCATCGGGGTCCCTCCTTCTCAATGCGATATTGTTTTGCACGGTTCGAGGAGATGAGAAGGGAAGGAACGGCCCGAGAACGCAAAAGAGGTGGCGACTTAGGACTAACTTCCGATCAGATTCCTGGCGGATTCCTGGGCAAAACAACATCAGTGATGGGCCACGCCATACAAACCATTCATCACAGGGCCCGAACGTCGTGATGAATATCTTGTCGATAGCATAAGTCAGAATGGGAAATATTGCAACAATGACCAGAGAAAAAGCTATTTCAAACGAGGCATCGTTACGGAATCATGTGAGGAAGGCCTCGGCCGTCAATCACCTCTTCGGTGATAATCACCTGCTTAACATTTTTCAGGGCGGGAACATCGTACATCAACTCAAGCATGACTTCTTCCAGAATAGAACGCAGCCCCCGGGCTCCGGTTTTCATGGAAGATGCCCTGGTAGCAATGGCCTGAACCGCCTCCGGGGTAAAATCCAACTGGACCCCATCTAATTGGAACAACGCCTGATATTGTTTGAGAAGGGCATTTTTCGGTTCTTGCAGTACTCTGACCAAATCTTCCACTCGCAAATCATTTAAGGAGGCCAGAATGGGAAACCGACCAACAAATTCCGGAATTAATCCATATTTCAATAAATCTTCCGGTTTGATCTTTCCCATCAATTGATCAGACGATAACGCCTGTCCATTGGAGGAACTCGCGCCAAAGCCCATTCGCTTTTTATTCGTCCGTTGGGCAATGATGTCTTCCACACCGACAAACGCGCCACCACAAATGAATAAAATATTGGTGGTGTCCACACGGAGAAATTCCTGTTCGGGATGTTTTCGACCACCCTTGGGAGGCACATTACATAACGTGCCTTCGACCAATTTCAACAATGCCTGCTGGACACCTTCTCCAGAGACATCACGCGTAATCGAGGCGCTTTCCGATTTCCGGCTAATTTTATCAATCTCATCGATATAGATAATGCCCATTTGCGCGCGGGCCATGTTGAAATCACACGACTGCAATAATTTCAAGACCACATTTTCGACATCTTCTCCCACATATCCGGCTTCTGTCACAGTGGTCGCATCCGCGATGGCAAACGGCACATGCAAAATTTTCGCTAAGGTTCGTGCCAATAAGGTCTTGCCGGTTCCCGTCGGCCCGATCAACATCACATTCCCTTTTTCCAATTCCACATCGGGAAGATCTTTCCCGCTGAACACCCGTTTATAATGGTTGTGGACGGCCACCGAGAGAATCTTTTTGGCCCGATCCTGCCCAATCACATACTGGTCAAGCACGGCTTTAATTTCAGGAGGGGTGGGCAAAGGGCCCGGCGGGGCCTCGACCGACGGATGGCCATCAGAATGGCCGGATAAAAACTTCGAACATTGTTGGATGCAATCGGCACAAATCAACACCGAACCAGGCGCCTGACATTGGGAACACATCTGTTTGGTCGGGGATTGGATCAAATTGGTTGCTCCGGGTTTTGCCCGACCGCAAAACGAGCAGACAGCATCAGCACGATTTCGACCCTGTTTCGAATCCCAAAAAGCCACAGCAGTTACCTTTCCATCATATCGTCTGTATCGGAGTGATGATCACGATCAATGAGACCTGAAGGGCATCTTAATCCCCAGGAAGCCGGATTTCAAATCAGCAAATATTCAGAATGAAATTCACGCGGATTCTTCCACAACCAGAGGTACGGCTTCCCATGATAATCCACTATCGAGGCTGCGGAAAAGCCCCTTGCCATTCGTTCCCGCATAGAGAAGGTTGGAATCGACTGCGCTCATGGCCAGGGCACGGATATTCACATTCGACAAACCCGCATTTCGGGACTTCCAGGTCACCCCTGCGTCTTCACTTTTGAAGACGCCGTCCCGATTGCTCACATACATGACATGCAAGAGGCTTGGATCCAGAATGAGATCACTCAACATTTGGTCCGAAAGGGATTCTCCAATGCGCACCCAAGATTGCCCTCCATCGTTGGTTTTATACAGCCCGTTCAGGGTCGCTGTATAGACCGTATCGGGTTCATGAGGGTCAACCTTTATGCGAGTCACTCCCAAGGCCCGGGAAGACTTGAGAACGTCCGATGCCACCAGACCATGATTGACCATATTCCAATTTCGAGCGCCATCAATGGATTTATACACCCCGCCACTCGTTCCGGCATACAGGGTTTGAGGCTGCCGGGGATCAAAATCCAGCGTGATCACCATGAGGACATCCCGCATGCCCTCCATCCGCTTGATCCACGTCTCACCTCCATCTTCTGATTCAAACACACCCAACGAACTCGCTGCAAAGATATGGCTGCTGGAACCAGGGGCAAAGACCAGTTGATGAACGACCGAAGAAATCGTGACATCATCCAAGCCTGTCCGTCGTGACACCCATCGTTGGCCCCCGTCATAACTTTTAAACACTGCATCCCCTTTAGTCCCGGCTACAATATTAGCGGGAAACAAGGGATCGATGGCCAGGGTAATCACCCGGGAATGGGTCATGCCGGCAGACATATTTTGCCACGTCCGTCCTTCGTCACGGGATTTATAAATATAGTCATTGGTGGCAATGTACAGAATATTGGCCTTAGTCGGATGAAGCGCAATTTCTACCACCGCTTCACTTCTCCCGCAGCCGCCCAGCACAAAACATGAAAGCACGCTTAGCCAGAATAAACGGGAACCTACACGCATACGCTTCCCTTAGTAATCGTCAGCCCTGTCATCAGATTGAGGCAGAGAGCATGAAAGACCATACAGGCGCTTTTCACCGGTTCTAGTGACGGAAACGAGCCCCGTTGTGTCGTGGAGGTGCTTGAGGAGGAGATGGCATAACGGAGGGCAATTTGGCCACAGGGGCCTTTGGGGCCTTTTCATACACGTTCATGGCTTCAGGCATCCATTTGGTGAGGTCGGCAATCCGCGTTTCATGAGCAGGATGAGTGGACAAAAATTCCGGTGGAGCGCCATCGGATGCCGCAGCCATCCGTTTCCAAATTTGTATGGCCTCCCGAGGATCATAGCCCGCATCGGCGGCCAGCAATATGCCGATATAATCGGCTTCTGACTCGTGCTTTCGACTAAACGGTAAAAGCACGCCCGCCTGCACACCAAGTCCCAACGCCTGCATCGCGAGTTCATTTAAAGCCGGATTGGAGCCTTGTGTGGAGAGGGCGATCGCTCCTGCAATCATTCCGAATTGAGCCACTAGTCCCTGGCTCATTCGTTCTCCTCCGTGTTCCGCCAGAGCATGAACCACTTCATGGCCCATTATGGCTGCCAATCCCGCCTCATTCTGGGCCATGGGGAAAATGCCGGTATACACCGCAATCTTCCCTCCGGGTAAGGCCCAGGCATTTTTAGTATTATCGTCTTTGATCACGGTTACTTCCCAATCAAATGCTTTAGCCGATTCTGCATATTTTGAACGTTTGGCCGCCTCAATGATTTGAGCAGCCACACGTTTAACCGGTTCAATCTCTCTGGGATCCGTTGAAATCACAACTTTGGGATCCTGCAAGACTTCACTATATTGGGAAGCCCCCATCTGGCTCATATACCCGGAGGGCAACAGAAGAAATTGAGACCGGTTGGTATAGGGATTGGTTTGACAACCTGCGAGCAGAACGCTGCACAACAGTCCCCACCACATCAACATATGGGATCTGCTCGCCCACCATGACGTTGGCATGCTAGAACCTCTCTCTATGAGGCCTGAGGCACAGGTGGATCTCTACCATATTCCGGGCAGATCCATGGCTTTCTACATCCCGGCAGGCGGATCAGGAATATGAATATCCAATTCCTGAATATGTTCGTAGCGCGCCAATGCCGGTTTGGTGCCTGTTCGAGGACCGACCACAAGAATGGCAAATTCCTTGGGTCGCAAATGTGTTTGCGCGGCTTTCCGGACTTCGGCGGTGGTGACCTTTTCGATTCCCTGGCGAAATTCTCTGAGCCAGGTGGAAGGGTAGCCATAATACTCGTACGTCAGGTATTTGCCGAGCACTTTTGCCGGAGAATCTACGGAAAAGACAAACGAGTTTAAAATGCTGGCCTTGGCCTTCGCGACTTCTTCATTCGTTGGGGGGTCGGCAACCATATTCCGGGCTTCGGCAATTAACGCATCAATTCCTTTTCCCGTCGTTTCCGTTTTCGTGGACATGGACAGAATTGCCATCCCTGGATAGTCCCATTGGAGCCCAACTCCCCCGTGTACATCATAGGCCAGGCCCTGTTTGGACCGGATATTCGAAAA
Organism: uncultured Nitrospirales bacterium; assembly: GCA_963785905.1. GTDB lineage: Bacteria > Nitrospirota > Nitrospiria > Nitrospirales > UBA8639 > Nitrospira_E. The sequence goes on from CAWAXJ010000025.1 coordinate 53,493, forward strand.
CAACCGTGCCCCAAAAGACCCGGATAGAATTTGATTGACGACCACCAATGGATAATAGTCGGGGTCGTCTCGTCGAATTCCCAGATGTCCCATGGCGATTTTAGCTTGGGTCATATCGTTTTTCTCAGCATAAAAAACGCCGGAGGGAACCTCTGATTGGAAACCAACTGGCGGATCAACCACCTCCGGACCTTTAGGCCAATCACCAAAAACTGCCTTGATGAGCGCAAGCGTCTTCTCCTTCTGAAAATCTCCACTCACCCCTAAAATGATGCGATTAGGATGAAAGTAGGTCGCATGCCAACGAATGACATCCTCTCTCGTGATCGAACCGACGGTGGCATAAGTCGGATCCCAGGTATATGGAGATTCTTTCCCATAAATCAACTTCTTAAATTCTCGCGACAGAATGCCATCAGGATCGTCATTTTGCCGGGAGATTCCCGCCATCACCTGATTTTTTGCAATCATCAACTTTTCAGGATCAATCACCGGAAATCGCAATACTTCTGCAAACACCTTCAACACATCAGGAAAATCTTCCGCCAGACTACTCATTGAGGCAGTCCCGGACGTATCCCCGATGCCCGTTTCGATGATGGCGGCCTTTCCTTCCAAATACTCATCCAGTTCATCTCCGGTCAGGCTTTTGGTGCCGCCCGTGCGAAGCACGGTTCCCGTTAAGGAAGCCAAACCGATTTTTTCCTGACCTTCCAATCGAGATCCGGTCCGGATCAATGCCGATACCCCCACTAATGGCAATTCATGATCTTCCATGAGCAAGACCACCATCCCATTGTCGAGAACAATGCGCTGAGGTTCCGGAATGACGAGATCCGGCAAGGGAGGATAGCGCAATGCCTCGACCTTCTCGACCTGGGCCTGTACCGACGCAGGCTCACCAAGGATACCCGGGCCCCACACTCCCACGCTGAGGATTAACGACAGAGCAATGAAGGGCAATGAACGATAGGATGGGAGCGTTATACCATTCATGATTGCCTCTCCCCGGAAGGTAACTGGCACCACACCACCCGCTGGCGGAACGGTCTCAATCATGCCCACAATACGGTTCGTCGTTTGAAACATGGTGTTCGCCACCCTCCGGATATCAGCCTTCGTCACTGCATCCAATTTATCAATCGACCGGAACAATTCCCGCCAATCCCCAAACAACATCTGATAGTCCGTCAGGTGCATCGCCAGGCCCAGATTATTATCCAAGGCCCGCAGCTAACCCCGCTTTGGCACGGGTGCGAAATCGCGCCAACTCGTCGTCGGAAACGTCCTCGGTTTTCAGGCGATCGAACTCTTCCCGCAACGCCTGTTGAACGGTGTGATTTGTGATTCCGCGGCCGGGAACCGCGTAGGCCAACCAGACATGCGGATACTTGTCACCCGGATATTCCCCATAGGCCCCCACAGAGACCGCGATACGTTTGTCCCGGATCAGTGACCGATACAATCGGGACGTCCGTCCATTGGTCAAAATATCATCAATCGCATCGTAGACCGGCTGATCGGGATGCGTGACCGGCGGCTTATGATAGCCCTCGATATATAAAGGTTGGGAAGGATCTTGCAAAATCACAATTTTTTCGGCGATGGACTGCGGTTCTACCGTACGAATGGGTGGCGGCGGGGAAGCGGCAGGGATTCGACCAAAATATTTTTCCAAAATCGGCACGACGGTCTCGGCTTTCACATCTCCGACAATCGCGGTGACCATATTGGCGGGAACATATTGTGCCTCATAAAATTTTTTGGCATCGGTCATGGTGTAGGATTGAATATCACTGGCATACCCGATCACCGGATGGTGATAGGGATGAGCCATGAACGCCGTGGCCACAAATTGCTCAAGTAGCCGGCCAAAAGGTTGGCTTTCCGTCCGAAGTCGGCGCTCTTCCATGACGACATCCCGTTCTTCATAGAATTCGCGAAACACCGGGTGTAAAAATCGCTCTGATTCCAGATAGGCAAACAGTTCAACTTTATTGGCGGGGAGGGCATAAAAATATCCCGTCACATCCGCACCGGTGAACGCATTGAGCATCACTCCGCCCTCTTCTTCAATAATGTCTCCAAACTCATTTTTCAATACATATTGAGAAGCTTCTTGCTGTCGTTCCTTGAAAACCGTATACAGGCGATTCACGGTCGCCGGATCATTCCCGGGAGTAAACTTCTCGGTTTGATAAGCCTGATAGGCTTCCTCCAATGCCGCAAGAGCCTTCTTTTCAGCCTCATAATCGGTCGTCCCTAGGCGAGGCGTCCCCTTGAACGCCATATGCTCAAACATGTGGGCCAGACCCGTTTGCCCATTGCTTTCCTGTGCCGAGCCCACATTGACTCGAGTCATAAAAGCAAATACCGGGGCTACCGGACGTTCCACAATAATAAAGGTCCACCCGTTCTCCAGCGTATGGAGCGTGACGCGTTGCTCAAAAGAAGCCAGATCTTGCGCAAAAACAACTCCCCCCCACACACCCCATAGCAAGCCCACCAGTCCGAGGCTCCTGCCCCATACCAACATCCTTGAACACATTCGCATATTCACCATCCTGTTTCAGCAAAAAGTTAGCACTCGGTCTATCAACCATCCTACCCAGGAAAATAGAATCCGTGCAAGCAACCCACCACGGAACCCGCAAATCCCATCATGCACTCTTTTGTCTTTGATCAGTAGGTGAGTGACCGAGAGAAAGAAGAAAAATTAATGGGGTGTTCAAAAGGGCCCGTCCACAAGGCCGCAGCCACTTGGGTGGGCGGAACGTACGAAGGAGTATGTGAGCCCAGCCAAGGGGCAACCTGCCTTCGCGAAGCTGCTCCGGCGAAGGCAGGGAACGCCGCTGGCGCCCTTGGTCAACACCCCCCATATTCAACGACAATTGCCCGTGAAGGTTCATCCCTCATTTCCATGCCAAGGCCGGATTCGTCCCAGGGCTGCAAGACGGATCCCTCATACGTATACCCTCCCTGGATCGGGTCATCAGACAAGAGAAGCGGCATATCGAGATCCAAAAATTCAAATCCTCCCAATCCCAACACCAGGCCCCACGAACAGCCCATGGTCACACGACTTTCCACCATGCCTCCAATCATGAGCCTGATTCCTGACGCCCGGGCCAAACCGGCGATATCCAATGATTCCACCACCCCACACTTCGTAATCTTCAGATTCAACACATCCACCGCGCTCAGGTCTATCAATCGCCGGGCATCTTCTATGGAACGGACCGACTCATCAGCCGCAATGGGAATCGTTCCTCTCCGGCGCAACGCCAGGAATCCCTCAATATTTTCCCGTACGACCGGTTGTTCAAATAACAGCACAGGAAGATGCAATCGTTCCATCGCCCGCATACACTCACGCGCCTGTTCGAATGAAAATCCCTGGTTGGCATCAAGGACAAACTTGCTGTCGGGACATGCCACAGACACCGCCTCAACCCGCCGGATATCCTCATCGACTTCTTGGCCGACTTTCATTTTAAACCTCCGAAAGCCGCGGGCATACCACGCACGGGCCGTCTCAACGACCTGGTCGGATGGTCCAATCGGCAACGTCACATCGGTTTCCCGTGGGCGCACCTCGGCACCTCCCCATAGCCCCCAAAGCGGGATGCCCATGCCCCGGCACAAGGCATCAAGGAGAGCGGTTTCAATTCCACATCGCACGGCAGGAAAAGGCGCGGCCACTTCTCGAAGCCGCTGTGACAACTTTCTGAATTGCGTTGCGGATTGCCCAAGGCATTCCTTGGCGGCCATGGGAAAAATCTGAAGGCTTCCATTTTGATCTTCACCGGAGATATCAGGAAACGGTGCCATTTCCCCAAAGCCATAGATGCCGCTTCGAAGGGTCACCCGGACAAAAATATTGCGGGCCACCTCCATTTTTCCTGTGGCCACAACAAAGGGCGCCAGGAGTGGTAAGTCTACCGGCCAGGCTTCGATTTTGGTGATACAAAAAGGATTGGGCACAGACATGAGAGGGAAGAGACAATAATAAATAAGGAAGGGACAAGGACGATCATGCCTCGCCACGTCCCGACGTCAGAATCAGCCATATCGGTCATTGTTCCATGGAAGAGCGGTATTGGAATACCCGCGTACCTCCCAGAACCCCTTTTGATCATGTTCGGAAAAGGTGATTTTCTTGACCCACTTTGCTCCTTTCCAGCCGTAGCGTTTCGGAATAATCACGCGGACCGGTCCACCGTGGTCTTTGGTCAGGGGCCTCCCGTTCCAATGGGTGGCCAGTAACACATCGTCATCGTCGCAAACCTCAAGAGGAACATTGGTCGTGTAATCATCAAATGATTCGAATAACACAAATTTAGACTGAGACAGGGGAGACACCAATGCCAGCAGATGCTGAAACTTCACACCTGTCCATTCATTATCCAACATGCTCCATGACGTCACACAATGAAAATCAGCTCTGATCTGGACTTGCGGCTGCCTCTGAAAATCTTCCCAATGCCAGGTCATTGGATTGGCCACACAGCCATCAATCGCTAAAGCCCATTCAGCCAACACAATCTCCGGTTTAAAACCCAGATCAAGCACCGGAAAATTATTCACCATATGTTGGCCGGGCGGAAGCCGTTCATCTTGAGGTTCATCCACTTCCCGACAGGAGAACTCCCGCCGGTGTTGGGCGACATTTTGTTTGGCTTTCACGGTCCGTTCATTGGGTTCCATCTTGGGCCTTTCCTTCTCCTGTCCAGGAGAGCATGCTTTAAGGATGCCGTCATGGCTCATCTTGATCAAAAACTGACGGAACAACACAGGAGTAGGTATTATATAGAGCTTGCCAAACCAGGAATAGTCGAGGGATCAGTACCATCTTTCTTTCACTGAAGTCCTTGTATTTTTTTCTCACCCCTCATTTATCCTGGATAATCTTTACGCCAACCATCAGTCACTCGAACCGAGCAACCGGATTTTAACCGGTTATATAGCCAATCTCAAAAATTTCTGATAAATTGGTGTATTCGTTCATCAACAGCCTGGAAGTGTTCGGTTGTGTTCCCCCCGATTGTAAACCGCCCTCTTATCCAGTCGACTGTTATTCAATATTTCAAACTTTTTTTGCGGAGGATCAATCTCATGGCACTGCATGCATTGGCCAGGATTGTGTGTTGCTCGGTGCTTGTGGTCTCGGCGATGGCCACATCTGCACAGGCGGAATTACAGGAGGGAGGCTCACCCCTGACCATTAGTGATGGCAAAACCATCTCGATGGAGTATACGCTCACGTTGGAAACCAAAGAAGTGCTCGATACCAACGTAGGGGGAGAACCTCTGACATTTACCCAGGGATCCCACGAAATCATTCCCGGATTAGAAACCGCCCTGGCAGGGATGAAGGCGGGAGAGAGCAAACAGGTCACGGTCGCTCCGGAACAGGGATATGGGGATGTTAACCCCAAGGCGATTCAAGAAGTCCCGATCGATCAAATTCCACCCGATGCCCGGAAAATCGGGGTGCAATTACAAGGGAAAGATGGGCAAGGCCGAGTGGTGCACCCCGAAAGTGACCGAAGTGAAAGAGCAAGTGGTCGTGTTAGACTTCAATCATCCGTTAGCGGGAAAAACACTCTACTTTGACGTCAAAATATTGGACGTCAAAACTGCCACTGCTCCCTAAGTTTCGCGACCATCATAAAATGAACCCCGCCGATTCCAGCGGGGTTCATTTTATTTGACCCTCATGCTTGCTTACAGCTTCAGTAAGGTACCTACCGTTCTATCTTAGTGGAACTCCTCATTCATTTAATCTCTTGTAAATGCATGACCGCTGATTTGGCATGACCGGTCGCCACATCAGCATGACCGGCTTTGCCATGAGTAATGGCCTCCCCTAATTCGGTAATCCCCGCATCAAGATGAGGATTAGTCATGTCTTTTTTGGCGGCCTGCGCGTGTTGGAGGGAAACTTCTGCATGCTTCACGACCGCATCGGCATGTCCCATATTGCCGTGTTCCACCGCTTCCTGAGCGTGCGTCACGGCTTCGGCCACATGTGAATTTTTACCCCCGGTCGAATAGGAAGCACAACCCGCCATGAGTCCCACACACAACACCCCAACACTGAACCGAGTCATCCAGTTTAAAACATGCATCATGACACCTCCATGAAATAGGTAAAGAAAAGGCTTCCGGCCACCACTTTCTGGTAAGAGGGATCATATCAAATAATACCTAAGGAAGTTGGTCAAGCAGGCCATTTTGTCACTTCAATTATGTAAAAATCTACGCACCGCCACAAATGATTATGAAAAAGACGAACGGCTAATGAGTTACGCCGCTTACTCCCCACTCCCCTTATCCTGCTTGCGCAGGACCGTTCAGGCTTTCATCCCTTTCAGGACTACCATGCCCTCTGTTGACTCCTCCCGCCTGATCAGGCCCGATCACTCCACCCTCCGCCTTGATTTCAACATCAACAGGATGCCTCCCGAGGTAAGCTCAATCGTCTTCAGCGAACGACCGGCGGATTTACAACCCGTGCCCTTGATGGAGAAGGACTTCGCTGTCCATTGCCAGTTCGACCGGCACAGTATGCCTCATATCCGGTTTTTGTCCATCGGTCCGGGCTTTTTGCTCCACGCTTCCTTCATACCCCGCCTCACGACGACGCCCTTGCGCTTCACTCTGACTTCACTCCATCAGGTTGTCAAAGGGACTTGCACCCTCAAGCTGTTGAACATGCTCGGCGCACAACAAAAAAGCCCGGATCGGAATGATCCGGGCTTCAAAGAAACCCGCCATGACTCTTTTTGAAATACTAAAAGAGTAAGGTATAGGGAGCGTTAGGAAACTAAGGTAGACGGTCGCGGTCGACGAGTCACCGGTCGGTCATGCCTTGTTGGACCTCCCGATCGAGGAGTTCCAAAGCCCCTTCCACCAGAATTTGTTCGAGGTCCACGTCTCTCCGGTGAGGTGGCAACCAATGGCGGCCGGCTTCCCGTGGCACACGGAACCGCCTTCCCCAACAATTTTTCAATCATTCGTAAAGAACGATTATCCTCTCCTGTCACAAAACTGGTGGCCCAACCCTTGGCATTCATGCGCGCCGTCCGACCAATACGATGGATATAATCTTCCGGCACATGAGGCAAATCATAATTGATCACGTGTTGAATATTGTCCACGTCCAGCCCTCTGGCCGCAATATCGGTCGCTACCAAAATCTCAAAACGTCCACGGCGAAAGCCTTCCAGCGCCGCGCGGCGTTGAGGCAGCCGTCGGCCGGCATGCAACACAGCAACGCGACAACCTACCTTTTCCAAGGTTTCCCCGATCCGGTCAGCGCGATGCTTGGTTCGGGTAAACACGAGTACCGACCCCTCTGTCTCCTTTAAAATAGACAGCAGGAGGGAGGTTTTATCGGAATTGGCCGTGTGATGCACGGTATGGGTGACCCCCTCAGCCGGTGTGGCCGATTTCGACACCAGGGCTTTAAACGGATTGTTGAGAGACATCCTGGCCAAATCAGCCAGATTATCCGGCAACGTAGCCGAAAAGAGTAAGGTTTGACGGGGTTCAGGTAACGCCTCAATAATTTGATTGAGCTGAGGCGCAAACCCCATATCAAGCATCCGATCGGCTTCATCGAGCACCACGATTTGAAGCTTGGCAAACGAGACCGTTCCCTGCCACATATGATCGAGCAGACGACCCGGCGTGGCCACAATGATATCCGGACGTTGCCGTAACCCGCGGACTTGCGCGTGCATATCAGCTCCACCAACCAGCGTGGTCGCAAAAATCCCACGGGCCCGTCCAAACTTATCAACCGTTTCTTGAATTTGAAAAGCCAATTCCCGGGTTGGCGCTAAAATCATCGCCCGTGGCTGACCCTTAGGGCCATCTGCCAATCGTTCAATGATGGGAATGACAAAGGCGGCGGTTTTTCCTGTGCCGGTCTGGGCACACCCCAGCACATCCCGACCTTCCAAAGCCGGAGGGATGGCCTGGACTTGAATCGGGGTCGGCTCCGTTAAACCAAGCCTTTTCAAGACCTCGACTAAGGCAGCAGACACACCAAGCGCACCAAACTGTGACAACGCAGTTAAAGACATAAAACTATTCCTTTTGTTACAAGGATCGTATGTACACGGGGTCAGAAAACCGAGTGAAGCAGAATTTAGGTGGGAAGTCCGCTCCGAGCAGGATCTGGTCGCGATACGATCGCGGGGCCCGAAGAATCTTAGAATGTTCCCGTCGTCGGACCGAATCGACATGAACAATACTTAGGGTACAGCACAATCCCCTATTCTGTCAAATATTATGCCTTCACCATTAGCATCAGCATGGCGAAACCCACATTGGAATGCTACGATTTCTCGTCTAAAGCATCCGTTCATACGAAACTCTGGAGTACTTCACGTACTCGAACCCAAGGAAATAAAATGATGAGCACCATCTACGATATCCCCTGTCAGAGCATCCAGGGAAAGGAAGAAACCCTCGCCAACCATAAGGGCAAGGTCTTACTTATTGTCAACACGGCCTCCCAATGCGGATTTACCCCTCAATTCCAGGGGCTGGAAGATCTCTATAAACAATTTCACGCAGTTGGCCTGGAGATCCTCGGATTTCCCTGCAATCAATTTGGCAGTCAGGACCCGGGAAGGAACGAAGACATTCTCACCTTTTGCCAAACCAATTATGGGGTGACCTTCCCGATGTTTGCCAAAATTGACGTCAATGGTCCAGATGCCCATCCCCTCTTCCAACACCTCAAAGCCCAAGCACCGGGAGTACTCGGGTCCGAAGTCATCAAGTGGAACTTCACGAAATTTCTCGTGGATAAAACCGGTGCAGTCAAAAAACGCTATGCGCCCACAACGAAACCCTCAGACCTCGAACAGGCAATCAAAACACTTCTCAACTCCCCTGCCAAACCGTCCTGAATGGTGCCAGGCCCTTCCTCGCAACTTCACTTTTCCATACTTCCAGAACATACCTTGCGCTAAACTCGCCGGAACCCCAAACCCATTCCCTCAATCTCCCTCCATTTGTTACCATGAGGCCTCATGCGTAATCTCTATACTATGATCCTTGCCGGTGGGCGCGGCGAACGCTTACTTCCGCTGACCCAACATCGCACCAAACCAGCCGTCCCCTTTGGTGGCAAGTATCGGATCATCGATGTGACGTTGAGCAATTGCCTGAACTCCGGCCTGAGAAAAATCGCCGTCCTTATCCAATACAAATCCCATTCGCTGGATCGGCACATTCGCACCGGATGGAATGTGTTCAATCCCGAATTGGGGGAATTCATCATGTCGATTCCGCCACAGCAACGAATTAGTACAGAATGGTACCGCGGAACGGCCGACGCCGTCTTTCAAAATCTTTTTCTCCTTGACCAGGAGCGGCCTTCCCACCTGTTGGTGTTGGCCGGTGATCATGTCTATAAAATGAACTATGCCGACATGTACCGGTTCTTTCTGGAAACGCAAGCCGACGCCGTCGTCGGAGCCATTGAATGGCCCATCGAAGAAACCAGGAATTTCGGCGTGCTGGGCGTGGATAAAACCATGCGTGTCCACCGCTTTGAAGAAAAACCCCGGGACCCATTCCCTCTCCCCGACGATCCCGCCCATGCCTTTATCTCCATGGGCATTTATCTCTTTCGAACGGATCTGCTCTGTGAGGAGTTACTCAAGGATGCCTCTCAGGAATCCGCCCACGATTTCGGCAAAAATATCATCCCGAGCATGATTAAAAATCGACAGGTCTTCGCCTACAACTTTCAGGATGAAAATCGGAAACAAGTGAAATACTGGCGTGACATCGGCACATTGGACGCCTACTTTGAGGCCAACATGGATCTCATCTCCGTCGACCCCCTCTTCAATCTCTACGACCAGGCCTGGCCGATCCGCACCTATCAGGGCCAATTTCCGCCGGCCAAATTTGTCTTCGCTGATGAATTCGAAGGAGGACGAAAAGGCATGGCGCTGGATTCCATTGTTTCGGGAGGATGCATTATCTCCGGAAGCCGGGTGCAAAACTGTGTGATCTCACCAAACGTTCGGATCGAACCTCATTCCGAAGTCCGCGATTCCGTCATTATGGAAAACGTCAGAATCGGCGAACGGTCCCGTATTCGGCGGGCCATCATCGATAAAGGGGTCATCATTCTCCCCGACACCATCATCGGTCACAATCCCGACACACGACCGCCAACGCTTCCCCGTCACCGAAGAAGGCGTGGTCGTGGTCACCCAACTCCAGCAAAGGGCATAAAACAAGCCGATTGTATCTGCGGAATACACCTCTCTCGCAAGAAAACGGATAGTGAACCCTCGCCCGGGGAGGGGGATAATCTCCTCCCATAGAGTTTACAGCGGGAATACGAACGGAGAAGGCCATAGCGCTTTCCCATTGTCCGGCCTGAAGAAAAACGCTCGGATCGACATTCAGATTGGATCGTACCTCGAACGTTTTCATTCCAACCAGGTTCTTCGTCAAAAAATTCTCTGACCGTTTTCCCTCACCCACCCATTTACCCAACAACACACCATCTATACTTTTTCTCAAAGGTTCGTTACCATTCGCCCCCGAACGGCACCACAAAGAAGGCCGTACCACCTAACAACACAAGGAGCATACCCATGGGCAAAAGCCAAGACGCACGCAAAGAAACCAAAAAAAAACCCGCCAAAAGCATGAAGGAAAAGCGGGCCGACAAAAAAGCCAAAAAATAAGTCCAGGGATTCCTTCGCAAAAAGCCAAACCCCACGGGTTGACGAGGGGGGACCTTACGCCCCTCGTCAACCTCTCACAAGAGTTTCCTTCACCCCACTTTACAGACAATTTTTTCGACGGGACTCACGGCAGGCGTGTTCAACACTTCCCTTATTAAAGCTCGCTCTTCGCACGATGGTGTTCATCACGGACACGCCTTACCCGTATCGAAGCTTCAGGAGAAAAATCCATCCCGACAACACCAGAGTCACCGTATTGGCGATGACCAGAGGCCAATCATGATTGACCAATCCATACACACTCCAGAGCAACACCCCTGTCGTTAAAATTGCATACATGCCCAAGGAAAGATCTTTGGTATGTTTCGTTTTCACAATTTTGATCGCTTGCGGAAAAAACGCAGTGGTGGTGCATGCCCCTGCGATATATCCCATAACGGTGATCCAATCCATTGTGTCTCCTATTGTGTTCTGTGGCGTATACCAATGTGGGTGGGAAAAACCAACTCTACCGAGTTGCGGTATCGTCGATTCGCAAACTTGAGCAGATGATATGTGGTACAGATCTATCGCGGATCAGAGAAAAGTTGAATCGCAGAAACCAAATAACGTATTTTGTGGGAAGAACTTATCCGGAAATCAATCCAATAGGAATCTGCGGGATATGACCTTACAAGCCCATGCCCAGGCGCTCTATGCAGGCATTCGAACTTTATTGGGCCAGCATGACGCAAACCAGATACAGACTAAACTGGAACGTGAGCTGCGCCACGTCATTCCCACATGGAATCAAACCACGCCGGACTGTCCCGGATGGTATTGGTTTAAACCTGAAGGGGTGAGCGAACCCCGACTGTTACACGTCAGTCATGGCCGGATTGATACCAAACTCATGGCCGATTTGGGTCCCCCGAATAATCTGGTGGACGTCCAGCGCGTCAAAGGCCAGTGGGCGGGTCCCATTCTTCCACCTACCTAACAGGGCTGTATCCTTCCCGCGCACCCTTGAATGCCATCCTGATCAACGCAGATTCCCGTTATCAAAGCTGATTGAATTCCATAAATCGATACGCCACACTCACCACCTCCCGCAACTTTTGCATTTCCGGCGAGGTATCGTAAATGATCCAGATTCGGTGTTGGAGAGTGTCAATCAGTTGAAATGTCGGTTTATGATGAATTGATCCGATAGCCCACACCACTTCAGTAAGCACGGGAAATTCGATATCGCTGGAGGACGTGATCCCGGCCACGGCATTGGTCAGATACTCCAGCAGAACTGCCCTCACGTCAGCATCCCCTTCGGCTCGCAACACTCGACCCAACCCTTTGGCGGCGGCGGCTCGAATCGATGGCTCCTTGTCCCGGTTCTCAAACAGGTGAAGCAGATGCGGGATCGCCTCGTGGCCCAGCCCCGCAAGGGCATAAATCGCTTCTTCAGCATACCGCCTTTCCTGAATCAACTTCAGAAAATGCGGGAGGGCCTCTGAAGCGGGAACCAGCCGAAGCAGATCAAGAATGAGTAATTGACGGGCCTGACTCGTTTCGCGATCGGTTAACAAGGTCACCAGACGATGCGTCTGTCCCCATTCACTTAACAGCATAACTGGAAAATCGAAGTGCTCAAGTTCCCGGGTGAGTTGGTCGAAGGCAGACGAGCTATTGGTTAAGTCCAATGTCTCTCCCGTCATCAGAGGGATCTCGTCAATGGAGGCGTGGATTTCTTTGGACCAACCCAGATCCCTGCCGTTTAGACGATAGGATAACCGGCAGGCCGGGCCATGCCAGAGCCGGTCGGGCGCATCGGTCAACTCCGCATCTCCGCCATAGCGGGTGACCTCTTGTTGCCGTTTACGCTCTTCGCAGATGACATGGAACTCCACATCATGCAATTGCGCGCCATCCGTCACGACCCGGAAGCCCAGATCTTCGAATCGACGCTGTACAACCTCCAGAATGCCACCGTGCGGAGCAAGGCCTTTTTCGCTCAACGCCAGGGCGGAGACCCAAATGACCTGAATGCGGGCTAGCTGTGATTTTTGCTCAGTGGTAATATGGGTGCGCCGGGCCTCACTGTCCGTCGACCACACCAGCACGAGAAGGAGAACGAGAGGAACCATTCCAACCATGGCCAATCTCCCGGAGGTGCAAAGGGTATCAGAGGATGTGCAAGGGTACCAAAAATTGATACAATCTGAAAGATCTTTTCGTCAGACTGGGGATGATACGAAAATAAAGATGCCCTTCCCTCCACCCGTCTTTGTGTATAAGGAGCATGGAACCATCATGACCCGCCGCCCCTCTCTCAAAGTTCTGATCATGGGTATCGTTTCCGTCGTTGGGCTGTCGGTCCTTCCCCTTTTGGCCACGGCGCAATACGATGAGGTTCCCGATCCATTTGATACGTTTTTAAAAAACGTCTTGGATTTTCAGAAACCCACCGGGATCCGCGGCACCCTCCGGTATATCGAGCCTGATGAACAGATCATCTGGTTGAATTGGCAGGAGCGTTCCGACGATCGACCTCTCTTTCAATCGGGTTGGCTGGCGGTTCCCGGAGATGCCACCTTAGCTGTGCATCCGGAGAATGCCGAACAATTCGCCGCGCTGCAACAGCTTTCCAAGGGCACCGCGTTGGAGTTAATTATTCAGGCAGACCCGCACAAGAACAGGCGAATCCTCTCCTATCGCGATATGGGCACATCTCCCAAAATTCCTTTATAGCGTTGGGGGCGTGACCGAACAGGACAGAATATCAGGACGGATATCTAACCCGCCGGTTCGGCCAACGATTTCATCTCGATGACGAAACGGAATCGCACCTCGCCCTGCAGAACCCGTTCATAGCCTTCGTTAATCTGTTGAATGGGGATGACTTCCACATCGGACGTAATGCCGTGGTCCCCGCAGAAGTCCAGCATGTCCTGCGTCTCTCGAATCCCGCCGATGAGCGAGCCCACCATTCGACGGCGGCGCAAAATGAGGGTAAACGGCTGGATCGAGATCGGTTCCCTGGGCGCGCCGACAACAATATAGGTGCCGTCGGTTTTGAGTAAATCCAGATATGCGTTGTAATCGTGAGCCGCGGAAACCGTATCAATGATGAAATCAAACTGTCGCGCGAGCCGCGTAAAGGTCCCTTCCTGCGAGGTCGCCGCAAAGTTGGAAGCTCCGAGGCGTTCCGCCTCTTTCCGTTTCCTGTCTGAGCGGCTCAAGACGGTGACCTCTGCCCCAAAGACCTTTCCGAATTTAACCGCCATATGTCCAAGGCCTCCGAGACCGACCACACCCAGTCGATGGCCTTTCCCCACACCCCACTGCCGCAAAGGCGAATACGTGGTAATACCGGCACACAAAAGGGGAGCCACCCCTTCCAGCGCTAGGGATTGAGGGATCTTCAACACATACTGCTCATTCACGACGATATGGGTGGAGTACCCGCCATAGGTCGGCTTGCCCTGTTTGTCCAATCCGTTGTAGGTCAGGATCATCCCCGCTTCACAATATTGTTCCAAACCCCGGGTGCATGACGAACAGACGCGACAGGAGTCAACAAAACACCCCACCCCGACCGTCTCAGCTTCGCGAAACTTCTTCACCTCCGTCCCGACCTTCATGACCGTGCCGACAATCTCATGGCCAGGGACCAGGGGATACATGGACCCGCCCCACTCGTTACGCACCTGATGAATATCGGAATGGCACACCCCGCAATAAACGATCTGGATCAAGACGTCGTTCGACCCTACCGGTCGCCGATCAAACGTGAATGGTTCGAGTGTGGCCCCGGCTTTCAGTGCGGCATAGCCCTTGGTCGTCCCCATGGTCTCTCTCCTTATGGGAATGTTGAAAAAGCCCGCCAGCCGCGTTCTCCTCATTCGCAAGACTCTCCGTACCACCGATACGCCTGGTCTTCCTCGCTACGTGCGGCCTTTCCTTCGAGGAACTCAGGACAGGGCTGGACGGGCCTTTTGGAACATTCCCTTTGATCGATTGGTAATGCATCGAATTTGTTCAATGATTGCAGTAGTATAAGAAATTTTAAATAATCAACAGCATCCTTATCGGTTCAATCGATCTTGCGACAGGTAAAAATTGTTATGATTGCTGACTGAGAAATCGGGGACGATCCCTGACCGAAACCATTCTCACCAGATCCCTGACAGACAAAATACCCACAATTTTCCGGTTTTCGGTTACCGGCAAATGCCGGATATGTTTTTCGGCCATCAGATCACTGGCATCATGGACGGTCCGGTTGATATCGATATCGATCAACGTTTGCGTCATCAGCGAACCCACGCGGACCTGAGCGGGATCCTGATTCTGCGCCATCCCCTTGTGAATCAAATCGCGCTCGGTCACGATACCCGCCACTTCTCCGGCCTGCGTCACCATGAGGGCGCCGATCCGTTTGTCGGCCATCCGCCTGGCAACCGTAAGGAGGGTGGCTTCCCGATCGATGGTTTCAATATCGCGCCGCATCAGCACGCTCAGAGGCCGGTAGACATCATCCAAATCACGAATCGGCCCCTTCTCGGCATAGACAAAATGCTTTACCAGATCCCGGATGGAAATCAATCCAACAATGTGTCGACCTTCTGTGACACAAAGATGGCGGATGCCATGTTTCTCCATAAAATGACTGGCATCGAGCATCATCCGATCGGATGGAATGGACAGTAACGGGCTTCCCATTATCTGCCCCGCGGTCGTCCCCGCCGGCGTCAAGCCTTTGGCCATCACCTGCCGAATGCAATCTGTCTCTGAAATGATCCCGATAATGGGCGGGTTTTGAGATTCCTGAGCGGCGGGATACACGACGAGACTCCCAATCCGACGCGCGGCCATGAGACTGGCCGCATTCAGCACACACGTATCTTCGCTCACGCCCTCAAGATCGCGCTGCATACATTGTCCCACGGTTTCCCTGAATTCGACCGTCATCGTTTTTCCTTCCTCAATTTTAGAAATGAGTTCAGAGCCGGCGCGTGATCCGGCCTGCTTCCCGTGTATGCATGGGGCCTCACGCAGAGAGTGATTGACGCAAGAGGACACGCTCCCGGCCTAAGAAAATTACCTGTCAGTCCTGTCTGTGATGCCGTTTGAACGTCCATGGACAGACTCGGCTTATCCGGCAACAATCAGCTCAGGTCCGTTCCTGATCTTGAATAAATTGCCGCGCATTGACCAGCTCCTCATACGAGCAGAGTTGATTCTTGACCAACAGATGCTCGAGGGCGGCAATCCGGAACATCACTTCGGGGAGCATCATATCGAGTCGCTCGTTGAGCGCTTCCAACGATTTCCCGGTGGGTTTTGAGACCCGGGCAGTGCGGGTGCTTTGCGACTTCTTTGTTTGCCTGGCGGGAGTCATCTTTTTCCTGGCCGGGGTCACCTTTTTTCTGGCGGGGCGGTCACTTTTTTCCTGGTGAGGGAAACTTTTTTGGGGGAAGCAGTCCGTGTAGATGATTGACGGGCAGCCTTCTTCTTTTATTGCCATGATTTCCTCCGATAGCCAACGATGGATCTCGAATCGAACAATTGGTCACAGTCATCTGCGATCTTTTGTCCCCACATACTTCTGAACGACTATACACCACCCTGCTCTATTTTCCGAGTACCCGTCAGCGCGTCCTGACGAATAGGCTGAGGGCCCTGTCCTGTGCTACCTCCTACTGAGGTTTTTCAATTCATGCTCAATGGTGCTCTGACAGTCGACACAAATCCCGTGCGTCAGGCTCGGCATGGCCGCCCTTGCCAGGAGATCCAGCCGATTAATGGCATCCTCCAATTCGACCCATTCGTTTGTCGGAAGACGGGCCTTGATACACCAACTACAAATCGCGAGAAACGCTTCCCCTCTCTTCACATCGGGATCGAGTAAGGGAACAGGGTCTCGTAAGTCCTCACGAAGGGGATGCGTGGAAAGGAGCAGTTCGTCATCCTGAAGAGGGGAAACCGTGAGTTGAAAATACCGGCGGCACTCTGCAGAATCGCAGCGAAACTTGAACACCGCAGCCTGTTGTTTCGTCCTGACAGCCTTGAAAATCTGGCCGTAGGCGTGACTGAGATCCTCCCCCTCAATGAACTCCCACAGCGGCTTTCCGATGACATGAGCACGATTCAGATGCCCCCCGGCATTCTGGCAGGCAAACTGTAACCACGCCTCATTGATAAACTGAATCCGATCGGCTCTGTCGATACTATATTGAATCGACATGGGCATGATGGACATCCCGGTTGGGTGGGTACCAGAGCATTCATGGATGATAGTCTCATACTACGCCAACTGAAGAGGCAGTTCCAGATGGGGAACAGAAAAGTGACTCTGCCCCGGAGCACGATTCGTTCAAGATACTTTTCCAGCAGGCCTGTTTTCCGATTCTTCTGGAAGAGGTTTCTTCGTTCCTGGTAGAGTGCGAAGTCGTTCTCCATTTTTTTCTATCGTGAGTAAGGAGTGCGGTAATGAACTATGTGCATCTTGGCCGGTCCGGATTGAAAGTCAGCCGCATGTGCCTGGGGACGATGAATTTTGGTCCGGAAACGACGGAAGCGGACAGCGGAACGATCATGGATCATGCCTTGGAATTTGGCATCAATTTTTTCGATACCGCAGACGTTTATGGCTGGGAAGTGGGAGAAGGGATCACCGAACAGATAATCGGGCGTTGGTTCGCACAAGGAGGCGGCCGGCGGGAAAAAGTGGTACTGGCGCACCAAAGTGTTTGGCCGGATGGGAGACGGGCCTAATCAATCCCGTTTATCCGCACGGCATATCAAGCAGGCGTGTGACGCCAGTTTGCGCCGCCTTCAGACCGACTATATCGATCTGTACCAGATGCACCATGTGGACCGGCAGACGCCATGGGAGGAAATCTGGCAAGCCATGGAACAACTGTATCGCGAAGGAAAAGTACTCTATGTGGGAAGCAGTAATTTTGCGGGCTGGCACCTGGCTCAAGCTCAGGAAATGGCCAAGCACCGGAATTTTTTGGGACTGGTCTCCGAGCAAAGTTTGTATAACCTGAATGACCGCATGATCGAGCTGGAAGTCATTCCGGCCTGTGAAGCGTACGGCATTGGCGTGATTCCCTGGAGTCCGGTGGCACGCGGCCTGTTGGCCGGAGCACTGAAGCCTGCCACGGGTGGACGGCGGGCCGATGAAGATCTGCGCAAAAACGTGGAGAAGTACCGGCCCCGGCTGGAAGCCTATGAACAGCTATGCCGGGAATTAGGCGAAGAACCGGCTCATGTGGCCCTGGCATGGCTGCTTCATCAACCGGCCGTCACCTCACCGATCATCGGGCCCACGCACATTGGACCAACTGAACGGGACCATGCGCAGTTTGGAATTGATGCTCTCCAAAGATGTCTTGAAAAAATTAGATACCATCTTCCCCGGACCAGGAGGCCCGGCCCCGGAAGCTTATGCCTGGTGAGAGCCACCTTTGCGGAGTCAGCTTTTTTCTCTTGCAGATTTCTGGGAGCTTTTCAAGCGATTTCCCCCACCCTCATCCGTATTCCGTTCTTCTCCTTTCTAATTCCCGTTCTTTTCCTTCCTAATCCAGGAAGCCGGTCTACCTGTCATCTATCAGAAAAAAAGAACGTCTCCTTTCCTCGGATAAAATGGAAACATGACATGGCAGCTTCCTGACATGGGTGTCAATTTTTATTAATTTCCACCCCCCTTGCATAACGATCTATAAGACCTTGCCAAGAGTATCCGGTCAGTTTTCACTTCCCACAATCCAATGTCCTTACAACTCAATAGGTTGCTTTCCCTCCATTTAAGACACACCATCTCCTTCACCTTTGGCATACCAGTTGCTCTAATACCGTTAGGGATTTCACACCAAACAGGGTAGTGCAGGGCACAGGACCTCAAGCCACGGAGGATGTCATGCGAACGACCATCCCCATTCAAGCATGCGCCATTCTGGATGGCACAAGATGTACATGACCGTTGCAAGCCTTGCTATTGGTCAGGCATATGGAATTCATTTAGATTTTGGTACACAGCTGACAATGTTGCTGGTATTGATGTTAACAAGCAAGGGCATCGCCGGAGTACCAAGAGCGTCGCCGCTGGTAGTAGTCACTGCTACTTGCACCATGGTTGGAATACCACCTGAGGGGATAGCCCTGATATTGCCCATAGATCATTTTTGCGATATGTTCGGCACCATGACCAATTGTATTGCGCAATTCGTTAGCTACCCCTGTCGTGAGAAAATGGGAAGGTAAATTGGAGAGTTGAGGTATAAAGATAGGAAGTAGAAGCTAGAGGGTAAGAAGTAGGAAATAGAGCAACTTTAAACCTTAAACTAGTTGTACTGATTGTGACCTAGGTACCCTAAAAGCCGCTTGAAAAACAAAAACTATGCTTGATCTGATACTGCTGGATTTTAATTGGACTCAATTACTGCATCCCCAGTTCTATATCGATAACGGGGGATTATGGCTGGTTCTATTTATTATTTTCGCTGAAACCGGACTGTTTGCAGGATTTTTTTTACCTGGTGACTCGCTTTTATTTGTCTCCGGGATCTTTAGTACGCAGCTCGCTGCTACTGTGTATGATAGCGGCAATGATTTCATGAACCTGCTTCTGATCATTGCCCTGACTTCCGCCGCGGGAATTGCAGGGAATGCTGTAGGCTTCTGGACGGGACGATGGGTCGGTCCTGCGATGTATATGTGGAAGGACAGCTTTTTATTCAAGCAACGTTACCTGCACCAGGCAAAGGAATTTTATGACAAGCATGGTGGCGGCGCGATCGTGTTCGCAAGGTTTCTCCCGATCATTCGCACATTTGCCCCGATTGTCGCGGGGATTGTATATATGGACCGAAAGAAATTCGGATTCTTCAATGTAGTCGGTTGTGTTGCCTGGACCTCATCAATGCTGCTAGGAGGTCAATATCTTCAGAAGTTGTTTCTTGAGGAATTTGGTTACGACCTTAAAGAACATCTCGAAATAATTGTACTAGGAATTGTATTGGTCACAACTGCTCCCGTTTTGATGAAATTATTTTTTGGGAAGAAAAAGGATCCCGCTGCGATTAGCCCTTGTTCTCGTTAATGGAGAAATAGCCGAGGCCGAAATGCCGCCCCTCGAATCGGATGAGACCTATTTGTTCGACAAAGACATCAATGTAGTGACCGGCCTGTACATACGAGAATATTCCCTACGTAACGATAGAACCGTGAATTTCAAAACCGCCCGGCAAATCCTCATCTCGGAATATAATGAACACTGGAATTCGGTGGTCGAAACCAAAAAATGGCCGTTGTTTTACTGGCATGATCCCAAGCGAGATGGGCATTGGACCATGTATGTGGACAAACAAGTACAAGGATGCACATTGCGACATCGTTCCCTACGAAGTGAAGACTGAAGACGCGATAGCACAGGAGGTTCCCTTCTAGGCCCCCAATGACGTTCAAAGACATCTACCAAAATTGACGATTTTATCCCTCAAAAAATAATATTCTACCAGTCTGAAATCCAGTGACCTTACCACAAGGGCTGCACCTCCATCGACCGTTCAATGCTATGCACGGACACATTGATGGAGTTGGTCTAAGCCCTGGCATGGCTGCTTCATCAACCGGCCGTCACCTCACCGATCATCGGGCCACGCACATTGGACCAACTGAAAGGAACCATGCAGGTCCTGAAACTCGCTTTATCATCTGAAACTCTGAAGCGCCTCGATGATATATTTCCAGGTCCCGGTGGCCAAGCCCCGGAAGCCTATGCCTGGTAAGGGATGGGCATAGCACTCGTCCGCCATTTGTGGCACAGATCATTTTTTCAGTTTAATTTATTAGCCAGGTGCTGTAACCTTCTTCCTGCAGTTCGATCGTGATGGGTGCGGATGAAAGGAGGAACGCATGGTGGACACGTTAGAAAATCTCCAAAAATTGTGCGATGATCTCAAACGTCAGCGGGACGAACTTCAAGTGAAACTTCACACAGCCAAAGCGGAAGCTCGTGATGAATGGGCAAGGCTTGAGGCCCGGTGGGAGGAGGCCAAGACCAAGATGAATATCGTCCGGCAGGAAACCAGCAAAACAACGGAGACCGTGTCTCTCGGGCTGAGTCTTGTGCTGAACGAACTGAAAAATGGCTATGACCGGATTCGCAAATCGCTGTGATCCGTATCAAAGCTTACGCGAGGAAAAGAAGGCCCGCTTGGTTCCTCTGAAAAACCATACGAGGTCAAACTGAGGCGCTTGGCCCCGGCCTTCAGCTATTTCGACCAGTCTGTCGTTTCATTTTCTCTTGCAGATCCCCTCACCGATACGGAACAGTGAGGTTGAAAAATGGCCGGAGGTGCCCCGCTACTTGCTGAACGTTCATCAGAACACACACGATGACCCGCGCTGAATTCACCAGACTGATCGATCATACCGCCTTACGACCGGAAACCACGAAAGACGAGATCCAACGGGTCTGTGAAGAGGCCCGTGCATTCGGGTTCGGAGCAGTCTGTGTCGCACCCCTCTGGATCCCGTGGGCCACACAATGCCTCGCAGGATCTGCAGTTCGCATTGCCACAGTCATCGGGTTTCCTCATGGCAACACCTTACCGGACGTCAAGGCCCACGAGGCCAAACTGGCCATTGAAGCCGGGGCGCATGAATTGGATATGGTCATTCAGATCGGCTTGTTACGAGGTGGCAATCATGGGGGAGTCCTGGACGATATTCAGGGCGTCGTGAATGCGGCCCGTCGTGCCGTCCGGGAAAAAATTCTGGTGAAGGTGATTCTCGAAACGGCGCTCTTAAATAAGGAGGAGCAAACCGTCGGCTGCCTACTCGCGGAAAAGGCCGGGGCCGACTTTGTGAAAACTTCGACCGGGTTTACCGGCAGCACCGTCACTATTGAAGAGGTTGGATTCCTGCGGCGCATCGTGGGAGAGCGGCTGGGCATCAAGGCGGCCGGCGGCATTCGCGATCTGGTGACAGCCATCACCTTAATTAATGCCGGGGCCTCCCGCCTCGGCTGTTCATCGTCCCTGTCCATCATGAAAATGTGGCCGGTCTGAAGCCTGACTTCCCTGCGTTATTCCTGCACTTTCTCCGTCACCCCATAGGGTGTGCCCAAGGTTTGGGAGCAGGAAACCCGTACTGACGAAGATAGGCTGAGACCCTTTCCAAAAAAACCACAGGTAACCAGATGAAGTATGGTCTTCAATTAATAGATCAACAATGGCACTTGATCAATCACGATGAACCGGACATGACGCCGGTGGTCATTGATTTTGTGTCCGGCAAAACGGCGTACCGGAGAAAATACGGCCATGCGGGGGGCGAGGCCATTGGCAAAGCCGTGGGCATCAAAAAAGGCCATCGCCCGACGATCGTGGATGCCACCGCCGGGTTGGGGCGTGATGCCTTTGTGCTAGTGACCATGGGATGCCGCGTGCATATGATCGAGCGATCGGAACTCATCGCCACACTCCTGGAAGACGGATTACGTCGTGCAACAGTAGATGAGAAAATCGGAGGGCTCATCAAAGACAAGCTGTCACTCACCTGTGGCGATAGTCGTCAGGCGCTGCTCCAGGTCCCGTTTGCACCCGAAGTCATTTATGTCGATCCCATGTTTCCCCTGAAAGAAAAATCGGCGCTCGTCAAAAAGGACATGCGAATGGTCCAGGATGATCGTCGGGCAGGATGAGGATGCCGACGAGTTACTCAACGTCGCACTCACGATTGCCACAAACCGTGTCGTCGTCAAGCGCCCGGCCTATGCCGACTATCTCGCCGGGATCAAACCCCAGGCGTCGATCAAAACAAAAAAACACCGCTTCGACATCTATCTCATTCCCCAGCAGCAGTAGCCGCCCAGTCATCCTGCACCCCTTTGTCATACTGAGCCATTCGCAAGGCTCAGGCCAAGGTCCACCGAAGGATCTAGCAAAGCAGTCGCAGCGAAAGCATAAGCACCGACCTTTCGCGAGTTGGTCCGCCCTCCCACTCCGTCATCCAACATTCGTCATCGAGGGTCCATCTTCCTTGTATTTTCTGAGGCATCCCTGGCCTGGTGGTATGGCCGAGCAGTGCAACCGGCCCCAACATACTTTCCACCGTCAATACTACAGGTCGCTCTCTTTCTTGAAAATTTCTAAATGCTGCGTCTCCTTACTGACCCGACGCCTGCCGGCTGCCCCAGGGAGGGACGCTCTTAGCATTTAGCGAAACCTGTTTGAGCCCTTCGGCGTTGGCTCAGGATAAGCTCCGCGAGTTGGTCCGCCCTCCCTGGCCCTGCGTCAGCACGATGCAATAGGGCCGACCTGGGTGAACATGGTTTTGGGTCCTTTTGCCTCCACAACAATGGATGCGCCCTTTGGGACGCGGCAGGCAAAACCTCGCCGTAAGGGGGCGAAACCACGTCAGATTCTGAAACACCCAATTTCATCGAGTGCCCTAGCGATTCGATACGCTTTCACCCCCAACACCCCACCGACAAACATTCATGAAGAATAATTCTGTACTTTTTTTTAATGGGTTGGGTAGCATGGTCGCGGGTTCGTTGATGAATCAGATTCGCGCCTGATCAAGACACATCATACGAATGGGACAGGGGAAAAATATCCATCGAAAGTATCGACAAATAGAATGATGAATTGTCGTCGAATCCGCTGCGTCTCGTCCTACATATCCTGGGTCCTGCCGATGCTCCTCCTGTTCGCGCTTCCGGTGGTGGCCGAAAACAGCGTCCCCGCTTCTGCCTCGGTCGTGAAGGAGGTGGCCTACGACCCCTATCGAGGAATGGACCAGAATGGCCGGATTCCCAGCATCGACAAAGCCGCTCTTGTCACCAAGCCCGAACGCTGGCGCTATATCCCCGAGGGCCGACTCAAGCCCGGCGGGTTCTTCGAGCGCTTCCTGGTCTCGAGCTTCTTGCTTCCGCTCTTCTTCGCCAACTCCGCTGTCGGCGTCGGATTGGGCGTGGCAATCACCGACATCGATTTTCGTGCTCAACGTCGTCGTGAATTCCTGGGGGCCTTTCTCTCCCACACGACCGAGGGCCAACAGAATTATGTGTTGCGGTGGCGACGGTGGCTCAAGCATCTCGAAGTCCCCACGGGTGGCGTGCTCCAGGAAGAACGCAGTTTCGTAAGCGTGGGCGGGGGATATCGCAAAACGCTGACCAGCCGCTTCTTCGGGATCGGGCCATCGACCAAGGAAAGTCAGGAGACAAGCTATACCGACCAGATCGCCTTTCTCGAACTGGGTCTCTCGAAGTCGCTTGAGGGATCATTTGAAGACGTCGTCCTCGAGCTGGATGTGCGAGGGGAACACCACTGGCTCAGCCAGGGCCGCGTTGGGGGCGCCGGGCAAACCAACAGCGAGTTTCCCGGGCTCTTCGCCGAGGCGAATCCCTATGGTCTCGGGTGGGTGGGCGGCGGCATTCGCTGGGACACGCGTGACAGCCAGCGCAATCCCTACCGCGGGACGGTCCTGGGCGGGAGAGTCGATGCCGCGCTACTCCAGAGTGATTGGAACCGGGGTGTGATCTACCAACTCTTCGGCGACCAGCTGATCCCCGTTCCAGGGCTCTTCCACGACGGAGGAGGCGAGGACGAAGAGCACCCGCCGACCGACACCATCGCGCTCCACCTCGAGAGCCAACTGAGCTCCGGCGACCTGCCGTTTTTCGCGCGGCCGACCCTCGGCGGCAGCCGGGTGCTACGCGGGTACATCGCCGGTCGCTGGCGGGATGATGCGGCCTGGGCTGCGGCCACAGAATATCGCGTCTGGGTCCTCCCACGCGGTTTCACAATCTGGCGATATCTTCGGATCGAGCGCCTTGGGCTGGCGCTCTTCTACGAAGTCGGCGGTGTCGCAGAAAACGGATTAGAATTCTTCCAGGAACGCGTGCGCCAGAGCTACGGGGTCAGCGGCCGATTCACGTTGGAGCGTGCGGCCATCTTTCGCGCCGATTTCGGATTCTCGGAAGATGGTCTGAATTTCTCGGTAGGCTTCGGCCTCCCCTTTTAACCTGTACTCCATGAAAGAGAACCAGACGGACCATCTGTGCATGATCTGTCTCGAAGAGCGCGTCCTTTGTTGAGGCCTTTTCTTTCTTCATGAATCTTTGGCCTTATGACATGGCCGAGCAATGCAACCGGCACCGGAGAAAAGGCGAGTAGTGTTTGAGCCCTTCGAGAAAACTCAGGCCAGGCTCCGCGAGTTTGCTCGCCGCCGGTGTCGGTGAATCGCGGAGGGCACCCGAAGGGCCATGCCACGGTCAATATGGTTTTGGGTCCTTTTGCCGAAACAAAAGGGCCTCGTCGTACGGGGGCGAAACCCCGGAATGCCCTGAAAAAGGAAGAGACGCGCCAAGAGATAGTGGCACCTTTCAGAATGCGATATGCAAGAGCTCGGCTGCCGGGCCGAACCCCGGCATCTATCAAACCCTCGCATCACTCTCAACATTGTTTGTCGGGCATCCATTTTCTCCCACCCCTCATTCCTGCAGCTTCTGCCGGATATCTACCCCCTCCTGTCCTCCTGTACCCACGGTGAAGGAACTAAGCCCCGCGGGTTCAGGAATGAACGCGCGAGTAATCCCCCCTCCTTTTTAAGGAGTGGCAAAGGGGAGGTAGAAACGCCCTCCCTTCGACATGCCCTCATAGATCCTAGGGAACCCTTCAAGTACAATAGGCTCATCAATCATAGGCAGCCGGCAAATCTCTCAAAGGGCTAGGTGGAGAGAATGATGAAGGACATCATAGAAATCAAGCAATTGTCTCGCGAGGAAAAGCTACGCATCATGGAAGCCATTTGGGAGGATTTGTCCAGCGAAGATCAAGCGATGCAATCTCCAGCATGGCATGAAACTACATTGCGGGAAACAGACCAGAGAGTCCAATCAGGCAAGGAGCAGATTCTTGACTGGAAGGAGGCTAAAAAGGAAATTCGGAAACGGTTTGAATGAAGAGAGTCGGGCCTTTGTTGCAGAATCTCTCTTACAGAGTTTGGATTTTGAGGAAGACTTTTCATTATCTGAGGAATGGAAGCAACAAATCCGAAGACGATGCGAAGCGATAGACAGTGGTCAAGCAGCCGTAATCGAGGGAGATAAGGTGCTTGCTCAGCTCCGTAAAAAATACCCTTCATGACAATTCGCTGGCAGCCAGTTGCAGTAGAAGAAGTTGATGCTATTGAGGCCCCAGGAAGGATCTGTGCCAACAGCGAAACCACATAAGCCAACGAATATCTCTCCTCCGTCATTACCTCCGCTCTATAGGCATCCATCTTTCTTCCGACATTCCTTACTTCCCCCGTATTGTCATTCTGAGGCCCAGCGAAGAATCTGTGCCCAGCCCAACCCCGCACACCGAAACGCTACGCCCTTCCGTCATCTTCGACATTGATCACCGGTCATCCATCTTATTCCTCATTCTCCCCCCAGTCTTAATCGAAATCCATCTTCCTTCCCAATCCCTACAATCTTCAGAACACCCCACCCCACCGACAAAACCTCACCAACAAAAATTCTGTACTTTATTCAATGAGTTGGGTACATTCGTCATACAACGGAGGGAAAATCCAAAATCCATCGACCCTCGGCTTTACCCCCATGCCCACACCCGAAGACCAGGCACGCGAAGCTATTGATGCTCTCCTCACCAAAGCAGGGTGGATCATTCAAGATACGAATCAGGTCAACTTATCCGCCGCCCTTGGGGTGGTCATACGGAATTTTCCACTAGCACATGGCCATGGGTTTGCGGATTACCTGTTTTATGTAGATGGCAAAGCCGCCGGCGTGATTGAAGCCAAGCGAAAAGGGGCCACGCTCACCGGCGTAGAAATCCAGTCGGCCAAATACAGCGGGGGATTTCCTCCATCATTACCCGTTTACGTTCGCCCGCTCCCTTTCCTCTACCAAAGCACCGGCGTGGAAACCCGCTTTACCAACGAACTCGATCCGGAACCACGCAGCCGCCCTACCTTCAGCTTCCATAAACCTGAAATGTTGGCCAAATGGTTGGAAGAAGCCCGATTAGAGGAAGCGAAATCAATCCCCACGGATAAGGCCGCTCTGAAAGGTGAAACCTACAAAGCCTTCTCCACTCTCCGCAAACGCCTCCAACAGTTGCCACCCCTCAGGGAAGAAGGCCTCTGGCCCGCACAAAAGATCGCAATCAAAAATCTGGAACATTCGCTGGCCCAAGACCGCCCCCGCGCGCTCATCCAGATGGCCACCGGCTGCGGCAAGACCTTTACCGCCATCACGTTCATCTACCGCCTCATCAAGTTCGCCGGAGCCAAGCGCGTCTTATTTCTGGTCGATCGCGGCAACCTGGGCGAGCAGACGCTCAAAGAGTTTCAGCAGTATGTCTCGCCCTACAACAACTACAAATTCACCGAGGAGTACATCGTCCAGCGCCTCACCAGCAACACGCTCGACACCACCGCGCGGGTTTGCATCGGCACGATCCAGCGCCTCTATTCCATGCTCAAAGGCAAAGAGCTCGATGAGGAAGCCGACGAAGTGCTCGGTCGCAGGTCTCGAATCGCTGTTCAAAGAACCCGCCGATCGAATACAACCCGGCCATTCCCATCGAAACTTTCGATATCATCATCACCGACGAGTGCCACCGCTCCATCTACAATCTCTGGCGCCAGGTGCTGGAATACTTCGACGCCTATCTCATCGGCCTCACCGCCACGCCGTCCAAGCAAACCTTCGGCTTTTTCAATCAGAACCTCGTCATGGAGTACAACCACGAGCGGGCCGTGGCCGACGGCGTCAACGTCAACTACGACGTCTATCGCATCCAGACCGAGATCACCGAAGGCGGCCAAGATCGACGCCGGCTTCTACGTCGACAAGCGCGACCGCCAGACGCGCAAAAAGCGCTGGGAGCAACTCGACGACGACTTTCAATACGACGCCAACCAGCTCGACCGCGACGTGGTCGCCGAGGACCAGATCCGCACGGTGATGCAGACCTTTCGGGACAAGCTCTTCACGGAAATCTTTCCGGGCCGCACCAAGTGCCCAAGACCCTGATCTTCGCCAAAGACGACTCCCACGCCGACGATATCGTGCGCATCTGCCGCGAGGTTTTCGACAAGGGCAACGACTTCTGCCAAAAGATCACTTACCGCACCACCGGCGCGAATCGCAAAGACCTCATCAAGGCCTTCCGCAACAGCTACAACCCGCGCATCGCCGTCACCGTCGACATGATCGCCACCGGCACCGACATCAAGCCGTTGGAAATCGTTTTCTTCATGCGCGCGGTCAGATCGCGCGGCTACTTCGAGCAGATGAAAGGCCGCGGCGTGCGGGTGATCAAGCCGAACGAGCTAAAGGGTCACCCCGGATGCCAGCGCAAAAACCACTTCGTCATCGTCGATGCCGTGGGCGTTTGCGAGCAGGACAAGACCGACTCCCGGCCGCTGGAGAAAAAGCGCACCGTCACGTTCGACAAGCTGCTGGATGCCATGCCCTGGGCAACTCCGATGAGGAGGCTCACCACCTGGCCGGCCGCTTCGCCCGCATGGAACACCGGCTGTCTGCCACGGATGAACGCCAGATCATCCAAGCCAGCGGCGGTCTCACATTGAAAGACCTCAGCCACCGCCTCCTCGATGCTATAAACCCAGATAAAAGAAGAAATATTCCCCCCTTTGACAAAGGGGGGGGCTAGGAGGGATTTCCCGAATGAGAGAAAACTCCATCCAAGACGCCGTCAAACCCTTTCACGATCCCAAACTCCGCGAGCTTCTCGTCACCATCAAAAAGAACAACGAAATCACCATCGACCACGTCAGCCAGGATCAGATCATTGAAGCCGGATTCAGTGTGGAGGCCCTAGACCGAGCCAAAGGCATCGTCCGCTCCTTCGAGCAATTCATACAAGACCACAAAGACGAAATCACCGCGCTTCAAGTGCTCTATAGCAAACCTTACAAGGCCAGGCTGACGTTCGATCACGTCAAAGAACTGGCCCAAGCCATCGAACGGCCGCCCTATCTCGGGAACGAATCCCAACTCTGGCAAGCCTATGCTGCCCTGGAAAAATCCAAAGT
>CAWAXJ010000026.1:0-16517 GCA_963785905.1 uncultured Nitrospirales bacterium
ATTGAACGTGATGTTTCCGAACAACAACGCATTGGAGAGGCCCTTCGGGCGAGTGAAACCCGTCTTCAGGCGATATGGGAAAATTCTCCAACCGTGAAATTTGTCAAAGATTTAGAGGGAACATATCAACTGATTAATAAACGATTTGAAACGATTTTTCAATTATCCCGTGACATGATTATTGGAAAAAAAGACACGGACTTGTTAAATCCACCTTTAGCCAGGCAGATAGTCGAAAATGATCAAAAGGTTCTCAACAGTCGAACACCGCAAGAATTTGAAGAACAGATACAACTACCGGATGGTGTGCATACGTATTTGTCGACGAAATTCCCCTTGTACAATGCTGAAGGCACACCCTATGCGATATGTGGAATAGCGACCGATATTACCGCGAGAAAACAGGCGGAACAGGCACTTAAAGAGCTCAACGATACCCTGGAACAGCGGGTGGCTGATCGAACCCGTGATCTGTTGGTGTATCAGGAAAATCTGCGGGCCATGGCTTCGGAGCTGGTGGTGACTGAACAACGGGAACGTCGAAGATTGGCAACTGAACTGCATGATTATCTGGCGCAATTGCTTGTGGTCTGTCGAATGAAATTGACTCAAGCCACGAATGAGGCGAAGTGTTCCTGCGTTAAAAGCCAATTTGGAGGAAATCGATACAATCCTTTCTGATTCGCTTACTTATACCCGTACATTAATTGCCGAACTGAGTCCCACCATCCTGTATGAATTGGGCCTGGTTCCCGCCCTGATATGGTTAGGTCAGCAGATGGAGCGTCATGGGTCTGCAAGTGCAGGTGCAACCTGATGATCAAGCGATACACCTTCCTGAAGATCAAGCCATTTTTGTGTTTCAGGCCGTTCGCGAATTGCTCTTTAATGCCATCAAACATTCCGGTGTCGGGGAAGCGACCGTTTTTCTTCATGGTCATGCCGGTCAGAAACTTGAGGTCCTGGTTCAGGATGCCGGCCATGGATTTCAACCTGCGTTGGAATCAACCGATTACACCAATCCGGGAAGATTCGGTCTGTTTAGTATCAGAGAACGAGCGGAGGCGCTGGGTGGTCACTTTCATATCGAATCTGCACCAGGGCAGGGCACTCAGGCAATACTCGTCTTTCCGCTTCAGCCGGACCCGGTACCGGTTTCGCCGAACTTAGAATACCAAGAAATGCGGAAACCTCTCAGCCAATCATTGCAAGGACACTCAAAGAAGAAAGTCGTTCGAATTCTCCTGGTTGATGACCATGCCATGATTCGTGAAGGCATTCGGACGCTGTTGGAACACCATGCTGATTTTTTAATAGTGGGCGAAGGGAAAAATGGAGGGGAAGCCCTGGAGATGACGAACCTCGTTTTTCCCGACGTGGTGGTCATGGATGTCAACATGCCGAAGATCAATGGCATTGAGGCGACACGAATTCTTACCAAAGAGCACCCTTCAGTCAGGGTTATTGGATTGTCGGTTCATGAGGATAAGCAGATCGAAAAATTACTGCTGGAAGCCGGGGCCGCCCTGTATGTGACCAAAGGCAGTGTCGCCGGTCAGCTCGTCGAAGCCATCCGTCATGTCGTGAATCAACCTCGTTAAGGCATCGTTGTGCATGGGCTTTCATGAAGAGGGTCGCGAGAGGCTGGCTTCTTCTTTTTAATACCGATAGTATTTCATTTCCATAGAGTTTCTCCCTCCCCTTGCCCTTGTTCCTCTTCGGAACAAAGCCTTGCAAAGGAGGAGGTTCTATCGTAGAGCCGTGTTTTCCGAACTATCCACACGATTTCCTGAAGAGGCAAAGATGCTGGAACTGAGGGTAGAGGCGAAGGGCTTATTCCCTTCTGAAAAGAAGCTGTAAAATTTTGGCGGTTTCTTGTACGAGCAGGTCTTCCTTGAGTGTGAAGGCTTCGGCCAGCTCCAGGCGGGAATGGGCTTCTGAAAAATCCGGTCGCAAGCGAATGGCTTGGCGAAGTGCGTTGATGGCATCCTTGGATTGGCCTTGAGCCATGTAGGTCAGGCCTAAATCGGAAAAGGCCTCCGCATCGTTGGGATTCAGTCTCGTCGCCGTATTAAACGCATCTTGGGCCTCGTGAAATTTTTGTTGAGCCAACAGTGACCGACCCAGCCAGTATCCAATTTGGCTATTCTCGCTATCTAAGTGTGCGGCACGTTCGAGAACTTCTTCTGCCTGGTTCCATGCGTGTTGATCAAGGTACACAGCTCCCATCCCCAGAAAAGCGCCGGCGAGACCGGGATCGAGTTGAATCGCTGCCCGATATTCTTCAAGGGCGCCATTCGGATCGCCTTGCTGGTTGAGTCGTTCAGCCAATTTTAGGTGAGTCGCGGGGGTCTTGGCCTGGAATGCGGCTTCGGCTCTGATCACCTCACGTCTCGCCCGTAGACCGGCTTCCACGCATTCATTGGTGACCGGAGCGTGGGCGGTGCAGGCTTCTGAGGAGGGTGGAGTTGCAGGGACGATCGGTAGGGTTTCGGCATGAATGGAAGGCTGGAGGACTCACGATCCCTACCGCCAGAGAAAGCAGGAGGATGGATTGCCAAGAGACGGATACTCGAAAGCCCCGTGGTGTCCAAGAGGTTGAACGTGCGTGCATATTCAAAATCATGAGGAAGGAAGTGCAAAAGATTCCTTACACTGGGATGGAAAATAGCGAATGAGGAACATATGGAGCTGAATATTCGACAAATTCGCTCTGGTTTCGGTCTATTCTGTCCATTCTTCTATGGCCTTAAAGAATGATAGGGTGTTCTCCAAAATATCACCGTGACGCATGCATGGGGCTGCCTGCCGCTGAAAAGGCTGTGAGAGCCAGGAGGGAGTTATTGATTGTTTTGGGGCATCATCCACTAATCAGTTCTCTAACAGGGTCCCCAATTTGTATTATTTTTAAAGGGATTATGTTAGATTTTGACGTCATTT
The DNA here is from genome assembly GCA_963785905.1 of uncultured Nitrospirales bacterium. Classification (GTDB taxonomy): domain Bacteria; phylum Nitrospirota; class Nitrospiria; order Nitrospirales; family UBA8639; genus Nitrospira_E. The sequence goes on from CAWAXJ010000026.1 coordinate 2,941, forward strand.
TTTTCGTCTCAGGAAATTGTAAAACATGCCCACAAAAAAATCATCAAGTAGAACCGTCCATTCAGCATTTCCGAAAGCTCCAACCGGTATCCAGGGCCTGGATGAAATCACAGGGGGAGGGCTTCCCAGGGGACGAACCACGTTGGTGTGCGGAAGCCCTGGCTGTGGAAAAACCCTATTGGGATGGAGTTTCTGGTCCGCGGGGCCTCCACATGGGCGAACCCGGTGTGATGTTAGCATTCGAGGAAACGGCTGAGGAATTGGTCCAAAACGTCCGGTCCCTGGGGTTTGATCTGGAACGGTTGATCAAGGATAAGAAATTGATTCTGGATACGATCCCCATTGAAGCCACTGAATTTCAAGAGAGCGGAGAATACGATCTCGAAGGATTATTTGTGCGACTGGGTGATTCCATCGACGCCATTGGCGCCAAACGAATTGTGTTGGACACCATTGAGGTCTTGTTCGGCGGGTTATCCAATCAGGGTATTATCCGCTCGGAGTTGCGGCGTTTGTTTCAGTGGCTGAAAAACAGAAACATGACCTCCATTGTCACCGGCGAGCGGGGCGAAAAATCCCTGACCCGACAGGGACTCGAGGAATATGTGTCGGATTGCGTCATTTTGCTGGATCATCGAGTGAATGAGCAGATGTCCACCCGCCGGCTGCGGGTGGTTAAATACCGGGGAAGTATGCATGGGACCAATGAATTTCCCTTTCTCATTGAACGGCAGGGATTGTCGGTGCTGCCCATCACCTCCTTAAAACTTGAACATAAAATTTCGATGGAAAAGGTCTCCACCGGGGTTCCGCAATTGGACGAGATGTTCGGGGGGAAGGGTGTGTATCGGGGCTCGACGGTTCTGGTCACAGGAGGAGTTGGGACGGGTAAATCGAGTCTTGTCTCGCATTTTTCGGAAGCCGCCTGTCGCCAGGGTGAGCAGGTTTTGTATTTTGCCTTTGAAGAATCCAGTCCTCAGATCATCCGGAACATGAAATCCATCGGACTTCGGCTGGAGAAATGGATGAACAAGGGGTTGCTGCACATAGAAGCCTCCCGTCCCACATTATTCGGATTGGAATCCCATCTCGTGAATTTCTACAAGGCGGTGGACACGCATAACCCGAAGTGGTGGTTATGGATCCGATCAACGATTTCCTATCCATCGGATCATCCCGTGAGATTAAAGCCTTATTTTTACGGATGGTGGATTTTCTGAAGTCCCGCCAGATCACGTTAATATGCACAGGCCTCACATCGCCTGCGGAGATCTTCTCAGGAGACAGAGAACGGCGTGTCCTCCCTGGCCGATACCTGGATTCTCTTATCAAACTGGAATTCGATGGGGAACACCGTCGGCAAATGTATATTTTGAAATCCCGGGGAATGGCTCATTCAAATCAGGTTCGGAAATATACGATGAGTCATCGGGGCTTTCAGTTACACGAGAAGCCTGCGGGGGTCCGCGGGAATCTTAGAAGGGCTCACCTGCTCATTGAACTTAGAAGGCATGGACACGGTTCCGCAGAAGAAAAATAGAGAACAAGTTAGGAAAGAGTATCAATGACGAAAAGAGGGAAAAGGGCACCCAACCATGAAATACACGTCTCAGATTGAAGCAACTCCCAAGGAACATGGGTGAAAAAAATTCCTCCTATCATTTAACCCTGTACGTGGCGGGATATTCCCAAAAATCGCGTCTGGCCATGAGCAATTTAAAACAGTTATGCGAGACCCATTTGTCCTCAAGATATACGGTGGAAATTGTGGATCTTCTCCGGGAGCCCAAGAGGGCCAGGCTGGATCAGATTGTAGCCATTCCTACATTGGTCAAAAAATTACCGCCTCCCTTCAAAAAAATCATTGGAGATTTGTCCAACACCGAGAAAGTATTGGTGGGGCTTGATCTGTCTGACGAGACGGGTGAGGTAATTATTTCAACCTCTATGGGGCCACCATCATGAGTTCCCGTGCGCCATCGATCCCTGGTAAGACGAAATCCGCCGGTAAAGATTCCGGGATGCGCCTTCGGTTATATGTGACCGGTGCGACCGGCCTGTCGCTCCGTGCCATGGCCAATATCAAATCAATTTGTCGGGAATATCTCGAAGAACAAAACCCTGACCTACAAATTATTGACTTGTATCGCAATCCCTCTTCCGCCCGTACCAATCAAATCTTTGCGGCGCCAACTCTGATCAAAGAGTTTCCTCTTCCCAGTTGCAGGATCATCGGAGACCTTTCAAAAAAAGACCGTGTGCTGCATTCTCTGGGATTGATACCTCATCCGCCTCTGTCCTCTTAGGAATAATTTGGGAAATATCCATGGCCTCCAAATATAAACCGTCCCTGGCCAAACACGTTCCTCCAAGTCAGGGGGAAATTTTACAGCAACGGTTGAAGGAAGCGGAAGAGACTCTCCAGGCGATCCGGGAAGGAGCCGTGGATGCCCTCATCGTCGAAACGGGTGAGGGGGATCAAGTTTTTACGCTCAAGAGCGCCGACTATCCGTACCGACTCATCATCGATAATATGGTCGCAGGGCGCGGTGATTTTTGATGATACCGGAATTATTTTTTATGCGAATGCCACCTTTGTCAGAATGGTCAATCAGTCCCACCAGGAGCTTTTTGGCTTTTCTATCGACACATTTATTTCTGAGGAAGATCGGGAGTTTTTTCAGACTCTGTCTTCTTCCCATTCCGGCGTATCAGGGGGAACAGGGAAAATTCGTTTGGTTTGCAAAGATCACCATGATCTTACCGTCTTTGTCGGCCTTATTTCCATTAAGATTGATGACCAGTATTTGAATTGCGCGATTTTGACCGACCTGACGGAACAGAATAAATACGACAGGGCCTTGGCGGAAGAAAAATTTTCCAGAATGATTCTGGAGCAAACGGGTGAAGCGGTGGTGGTGTGTGATCCGTCCGGTCGAATCATCCGCAACAGTCGTGCGACCGATAGACTTGCCCACCAACCCATACTCCATACATGGTTTCATGAACAATTTCATTTCACATTCACGCGGGACCGTCGCCACGTCCAGCGGAGGTGAGCAATGGAATGACGGGAAGAGTGTGATCGAAAACGTGATTGGCGGCAGGACGCTCCACGGACTTGAGGTGGATTTGCAGGTCGGGAACATGACCGTTCCCCTGCTTCTCAGTGGCAGACCTCTGCTGGACGACAAAGAAAACACGATCGGGGCGATCATCACCATGGTCGATATTACCGATAGGAAAAAGGCCGAACAGAATTTACAGGATCTCAATGATTCTCTTGAACTACGAATCGTGGATCGCACGCGTGACCTGTTGAGTTATCAGAAACATCTTCGCGAGATGACTTCGGAGTTGGTCGTGACCGAACAACGGGAACGGCGGCGGCTGGCCAATGAACTTCACGATTATCTTGCCCAATTGTTGGTCGTGTGTCGCATGAAGCTGGCCCAACTGAACCGGGAGGGTTGGCGTCAGGATTTGAAAACGGAAATAGAGCATATCGATAAAATCCTGACGGATTCCCTCACGTACACCAGAACCCTCATTGCGGAGTTAAGCCCCAATATTCTCTATGAATTGGGAATTGTGCCAGCCCTTGTCTGGCTTGCAGGGCAATTCGAACAACATAATCTTCATGTGCGTATCCAGGAAGAGGAAAAAAATATTCCTCTCCCGGAAGATCACGCCATATTTGTGTTTCAGTCTGTCCGGGAACTCCTCTTTAATATCAAGAAACATGCTGAAACCAACGAGGCGACGATTTCTCTCAAGAGGATTGTATCCCATGAACTTCAAGTGAAGGTGGAGGATGCAGGGAAAGGGTTTCACCTGTCGGATGCGTTGCATGATTTTACCAGCCCGGGAAAATTCGGATTATTCAGTATTCGTGAGCGGTTAGAAGCCTTGGGCGGGAGTATTCACATCGATTCGGAAGTGGGACAGGGAACACGCATTACGCTTGTGGTCCCGTTTGATTCTCCAACTCCCACAGAGGTTTCTCAAGATACCAAATCAAAGTCTTTGACATCCATTGGATCTATTTCCCAACAACCGATACGGGGGGAGGGAATTCGTATTCTTCTTGTCGATGATCATGCCCTCGTGAGGCAGGGAATCCGGGGGTTATTAGATGTCCAACAAGATTTTCAAGTGGTGGGGGAGGCGCAAGACGGATTGGAAGCCATTGAATATGCACGAACGCTTCACCCCGATATTATTGTCATGGACGTGAATATGCCAAAATTGAATGGCATAGAGGCGACCCGAAGAATTGTGCAGGAATTCCCCTCGATGGCTATTATCGGGTTGTCCGTCCAGGAAGATAGGCAAGTACAAGAATTAATGCTGGAGGCCGGAGCCGTCGCTGTATCTAACCAAAAACGGCATTGCCAGCGAACTCGTCGACGGCATTCGCCATATGGTTCTCCGGTCCCCTTAGCCTCCCGAGGCTCAGCTCGTTGTTGGTGTCAGGGGGTGTTCTTGAATCCCTTCCCCGCCTATTTTTGACTGCTTCACTGTCTTCATTCCCGAGTGAAACTCTATGGTGTTATGGCTTGAGTTCTTGATTAGGTACAAGGCGTAGTTCCAGGCCGCCTCCCTCGGTCCGCTGGCGGACATGGCCAAGTGTAGGCGGTTGTGGGTTCGGCACAACTGTGCGGGCATTAAAAGGATCCGCTGGCATAATGGTTTTTGACAGACTAAGCATGGGCCGCGCTTCTGAGGCGAAGGGCGATGGCCACCGCCTGAGATTTGAGTCTGTTGTGGACTCACCAATGACCTGATCAACCAGTCTCCCCCTTGGCGGATAAGCAGAAATACTCTGGTCCTTCCCGCTGAGACAGCACAGCTTTATCCCGCCAGTGCGAGGTTCTTTACTTTTTTTCAAAAAAGGAGCATGGTAAATCACACAGACAAATTCGAGGTCGTCATGGGGTAGGCTATGTATTGTGCACCCCACATGAGGTGAACCGGATAAAGGCCTTTTGGGGACGTATATGCCCGAAAGGCCTTTCTATTTTTCGGCGGGACACACATGGAAAATTACGGAATCCCCAAATATTTCCTGCAGCGAGGTTTTTGAGACTGGAAGGAGGTGAGGCGATGCAAAAAGAACGGAAGGAATGGATGTGTCTGAAGGGATGGTTATTGAGTCCCTGGTTGGCCATTTGGGGGAGGGGGTGGTGGAAGGTCTTGTTTTCATCCTCATAGCGTTGGGGATGTGGCGGATGGCTTGGGAATGAAAGATCAGGAGGGTCTTCCGGCCGCTTCTACCACAATGTCTTCATCTGACGGATCATAACAAGGAGGCAGGATGATGCGACGCGTAGATTACATCGTGGGTACCCGGGATTTTCAGGGTCTTATTGCCGAACAGTTTATGCAAGACGCAGTGTATGCCTATCATCCGGAGGATTCAGCTGAAACATTGGCGCAAACGATGACAGAGGAAGGGTTCGGCAGCGTGCCGATCGTTGATCATAACCAGCGGTTGCTTGGAATTGTCAGCGAGTTCGATCTCCTCCATGCTATCAAAGAGCAAAAATCCTTAACAGGAGTGCTGGCCGGTGACTTGATGACTCCTGCTCCGATCACGGTTAGGCCTGAGACACCGGCTATGGAAATCATCGAACGGCTGGAAGGAAAACATCTGATCAGGATGCCGGTAGTCAATGAAGAGGGAAGACTCGTAGGGGTGGTGGCACGGCGCGATGTTCTACAGGGCTATCTGAATGCCACCCACTCGACGAAAATCTTTTAAGCGAGGGCTGTTTATCCAATATTGCGGTCCACATTGCTGAACTCCTCACGCGATTTCTTGAAAAAGGCGAACTGCTCTATGTCCGATTTTTTGGTTTATTCACCAAAGGAATCGAAAAAGGCAACATAGTCGGCTACATGGAAGGGTTTGGTTTTAAACCCGTTGGCCCCCATGTCCATAGATCGCTTCAAATCTTTGGGATTGTCCGTGTTCGTCAACATGACAATGATGGGGGCATGAGTGAATTCCGGATGTTGCCGAATGCATCCCAGCAATTCAAATCCATCCAATTTTGGCATATTGAGATCCAACAGGACGAGGGCAGGCATAAGAGCTTCACGAATCAACACGGAATCCATATGGGTAAGAAATTCGGTTCCTCCAGAAAAGGTCATAAAAGGATTCTGTAGCACCGATTTGTGATAACACCGTTTGGCAATGAGCCGGTCGGCCGCACTATCATCCACCATGATGATCGGATCTGTCCTGGTCATGATGATATTCATGAAGACAGGTCTACTTTTCCAAAAAGTAAAGCGGACGTGAGCGCAATTCCATTCGGATTCTCTCCGGAACCTTCCGGTATGACGGTCAATGATTCAGTTAACAACACAGGATCGAATCCTCAGCCTTGGGAAATAGAGAACCGTTTTGTGGACGCATACCAGGGATTATCGAACAGCTGATTTCTGAATTTACCTCCCATTGGCACACTGGGAATCTTCGGTCTAAGGCCATGCCAAGGGACTATCGGTCACGATATGGATAGAACAGGGAATTTTCGAATATCTTCGAGGCCGTTGGCATCAAGAAACATAAGAGGCGATTCAGCCATGGCTAGTTCGGGGCAGGACCGGACTTTGCCAGGACATTCGCAAGGGTCTGGCTAAGCTGGTCCAAGAGTATCGGTTTGTAAAGGAAGGCGGAAATTCCTTGTGCCAGTGCTTTGTCTTTGTCAATGGTATGACTGAACCCCGTACAAAGTATGATCGGCATATTAGGTCGTATCTTCAGTACTTCCCTAGCCAGCTGATCTCCACTAAGGATCGGCATGGTTTGATCAGTGATGAGACAATCGAATTGCTGCGGGTTTTTTTGAAAGACTTCCAATGCCTCCAACGCATTGAGACGGACCGTGACCGTGTATCCCAGATGTTCGAGGAATTCCTTCAAGATTTGGGTAATTGACGGTTCGTCGTCTACAAAAAGAATATGCCCGCTACCGGTGCGAATCGAGGGAGGTTCGGTTTTTTGGTCTGGACCGGTGGGCATTTTGTATTCGGGGATGGTAATAAAAAAGGTCGTTCCATCCCCCACGGAAGATTCTACGGAAATGTGACCATGTAAGGTCTTCACCAGGCCATGGACGACCGCCAATCCCATTCCGGTTCCCTCTCCCACCGGTTTGGTGGTAAAGAACGGATCAAAAATTTTTGAAAGAATATGGTCGGGTATTCCCGGGCCGGAGTCTGCAACGGTAATCTGAATATATTTGCCCGGGCTCCAGTGAAGGCGGAAATTGCGAACTGCCTTTCTCAATAGTGATGGTATGGAGCTCAATCGTCAGAGTGCCCCCGTTAGGGCGCAGGGCATATTCAGCATTGGAGCCAAGATTCATGATAATTCGTTGGATTTGAACAGGATCGGCACACACCATGTTCATTGAATGAGGGTCGAGAAAACGCAGATCAATATTGGACGGGAGGGTGGCCCGGAGGAAATTTATGGATTCTTCAATCACCGGACCCAGATCGACAGGACGAGGGTGGTGATCCGTTTGACGGCTGAAGGTAAGAATTTGCTGTATCAAATCGCGTCCGCGTTTTCCCGCGATGGCGATTTGCTCAAAATACCTGTATGCCGGGGTGTCTGGAGGAAATTTCCACGTGCCCATTTCCGCCCACCCGAGAATCGCCATCAGGATATTATTGAAATCGTGTGCGATTCCTCCGGCAAGTGTCCCAATGGATTCCATTTTTTGTGTTTGGGTCACATGTTGCTCCAGATGTTTTTGTTCAGTCAGATCTCTCCAGGTCGCAGTCACTCCTGAAATAGAGCCGTCGTGTTCCAGAAAAGGATTTAACCGGGCTTCCATGAAACGAAGATTTCCGTCGGGGAATTTCAGCTTATGTTGGAACCGAACCCCTTGTCCTTTTCGGCAATCCTCCAAATGAAATTTCAGGGAATCAAAAATATCCTGTCCTACAAAATCACGAAGGTGACGGCCGATAATTTCTCTCACAGGCAGATTGAAAAATTCACTAAATCGCCGGTTGACAGCTTGAAAACAGTCGTCTTTATCTAAAAAGCAAAGAAAATCCGAACTGGTCGAGACGATTTGTTCGTAACGTCGAAGTGTTTCGGTGGCATGGTGACGCTGAGTGATGTCGCGTGCCACGGCATAAATGGCCTGCTCCTGGATCTGCGCGGTTGCCCGCCATTCCAGCCAGCGATAATTGCCGCGTATGTCACGAAGCCGGTTATGAAAATCAAAAACGGTGACTTCCTCCGACAATTGATGGAAGGCCGCCAAGGTGGACGGTCGATCATCCGGGTGGGTGAACATAGATTAAGGGTTGGGAAAGGAACTCCTCTTCGGTGTATCCGAGGAGTTTTTCGAAAGCCGGATTGATTTTTTTGAGATATCCGTCCATGCCGATAATGCACATGAGATCCGGGGAAAGCGAGAAAATTTGGTCTAGTTGGGTCTCCGCCTGAAGTCGCTCGGAGACATCGGTTGATACTCCTCCCAGGAAGGGGGGCTGGTCATTTCGAAGTATGGGAAATTTCACGGTTAAATACTGATGATAGCCATCAGGAAGCGGAATCTTCTCTACGGTTGCCAGAGACCGCCGATGAGATAAGACCCATTCGTCATTGGTGTGTAAGCGGGCTGCCGTCTCGGGAGGGAGCACGTCGTGAACGGTTTTGCCTATCCAATCTGTAGTAGTGATGTTAAAGACCTTTTCGAAGGCCGGATTCAAATATATGAAACGGCAATGTTCATCTTTTATAAAGGCTAAGCCAGGCAGGTGAGCCATAAATTTGGCAAAGCGTTCCTCACTGGCTTGAAGGGCTTCCGACATCGTGGCTCCGGTCGGTAATGTCTTCGGTGAGTCGTGCGATACGATATGGCTTGCCGGATGGATCGGTAATGAGGAACCCCCGATCATGAATCCAGCGTGACGATCCATCGGGTTTGATAATTCGATAGGTTTCATTGTACTTGTGAGTGGTATCAAGCTCGAGATAGGCAGTCTGGATGCGGATTCGATCATCGGGATGAAGGGCTTCCATCCAATCACATGAATTTTGAATGAGCTGATGGGCGGAGCGGTCCCAGATTATTTCATAGGTCGGACTGACATACAATATCTTCCGAGGTTCTTCATAGTCGGTCAACCAGAAAATGCCCCGATATTGTTCCATGAATTGCTGGAATCGTTCATTGGCTTCCCTGAGGGACAACTCCAATAATTCGTTTCTGATCTTCATGCGATGATGGTGGACGACTTGAGCGATCAGGGGCGAGAGCATTTCCAGATATCCGCTTTGTGTGGCTTTGATTAAGTAATCGTCCACTCCGGCTTTGAACGCCTCTATCGCCGTTTGTTCTGATCCATTACCTGTTAAAAGAATAAACGGAGAGGAACATTTCATCCGGCGAAGAGTCCGGAAGAACGTCAATCCATCCATGCCCGGCAGTTTAAAGTCTGAAATGATGACGTCGAATTCGGAGGGAGATTGGTTGAGACGACGAATGGCCTCCTCGGCGGTTTCGCATTCGAGAAGAGTTTGAATATCATTGCGGAGAGCCCGGCGGATGGCCGCTCGCTCGTGTGTATCGTCTTCGATGAGCAGCGCCGATAATCCGGATGGTTGGACAATGGACATAGTCGTGTCTTCTATTTAGCACATTAAAGGTTGGGCGTATGGTTCCACGCAACTCCAGAAGGTTCGAATGGATTTGATGAGGTTGGCAAAGTTGGAATAGCCCACGGGTTTTTTGAGGAATGCAGTACAACCGTATTCGTAGCCTTTATTCCGGTCGGTTTCGAGGGTGGAATTTGTCAGGATGATGACGGGCAAAAAACGGAATTTTTTATCCGCCCGAATACCTTGGAGCACTTGATGGCCGTCCAGCTTCGGAAGTTTGAGGTCGAGAAGAATGAGATCCGGAGTAAGGTAGATGTTCGAATCCTGATATTTCCCTCTATGATAAAGATAATCCAGGCATTCCTCCCCGTCTGAAACGATATAGAGATGATTGCCGAAACCGAATTGGTGCCAGGCGCGCTTGGTTGCCAGGACATCGTGAGCGTTATCTTCCGCCATGAGAATCGTTAATTGGCGAGCCTCATTCATCATCATGCATTTCTCCCATCGGTATGGTAAATGAAAAGATGCTTCCTTTGCCGGTCTCGGATTCCACGCTGATCTCTCCGCCCAGTTTGGTCACGGCTTTTTGGACGATCGCCAAGCCGATTCCGGTTCCCTCATAATCTTTGGTTGTATGCAATCGTTGGAAAATGTGAAAAATTTGCTTTTGGTATTGCGGCAAAATTCCGATTCCATTGTCTCGAATTAAAAACCTCACAAATTTCTTTCTCTCCGGACGCCAGTCCACCTCAATGTGTTTTTGTGAAGAGCGGTTGAATTTGACACCGTTGGAAATGAGATTTTGGAAGATCTGTTTCAGGAGATGTTCCTCGCCCAGGATAGTTGGCCATTCCATCGGCAACTGTACATGCACCTCGTCCCCGAAATTGAGTGTTCGAAGAACTTTATGAACGAGATTGCCAATATAGCAAAGTTGGGGATTGGAATCATGGTAATTCAACCGTGAAAGTTCGAGAAGATCCGAAACCAGTTCCTCCGCTTCGCAGACGGCAGTCGTGATGCCGGTCAAATACTCCGTTTGTTCAGTAGAAACTTTGGAGGATAAATCTTCAAGCAAAAAATCTGCATAATTGTGAACGGCTCTTAAGGGAGCACGCAAATCATGAGAGACCGCATAGGCATAGGCTTCCAGTTCTTGATTCTGCGTCCGCAACCGTTGATTGAGCCGTTCCAATTCCGCTTCGGATCGCTTCCGTGCCGTGATATCCACCACCGAACTGAGCACCATCAATCCTTCCGGGGTATTGATGGGATTGAGGCCGATTTCCACGGGAAACTCACTCCCGTCCTTGCGGCAGGCGAAGAGATCCCGTCCGACTCCCATCGCTCTGGCCGTCGGGTCGTGAAGGAATCCGGCTCTGTGTTGGGAATGTTCCTGCTGAAAACGTTTTGGAACCAGGCAATCGATGGATTGTCCTATCAGTTCATTCTCTGAATACCCGAACAGATTTTCGATTAACTTGTTCGCGAATACGACCTTGCCGAGATGGTTGACGATCAACATCCCGCTGGGAAAAGCATCGATCAGCAATCGAAGCCGGCGTTCCCTGTCTTCAAGATGTTGTTTCACCCGCTCGATATCATCCAACAGATTTAACATGGCTCGGTTTTGCTCTTTTAATGTTTTTGTTTGCAAGCCGAATTTAGACTCCAGATCTTCTTGGATATTTTTGAGAGCGTGTCGGGCGGAGATATTTTTCAAGACCATGAAGCCGGTGATGACGATGCAAAAGATGGATAACCAACGATTGGCGAAGGCGATTTCCTGTCCAGGCCCAGGTGGAGATATCCAGTAGCCGAATAGGACCAGTGCAATGGATGTGACGGTGGCGCCTTTTGTTATAATTGTGTTTTGGAGGGGAGACGTGGCCAATACCACCAAAATATAAAGAATGCCTATTCCAATTCCTACCGGAGTCAACCAGTCGGCTATGAAAATTCCCAGGGCCAGGCACCCAACAATAGAGAGCTGGAGACCTCCCGGTTGGAATTCAGCAACTAAGGGGGAAAATTCTACGTGAGTATGGTTGACGGTCAAAGCCAATCCTCTTTTTTCAGGTGGTTTGTTGGTCTAGAATATAAGGATAGGGACGACCAAGAGCTTGAGAGAGAGCATTAATCTCCTGTTTAAGTTCCAGCATCCGTAATTCCCTTCCGCACAAATGCCGATTTAAATCGAGCAATTCTTCGTTGGTTTTTTTCAGGTCGGCGGCTTGAGCACGCAATTCCTCCTCCATTGCCCGTCGGCTGGTAATATCTTGTTCCAACCGGCGATTGGCATCTTGGAGGACGAATAAATTCGGCAATGATACGACCTGATAAACCACCGGCCATAACACCACGGCGGTGACAAGAGAAATGCCCGCCGTGAAAATTTTTACAATTCCTTCCACATAGTAATCCGGGTTCCAAATAGTCCAAATATTGAAGAGATGTGTCACCCCGCAAGCAAAAATAAATGCACTAAACAGGCCAAACAGATATTTGAAGGGGAGGGTGCCTCCTTTTCTGGTGAACCACACCAAAGCCATCGGGATGGAAAAATAGGACAAGGCAATCAGTGAATCGGAGATGACATGCAACCTCAGCAACGTGGAGTCCCACGAAAAACACATGCCATGGGGCATCAACTCTGCCAAAGTGTCGAATGGGAATGATGGCATACCATACTCCTTTTATTGTGGATAGAGGCAGGGCCTCAGGGAAAAAGGTCGGGTCAAAGGATCATGACTCCACCAGGACCATTACGAAGGACCTGTCACCGGCATCATGATGGTCCGCAAAGCTACACCAACCATTCTTGGCTGCTAATGAAGATTGAATTAGGAAAATACTGAACCGCAATGAAAGAAAAAAATATTGGTCCAAGCCAACAGCACAAGAAATGCCGAATCTGTCTTAAACGGTGTTCCCATCGTGAATCCGGAGTTCGATCCATCTCCACCTAATCCGGGCAACGGAGTTTGTGACAACACTCGACATTAAATAAGGAAGGATGAATGGGATTGAAATGAAAATTATGCCGGATGATAGCCTTTTTCGCCTAATTTCGCAAGAAAATACCAACTCTCATAAGAGAGCACAGGTCGGTCTCCCTCCGAATTAGGAAAAACCATTCAATGGGATCTCTTGATGTCGATCGTGATAAACCACTTGGGTTTCATTCTTCCGAAATCGGTCCGGATATTGTTTTTAAGAGATGGTTTCGGATCTATCACAACATTCTGGTCGGCCCCTCGCCGGAAAATGACCCAATGCCATAACGGGTGATTTCTTTTACGGTGCCATTTAATCGCCAGGAGTGCAAGTGGCGGGAGAGCGTTCCAGGAACGAAAGGGCTGTTCTTGAGGCAGGGCGAGAAGGCGGTAATGCTTCAGAAGTGTGCGAACGAAGGTGGTGCCGGACCAAAGTCGGCTATCTGTGACCTGAATGCCTAATTTTGCGGCGACTGCCTTGGTTTGTTGGTAGGACACACCTGCTAACGCCGCCACACTGGCAATTCCGCATCCGGTCACATCTTCTTGAATAACCGGATTCAGCCATACTGGTCCGTGCTTCATATCGGGAGAGCGGATACCGGCCTTATGGATGATGCCGGGTGACAAATGTCTTCAGGGCGACAGCATGATTACAGTCCTGGTTATGAGCCCCATGGAGAAGGGTTACCGGACCTTGTTGTGCGTAGACGCGTAAGGTCTCGATCGCGCCGGAATGTTGATCGAGTTCTTCCCCATATCGATGTTGAAATTCCTGCCATCGAATGGGATCATACTGAAACCACTTGCGCAGCCCGTTTGAAGGAGCAAGATCTTTAAGCCACAAATCGATTTTTGCGGCATTTTTTGAAAGTCCCCGGGGCCACAATAGATAAATAAGAAAATGCGGAACCCATCATCCGGAGACGGGGAGTAGT
>CAWAXJ010000027.1:0-47871 GCA_963785905.1 uncultured Nitrospirales bacterium
TCCTTCACGGCCCATAGCCCAGAACTTAATTTCCAGAATGTCATCCTCACCGCTCCCGTTCGTGCATCCGGCAAACAATGCACCCAACACCATCACGGCAACAGCCAACTTACCCGCGGTTTTTTTCCTCGATCTTTTTTGCAAACCTTTTTTCATGCTACAGGGTCTGCTTTCTGACTTGGGTGAACAAATGGCTCCACGTCAGCCGGGACACCGGCGAATGCCCAGATATGACGTTGCCTCACACATAGCACGGCTACACCGGAATAGGTTATCAGAACGTGTATTGCAAGCCGAACTGAACGGTGTGCGGTGTCGTTGCCATCCATTCAAGCCTGCACAAATTCGTGTTCGGTCGATTAGCCGGGTTGGGAATCCAGCTATTACAATTGCCGAATTAGCCCTGTTGAAGACGTTGGTGGCTTCAATAGACCTTTCACCACCTTGAACACCGCAATCACAGCTAGGCCGGTATGGTGCGTGCTGTCGTCAATTAATGAGACTAACACAAACGACGAGAACTACGCGGTGGGCGGCTGGCGGGGCAAGGCTTTCCGAAAATGACTTCCACCCCCTTTTGTTTCGACCTTTTGAGGCGTCCGTCAAACCGGGATCAGTTCACTGTGCCCCTTTCCTTTCTTTTAAGCTCAGACCACTTGACCAAGCCATCCGCATTCATTAGCGTCTCCATACCTCATCACCAAATGGATTCTAGGTGACAGAACATAACGAGTTACCTCCGTCAAACCAAGATCCTTTCATTGCTGTTTCATTAGACGCCAAGAGACGCCTAGAAACTGCGACACAAAAACTCGTGCGATTAGGCGAGGAAATAGATGCCGAGATTTTATTCATTCACCTACTCGTGATACTCAGTATGGTTCCTATAGATTCGTATCGGGAATCCACCCATGGCACAGTGTCGGTAAAGAGTGAACTCCTCGCCTATCATCTGTTTCCTCTATTCGGTGTTAGTCGAGATAGAGCTATCCTCCCCAATCACATCGAACACGCAATGGAATCGTTGGATGCAGTACTAAATGCCACGATGCAGATGCAGACCTTCGAGCAGCGACCGGGGGAACATCCAACTGAGGCAGAAGCCATCGCAGCCCAGTTAGCACGCAAGACAGCTGTTATTAGAGGGTCTGCATACCCCCATCAAACCCAGGAAGAAAATCTCTGGCATACAGGGCCAGTTTGAATCGTGGTTCAAAACGCGCGCAGGCATTGGACCGACACGAGCTTCTGCGCTACTTGTCGCGATCATCAAGACTCAGGAGATGCAGTCAAATGAATGGCTGAGCCAGCTCCAATCTGCCTATGCAAATGGCATTCAAATATGGAAGGAGCTTCGCAAGCGAAAACGAAAGATGCTCAACGGCTGAAACACAGACTTTTTTTAGCCGCTTCCCAACGGCAAAACATGCTGGGTTTTCAAGTTACGCAAAGAAGCTGCTGGAGCTTTCGCCCAACAAGTTTGATCGACTATTTCAGATTGGAGCCAAAACCATCAGAGGAGGAATGGCTTGCCTTGATCAACTTGATTGGATGTTCACATGAGACGAGAAAGACGATGATTGCACCGATAGACGTGAGCAGGCGTCCTCTTTTTCGTGCTCTCACAAAACCGGATGCTCCTGTGTGACATGTCGAATGCTTTTGATCAGTTGTGGACCGCGTTTGAGGAAGTCGCACGAGCTGAAGAGGCATTCTATAGTGGGCCATACTCATCCAAAAGAGGAATCTGGCTTGAACAAAAAACAGCTGAATTCATGGGACGTCTTTTCCCAAAGGTGGATACATACCGAAAACTGTAATATCCAGACCCTGATCGACCGGGAGGCGTTACGGGTCTCGACTTTGCTATTCACTGGCCTCCTTTTCTAATTCTAGTTGAAGCCAAAGCCGCACAGTTTCTACTAGCTTCTCAACTTGGGGACATCGCTGAAAACTAAGGTCAGACCTCAAGGCAAATATAGAAGACGCATTCAACCAAGCAAGAAGGGCTGCGAGATACATTGATTCTACGAGTGCGGCAAAATTTATCGAGCAGATTACTGGAAAAGAGCTGATCGTCAAGAAGGCGGATATCGAAAAGTCATACATTCTCACCATCAGCCTTCATCACCTTTCGCAAATAGCTACCCGTTTAGTATCCGTCGCTTCATTAGGATTGTTCCGGGATCGTGAGTACCCGTGTGCAATGTCCATTGCAGACCTCGAAGTTGTAACGGAATTCTGCCCTGGCCCTGATGCATTCCTCCACTACGTGGATCGCAGAATTACGCTTGAGAAAGAAACCGTGGAATTATTAGCTGACGAGTTGGATCTGTTTGGGG
This sequence comes from uncultured Nitrospirales bacterium, assembly GCA_963785905.1. GTDB lineage: Bacteria > Nitrospirota > Nitrospiria > Nitrospirales > UBA8639 > Nitrospira_E. Next base: position 2,343 of record CAWAXJ010000027.1, read on the forward strand.
CGTACTTGAAGTCTCGCTTACAACCGAATCGCCTGTGGGAACGAAATCAGGAAGGAAAATACAACTTTGTGTGGCTACAAGGCTTTCAAGAACCTTTCGACTTCATGGTCGATTACCGCCGAGGTGCCCGAACAGAAGCGCCTGTTATCGAATTGGAAGTGCCCGATGAAATTAAAGCACTGTTGAATGAACTCCGAGGCAGGAAGGAAGACCCTGGGGCACGATGGATCGCTTTTTCAATCTTAGGACTATCTGATGCTAACCTCCATGCGCGTGCTCGGATGATGGCTGAACTTCGAAGTCAGAACCCTGCACCAGGGCAGATAAGGCGCAACACCGTTACTCTGAATGATCTCGTTATCACTGTGATAGCCTGCAAAAACATTCAGGTTGATCAGCTCTACGCGTCAACTCATCGGCGATCTATTTTGGAAAAGTATCGGCGTCGCGCAACCACAAGCATTGGATTCGGCCTTGACCTTGCCGATCCTATGAAGTCATTCCACTTTGCTATTTGGACCACTTCGCCGTGGCAGCACGACTCTGAACTAGAGAAGTTACTTCAGGAAGATATTCATTCGATGCCAGTTGCTGGCCAACGCTTACCTGGGCCCAATGAGCCATGTATCTGCGGTAGCACTAAGAAGTTTAAGAAGTGTTGCCTCGAGATAGAATCCAGTCTCGTCGATAATTGATTTTTCCGACTGGTGGCCTGAATCGGAGGGGGGCAAGTCTTTTGTTGAGAGTGATGTCCGCAGGTGATACGCTGCTCGGGTGGCTCGGCCCTTGCGTATTGAATATCCTGATGCGGTCTACCCGCACTCCGAGCATGAGGGGTCCGGTCTTGCATTGCCCTATAATGATGGCTCTCTGGCTTCCCCGTTCTTCACGGCGTGGCTCACCATGCTGTAATGCACGCCAAAATGATCCACAATCGCTATGGATTTTAGGAAGATGAGATTTTCCTCAAAAACTTTTTCTTTGCTAACTAGATTAATTCACGTCGTTTATACGGAACATATCGAAATTGACCTTCTGATTCAGGAATTTGATTTGCTAGATGAAATCCAAGGCCATTCTGAAAACAAAAGGCCCTTAGTTTTGTTCAACTATTAAGAAAAAAAATTGAAGAAGGCCATTTAGAGGAAAAAGATAATTGAGTTAATTGAAATCGTACTTGCGAGCCCCTAAAGTTAGAGATCGCTATTGTTTCCCCACGTATGTTAGAGAAATCTTTGATCGTTTTTGTGAATCACTCGTTTTAGATGGATTTGTTGTCAGTTCAGATTATCGGCTTCTTCCTCATACACCGGAACCGGCTTCCCTTGGGCCGAAGCTTTCAAAGCTAGAAAATAATTTGAAATCCTGTGGGCTTAATGTTTCTTTTAAACATTATCAGCAAGCCTTTGAAAATTTCACTGATGGCATTCTGAAGCTTGTAATGGGTCAATCCGGTCTTTTGCTCCAAAATTTAATACCCGAAATATGTAAACAAATTACCGGTGGGGATTTTACCTGTAACCCTCCTTCCGCACTGCAACATCTTAAACAAAAAAGTAAGATCGATGGTAGTGAAGAAGGTATGTTCAAAAACTTTTGGACCCACATTCAAGATGAAGGGCCTCATCAAGGGCTTACCACGCAGAGCGAGTCCCTTTATCGCCTTCATATGGCTACCGCAATAGGACGGTATTTGATGGAAAAATTACTGCACGTGACTTAACCCGTCTACCATGGTCAACAGGCGGGCAAATGCTCGCCAGGACGCACGCACTTTCTCGCCTTGCTCGGCCTGTGATCGATCGCTAAGGTGGCTCTGTCCCGCCTATTGCCTGATGGACAATCACTACCATCTCCGCACTGAAACACAGCCGAATCTGTCGTTGAATACCCCCTTAGCTGAATGGGCGGTAGACGCAGGAGTCCCATAGCCGACATCAGCCAGGCGGGCATCTGTTTCAAGAACGTTTCACGCAGCATCAGCACAACCGGGTGATTCGAGACATGCTCGTCATCCACTGCACCTCATTGTGCTTGCAAGACCCGCGATCCTCCTGATCATCCCACGGCTGGGAAATACCCCCTCACGCCTTTCCGGTCACAGGAGGTTCCGTGGAGCGCCGCGCTCAGCTCGTGAGGCCTATGCTCGAGCCCTGGTACTGCGAGCGCCTACGCTTTCACGACCAGTGACGGATAGCGAACCTGCACGGAGTACCAGTTCCATTGCCCGCCCGCCGTCTGTGTGATGGCTCCCCAGACCTGTGCCGATGGCGGCACATTCCTGAGCACCAGCGACACCGTCGTCTGGCCGCTCAGCGTCCGCGAGCCACTGTTTGCCACAATGCCGCCTCCGGCGAATCCGGACAGGTTGAACGTCGCCGCCTGGCCAAAGACCTCGATCGAGAAAACCATGACGTAGGTCGAGACGGCCGTAATCCCATAGGCTTTCGGCTCAAAGTGCACGGACACGGCGGGATCTCGAGTGGGCGACTCCCGACGGTCGAATCCGGCATACGGCGTGGCCGCATCCAGCTGGACGATGGTCGGTCTGATGAGGGTCAGATTCGTGCGGCCACGCCCGACGGTCTTGGCTGGGCTCAACGTCTCTATCGGAAAAACAAACAGCCCGACATTGCGCAGAACGCTTACCGGCTTGAACAGGTCTTTCCAGTATTTCAACGGCAGGTCCGATGGAAATCTGTCGGGGTTAACCTTGCGTTTGTTGAATGGTTCAGGCTCGGTCGGCTTCGTAGGTCTCGTGGATGGTTTTTTCATTTTCATGATGACTCTCTTTGTGGTTAGTGAGTACGTTCTCCTCCCGTTTCCGGCCCGGGAGATAGCGCTACTCTACTCTTTCCAGCTTAATAATCAACTACCTCCACCTAACAAGAAGCATAGTGGTTGAGGTGACAGTTGCCGCAACCATCAAAAGTCCAGCTCATCAAGGAATCGGGCGCTTTGATTAACATAATTATATTGTCTCTCAATCATCCAATCATCCTGAATGGCATCCCCGTCATATCGACAGTACAGGTATCGGCTGGCCGAGACCGCCGAGCATTGGCGCGTGCATGCGGCGACGGTGAGTCGCCGTGTGAAGCAGGCAGAGTCGGCGGATGTGTGATAGCAAGACCTGCCCCTTAATTGATTGGATTCCTTGCCTTGACGAGGTGCGATGGTATGTCGGAATTGGCAAGGCAGGTCGAGCCGCATTCCCACACAGATGCCTATTGGTCTAGCAAGCCAGACAGCAAAGACTCTGATTGGATGCCGTGAAAGATGACGTTGGTGGGGATTGGCTAGGCGCTAACGAGTCAGTGCACGAGCGGAGAGCACCTCGTCTTCGCGGAGAGCTTCGAGGGCGGAGGCGGTGACGGCAATCGTATCCCCGACCTAGGGAGTTAACGATGAGCTATCCGAAAGAACGCAAGAAATCTGTTTTTAAAAAGATGCTGCCACCGCAGAACAAATCCATCCCAGAGTTGGCTCAATTTACAGGATTGATCTGAGAACTCAGGATTCCATCATCTCCAGGCGGGTATCAAACTCATGCCCGCATTGGATACAACGAATACAGTCTGATTCCACCGTGATCTCCTCATCCCGAATTCCCATCCCCCCGCAATCGGGACATGGGGTTAATTGGACTTTCTGATCATCTACCGTCTCATATCGTGTTCCCCGGTAGCAGTAGACCGGTTGGCCGGCAAGAGCCCACGGGTTCCCCGCTTTATCAACAACCGGCAATGCGATGTAATGGCGAGCAGCATATTCCTCCTGCTCCTTGCGGGTTGGAAGACCGTCTTGAACCAGTTTGCCTGTTTGGACCTCGTAGAGGGCACCTTCTTTGGGGATGACTTTTGTAGGACCCATATTTCACCTCTTATACACTGACATACATGAAAGTTTGAAGGACAAATTATGGCATAATGGAGGTCCCTTTGGGGACACCCTTCCAGAACCCGGGAATGATGGGAAAGTTTTTGCGACTCATCCCTACCACTTTTTTCTCTTTTTCCTCAATTGCAGTTAAGAGAAAATCAGCTATGTTGGCCCTGCACTGGTTTGGGCAACCCTATTTTTTGAGGACACATGGGTTTTCCCGGGCAGGCCTTGATAAATTATTCTAAGCTCGCCACGTAAAATACGCCAGGAGGTCCCCTACGGAAATAATCCCGACGACTTTCTTCCCTTCTCGTACCGCGAGATGTCTCACCCTAAGATCCCTCATTTTATCCTGCGCATCCAGAAGAGTCTTTGTGGAGTCGATGCAATTGAGTGGGGTCGTCATAATACTCTCCACGGTGGTGTTCTCCAAATCTTTTCTACCGGCGACTGCCTTTCGCACAAGTTCTCGATCACTCACACTGCCAACGAGTTCTCCATTTTTTTCGATGAAGAGGGCTCCCACTTGGTCATCCCGCATTTTTTGAGCGGTGTCGGCAATTGACGCCTCACAAGAAATTTTCTTGAGTTCTTTACTCATGACTTCTGTTATCGAAACCATGGTCTAGCCCTCCTTCCACGTTGAGATGAGTAATGAGTCATTTTCCATTCCAACAGGATCCGAGCCCCGGAATAGGAATAATACATACGCCTTTTTTGATCAAACAGAAAAGTATCCAACGTACCCAAGGAGCAGCGCGGTGTCAAATACGCCACCCATCAATTTCAAATCGGGGATTTTCAGTCTGCAATGATGGCCTTACCGGTCTCTGTGCCAAGGATGTTGCCAAGGATTGCGACATATTTGGTTAATCCTTCGCCATGTGAATCCGAATTCACCCGCGGCTTAGTTGGCCTCGTCCTCGCTTTAGCAACCAACAAGTTTGTTGACCAACTCAACGAGACGGCTGGGATCGAATGGCTTGAGCAAATACGCATGGGCGCCTGATTGTAAGGCGAGGAGCGCCCGCTCCTCAGAGGATGCCGCGGTGATCATGACGATAGGTACGGTGGGATTTTCTGCGTGGACCTTCTTGAGGACGTCCAACCCGCTCATCCGGGGCATTCCGATATCGAGAATAAACCCGTCAAACTTCTGTGTCTCGAACAAATTCAGGAAGGAGAAAGAGATCAGGTCTTGCCATCACACATGTCTTTTTGCGGCTCCAGAATCATGGCCGCCTCGCGCAACGTTGAAAGTGCAGTGTCGAAAAAACCAGAAAAAATGATTTCAAGTTGATTGTAAGGGGGATAGGAAGAATTATCGTTTTGCTCATAGCTATCACTTGGCAAATGCTCACTGGGAGAGCGAGTATTACAAGCAAAAGGAAGAAAGCGGCAGGATATGTCGAATTTCACTCTTATCCCTGACATGCCGTTTCTCCTGTAGGTTCGTTCAAGTGCATGAACGACTGATCTTCTAAATGTGCTCCTTCAGCTCTCACTATCCCATATAGTTCGTGTGTGGTTTCGCAAATGTTGCCGGTTTGCTATTCTTAGTACTTCTCTCTTCTCGTGTTAAAAGACTGCGAGCTTCGTGCTCGAACTTGCGGGCACTAAGGGGTTGCCCAAAGGCTTGTATTCTTGGGGAGGACATGGGATGCAGCTGCAGGAACGCATTGGGGCCTGGCTCACTGCAGCACGGCTGCTTCTTTCGTGTCTGGGCCCCGCACGCGGATGCCGTGGCCGTCCTGGTTCAGGACGGGCCTTACTGGGAAGTCGATGATACGGTCATCAGCCAGGACCTGGTCAGGAATGGGGACTACTGGAGCGCGACCGTCCCCGGTGTCCGGGCGTGGCAGCTGTACCGGTTCGAGATCAGCATCACGACGGCGGCGTCCTCCAGCGACTGGATCCGGCGGCGCGCGACGTCCTCAGCTCCGAGCTGACGCGGCCGGACCCGAGCAGCCGCAACGGCTCGGTCGTGCTCGGAACCGAGCCCTTCCCCTGGGCGCCGTTCAGACCGCCCGCGCTTCGAGAACTTCATCATCTACCAGCTCCACATCGGAAGCTTCGCCGGCCGCGGCGACCAGTTCGACAAGCACTGGTCCGACTTTCGCGGATATCGAAAGCAAGCTCGCCTACATCCGGGAGATGGGGTTCAACTGCATCCAGCTGCTGCCCGTTCACGAGTTCGCGATGGACCGCTCGTGGGGCTACAACCCGGCCTCGTTCTTCGCTCCCGAGTCGTCGTACGGCTCGCCGTACAACTGACGCACTTCGTCGACGCCGCGCACCGCACGGCCTCGCCGTGATCTTCGACGTCGTCTACAACCACGCCGGTCCCGGACGACAACGTGCTCTGGGAGTTCGACGGCTACACCAACGAAGGCGGCATCTACTTCGAGGGCGGCCAGCCGACCTAGTGGGGCCGCGGTCCCGCGTGGTGGAAGCGGGAGGTGCAGGACTTCTTCTACCAGAACGCCCGGATGTACCTCGAGGAGTACCGCGCCGACGGGCTGCGGTTCGACGTGACCACGCAGATCAACGGCGAGCACCTGAAGCTCGTCGTCGACCGGCTGCGGCGCGAGTTCCCGGACAAATACCTCGATCGCCGAGCACCTGCCGGACCATCCCGTGGATCATCAACACGGGCCGGTTCTGCGCCACCTGGAATGCCGACGCCCATCACGAGATGCCAGCGGGCGCTCGCCGGTCAGGACGCCGCTGAACAAGGTGAAGGGCTTCCTCGGCTGGGACGGCTACGACCACGCCTGGAACCTGGTGAAGTACACGCTGGGGTCTCACGACGACGTCGGCGACCAGAAGAACGGCAATGCCGAGGACGGGCTGACGCAATTGGGACAAGCGGCACCGCTACTTCGTCGACCAGCTCGGCGGCCGCGAGGACTGGTCGGCGCGGGCGAAATGCCGACTGGCGTGGGCGCTGAACGTCGCCATGCCGGGCACGCCGATGCTGTTCATGGGCTCGGAGTGCCACATGGCCTCGCCGCACGTCGCCTGGGGCTATTGGCACGACGGCTCGGACAGCACGGCGACCACCGCTTCAACTGGGGCATCGCCGGCGATCCACTCGGCATGGAGATGCGCCGGCTGGTCGCGGCGTGCAATGCCGTGCGCTGGGAGAATCCCGCGTTGCGAGCCGACTCGCTGGCCATTCCGCACGAAGATCCGACGAATCAGGTGCTCGGCTTCGTCCGCGCAGGTCGGACGACAACGTCGTGCTGACGGTGGTCAATCTCAGCGAGCAGAACTTCACGCGATCACGGCTACGGAGTCCGGACAGGCGGCCACACCGGCCAATGGACGCAGATGCTGTGCACGCAGGACGCCGCATTCGGCGGATGGGACGGCGCCGGCAATGCCTTTCACGAGCCCTGGACTCAGTCCGACGGGCAGGTCTACATCAACCTCCCGAAGTGGAGCGTCGTGATGTTGCGCCGGAAATGATTATCCTCGCCCAATATTGCGACTAAGGGACCCTCAGAGATTTTTCATTTTTCTGTTATGGATTTGAATTAGATTCCGGCTTTGCATTGGGTTCGCCCTCTAATTTATCGGTTACGGCCAGAATTAACCCCGCCGTTAACTTAGAGCGATTCACCGTTCCTAAAAAACGCTTTTGATCATTCACGACCGGAAGACTTTCAGAATTAATTCTTTCCATTAATGCTAAGGCGTCACGTTTAGAGGTCGTGGGCGTAACCGCCTGTTCCACAGGGACAAAACCGGGGAGTTTGGCTAATTCCCTTTGTGCTCGTTCATCCCCCGCATTGAGGAGCCGTTGGAATTGCTCGTAGCCCTCATCCTTGGTGATCCGCAAATATCCCATCAGATCCGCCGCATGATAGATACCGAATAACTGACCGTTCTGGTGATTGATGACCACCGTCCGTAAATGAGAACTGCCCGGAAAGAGCTTCAAAATAGATCTTAATCGCCGGACCATAATAGCCTGTATGTTCCAAGCGAAAGACTAAGGCTTCCGCCTTGCGCTCAATTAACCGTTTCAGTTCCAGGGGACCCCCTTTCATTCCCATTTCCATTACATGCACCACGTCTTCGACGCTCGTGGAAATACCAGGGGTCATCTGCTTCTCAATCTTAGTCCCAGCCGCTTCGGCCCATAAATCGGAAAGATCGGCTTTCACTCCAAACATATCCAGACCTTTTAATTTGCCGGTAGCTAAGGCCACAAGCAAAAGAGGGATGACTAGAAAGACCAAATCTATGGTCTTGACTTCATATTTGCCACCTGAGAGAACCCGCAAGAGAAGGGAGGCAATGACGAGAATAGCCCCCGTCCCGAGGAGCTGAATAATCATGGTTTGGGTCATACCAGAGCCTCCTAGGTTACCTCGGATGAGTTGGTTGACCTCAAGGTGGGGACGTTTAATAACACTCTGCTTCTAGGGAACACTCTACCTGCCACGTCCGGCCATTGGTCCGAATCACGATCGCGCCATTTGCTTTAGTGACATACACGGGTTTCTGAGTGGTGAGACCATCATGATACTCGGTGTTATTCAGGCCCCACCGTAATCGATGTGTCGCGACCATCGTTTCTTGCGCCACCTGATACCGCTCAACGACTTCCCGCCTCGGGTGGCCATAACGACTCCCGGCACTAAACACCACAATCTGCGGATTCGTAGCGGTGATCCAGGCTTCATGATTACTTCCGTGCGTATGCGCTCCATGATGAGAAGCTACCAGAACGGTCGTGTCCTCTATCAGAGCCCCATACGCATGAGAGGCCGCTTCCTCCGTTACTTGCTCGGCATCCCCCGCAAATATTCCCCGGTAATCCCCATAGTCCAGGAGTAGGACCAGACTCTGGGTATTGCGAGGGCCTGTCGTATTCACCGTCAAGATATAGGTATTCGCAGAACCACACCGAAGACCTTCAATAGGATGGCCACGATTATGAAAATTCGGCGGCCAGCCATGGTTAATGGGCACTCCAGCCTGATCCGCTTGATCTAAAAAGTTGCCTATGGGGCCGGTGTATTCGTCAAATACTCCACCCAGCCAAATTGACTGGACAGCATGACCTTCTAAGAGGAGGGGAATTTTATTGGTATGGTCATGGTCAGGATGGCTAATGGCAACCAATATCTCCGTTTCGGGGTGGGAGAACAGGCCATTGTTCCGGGCATAGTTCACGATGCGTTCTCCGGCGAGATCGTCATCGGATGCGTCACTTGATCCACAATCCATCACAATGACGCGATGAGAGTGAGGACATTGGACAATTTGACAACTTCCAGCTCCGATATTGAGAACATGGATCACGAGCTCATCGGAAAGGGAGACCTCATCGCGATTTACGCCAGTAGTGCGGGAATCTGTTTCCACCCGTAAGGCCCGCTTATGGAAGCGGGGATCTAATAGCCCCCGTTCGTCAACGGTTGGGACGGGGCGTGTCGGACCTCCTTCCCGGCTCCACTGCTCCGGATTGGGATACCCTTGGAGAGCATCTCGCCAATCCGCACACCCTTCTAGAACAATAGGGAAAAGTAAAAGCAAGATTCTTTGGAGTATAACCAAAGGCATAAGATTCTCTGGTTACAATTGGAAGGCACCGATCTATGCATGAAACTGTGCCAAAATCGTCGAAAAAAATCCAGAATGAAAAAGCGGGAGATCTAAGGAATAGCTTTACTCCTGAAAAGGTGCATATGACTCCGCCGGAGAAAATCCTCTTGGAAATGTCTCCCGGGATTACCAACCAAATAGATACTTCCATGTATCTGTTTCAATACATGTATCAATCATGAGGCATATGTTTTTCCCATCCCTTTTGGTTGAATTTTCGGGATTTTTTATCTTTTCTACTCCCTCAAAGTTATAAAAATTTTCGATTCACTATTGGCATACAATATGCCTTACCCCCACACAATATGCTTTTCAAAAGGAACATCATATACTTTGCGATGCATGAAGGCGATGAGCTTGCTTGTGAAAAAACAGATTATCATTTTCATTCATCTCGTTTAGCCGGGGCATTTGTTCAAATAAATTTTCCCCGATTTTCCAGGTAGCCGAACATGCCGACATTGGTTCGACTTTCGAGCGCGCCAAGCTCGACAAGGGCGAGAGCTGTGGCGAGACCGGTTCAGTGGGCAACGATCACAAGTGCAAGTCGGGCAAATGCTCGGGGTTTCCGAACTATAAGTGCAAGTAGGTTCGGTCTCAGCGTGAGATAATGGGAAGTGGGAGGTTTTCGCAGATCCAGAAGGCTGGACCGAAGTTGAACCTCTATAATGTTCGTTTAACCATGGGAAATCATAGGCGTGCTGTGCCATGCGCCATGGGTCATGGTTACAAGTTCATCCACACGGGCCACCTGTGCAACAATGCCAGGAGACAGGTCACGGTGCGACAACTTGAAAGAGGTTGCTGTAGTCGTCGGTCCATAAGATTTCTTCGAGAGTGGGCCATGGCGCAATCCGGAAGTTGACGAAGGGGTCTTTGAGAAACGCCTGGTTACTTGTGACCAGGACCCACTCACTATAGTTATTCCCTTTCTCCCGGTTACTCACGTCTTTGATCCACAGGGCCTGCTTGTCTAACTCTCGGGCCAGAGCCCGGATCACGGGACTGAAGTTAAAGTGACGATTCGAAATATGTAGGGCGAGTATTCCACCGGGTGACAGATGTGCCCAATACAACGCGAACGCCTCCCTGGTCAGGAGGTGCACAGGAATGCCGTCGCCACTGAAGGCATCCACCGCCAAAATGTCGAACTGCTGTGGATTATGGTTCGCCAATTCTCGCTCGAGAGAAATTCGTCCATCTCCGAGCACAACCTGCTGGACTCCCTTTGCGTTCTTGAGATACGTGAAGTACTCCCTCCCTAGCCGGTCCACGTCTGGATTGATTTCGTAAAATCGATAGATATCGCCTGGCCGGGAATAAGTAGCAATTGTCCCGACCCCCAATCCGATGTTCCCGACGCGCAGACCCCCGTGCTTCGCCCCGTCCTCTAGATTGTTCAACCTGAGTCGCTCGGGATGACGACTGATGGCCAGGCTGATTCCACTGAAAGGCCCATAGTAGGCAGTCGGGTACGAGTGCATCTCGGGAATAAGGAATTGCCTGCCATGGCTGATGCGACCGTGATAAAGAAAACGAGTGGCGTACTTTGTCCCTCTCTCAGTCTCCTTCACTCGCAGAACACCATAGAAGTTGCGCATTGTCAGGATGTTGCTCTCTTGCTGCTCTTGAATATGCAGCCCCAGGAAGCCTGCAAGCGCGACAATTCCGCCAATCCAGAAAATCCTTCCGGACCACAGCATGAGTGGTGACCGGACCGGATCTTTCGTCCGGGCCAGACAAAGTCCCAGGAGCACCATGGTGGCCACCAGGCTAAGGTGAAATTCCCAGTAACCTTTAAAGAGAAGGGGAGCGACCAGGTTGACGAACACGCCGCCCAAAGCTCCGCCCAGCGCGACCAGGAGGTAGAAGGTTGTGAGATAGCCGGCAGGGGGTTTCAGGCGAGCCATTTCGCCATGGCACGCCATGCAGCAGGCAAAGAGAGCAGCCGAATAGATAAAAATTTGGAAGTACACATTTATTTCCGTGTCCCCATAATCCTGGAGCATCAGATAGACCACGGCGGCGAGAGAGATCAGCAGCACGGGCACCCAGACCCGACGGTTGTACCATCGCGGGTGATCGAAACACAGAATGAAGGAGATGAGGTAGAGACTCAGGGGGAGGACCCAGAGAAACGGGACGACCGCAATGTCCCGACAGATCTGATTCGTGCTCGCAAGAAGGACTACTGATCCGCAGGCTGCGAGGGCGAGCGTCAGAACGCTCTCCGTTAGGCGCGGCCTATTGCCTGTTCGATACCCGGGATTTCCGGAGGAACCATTTTGGCTGGCGAATCGAAACAGCGGTATTGCCCCCCAGGCGCACATAACCGCATACAGTCCATATCCGGCCGACCAGAAGACGGTCTGTGTGGTTAATCCCAGTTGCGGCTCAATGAAAAAAGGATAGGAGACCAGCCCCAAAAGAGAGCCTAGATTGGATAGCGCATACAGCCGGTAGGGTGACACCGCGGGATGGACCCTGTTGAACCAATGTTGCAGGAGAGGGCATGAAGCCGAGACCAGGAGAAATGGCGCTCCTATGGTCACCACGAGAAGGAGAACGATCGCCAGCATCGGATTCTCGCTGCCATCCGGCTTCCATGCCTCTCCGGGGGTAATAGGGAGAAAAACCAGGGAACACACCACCAGGCTCAAGTGCACGAGCGCCTGGTACCGGGGGGAGAGATAGTTTGCGAGCAGATGGGCATAGGCATACCCGCCCAGAAGAAAGACCTGGAAGAAGAGCATGCACGTGGTCCAGACCGCCGGTGTGCCTCCGAACCAGGGAAGGATATACCGGGCGATGATTGGTTCGACTTGAAACAGCAGAAAGGCACTGAGAAAGATTGCCAAGGCGTAAGGGATGACGGACGGCGGGATCGAAGGAGTCGTCCACCTGCTCGGTCGGGGATTCCCCGGAAGTCGTGCTTCGTTCTCCATAGTGCTATCAAAAGCCATGTTCATCCCGGGCATGTTTGGGGGGGAGCCGTCAAAATAATGTTGACAGAAGGGGAGGTGGTTGCATCAGAAGTGCAGCGGGTTTTGCGCGGCCCTTGGCGGGATTAATCCATTCTCTCTGACTTGGAAATACTCAATAAGAAAAAAATTAAACTTTGATTCCTGCAATTTGTATGTCATTTGAAATTCGAGCGCCACTCGTCAGATCTTCAATCACACAGCCATCTCTCGTGTTCGAATCCTGGCCGGAGCTATGCGGGCTTTGTCTGTGTCACACGTCACGCTCGCAAAGGACGCAATAGTATAGGCTATGGGTGAAGCGTTTTAAACCTCAAGCAGGTTAAAGGCAGGTTGAAACGATGTCGATCTCAGGAAAACACGAGGGAGGGAAGGCCGTATGACGATGAGAGAATCGCTTAGACCCCCGGCAGTGGCAGGCGAATTAAGAGTACCGGGCATTCACAAGGTTACAATCCTTCCCAGTGTCACAGCCCTGCATCCGTGGGACTTTATCCATCGAGAATAATCGAATCATAGGCTGTTCCGGAATGAGTCTGATCGCGAGCAGAAATTAGTGGCCTTCAAAGAGGTATGACATGGGCTCCCGGATCCATCGGGACCTGTATCAAAAAAACTCCAAGGAAGCGGCGATAAATGACTCTCCCCAAACTGGTGACCCGAACCATGTTACGTGGCAGGCACATTGACAGATTCAGCCCCTCTCGCAAGCTCTATCTCAATCAATTTTCCCAGGTCTTTCAGCAGGGTGATCTTCCTGCCATCGAGCCGGCGGGGTCTGGAATCAATGAGACACAGCGTGCCAATTCGTGTCCCGTCCGGGAGTCTGAGCGGACAACCGGCATAGAACCGAACGCGCGGCTCACCGGTTACCAACGGGTTGTCGGCGAAACGCGGGTCGAGGAAGGTATCAGGAACAATCAGCACCTGATCATCTAGAATTGCGTGAGCGCACAACGCCTGGTCGCGGGGGGTTTCTTGTACCTTGAGACCGATACACGATTTGAACCACTGTCGATCGCAGTCAATGAGACTGACCAAAGCGATGGGAACGTCAAAGGATTCCGATGCGATCCGAGTGATCCGGTCAAACCGCTCTTCCGGCTCAGAATCCAAAATGTCCAGTTGTTTCAGAGCCACCAGGCGTGCTTCTTCGTTCTCCGGCATCGGTGCTCTTATCCAATGACATGGGGTTCGCAGAATCCATGCGCGTATTCGTGTACGCGCATATTCCTGAGAAAAAGGCCGGAGCAACCAGTCAGTCGCAAATTCGGCAAGATCCGAGGCGGGATTTTCCCTATCAGCGATTACGACAATAGGTGCGTGGGGCGTGCCGCGAGTGCCAACTTCTGTGATCTTTCGACATACTTGACGAGCATGATCTCCTCCCGATTGCTCATCCACGATGACCAGCGTTGGTGGGTCTGTTTCTATGGTTTGTACCGCATTTTGAATACTTGTCGCTGAAATCAGGCGCACATGTTCGGCTGCGGCAGCACCCTTAATCACCTCAGCCGATTGAGCGTCCGTCGCGCCTAAGAAGATCAAGCATTCCGACATCGCTGACATCATTGGCGGAACGGCGGAGCATTCTTTAGCGCCGTGCGGTGCCCCTCTGCCGGTCCCTGGCTCCAGTTCAATCGTTTCGCCTTCTGCAGCCGCGAACACGTGAAGAGACTGATTCGCCAACTTCAATTTCGTTCGCATCGAGCTGACCATCTGATCAATGCTGTCGTCATCGCGTGTTGGATCATGATGGGTCAACGCTAATTGCTTGACCTCTGCGGCATGGCATATTTCAACCGCATACTCAACCGGGCTGTGGCCCCAACCGACCTTTTCGGCATATTCCGTTGCGGTGTATTGGGCATCATGAATGACCAGATCAGCTCCACGCAGAAAATCTGCGTGTCGACGGTCTTGTTCGCCGATCTCGATCTTGCCTGTCGACGGCTGGCGGGAAAAAGGTTCGTGGTCGCATGCATACACAATCACCACACCATCGGCTTCCAGTCGATAGCCGAGCGTCAAAGCCGGGTGATTGAGGTAGCGAGACTGAACCGTGATGTCTCCGACCTCAAACATGCCTTCCACAAAATCGTGATAAGCAATCTTTGCGCCGAGCGCTTCAATGGTTACGGGAAAATAGGTGTACTGCATCTGTCCCGCAAGCGTATCTCGAATCGACTCGCTCAGGCCGTGGGGCGCATATATGTCCCACTCATTACCGGGAACAAACAATGGCGCAAAGAAAGGAATTCCCTGAATGTGGTCCCAATGTGTATGGCTGATTAAGAGGTGACCGCTTACGGGCTGGTTTGGTTCCGCCACCAGCGATTGACCAAGTCCATGGGCCCCTGTTCCGCAATCAATGACCACCAACGTCCCGGCAGCGGAGCGCACTTCAACACATGACGTATTTCCACCGTAACGGACGGTGGTTGGCCCCGCTTTGGCGATGGAGCCTCGTGTGCCCCAGAATCGAACGCGCATGATTCATTAGACCTCATGACGTTGGGTCATCATACGTATGTGAGCTTAGTGTAGGTTATCGAATAAAAAACAACGACCCTCTTTGTGGGCAATCAGATATCCTCAAATACAAAAAAACCTTCCCCACCCACCTCCGCCCAAGGAGGATTTCCAATAGTACTCCTTCAAGCTTAAAAATCAACTCCCCTTCAAAAGAGCAAGGCTAATGGGACTGACACAAAAAAGGCCGGGATGTCCTCACGGCCTTGTCTTGAACGAAATCTTGTCCTGCCGGGTTTTTAAATATCCCATCCTCCAACCACAAACGTTAACAGGCGAAAACTACGCGATGATTTCATAACATGGCTTGTAGTTTTGTTGATCAATTTTCATGCGGTGTTCGTGGATAAAGGACAACAGGAGTTCATCCATCAATTTCATAATTGTGGCATCCCCGTGAATTTTGAATGGTCCATTTTTTTCTATTGCCCTGAGCGCTTGGGGTCTGATATTGCCAGCCACGACACCTGAAAATGCCCGACGCAAGTTCGCTGCCAACATATGAATGGGTTGGTCTGCATGGAGATCCAATTGTGCCATGGATTCATGAGTCGGGGTAAACGGTTTTTGAAATTCATGGTCAATGGTGAGGTGCCAGTTAAAGTAGTAGGCGTCCCGGGTTTGTTTTCGGAATTCACGTACCCGGTGTATGCCGGTGTTCATTTCAGACGCTCCGCGTTGGGGATCGTCAATCACAATTTGATACCGTTGAGCGGCTTTGGGTCCAAGTGTGTTTTTGATAAAGGTATCAATCGTTCTAAAATAGTTTTCACTCTGTTTGGGACCGGTAAAAATAAGGGGAAAGGGAACGTCCTCATTGTCCGGGTGAAGCAGTATGCCCAACAAATAGAGAATTTCTTCCAATGTTCCCGCCCCGCCGGGAAACACGAAAAATCCATGTCCGACACGAACAAAGGCTTCAAGCCGTTTTTCGATGTCCGGCATGATCACGAGTTCATTCACAATGGGATTCGGTGCTTCAGCCGCAATGATGCTCGGTTCCGTTAAGCCCAAATATCGGCCGTTTTTTATCCGTTGTTTGGCGTGAGCAATGGCTGCCCCTTTCATCGGTCCCTTCATGGCCCCTGGCCCGCAGCCCGTACAAATATCCATGGAGCGTAAGCCCAGTTGATGCCCAACTTCTTTGGTGTAGCGATACTCGACATCACTGATCGAATGGCCGCCCCAACACACGACCAGATGCGGATGTTCAACCGCATGAATGATTTCGGCATTGCGTAAAATATGAAAAATCGCATTTGTGATCCCGTTGGATGTTGCTAAATCAAATTTCGTATTATTCTGAATTTCGTTGTGGACATAGATGATGTCACGTAACACGGCAAAGAGATGCTCTTTGATCCCTTGAATGATTTCTCTATCGACAAACGCACTGGCTGGAGCGTTGATGAGTTCAAGTTTCACCCCGCGATCACGTTGCTCCAACCCAATATCAAAATCCGAGTACCGGGAGAAAAATGCGTTGGTATCGTCCGTTTCATTGCCACAAGTCAGTACTGCCAACGCGCAGTTTCTGAACAGTTCATGGAGGCCGCCATGGCCGGTATCGCAGAGTTTTTCCACTTCGTGCTGCGAGAGCATGTGCATGGACGTATCCGGGGTGATGCTGGCGCACACGCCGGGCTCTGAAGTTGTCGGCCTCAATCGGGTTTGTTCTATATTTTTATCCATATGTTCACTCTCGACCATCCTATATCGGAGGCACTTGAGGTCTTGGCAATGTCATGAAAATCCCACCCTATGGCCCTCATCTACCACTGAAATAATCCCTTGTTGTATCAAGAATGGCGCTCTGGGCTCCACATGTGCAATCAGACATGTCGGGCCTGCGTTGACGATACCTTTTCATTTGTTGAAATCGGGATAAAAAAAGGGAGAGATCTTTGTGACCTCTCCCTTTTCTCAGACCGATTGGTGTTCTCGTTAGAACCGGCTGTTACGTTTATCTCCACCACCTCCGCCATACCCTCCGCCACCTGTGCGAGGGGCTTGGGGTTTGGCTTCGTTGACGGTCAACGTGCGACCACCAAACTCCGTAGAGTTTAAGGCGGCAATTGCGGCTTGCGCTTCTTCTCCGGACGACATTTCGACAAATCCGAATCCGCGTGATTGGCCGGTGAACTTGTCGCTGATGACGTTCGCTGACTCGACGGTGCCGTGTGCCGAGAACAGGTCGGTTAATTCTGTTTGAGTCGCGGAATACGGCAATCCACCTACATACAATTTTGAACCCATGGGGATTCTCCTTTTGAAAAAATGATATTGTCTTGAGCTCGAGAAGGGTGAAATCTTGAGAAGGAGTAGACCGCGGACGCTACATTCATGCGACAGTGGACAGACACTTCCGAGTGATCTCTCGGGCAAAACAACACCGGTTACGGGCTTTGGTAATTTGATTGCTCATCGCCAAGCCCCAGGCGATAAGTTCCTTCAACCTAGCACAAGAGGGGCATAGAAGATAGCCGATACCCGGTCATGGGGATAGAAATGTTTGTGCTTCGCATGCAATTTGTCCCAAGCCGAGATCACGATATGTTCTTTTTCTTCAGTATTTTCGCTGGTCCAGGCTCATGGCCTGATCCCAACGCCAGGAGAGGTCGGTGTCAAAAAAAAACAGCCAAATTGTCTTCAAACCGGAATTTCCCCTTTGACAGTGACGATTCTTTGAAATGTGCCATTGAGCTAATGATCGTTTGAAGCCAACAATCTATCCTGAATCTTTGCAGCACCACGTTAAAGCGGAGCAATGGATGAAAGATCCACGGCATTCAACCCTTAGAGTCCCCGGAGCTCTTGTTCATAACAATTCCAAACACGAAGAGCATAATAGAGAGGGGCGTGATCATTGAAACCATCAATGGGTACGTTCCCAAATTCACCATTGGCCCACTGCCTCATCACATCACGAAGAAGTTGAACCTGGCCAGCCACCCCATCTTGTATCCTGTCTAACTTGGAGGGGTTATCGAAAAGCATGCCAGCTTTATCAATGTATTTGAGCAGCCCAACATGTACATAACGATTCCCCTTAATCAGGTTAAAGGCGTTGGGATCCCAGATTGGTATTCGAGCGACCACATCGTTATTGTTCACAAAGCGATAGCTACTCACGTGGAAATTCCTGGCGAACACTTCATCCCCTACCAACGGGGACCCAAAGGTGTAGAGCCCCTGGACATCCCCAAACCGGTCAGCCGCTAAGGTCGCCAGGGCAGCCCCAAGGCTATGGCCGGTAAACCAAAATGTCCGGGTTGGCGTTTCCTCTTTTAATCTATCTAAATACTGTTTGAGGGTTTCCCACACTTCGTCCAAAGCCTTTTTGAAGCCCTCATGCACCGACCCACCCTGACCGGATACGACTATACGGAATTTCGCGTCCATCAACAGATCCTTGGCCACCTGTCGCCACAATTCTCCGGAAAGTTTACCGGCCACCGGCTTCGGCACCTGGGTGCCGCGGAAGGCCACAATCACAAACTCCTGATTATGGATCACATAGCATTGCGTACTTCCTCCAGCATTCAAAGGCTGATTGCCTCCCACGTTCAGGCCAGCCTTTATATATCGAGGAATGGCAAAGTCCTTTTCGGCATACGCCAGCAAGGCTGCCTCTGCCAACCACCAGGCATTCACCAGCTGAAACCTCCTATCCTTAAATTGAAACGGATGTTGGCTCGCCTGTGCGAAATACACATGATTCAAATTCGGAGGGAGAACCACCTCCATACTTGGTTCAGGAATAATCTTTGGCATACACTACGATTGCTTTCAGACTGAACTGCCGTTTGACACCATTCGATCTGCCGGCATTGATGACCAACGTGATTGATCTGCTTATCGCCACCTTAACTGTACCGACCCTGCTTATAGATTCAATTCATTCAAGACATGGGAACAGGGCCACAGAATGTTTCTGTCTACTGTTTACCCGCAGGCTGGGGAGTTGAAAGAGGAGATGCCTCATTCTCATAACACCCGGACTCCAAAGATCGCTCCACCTGCCACATCCGGCCATTGGTCCGTATCACGATCGCGCCATGTTCTTTCGTGACGCAGACGGGTTGCCGAGTGATAAAACCATCTTCATACTCGATATTATTCCGACCCCAACGTAATCGATGGCTCGGTTCAGGTACCACGCAACCTGGCTAATCGCTGGCGATCTTCTTCATATTGCGGAAGGCGGTAGGTCTGGTCGATCTGCACGACACGCTCCAAACATCGAAGCGCAGAAATGTGGTCTTCTCGTTTGGTGTAGACATCCGCCAATAAGCGCAGGGCTCCTGCCTCTCCCGCACCATGTCCCAGCTTGGTGAAATGTTCGGTCGCATTATTGAGGCAGGCCTCGGCCTTTTGGAGGTTGCCCAATTGAAGAAAAGCCTTTCCAAGCTGCCCGTAGGTGGTGGCAAGACCATCTTCATTCCCGACTTTGCGGTGGTAGTCCAGGGCCGTGTGAAAGGCTTCAATGGCAGATTCCGGCCGGTGTAAATGCAGGTCTTGAAGGGCCAGATTGCTATACAGCACCCCCAAGGCCCGGTCATTGTTCAGAGGAGTCAAATAATCAATGGCTTCTAAGTAAAAGGCTCGCCCCTTCTCTGGTTGACCGGTATCGGCCTGGATGTTTCCTAAATTCACCAGGGTTTCCCCGATGACATTGCCTTCTTGTAAGCTTCGCTGCATATCGAGGACTTCCCGGTAACAGGCCTCGGCTTGTTCATAGCGTTCCAACAATGCGCACACGTTGCCCAAGTTGCCCAGGGCGTCGGACAAAGCCTTTGGAGATCCCATGTTCCTTGCTTCGTCCGTGGCCTGTTCGAACCAATAATGAGCCTTGGATAGATCACCCCGATGCAGAAAAATTTTGCCAAGATGAGAGGATGAGCTGGACATGATGGCGAATGGAATGCCGGGAGAATGTTTAGGGGGATACGTCCAAAACTCCTGAAAAAGATGTTAAAAATTTTTGGTCATGCCCCTTTAAATATTGCCACATAATTAAAAACTGACGATTCGACTCGACCAGTACGGGGTCTTCATGATTATATGAAGAAAAATGATTATATTTTGTTAAGAAAAATTCAAAAACTGTTTTGAATTCTGAGAAACCCCTGATACAATCATGTTTTAACTGATTGAAAATGTTGATTTCTTTATTGATTTCTTCAAGCCAGGGTGCTCAATAAGCGTGTCGACTCTCTCCAAGCCTATGGAAGATGTTCCATTTTCAGCACAAGCTGTTTCCTTTGGAGAAATTATTAAAAATGGGAACATTCCAAAACACTATCTGGATAGTGATTATATTATGCATCAGTTTGTTGAACGATTAGTGCATTATGTCCTGAGTGTTCCGCAGGGAAAATTTTCTATGTCTGAACTGGGGAAACTTTTAGAAAAAATGGAACCGACTCATCAGGTGTTCTTTTTTAAAAGACTCAAGGAAAATAGCCCAAGCAGCCTCAAACAATTTGCTCCATTATATTACGGGTTTATGGCAGAATTTCATCCTTTATTATTTACCTGAAAACTACTTAGTTAATGGAACCTCATGATGCAATTAACATAAAAATGTCCTAGAAGGATCAGAGATAGCAGTATATAATCGTAAGAGGAGTACAACCATTTTTTTTAGTGAGGAAAAGACTAATGAATTCAACTTTACACCGGGCTGTCGCTAGTTTTTATAATCTTATATATGAGGCCCAGGCATTTGCCTCCACCATGGGTCGAATCGATTCAGCTGAACAAGAACGGTATTTTGGTCGGGTAGAAGGGCTCAATTGGGTCTTAGACCGCTGTCAGGAATTGGAGGATGTGGATATGAATCTGACCACTGCCTCCCTTCAGAAATTGTTAGGCGATGTCAAATCAGACCTGGAACATGAACTCTCTATCCAACGGAGGGAAAAAGGGCGGCGTGCTGATGGAAGGGAAGAGGCGTTACTCTTTGTCAGCGATTACCTCACGAGTTTGATCACCGCCACGGAAATCGAGTCAACGAAAAGCCCGGTGTAATTGTCTGCCTCTTTTTTGGGAACCATTCAATTGATGGTCCCAACTCTTCATAATCTTCTTAAGAACATGGGGTTGTCCAGAAAAACAATGGTCCGTGAGTGGATAGTTTTAGCTCTGTGTCTGGGGTTGGGAGCACATGTGGCATTAGGATTTCTATTGCATGGAGGGCAGAATTGGCCGACTGAGTCGTATGGCTATTATGGTATTTTTTTTGGTGTGTTCATCTATGTTGTCGTACAGATTGGTCGATCCATCTGGTGGGTCAAGAAAGGAAATAGACCTAGCCAAAGTTCATAAAGGAACCTCGGCAGTACCAACCTCGTCTTTTCTGTCCGTATCGATGAGTGGTGAGGTCTTTAGGAGGGTGAAAGATCGGATTGCTCTACCAGCAAACCCTCTTCAATAAGCATAATAGGAATTTGATCACGGATCGGATAGGCCACTGTTTTATCTTTTCGAAGTAAGCCTCCATCAATTTTTTCGGTGACGGATTGGCCCCCTTTCGTCTTTAATTCTCCTTTGGCAATTCGTTGATTCAGTCGCTCAACGACCGCTGGGGCCAACGCACATACCTCTTGTTTCGTCTCCGGGCAACAAAGTATCGCCAACAAATCTGCAGGAATGGCTCCTTTTCCTATGGACGCGTCTTCAGTATGCACTATCTTCTTCCTTTCAATGACGGGCCTTTAGTTTGGACAGTATTCCTATAAATGTAGCACTGCCCCGGAATCGTGGCAACAATTCCAATTGAGGCCTTCAGAATTGGGAACGACAAAACCACAATGGCGCTCATGGTGCGGAAGAGAGGAATTTTTTGATAGACTGGTCCTATCTGAACATCCCCACCTACGTGATGAGTACACTGTCCGATCATACCCTTAAACGATACTTCCTGACCGGCTTATTTCTCATTATACCGGCCTGGGGAACACTGTTAATACTGTATACCCTGCTTGAAGCCCTGGAGCATATGACGGTCGGTCTTGTGTGGGCGTTATATGGCGTGAAGATGCCAGGTTCAGGTATCACCTTTTTTTGTTTCCTCGTTCTCTGGGTAGGAATGGGAACGACCCATTTACTTGGACAGCGGATTCATCAGAAGTTTGAATTGTCTTTAGCACGGATTCCCTTTGTGCGCAGTATTTACCATACTCTGAAAAGTATGGCGGATGTCCTCAACTTTCGTGAACGGTTTGGCCAAAGCAAGGTCGTGGCTTTTCCGTTTCCCCGCGACGGGCTTTGGGCCTTAGGATTTGACATGGGGTTACCTCCTCGTAGACTTCAAGTTGCTCCGGAAGGCCCCTTGATGATGGTGTTCGTCCCAACAGCCATCCATCCGTTCACCGGCTATCTGGCCTTTGTCCCGGAAGAATGCATCAATCGCATTCAATTAAGGCCGGAAGAGGCGATGAAAATGGAATTCTCGGCCGGACTCTACCGCCCCCGACCGGGTTGGTTATCAGCAGCGAGACTTTCGATGAAAGAACCTCTAGTCAACAAACGTCATGAATGAGCCATTGGCGGTGGTCATCAGACAGGCAACCATGTCTGACCTGCAAACAATCGTCACGTTTAATGCGGCTTTAGCCAGGGAAACCGAGAATCGAACCTTGGATGTTCAGATACTCCAATCTGGCGTTATGGCTCTCCTAAAAGATCCCGGCAAGGGATGGTATGCGATCGCAGAAAAGTCGCAGGGTTGTGGCCAACTCATCGTGGTTGGGCAGATCCTGGTGACTTTTGAATGGAGCGACTGGCGTAACGGAAACTTTTGGTGGCTTCAAAGTGTGTATGTGCATCCCGATCACCGCCAGCAGGGCATTTTTCGGCAGCTATATGCCTATGTACAAACCCAAACACATAGGAACCGTGAAGACATTTGCGGATTCCGTTTATATGTGGAGGGGACAAACCATGAGGCCCGACAGGCCTATGCAAATCTCGGGTTTCAAAAAACCACCTATCATATGTACGAGAAAGTATTTCTCGGCTCGTCCGCTTTCTAACCAATTTCTTCTTAAACGACTGGTAACCGTCAAGGACTCCTGGGATTGAGAAAAATCCGTACAAGGAACATGCGCTGCTTCACAGTTGAGTGCGGGGGCCTTGGTCTGCCTTCTCAGCCTGACAGGAGGAAGCTTTGCAGGGGATGCCGCCGCGGTATTTGCCGATCCTTCTGCCTGGGTCACGAAGGCAGAAACCCGGCCACATGTGAGAGATCTTGGGGTCACAATCGGCCGGTATCTTCCTGGTACCTGGAATGCGATTACGGACGTCCCCGGCGTGAAAGTGGGGCATGTGACCCTCCATGAAGGCGAGGGAACCTTGCAGGCCGGTCAGGGGCCGATTCGAACCGGTGTCACGGTCATTATCCCGCGTGAAGATGTCTGGCATCACAAAGTTCCGGCTGGAGCGTTTGTGTTAAATGGGACAGGGGAAATGACCGGACTGGCGTGGATTGCAGAATCAGGATTCCTGGAATATCCGATTGCCTTAACGAATACATTGAATGTCCCTCGCGTGGCGGATGGCGTCATGAGCTGGATGATTCAACACTACCCCGAAATCGGAATCACCGATGATACACTCACACCAGTCGTGGCTGAGTGCGACGATAGTCGACTAAATGATAGCCAGGGACGACATGTGTCTCCGGAAGATACGATTCGCGCACTAGAGACAGCGACGACGGGACCAGTAGACGAAGGATCGGTGGGGGCTGGTACGGGGATGGTCTCCTATCAATTCAAAGGGGGAATTGGTACCGCCTCACGGGTTCTTCCTCCCGAGGAGGGAGGATATCGTGTAGGCGTGTTGGTGAATGCCAACCATGGCCGTCGACATGAATTGACCATAGCCGGAGTGCCGGTGGGGCAAATCTATGATCATGAAGTTGCACAGATTTCCAAATTAGACCCCAAAGTACCGGCCATCGCATCTTTGAATGAACCGGGGGCCGCTCTTTCGCAAAAACGGCAGGACAGTGGGTCTATCATTATCATTGTGGCGACGGATGCTCCTCTCGATGCCCGACAACTGTCCAGACTCTCGCGTCGAGCCAGCATAGGATTAGCACGAACCGGGTCCATCTCCCACCATGGCAGTGGAGATTTTGTGCTGGCATTTTCTACCGGTAATACCATTCCCCATTATCCCGAAAAACCGACATTTGGCATGACCCATCTTGCGGATACGCATGTGAACCCCTTGTTTCAAGCCACGGTGGAGGCCACCGAAGAGGCCATTCTCAATGCCTTACTGCAAGCCACTACTGTCACCGGAAGAGATGGACGACGCTTTGAGGCAATTTCTATCGAAAAGCTTCGTTCGATTTTGGATGTCTACCGTGCCGCAACTCCCTAAAGCACTGTCAAGTCGTTTTTTATTGGTCTCCCTTTAAAGAGGCTGGCAAGAAAAAGAGATCCTGATCGACGATTCAATCAACAAGCCTCTTCGTGGACATCGTTCGGCGGGGATTGCTAGACTCGATGTGAGTCCAATCACAATGCAGTGTCATGTTGCCCTTTCCCAAGAATCCAATCCTGACGTGGCCGCCCAATCGGTGTCGCAAGCTGTCCACAAGGCTTTAGGGGAAGGGGAGTGTCATCTCGCCTTTGTCTTTTTTTCTCCCTCATTTTTCCTCAGAGATCCAGAGCATGATCGAAACGATCCACGAGAACCTTCGCCCTCAGACATTGATCGGGTGTATGGGGGAAGGCGTCATCGGGGAGCAACAAGAAATTGAAGATCATCCGGGTTTGGTGCTGTGCGGTATGAACAGCACCGGCATGCACGTAATGCCATTCATCTTAACGCCGAAGACAGACGGTGAGTCTCCTTCGCTGGAAGGCTGGCCGGTTGCCTTAGACTCCCCTGCACAACCTCACACGTTTTTTCTCTTTGCCGATCCGTTTTCGACCCCGATCGATGAATTATTTTCCCTGTTGGATCAACATGCCCCAGAATCTTCCGCCATCGGAGGCATTGCCAGTGGAGGCATGGATGTCGAAGAATGCCGCTTGGTCTTAAATCGAGAAATTATCGGATCGGGGGTAGTAGGGGTCGCCGTCCGGGGCGGCGTGGAAATCCGGACAGTGGTGTCCCAAGGGTGCCAACCTATTGGGGAACGCTTTGTGGTGACCAAGGTCGATCGGAATATCATTCAGGAGTTGGGAGGTATCCCGCCGTTGGAGCGATTGGAAACCACCTTGAAAGCGTTGAGTGAACGCGAACAACAGCAAGCGGCCAGGGGATTACAAGTGGGCATTGCCATGGATGAACATCGTCCCGCATTCGGACAGGGGGATTTTTTGATACGCGGGCTATTAGGAGCCGATCGTGAATCAGGAAGTCTCGCCATTGCGGATTTTGTCAAGGAAGGTCAGACGCTTCAGTTCCATGTGCGGGACGCCCATGCAGCCAGCGAAGATTTTCAGTTGCTCTTAGCCAGAGAACGGGTGACCCATCCGGACAGTCTGCCTAAAGGTGCATTGTTATTTAGTTGTAATGGGCGTGGACAGCGATTTTTTGACACACCCCATCATGATGTGACTATCGTGCAACAACGAATGGGTGCCATTCCTATTGCGGGGTTCTTTGCAGGTGGAGAAATTGGCCCCGTAAGCGGAAAAAATTATTTACACGGCTATACGGCCAGCATGGCTCTGTTTTATGACGAAGCGTCCCCTCGGCTCTCATAAGCATACACAACATCAGGATACTATCAATCCTAGCAAAGAGAGAGGTTCATGAAAAACGGTATGGCGTTACAATCAGATTTTCGATTGCCCGATATTCCTTTTAGGGTCTTGGATCATCCTCCTCATTATATTTGTTTTTAATCCCCTGTCTGGAAAGGCCGCAGAGGAAGCCATGGTGACTACTGCGTCAGGATTACAGTATGTGGACCTGGTTGTCGGCTCCGGGCGGGAAGCACATGCGGGAGAAACCGCAGTTGTCCATTACACCGGGAACACTCACCGACGGAACAAAATTCGATAGCTCCAAAGATCGCAATGCACCGTTTTCTTTTCGATTAGGAGCCGGGCCAAGTTATTAAGGGCTGGGACGAAGGCGTCGAAGGCATGAAAATCGGTGGAATCCGCAAATTGGTTATCCCGCCTCAGTTAGGGTACGGTTCCCGGGGAGCAGGATCGGACATTCCACCTCATGCGACCCTCAATTTTGAGGTCGAACTGCTCGATCTGCGTTGATGGACGAAACCCCCCTCGTTCATGCCCATCGTGCGCTCAATGCCAAGCTGGTGGATTTTGCCGGCTGGCTCATGCCCATCCAATATACAGGAGTGCTTGAGGAGTACTATGCGGTCCGGAAGGCAGCCGGTCTCTTCGATGTCAGTCATATGGGACGCATCGAGGTATCAGGAGACCAGGCCGAATCGTTTCTACAATGGATCAGTACCAACGACGTTAGTCGCCTCCAGATAGGACAGGCGCAATATGGCATGGTCTGCGAAGCCTCAGGGGGCATCCTCGACGACGTGTTTGTGTATAAAACCGGACCTGCCACCTTTTTGATCTGCGTCAATGCTTCCAATCGGACTAAAATTCTTCAATGGTTTCTGCAAAACCAACGGGAAAAATTTCGGGGGGCGGTTATTCGTGATCGATCCCCAGATCTTGCGCAAATTGCGATTCAGGGTCCGGCATCAAAAGCTATCATGCATTCACTTCTGGGGGTCCACATCGAATACCCTGAAGCCACGCTCCTGTATGATGCTGGACGGCATGGGGTTTTCTGGTCTACTCAGTCGGACGGGATATACCGGAGAAATTGGCTATGAATGGTATCTGCCTGCGGCCGAATCCCCACAAGCATGGGATCGACTCCTGAAGGCCGGTGCGGATTATGAGGCCAAGCCCGCAGGGCTTGGAGCGAGAGATCTTCTACGGTTGGAAGTGGGCTATTTGCTCTATGGCAACGAGATGGATGAGAACACCTCGCCGCTGGAAGCGGATGCGGAGTGGGTGGTGGCCTGGAACAAAGGCGCGTTTCAAGGCCAAATGGCGTTACTGAAACAAAAAGAGCATGGCCTCACTCGTCAACTCGCAGCCTTCGAAATGGTGGAACGGGGTATTCCCCGTCATGACATGACCATATTCAGCAATGGCCAGGCTGTGGGTAAAGTCACCAGTGGAAATTTTTCACCCATTTTGCAAAAAGGGATTGGATTGGGCTATCTGCCCCCCGCCCTATGCAGGGAAGGCATGTCCCTTGAAGTCGACATTCGCGGAAAATACGTACAGGCGAAGGTCGTCACACTTCCGTTTTACAAACGTCCAAAATCCTAACAGGTCATCCCCTGGGCCATTTCTAGGTTCGTGAGAACTCCATTGTCGATTGAACACATCTATACCGGCAAAGTCTTAGTTCTCAACCGCGAGACGGTGGGATTGCCCAATGGGCAGTCCGCCGAGCTGGAAATTATCCGGCATCCTGGTGCCTCAGCCGTCGTGCCGATCAAAGATGACGGCTCCGTTGTGCTCATTCGTCAATTCCGGCATGCGGCGGGGGGATTCATTTATGAAATCCCCGCTGGCAAGCTTCATCCGCAGGAAGATCCCAGAGTTTGCGCCGCACGCGAACTGGAAGAAGAAATTGGGTATCGGGCGGGTCAGCTGGAGTTACTCACCAGTATTTGGACCGCACCAGGATTTACGGATGAAGTCATCCACATTTATCGGGGAACGGAGCTCCAACCGGGCCGTCAACAATTGGACCACGATGAAGTGTTAGAAGTGCTGGAATGGCCACTCGAAAAGGCCATGGCCGGAATTCAGGACGGCACCATTCGGGACGCCAAAACGATCATTGGGTTGCAACTCGTGTTTCTAGCCTCCCATTCGTAAGCAGTTGCTCCACATTTCGCAAAGGGAGAGGGGGCGTCTGGTTGATAGTCCAGCCGGTTGCGGAAGAATAGATACTAGGAAGCAAGGCTACGTATTTTGCCAATCCCAGCCTCAAAAAAGTGAACCATCCTCGTAACAATCGAGTACTGGATCGTTTCAGCCGTCGAGGACGCTTGCCAACGGTCGAGAAAGGGTATCTCTATACACACTGGTTAATTCCACGCGGCCCAAATGGGGAGCCGGCCGTTGATGCCGGCTTTCGCACCGGAAATTGGGCGGCTCCCCCACCAAAGACATCAGATAATTTGCCAACTCCACTCTCGATACGGCCCGAGTGGCTGAGACATGTCGGATGCCTGTCTCATTGCTCAGCGCTAACTTCATGACGTGTGCAGATAGATCCGTCACCCAAACAACCGAGCGATATTCATCTTCAACAATCGTAATGGGAAGATTTTGTTGAGTTCGATAACGAAGCCAATCCAGATGACCTGTGCGCCCGTTCGGCGAAGCGCCAATTGCCAGGCCTGTGCGAATTACCAAAGACTGGTGCCGTCCCAAGACCAACTCCTCTGCCTCGACGCGAGTCCGGCCATATACACTAATGGGACACGGGCGGGAGTGTTCATCGTACTCACCATCCCCGCCAAAGACATGATCTGACGACACATAGACCAATCGCGTTGTTTCGGGCAACGCCTCCATTACCCGACGGAGATGCTGTACGTTGATCTCATGTGCCCAATCTGGGGCGGCTTCACACTTCGGCACATCACACACCGCATGACAATACAACAGCACGTTCGCTTGATACTGAGCAAAGATGCGTTCGGGCCATTCGGGATTTTCCAACTGCAGGACAGGCCACTGACTGACTAGGTGGGAAGGATTGCCTGGCGAAATAAACGGCACGACGGTTTCTGGAAATAATCTGGCCAGGTTGAAACCGAGGATGGAAGTTGCTCCAAAAAGGAGAATGGAGTGAGTCACCCGTGCAAAGGCTTAGATGTGAGATGGTTGATCATCCTACGTGCATCCTTTTATATGGCTCTATTTAAAATGCCCAGGCCACAAACGAGTATCGCTCTCCTTTCGTGATTTCCTTGACTTCATGTGGATACATAAAATTAGAGGGAAAGACGAGCATATCCCCCGCTTTGAATTGAATCTCATGTTTGGATGAGAATAAAAACTCGCCCCCTTCATAACCCTCATTCAAAATTCCTACTAAGGATAATATGGGTATGCCTTTATATTTCCCATCAAAAATCGAATGAATATGATCATAATGTTTTCTCATCATGGTCCCGGTGCGGTAGCGATTGAATCGTATCGGCGTAAATGTTTGGATAAAACTTTTAATTCGTTCATCTTCTTGATTCGCAAATTTGATCATATACTCTTCGACGGATTGGCAAATAAACGGCGCTAACGTATCTTGTAAGGCCTGTGTGGTATTCTGGGTATCCAATTCCTTTTCAGGTTCAGATTTAAAATGATCTGCTGAATAGTTATACCAGTTGTGTGGCTTCCACTCTTTGCCTTTAATTTCTTGAACGATATCTTTGCAAATCTGTTGAGGAATCACATTTGTCACAAATATATAATCGTACACGTTATCCATAGACCATCTCCTTGAAAATCAACGTATGGCCCTGCCAGTACTATCCTCTAAAGTCATCATTCTTCAGTCACTTCGATGTTCAGGGTTTTCCAGTCCCTGTCCCCGGATAAGACATGGCTGGATTTTAATCTCAACGCAGACGATGTAGCCAGTCCTCATGATATCGCCACCGACTTCCGTTGATTACCCGAGCCAGGGTTCAGCAAAAACCCGGGCAACAACGTGAGCTAAATCATCGGAAAATATTTATAAAATCAACAAGTTCCTTGTCCCCTAATGTTCCGTCATAAACCAGCCGGCGATGGAGAGTCGTTTATGGTCTCCGGCTAGAGCATCCACCCGGCACACGCGATGTTGCCGGGGAACCGCGAAGATGGCCAAAGATCCAGGTAATGGAGGAATGCAGTGTGTCACCTGTAATGATGTATTCTTCTTGGAGTCTCCTTGAGAACCATACAGAATGAGTTCTCCTCCCCAGTCCGGATGCCATTCCTCATGGAAATAGGTGACCAGCGCCAGACGACGAGTTGGAGGTCGACGGCCCTCGGCATAGCTATAAATGTCGTCGGTATCGTCGTGGGTTGGGAGACAGTCACCCGCACCATACGAATAAAAATTAAAATTGACATGCCGCTTCTTTATGTTTGGAAAGGATTCAACATAGGCGGCAATGCAGGACATCCCTACCCGCTGGATGAAGTGAGCAGCCTCAGAAGGGCCAAGATCCGCTTTCAGCCAGTTTCCGCAATTGGGAAAGGCTTGAGCAACGGCCGGCATATCTGCCAAGGCAATCCATTTCGATCGTATCATCGCTTCTCGAACAACCTTCCGTTCTTCCGCACTCCAAAAATCTTCCAGAACTAACACCGGATCGTCGGAAAATGAAAATCGGTCTGGATGAAATTGAGAGAAATTGGCTTTCATGCTTTACGTGTCATCAAAAATACGATTGGATGTAGAGATCCTGAAGGCGTCTTTTAGCAAGTTTCTCATAGGGTATCAAATGAGTCGGAGTGTTCGACCTAAGAACTCCTTTCGGATTCTCTTTGTGAAGGGTCTAGGCCCACTTCTCAACACGTGAGACCTCTTCCACTTGTTTGAGAAAAACATGTCCGCTTCCAATAATATGATACTGTTTCTTAAGAGCACACACTTCTGAATATTTCTTTCTGCAAAACACCAAAGGGATACGCCCATTATCCATTTGGATATCTGATTCCGGCTTACCTTCACCAACTAATGAATTATTGGTAGAGCGTTAAACCCAGTTTCCTTTTAACTTCAATATGTTACTTCAAACCATTCTGGAATAAACTTTCTGAGAGAGACTGGCAACACTTTTGCTTACACTCTTGCATATATGAGGTTTTGCCGAAGAGGGACTATCCGATTCATGTCCCTCCCATTTAGGAAGAGATTAATGAATCTGGCAACGAAAAGCGAAGTCGTAGGCCCGAGGTTGTTCCTGAAAAACTATGTGGCCATTCCATCGGGCTACCCTATGAATAAACCTATTCTATTAATTGACGACGACCGACCCCTCAGACGGGCGTTGCGCCTCTTTTTAGAGAACTGCGGGTTTACCTGCAAGGAAGCCGATGATGGCCTGGAGGCTCTGGTCTTGTTGGATGGAGGACTCGACGTGGACCTCATTATATCAGATTATCATATGCCGGTTATCAATGGGTTGAATTTCCTCAAAGCTTTGTCCTACCGTGTGAAGGGACAGGAGGTTCGTGTGATTCTCCTGAGTGGTAATATGACAAAAGACATGGAACATGAAGCGAAGCAAGCCGGTGCCTTTGAGTTGCTCGCGAAACCGTACGATCATCAGGAACTTCTGGCGTTGGTGTCTCGTGCATGCAAATAATAATTTCCTCTACGTTGTCTCCAGAAAGACGATGCATTGGGTTCCTTTTGATAAAAGACCATATGAGAACCGCAGATTGGGAACGGTGATAGTGGAGGGCCGGGCGTAGAGGGTAGATACACTGGGAGGTGAAGGTGTGAAGCCAAGAATTTTACTGTTGGAAGATGAGCCTGAATTACGTCTCACCTTGCGGGATCGTTTGATGCTCGAAGGCTATGATGTGCAGATGGCTCCAAATGGCCGGCTGGGATTGAAACTTTATCATGACAGTCCGGTTGATCTGGTGATTACGGATGTGCTGATGCCTGAAATGGATGGCCTGGAGGTGATACGCGTTCTCTGTGGGACAGCTTCTCCTCCTTTGATCATTGCCATGTCTGGTGGCGGGAGTCGTGATTTGGATTTCCTGGTGGAGGCAACCGAATTTGGCGCAACCCGCACTCTCTCCAAACCATTTCCCTTGAACGATCTTGTCACCCTTGTGAATGATCTTCTGAGTTCCATGCCTCATCCACCTGCATGAATCTCTTTTTTCAACTCTGATGGGCTACACTTGGCATCGGTTGCGAAGGTTCTGCCACTATTGACCTCAGATATTGTGGTTGCTGAGAAGACTTGAACGACGAATTGTCCCACGACCTCAGGTGGGGAGGACAAGGAGTGTGGCGTTCTATGCTGGAATATGGGTCCAGACAAATCGAGGTTGGATAAGTCTCATCTTTATCTAAACTACCAGAAGATTTTTAAAAAGCCGTCATGGGTTGGGGATAGGCAACAGTTGACTTCCGCGAGACGAAAAAGTGTCACCGCAGGGAATGTCGCTAGCTGTCAATGTTTTCCCTTTGCATAAAATCATGGCGCGCTCGATGACATTCTGCAGTTCGCGCACATTTCCTGGAAAGGGATATCGCTCCAGGATTGCAATGGCTTCCGGATCAATCTCAACCCCTTCCTTGCCAAACTTTACGCCGAATTTCACAATGAATCGTTTGGTGAGTGGCACAATATCCTCGATACGGCTTCGAAGGGGAGGCAGGCTTAAGGTCGACGCCGTGAGATGAAGGAAAAGATCTTCTCGAAGGCGTCCTTCAGATACTGCCTTCTTGAGGTCGCGGTTTGTGGCAACAATGAATCGCAAATCCATTGCGATGTCTTCGGTTCCTCCCACACGACGGAACGATCGATCCCGAAGAACCTGAAGAAGTTTGGACTGTGTCGCGAGATCAAGCTCGCCGATCTCGTCCAGAAACAACGTGCCGGATTCTGCCTGCTCCATCAAGCCAAGTTTTCGCTGCTCTGCGCCCGCGAAAGCCCCCCGTTCATACCCGAAGATCTCCCGCTCGAACTGTTCTTGTGGAAGAGACGTACAATTGATCCCCACGAATGGGCCCTTTGCACGAACACCATTATGGTGTATTACGTGAGAAAAGAATTCCTTGCCAGTTCCGATTTCACCCATCAGGAGGACCGTCGTCGTCGGATCCTGTGCTACCTCGCGCATTTGTGCCAGGAGATCTGTCATGGATGCGCTGCTCGCGACCAGGCCGGACCATGCATAGAGTGCCGCATCATTCTCAGCCTCATGCGCTATCCGACGTCGGAGCGAAAGATACTCCAACGCTCGGTCCACGACCGGGTCTACACCCTGAAGGTCCACAGTCTTGATCAGAAAATCATAGGCGTCCAGCTTCATGGCCTCGACCGCATCTTCGACGGTGCCATACGCGGTCAGAATGATGATCACCGCGTCACGAGCCTTAGCGCGCAGTTGTATCAAGACCTCGATCCCAGACATTCCAGGCATCTTGAGGTCGAGGAGGATCAGGTCGGGCTGGTCTTGCTCTAATGCGGCCAACAACTCATCTCCGGATTGGAAGCCCCTGACTTGATGCTGGCGACGAGATAGTCGCTTGACAATTGCTTTGCGAACCGCAGACTCGTCATCGGTGACGAAAATACTCGCTTGCATGTGATGTACTCCTTACCGTGCTTGATTTTGAAGACAAGGCATCCCAGTGATTACCGTTCATGTACCGACTGTTCTGCCTGCATGGATACAGCGCTAGTGAGATATGAGCGACACGCCCCCTTATTTTCCTATTCGATTGTCTGTAGGTGGTGGTTGAGCATGCGGAAGGCCAACACGTGATCCGACAACGCCTGAAAGTCCTCCATCCCGACGAGGGCGCATGTATGGCCCGCTTGAATACATTTTTCCCGGAAATGGTGCAAATACTCCATAGAAGTATGGTCGATAATCCGTCCTAAGACGATGACCATGAAGTTGGAGCCGGGGTTTGGCGGATCGGAGATTTTGCTGAGTATCTTGTCGAGTTTGACCAGATTCATGCAAGTGACCGAAGATAAATAAATTTTGTACGTGTCTTTTGCCGTTCCACCAATCCCCGGGATCATGTTATTCGCTGCAAGCTTCACGCTATAACGTTCCCGAGAGCCGCGGCCGTCTCCGATCCGGATGACTGGGTTTGTGAACAATTCTTCGAACGCGTCGTACAGGATCCTTGTGTACGGTCTGCGGGAAGACTGGTCAGTTGGAATTTCTTCGATAACAAACTGTACGGAATGAAAACAAAGCACGATGATCTTGGTCAAAATGCCGACGGCCACGCCGAGCAACAGGTCCGATGTGAACAAGGTGATGGCGATCGTGACGATACAGATCAAGAACTGCTCCTTGCCGATCGCCAGAATCTTCCGGAAGATCAGAGGCTCGCACAGTCGCCATCCGACATAGATGAGCACCGCGGCCAGGACGGCGAGGGGAATCCGATTGATCAGGCCTGTGCCCCACCACAAGAAAAGTGCGAGAAAAATGGCATAGTAGAAGTTCGCCCAGAGGGTCCGTCCTCCAGCCTGGATATTGGTCGAACTCTTTACACCCCCGGGGATGATTGTCAATCCGCCGGCCAAACTGGATAGCGTGTTGGAGATGCCCATGGCCCTCAACGTGACGTTGGGGTCAGACTTTCTATGATAGGGATCGATTTTATCGACCGCAGCAATTGTGGCGAGTGACTCGGTCCCATCGATGAGGGTTAGCGTAACGACGACCACCAGGAGACTCATCCACAAATCCCTTTGCTGCCAGGCATCCCAAAAGGCAGGAAGACGAATGCCATGTTCCAGAATATCGTAGGGCACCTTGATCAGGTATTCATTCGGGAGGTGAAGCAACCAGCCTGTGACGATACCTAGTCCCACGACTAGAAGGGGCGGCGGGATGAGTGTGGCCCACCGTTCTTTTCTGTTTGAGAGAAGAAAGAGGAGGGCTAAGGAGAGGCCTCCGATGAGAAAGATCTCCGGGTTCATCCCTTGGATGTATTGGGGGAAATGGAGGATGGCAGTCGGAATAGATTTGACGGGAGGCGTCAGATCACCCAGCAGGGACGGAATCTGTTTCACGATAATCATGATTCCAATGGCCATCAGCATACCTTCTACCACCGAGATGGGAAAGTACATGGCGAATTTCCCGGCGCGAAGAAAACTTAACACCACTTGCAACAGGCCGGTCAGGCAGATGGCGACCAGTAAGAGGGGATACCCTTGTGCTAAATCTCCGTGACCAAGCGTGAGGGCACCGGTCAACAATGCCGGCGCGAGACCGGCCGCGGGTCCACTGATTGTGACATAGGCTCCACCGAGGAAGGGAAAGATCAACCCCGCAATAATGGCTGAGATCAGACCCGCAATCGGAGGCGCACCGGATGCGATTGCGATTCCCAGCGAGAGTGGGAGCCCCACGAGCGAGACCTGCAATCCCGCCATGAGGTCGTAGCGCCAATGCTTCAGCCCACGCACACCATTCTCGGGTTTTTCCATAGCCGGAGCGACGGCTTCCTGAAACATCATCGTGGTCCTCCGTTAATTACTACGGCCTGTCGTGACAGGTTTTTGGTCAGAAACCAGAAGGTGACGAGGAATATAAGACAGACGAAAGACCATTGTATAATGCACTCCTGAGAAAGGGGGATAACTTTCCTACGAAGCCGGGGAATAGGGAGGGCAGGAACCGTCCGTAGCGAATTCCTATATACAGCAAATCACAGACCACTATGAGGTGATTATTCCTAGTGACCTCTGACTACTTAATTCTTCAACCATCCTGCCATGTTGAATTGCGGTAGGACGTGTTAGGCGTGCCTGGTCGATACTAAGTGTAAGGGGAATTATGAGCGAAATCGCACAGGCCGATCAGTCGCGAATGGCATTCAACCTAATCCTGTATTTCTTACCGTTGTGCAGGGATTGAGAAAAAATCAGGAAGGCCACTGCAAACAGAATGAGGCGTCCAGGACTCGGTAAACTTTTATTTCTATTCTGGCGAAGAGGATAGTTGCCGGTTGAAGCCGTTGAGGAGAAAAGTATGCGAGAATGACCTTCCTTTAGCAATCCTAGGGTAGACCCCATGGGGGCCTATGAGGGTAAGACCTGTAAGATGGATGATTCACTCGAGGTGATTCGAGATATTTTCAGAAAAGTTCGATTTCACCATCTCCTCGTCATGGAAAATACAAAATTAGTGGGCGTTATTTCCGCCAGGGATATGTTGAAAGCCATTAGCCCATATGTCGGAACGATGTCGGAAACTAATAGAGATCGAGCGACCCTCAACCAACGTGCCCATCAAATTATGTCGCATTATCCGGTGACGGTTCGTCAATCCTGCCCCTTACAGGAAGCGGCTCAATTGATGTTAATTCGTGGGGTCTCCTGTCTTCCGGTCACGACTAATGACGGCGTGATCCAAGGGGTCATGACGTGGAAAGATGTATTTAGAGCGTTTCTGGATTCCAATGTTTTCACGAATTGCGCCTAAAGTCCCCTTAATTGAGTGAGGTGTCCGAGAACACCGCATGAAGCTTCTCCCCGTTTTCTTTAGCCTCTGAATTAAGTCTCGGTATACTGCCACTCGAACTTCCTACATCTTTTCTTCACCTGTAAAATTGGCTTTGGATGTAAAGTCATTACAGCGGCACCATCCCGCATACGGAAAGGAAGGGTGAGGATGGCAGACAAAAGTTTTATTCTTGACCTTGGGAAACTTCTGATCGGAGCCGCATGGGCTGACGGGACACTTTCGGCCACTGAAGTAAACGGGCTGAAGGAACTCCTGTTCCATTTGCCCGAGATTTCCGGAGAGGAATGGATGGAATTGGAACTGTATATGGTGTCACCGGTGAGTGAGAAAGAACGCCAGCGTCTCTTGAATCGTGTCTTGGGGAGAATGACTTCTCAAACAGATAAAACGTTAGCGCTGCAGGCTCTTGACAAACTTGTACCCGGTGATGCTCAAGCGTCTGACCGGCAGACGGAGGTGGTGAACCAGTTACGGGAGGATATCGAGCGGGGGAGCGGAGGGTTTCTGGAACATCTTCGGCGTCCATTGCGGATGATCCTGAATCTTCGCGGGCAACATTATACCGATGAACAGGACCGGGAAAGCCGCTTGGAAGATTTCATCAAAAATACGATTTATTTCCAGGTGACAATGGAACTGAGAGACCAGGGGATGACCCTAAGGTTAGAGGATTCTGAGATCCGGAGATTGTGTTTGGCGGCAGGACTCATGGCGCGTGTCGCGGGAGTGGATCATCAGGTGTCCGGCGAGGAAAAACATGTTATGAGGGAAATCATCAAATCGGAATGGAACTTATCAGATGAGCATGCCCAGCTGGTGGTCGATATCAGTCACCATCGGGTATTTAGGGGTTTGGATGGAGTGCGTCTAATTAAACGATTTAACGACTTAACGGCTTTGTCTGAACGGCGGGATTTTCTGCGGTGTCTCTTTGCAGTGGCTAATGCGGCTGATCAGACGTCGTTTGAGGAAATTGAGGAAATCCGGAGCATTGCCAAAGGCATGGAGTTAAGCCATCAAGATTTTATCGATGCCAAATTGGCCATTCCGCGCAAAGATCGAGGTGGCCTGTAAACTCATGAAGGAAAGCCATCATCCCGGCGAGTCTTGTTCTCGCAATTGGAGGGCATCGGATTCCCACCGGTCAATCACAGCGGCACCGACCGCATCTCCCCAGACATTGACGGTCGTTCGGCAACGGTCCAAAAACCAATCCACCACTAAAATTAGGGAAATGCCTTCAATGGGCAGATTCACGGCCTTTAACACAATAACCATTGTGACCAGTCCTGCTTCCGGGATTCCAGCAGCGCCAATGGCGGCCAGTGTCGCGGTAATAAGGATGACTATAGTTCCGCCCAAACCTAATTCGATTCCATACGTCTGTGCAATAAACATGGCGGCAACGGCTTCGTAGAGGGCCGTCCCGTTCATATTGATTGTGGCTCCCAGCGGCACCACAAAACTCACCACACGGCGGGACACCCCCGCTTCTTCGATCAGACTTTCCATCGTCAACGGGAGAGTGGCTGAACTCGAACTCGTTGAGAAGGCGGTCATCAACGGCGTGGTCATAGCTTTTGCGTAAAAAGGCACCGATTGTTTTCCTAAGAATCGCAACGCCAAGGGCAGGATCACCAATCCATGAATACCCAAGCCGAGAATAACCGTACAGACATACGCGCCGAGACTGGAAAGTTGCGGCAAAAATCCTATAAATCCACCTGCTTCACCCAATCGTCCTGCAATTAACGCTCCGATTCCAACAGGGGCCACCCACATCAGAAGGTGCACAATCGCCATAATGGCGTCGTTAATCCCCTCGAACAATCGAATGACCAGGATGCCTTTGTCCCCGATGGTGGTTAAGACTCCCCCAAAGATCAATGCGAAAACAATCAAGGGTAAGATCTGTGTTTCTGCCATGGCGGCGAATAGATTTTTAGGAACCAAACTGGTCAGAATGGTTTTGAACAGCTCGACAAGCGTGGCGGGTTTGTCTTCCATCTGTTCGGTAACCTCTGAGGGAGAAGAACCTGCGGATTCCATACCTGATTTCTCTAAAGGTACGCCGGGATGCAAGACGATCACTAAGAGTAATCCCACTAAAACAGCCAGAACTGTCGTCGTCAGGAAGAACAAAACGTGTTCGCACCCCCAGTGGCCCCAATTGTCGAACGTCACCCAAACTAGCTATTCCCACAATAACGGAGCTCATAACCAATGGCACCACAAGAGCAAACAACGCTTGAAGGAATAAATCACCCAGAAATTGGATACCCAGTCCAAAAGTCGGGACAAAACCTCCCACCAGGATCCCCGTGAGAATCCCAAGAAGCATGCCGATCAACAGATTGTGCGGGCTGGAGGTCTTCAAATGATTCGGGTTGGGTATGAATTATGGAGTTGGAGAATTCCGTGAATTCTCGAATGCCAACTGTGTGAGTTAGGAGGAATAGGATTCTAGGGGCGGACACGTACATACCAGGTTCCGGTCTCCATAGACACTATCGATTCTCGAGACGGTCGGCCAGAATTTATACTGCCGTAACCAGTGCGCCGGATAGGCTGCCGTTTCCCGGGAATAGGCATGTGGCCATTCGGATTGTACGATGATCTCAATGGTGTGAGGTGCATGCTTTAAGGGATTGTTATCGCGAGGGAGGCGACCGTCTTCAATCTCGGCAATTTCCTGGCGGATCAGGATAAGCGCGTCGCAATACCGGTCCAATTCCGCCTTGGATTCACTTTCGGTGGGCTCGATCATCATGGTGCCGGGAACCGGCCATGATATCGTGGGAGCGTGGAATCCAAAATCCATGAGCCGTTTTGCCACATCTTCCACTTCCACGTCCGCTGATTTTTTAAATGGTCGAAGATCTAAAACAAATTCGTGAGCCGCCATGCCATTTTTTCCAGTAAAGAGCACCGGATAATATTTATTCAATCGATTGGCCATATAGTTCGCGTGCAAGATGGCCACTTTGGTGGCTTTTGTGAGACCTTCACTGCCCATGAGTTTAATGAAAACCCACGAGATGAGAAGAATATTCGGGCTGCCATACGGGGCGGCAGCGATAGGCCCGATTCCTTTTGATCCTCCCACTTGAACCAAGGGATGACCCGGCAAAAAGGGAGCCAAGTGGGGTGCCACGGCAATAGGCCCCATCCCTGGGCCGCCACCGCCGTGGGGGATGCAAAAGGTTTTGTGCAGGTTGAGATGACACACATCAGCACCGATCGCACCAGGGCGGACCAAGCCCACCATGGCATTCATATTGGCGCCATCCAAATACACTTGACCTCCATGAGTGTGCACAATTTCACAGACCTTACGAATGCCTTCTTCGAACACCCCATGGGTGGACGGGTATGTCACCATCAAACAGGCCAAGGTATCATGATATTGGGTGGATTTGGCTTCTAAATCTCGAATATCGATGTTTCCCTGGCTATCACAGGCGACTGGAACAACTTTCAAACCGGCAATCACCGCACTCGCCGGGTTCGTCCCGTGAGCGGATACCGGAATGAGGCAGATATTCCGTTGGCTCTGCCCCCGCTGCTCTTGATAAGCCCGAATGACCATTAATCCAGCGTATTCCCCCTGCGAACCGGCGTTGGGTTGAAGAGAAACGGCGGCAAACCCGGTGATGTCGGCCAGCCATGTTTCTAATTGCTGAAACAACATTTGATATCCTTGGGCCTGGTCACCGGGGGCAAATGGATGTAACCGACTAAATTCCGGCCAGGTCACGGGAGTCATCTCAGCAGTCGCATTGAGTTTCATCGTGCATGATCCCAATGGAATCATGGAATGAACGAGTGAAAGATCTTTGGATTGAAGACGATACATATACCTGAGCAATTCATGCTCGGAATGATAGTCATGAAAAACACGATGCATGAGAAAGGGTGAGTGCCGCTGAAATGTAGTTGGAATGGATGACACCAGGTTGCCGGCCAGGTCGTCCAAGGAAAAAGGAAGTGAACCGTTGTCAGTAAAAAGGATCAGGAGCTGACCTACATCTTTGATGGTCGTCACTTCGTCCAGGGAAATGCCAAAAGACTCGTCAGCATACTGCCGAAGGTTTATCAAATTCCTACGGCTATTGTTGATAATCTGGTCAGAGCTTAATCGAGTGCATCGCACTCTGAGGGTATCAAAGAAGGTATCAGAGTAAAGTTGACATCCCAACCGACGAAGACCTTCAGCAGTGAGCTCTGCGAGATGATGGACACCGGTTGCGATTTCTTTCAAACCGTCCGGGCCATGATAAACCGCATACATACTGGCAATATTTGCCAGCAGCACCTGGGCGGTACAGATATTACTGGTCGCCCGGTCGCGCCGGATATGTTGTTCACGGGTTTGGAGGGCTAGACGATACGCCATTCGACCATGAGCGTCTTTGGACACCCCCACGACCCGCCCTGGGATGTGCCGTTTAAATTCCTCCTTTGTCGCCAGAAATGCCGCATGGGGACCGCCATAGCCAAGCGGCACTCCAAATCGTTGCGAGGACCCCACCGCAATATCCGCCCCCCATTCCCCTGGTGGCACGCAGAGTGTCAAGGCAAGGAGATCGGTACTGACAACCACCACCGCACCGGATTCATGTGCCCTGCGGGTCACATCCTCGTAAGCGCGGAGGGTTCCGTCCGTCGAAGGATATGAAAGAAGAATTCCGAAAGTTTCGTCGTTTGAAAAATCCAGTGTGTCCGGATTGCCAAGGGTGATTGATATGTTTAACGGCTTGGCTCGGG
Organism: uncultured Nitrospirales bacterium; assembly: GCA_963785905.1. Lineage (GTDB taxonomy): Bacteria > Nitrospirota > Nitrospiria > Nitrospirales > UBA8639 > Nitrospira_E. The sequence goes on from CAWAXJ010000027.1 coordinate 43,405, forward strand.
TCTGCAGAACGGCAATGATTTGCGGATGACAATCCTCCGCAACGAAAAATGTGCGTCCCTTCAAAGTGCTGAGTACCCGACACATACTCATCGCTTCCCCAGCGGCAGTGGCTTCGTCTAAAAGAGAAGCATTGGCCAGAGGAAGCGCTGTCAGATCGGCAACCATCGTTTGGAAATTGAGCAAGGCCTCAAGGCGTCCCTGGGCAATTTCCGCTTGATAGGGGGTGTACTGGGTATACCATGCGGGATTTTCCAGAATATTCCGCCCTATCACCGGGGGAGTCAGGCAATCGAAATAGCCCATACCGAGAAATGATCGATACAGTTGATTATGGGTGCTCACGCGACGGAGTTCGGCAAGCACGTCTTCTTCCGATTGTGCCGTTGGCAAATTTAAAGACTGGGAAAAACGAATGTCCTGTGGAATCGTGGCTTGCACAAGGGCATCTAGTGAGGACAGCCCCAGCGCTGCCAACATTTCTTGGATCTGGCTATCATTGGAACCGATGTGGCGGCGAGCAAACGTAGTCATGCTGAGCTACACCTCATTAAGGTGTGATTGATGTCCAGAAATGAAAATTGATTTTAATCACTTAGACTTTGATGAAGAATGGTGGGTCTTATCCAGAACCGGCGCTGATGCATATCGTGACGGAATAGAGAGGGAAAATTGCTGACAAAAGTGACTACCACAGGTAGAGAAAAATGAGGAGATAATTTTTATCAAGCCTATCATGTTTATACTCATTCTGCAAAAACTTTCATGTCCGCCGGGGATGATTGGGAAGACATTTTTGGGAGATAAGTGGAATCCTCATTTGGCGGTTTGAGGGTTAAACTATGCAGCTTGTTGTTGATAGGGTTGGTCCCTGGGTTTGAGGGTGAACCGTTTCACTCAGCGCAAAATTTCTGGGGTTTATCAGGCGGTAAACTCCGAAAGCCAGCTCGTTTTTAACAAAGCGCCTGCCTAGGAGATGGAAGAGAAGGTGTTGCGGATCTTGGGGTATTTACGGTAGAGAAATGAGGGGTGTTCAACAGAATGTATCTTTCAGAGAGTGTGGGGATGTCATGATTGTTCTCTCAAATATTCACAAACTTTATGACGGGACGTCCGCCACTTCCAGGGCCATTCACGAACGGGTTGATGTATGGATTGATGAGGGAATCATCAAGGCTGTCTCTCCGCATAACCCGACTCGTCCACAATGGATCCGATGTTCACCGCATCGACTGCTCTACCTATACCGTGACTCCTGGGCTCATCGACTGTCATGGGCATGTGACCTTATGGGGAGTGGGGAATGTCGAACTGGAACGAATGAATTCGCCGGAGGCTCCATTTTGGGCAGAGCGTATCTTGTACCGCACGTTAGTCCAGGGTGGGATTACGACACTTGCGGGATGTGGGCGGAGCCACCGGTGTCCTGAAGCGGCTGGTAGAACAAGGAGTTTTGTTGGGTCCGCGACTCAAACTGGCTATTTGTATGCTCTCCACAACGGGAGGACATGCGGATTTTCGAGGGCCAGACCGGTGTTGCGGTGAACTGTCGCGTTTATGGCCTCCTGGCCCCGGACGTCCATCCAGCATTGTCGATGGGCCGTGGGAATGCCGAAAACGGGTCAGGGAGATTGCGGCCTGTGGGGGAGATCTTGTGAAAGTGTGTGCGAGTCCTGGTGTGGTTTCTCCGACAGACCATTTAGAACATCGCGATTTTACCCTTGAGGAAATGGAGGCGATTTGTGATGAAGCGGCTGGTCGGGGGATGTATGTGGCAGCACATGCCCATAGCCAAAGTGGCATCAGATTGGCCATTCAGGCAGGGGTCAAAGATATCCAGCATATTTCCTTTATGAATGAGGGATTGGCCGAACAGGCCTATGCAAAGGGATGCACCGTGACGCCAACTTCTTGGGTGGGTCAGAGATTAGCCCAGTCCGAAGGGTTTAACCCCTTCATTCGCGCAAAAGTTCAACAGGTATCCGAGAGCCATGCCCTCGCCGTTAAAACGGCACATGCGAGCGGGCTCAAACTGCTGGCTGGAACCGATCCCGTGTTACCAGATATGCATGGCCGGAATTATATGGAATTGGTTGCGTTGATCGGAGAGGGGGTGCCCGCTCTGGCAGCATGGTTCGGGGCTACCGGCTTGGCGGCAGATCAACTTGGTCAACTCGATACCGGAACACTCGTTGAGGGGAAACGTGCCGACCTATTGGTGTGCGGAAAGGATGTGGTTGATGACCCGTCTCACTTTGAAGATGGTGCCCTGGTTGAGGTGCTGAAGGATGGATGGGGTTATCGCAATGGATTACCGGGAATAAGGCAACGTACTTATAGCCACTCCGTAGATCAGGCCCTTGCATTAACCTCTTCTCTTTGAAGCGGCTCAGGTGGCAATGATCCTTATGCCAATGTTTGTTCATCAGTCGTGGGTGTAGGGCCCTTTTCTTCCCCTGATTCAGCGACTTCTTCCATATCCACCACGAGTTCGCCCTTGGGAGAATAAAATCCCTGCCCGTCAATTTGCACAATGCCATTACAGTTTTCCTGGAAAAACTCCAGAATCCATCCGTTAAAATCATAGCCCTCGTCAGTCATATCTTTTTTCACCATTTGGGTGGTGGCAATGAAGCGGGCTTTTGAAATAAATTCTCGTGCAATCTGAGCTTCGACCTCATCAAAGACGGATATTCTGTTAAAAAACGACGTTTTCTCTCCTTCAAATACATCCTGATAGGTGCCTCGGTCGCGCACGCAAAACAACCGGATTGGTTTCCGCTCCCGACTATAGCCCAGTGAAATGTGGACCCAATCCCAATCTTCAATGGCAGCATGATCCATTTTGGGAATTAGCGGAATTTGATTTTTGGATTTCAGAAAATCCAGAAGCAGTCTCAGAGGAGGACTGTCTTCACGCGTGCAAAACACCCGTGAATAGGTCAGTTCTTCTTGTTCTGGAGTATCTGATTGTTGTGGGGAAGGGAAAACAGGTAATTCTTTTGCCATGATAAATGCCTCATGAGTGTAGTGCCAAAGTCACGAATAAATAAGGTTGATTAATTTGAATCCTGCATACTTTACCGTGGTAAAAGCCGAGGCAGCAAGGCACCAAGATCATGTGAAAAGCATTGAACAGAGAATATTCCCCGCACTGGGCTTGTTTTTTGTTGACAGTTTTTAAGGCATTCGGTAGACTCTGGCGCCGTTGTGTCAAAGGGAACAGATGTTCCTACGTAGAGCCTTTTTAGGGAAAAGGGCAGACAAGGCATCCCTTCCTTGGAATCTCAGAAATCAACGAATGGTGTCTCTTACTAAACAATCAATTGAGGAGGAGGACTGTATGGGAAAGGCTATGACAAAGTCGCAGATTGCCGATCACCTGGCTAAAAAAGCGGATGTCACCAAGAAGATCGCTACACAAATTCTTGATGATTTTGCCGCCTTGGCTTACAAAGAAGCAAAAAATGCGTTTGTGGTACCAGGGGTTGGTAAGCTGGTGCTTGCGCACCGAAAAGCCAGAATGGGCAGAAATCCCCAAACTGGAGCCGCGATTAAAATTCCAGCCAAGCGAGTGGTAAAGTTCCGTGTCGCTAAAGCTGCCAAAGATGCTATTTTGGGGGTAAAGAAGTAATTTCCCCTTTTTCCAACCAGTCTCCTGTCGGCTTACTTCCTTTTTAGGCCGGTTGGGTACAATTCATGGAAATGGGAAAGCCTTCCCTTTCCAATGCAAATTCAATCAAAAGCCGAGTCCAGATTTCTGGACTCGGCTTTTGTCCTGTATCCCGAGTTTAATCGACCTACCACGCGCAACAGATCCTCTGACTTCATTATCGTACAAATACACCTGGGGTTCAGCTCAGGGCGGGCTGAAGGGCTCGACAAGCCAAGGCCTGACTTGATGAGTCAGAATGGGGAATGTCCTACAGGGCCGGCTCGTTGAGCATGGACAGTTTAGGCTCTATTTCCTCATTCACTTGAATTCTAAATCCGGCGGTTGCCCACCGAAAAGAATCTTGTAGTTCAAAAACCTTGTGGCTACTGATGAGTGAAAAGAGCTGGGTGGAGAAACCGAAAAATATCCAAGTTCTGGCATTCATTCCTGAGTAAATGGTTAGAGGGGAGTTGTCCAGGATAGCTTTTGGACTTGTGCCAAGTGATTTACATTTTTGCTCATGCCCTGGCGATTATCCTTTCGCGGACACAGGAGCCATGCACCTCATCCATAAGATTCAATAATTCTTTAAGGTAAGTCATCCACACCTCTCTCCTCCCGCTTCCATTCCCCTTTTCCAAAAGCCGGTCAGATTCAACGTACTGTGACATGCCTTCCTGCCTCACGGGTCTCGGGATTCTCGTTCCTTAGAAAACACCTTTCCCTCAAATCCGAACGACACCACCAAAAAAAAAGCAGGGAGCGAGGTGACTCGCTCCCTGCCTTGCCTGACCTCTCGGGGCTCTCCCCTCTT
>CAWAXJ010000028.1:0-51449 GCA_963785905.1 uncultured Nitrospirales bacterium
TGAATCGTCCGGGTTGTCGCGCGGCCCGGGATTGCCGGAGACTTCTGCTGCCTGGTGTAGGATGGCATTGACGGTGTGCGACAACCACTCCTCCATGGAGCGGGGCAGGCGTTGATCTTCCCCAACCACCTGCACTCCATCATGTTGGTGGCTCTTCACATAGCTGGCACCTGCAGTGGCCGAGCTGCCAGATGGTTGCGGCGAGAGCAGTTGTCCATTGCACGATCCAGGATGACGGTATGGAATGCGAGGAGGTCTTTGCCTGTGGCCCAGTGGGCGTTGGCTGTGTCTAGAGGACCCACGAGCTCTGCCTTTCTGTGCAAGATTCATGCTCCCCGCGGCTCACGGCTTCATCAGGATGCTGCACCAGATCATCATATCATTGTGCAGCGACATGACGCAATGATTGCATGCATGGCCATCTGGGTCATGATTGGGCTGCTTCCAGATGATGGGTCAGTCCTGATGCTGCCAGATGCAATCGTAAGGATTCATTGTCGATCCTCAAGTGCTCTGGGCGTCTGGTGAGACGTGGCCAATAAATGTGGCATGCCATGGCGTTTTGCCATGTGAGGTGCTTTACCGTCATGCCAGATCCGGCTGCAAATGCTATTCCAATGCTGTCCTGTTCGTGACCCCTACCATCAGCTTCTTGAATGGCGCTGGCAGTTGCCATCAGCTCACTTCAGGGTCGTGATGGGCTCTGTTGGACAGCCTGGTGATCATTACTGTGTGCTTGAGCATGTGCTGTCAGGAACGTACTGCGTCTTCCACTACGGTACTCCTTGAAGTTGGTACATGATATGTGTTGCTCACCATGGTGGTGTCTATGCATCCACGTATTTGTGTTATATGCATTTATACTGGTTCTCCGTGTCGACTATTCCTGTTCCATGAGAGGTGTGGCTCTTTGCACATCCAACAGGCGCGTCTGAACACTGTTCATGATGGTTAAATTGCTGTGAGGACATCTACTGTCTGCCACATCAAGAAAACTGAGAACACTCACAGTCATCACAGCCACCGTGGCACCGGTATGGGTTCCTGGAGACTGCTTCACCGGGATCCTGCACCAGTACTCCTCCCACTGACGGCTATGGCCTGTATCTGTTCTTCAACGTGGCCAATGAGGCATTCACTGCCGTGGAGGAGTGCAGATTCCCTGCACCCCTGTGCTCTGCAGGCGCCATGATGTGTCTCAAAGGTGGTCAACCACCTCCTTGTTGGGGTCATCACCACCACTACTCCTAGGGTCTGCCTGTAAAATTTGGGTTGGTCCTTGCCATCAGACGGTGACTTGTCAGCGCCATCTGGGGTGAAGCATGGCGCCGACAACAACCTGCATGGCGCGTCCTGGCATTCATCTGCAGGAGCCTGGACCACTGCTCAGGCCGCCGGCACCCCCGCCGGGGCACCAATTGGGTGGAGCATTGCGAGAGGCCATCGCCAAGTAGTTGAGGTGGAGTACCACCGTATCGTGAGACTGCATCACGAGAGCATCAGCCAGGGGGCAGCGACCACCCCATGTTGATGTTCTGGTGCTTTGTCAGATATGCCCAGCTCTTATGAGGCTGAGGAATGAGAGAGTCACACTGCTGTCAGGATCATTGCCGGCACCCACAGCGCGGCCCAGGCCATCAGTGTGAACGAGGACACAGGTGGCGGCGGATGACGCGGGCTGCCCACCAGGACCCGGCGGCGGGTGGCGAGTTTCTCTCTGCAACGCCAGCAGTTCATCACACCGCGGCGCGAGCCCGGAGTCAGCAGGCCGAGGATGATGTGATGCCGAAGTAGACGAGGATCGGGCTCCAGGTGACGCAGGCCGCCGACAGCGCCATCCACAGCGGCAGCTCGGGAAACGAGCGCACCATCTCGATAAGCGCTGGATCACGTTGTCGATCAGCCGCCGGAAGAAGCCCAGATGCCGCCGAGGTGGATCCGATGAGGAAGCTCACCGCGATGCCGAACAGGCCCACGGTGAGCGAGATCGCGTGCCGTAGACGATGCGCGAGAAGAGGTCCCTGCCAATCGATCGGTACCCAGGAGAGGAGAGCGTGCCCTTCTCGGCCGGGCAGGCGAAGTGGAAGCGGCCGGGATCAGGCCCCAGAACTCGTAGTCGTCGCCCAGGCAGAAGAAGCGCAGGCGAAACACCGTGCCTGGGTCGTCCTGGTCCTCGCGCTTCCGCGTCTGCATGTTGAGTCGCATGCTGTAGCCGTAGACGAACGGGCCGACGAAATTGCCCTCGTGGAACAGGCGCACGCGCTGCGGCGGGCGTAGATGTGGCTGGTGTCGCGGGTATGCAGGTCGAAGGGGGCGATGAACTCGCTCACCAGCGTCGAGGCGTAGAACAGCAGCAGGATCGCCCCGGCGATCACCGCGATGCGGTGGCGCTTCAACTTCCACCACATGATCTGCCACTGCGAAGCGCGGTAGAAGCGCTCCTGCTCGGGGGTCAGCGTCTCGCCCGCGTGCGGCTCGAATGGCGCTGGGAAACGCAGTGCTCGAGCATCATTTCGCCGCCCCGCCCGTAAGCCGTATGCGAGGATCCAAAGCGGCCAGCAGCAAATCCGAAATGAACATGCCGAGAACCGCTGAGACAAAGACAAGAACATCAAGAACGAGCCCGCGAGGTACTGGTCCTGGCTGCGCAGGGCCTCCAGCAGCATCGGCCCCGAGGTTGCAGCGAGAGCACCACCGCGACGATCGCCGAGCCCGAGATCACGCTCGGCAGCAGGTTGCCGATGTCGGCGATAACGGGTTCAGCGCGATGCGCAGCGGATACCTCACCACAGAGCGGAACGGCGGCATGCCCTTCGACGCGCGGTCACTACATAGGGCTTCTGCAGCTCATCGAGCAGGTTGGCGCGCAGGCGGCGGATCATGCCGGCGGTGCCGGAGGTGCCGATCACGATCACCGGGATCCACAGGTGCTCGATCACCGAGCGCGCCTTGCCCAGCTCCACGGCTCGCCGAGGTATTCCGGGTCCATGATGCCGCCGATCGACAGGCCGAACTGCGCGTTGGCGAAGTACATCAGCACCAGCGCGAGGAGGAAGTTCGGGGTGGCGAGGCCGACGTAGCCGAGGAAGGTCAGGCCGTGGTCGCCCCAGCTGTACTGGCGCGTGGCGGCATAGAAGCCGATGGGGAAGGCCACCGCCCAGGTGAACAGGATCACCGAGAAATTGAGGATGAAGGAAAGCAGCAGGCGATCGCCCACCACGTCCTTCACCGGCAGGTCGTGCTCGAAGGACCAGCCGAGGTCGCCCTGGATCAGGCCGGAGAAGCCGTTCTCGCCCGGCCAGGCGCCGACCCAGATGCCGTACTGCTCGACGAACGGCTTGTCGAGGCCGTACTGCTTGCGCAGGAACTCGGCCTTCTCCGCCGCCGCCTTGTCGCCCTGGCTCTGCAGCTCGGCGATCTGGTTGGAGAGGAAGTCGCCCGGCGGCAGCTGGATGATGACGAAGGTGACGAAGCTGATCACCACCAGCGTGGGAATCATGATCAGCACGCGGCGCAGCGTATATCTGAGCATTCTTACTTAAACCAGAAGGTATCTGGCCGATAAATGCCGAAGAACGCGCCCGGGTCCCAGTTGTAGAACCCCTGCTCCGGCACGTTCATCAGCGTCTGGCGCGCCACCACCGGCTGCGGCACGCCGGACACCACGCCGATGGTGAACTGCTGCTCGGCGTGCAGCTCGAGCATGGCGTGCCAGGCGCGCTCGCGCTCGGCGCGCGTGGCGCTCGACATCCAGGGCCGTACAGGCGCGCCAGCTCCTTCACCTCCGGGATGTCGACCGCCTCGCCCGACTTGCCGCCGGTCTCGAGGTACTGGCCGAACTTCGGCCATTGCAGCTGCGTCTGGCTGGTCGGCGCGAGCTCGTCGGGGCTCGAGTCGGCGCGTGGCGAGGCCGTTCTCGATCCCGCTCCACACCGACATCACCGTCTGGCCGGCGAACACGCGGTTGCGGAACGCCTCGCGCTGCGAAGGCTTGCTGAAGAGCTTGATGCCGACCTCGCGCCAGGTCTCGCGGATCAGCTCGAGCACGTCGGTCTGCTCGGTGCTCTCGCCCGCGGTCTCGACGATGATCTCCAGCGGCCGGCCGTCGGGCAGCCGGCGGATGCCGTCACGGCCTTTTTTCAACCCCATCTGGTCCAGCAGCTGAGAGGCTTGCTTCTTGTCGTAGCGCGCCCAGCGGTCGCGATAGGCCTCGCGGAACAGCGGGCTCTGCGGCAGCACGGTGTTGTTCGACTCGATGCCCAGGCCGAAGTACAGCACCTGGTTGACGAGCGAGCGGTCGATGGCGAGCGACAGCGCGCGGCGGAAGCGCACGTCGCGCAGCACCGCGCGCCACACCGGGTCGTTCACGTTCAGGTTGGGAAACAGCGCGAAGTGCGAGCCCTTGCCCGGCCGCCAGAGCAGCGTGCGGTAGCCGTTCTGCTTCTCGCCCTGCTTGAGGAAGGTGTAGTTGTTGAAGTGCACGTCGCGCGCCTGCAGGTCGGCCTCGCCGGCGCCGGTCTTCGCCGGGATCAGCTTCGGATCGGCCACCGCGAGGATGAAGCGGTCGATATAGGGCAGCTGCAGGCCGTTCTGGTCGACGCGGTGGAAATACGGGTTGCGCACCGCCACGAAGCGGTCGGCCGGCGGCCTGGTGGTGTTCATCCACGGCTGCAGCGTCGGCAGGTCCGGGTTGTCCGACTCGTAGAGGTTGTCGGCGCGGTTGTGCACCGCCGACCAGCGGCGCTTCGCCGTGCCCTCGGCCTCGGCCTTGCTCACCTTCTCGGAGTACTTCTTGTGCAGCGGCTTCAGGTAATGCGCCGGGCGGTAGATGAAGAGCGGCGAGGCGCCGGCCAGGCGCGGCAGGAAATGCGGGTTGGGCTTGTGCCAGGTGTAGCGCACCGCGGTCTCGGACAGCACCTCGAACTGCGGCGGCTGCGCCTCGACCAGCAGGTCGCGCGGCGGCCCGGCGGGCGACAGCTCCTTGTTGTTCGCCACGTCCTCCCAGTAGTAGCGGAAGTCTTCCGCGGTGAACGGATGGCCGTCGGACCAGCGGTGCCCCTTGCGCAGCCTGAGCGTGAAACGCGCCCTTCGGCACTTCATAGGATTCCAGGACGTCGGGGACCAGCTCGAGCTTGCGGTCATAGCCCACCAGCTTGGAGCCCCAAATTACGAGGAGGTGATTATCAGGAATAGGAAACTCAAACGAAGGAAAAAAAAAAAAAAAACAAAACGTATCGCGAGGATTTTGACGACCGTATTTTCTTTGAGCAAATCCACATTTTCACCTAATTGACTTTTTAAATAGGTGAACTGCTCAAAACTGCTGACATTCATGAAGGCAAACTCTTCTCCCGCATTATAGAGAAATTGCATTTCGCATTCCTCCAGATTGGGCTCATCAAATTTCTCCCCGGAACGAAACGTTCGATCAATGACATTACCCGTTTTGTACCCCTTGAGTTTTGTTCGAACAAAGGCTCCGCCTTTACCAGGTTTTACATGTTGAAATTCCACGATATAATAGGGTTGCCCTTCCAACTCCAAGCGCGCCCCATTTCGAAAATCTCCCGTCGTAATCACGTCATCCAACTCCTCATCAAAAAAAGTGAACAGAATTTTAGCTTTATCCTGGGATTCTCCGCTGAAGGGCGTCTACCAACGCTCTCAGGCCCAGAAGGTAACTTTGTGGTCCAAAGCCGGAAATTTGCCCAAGCGCCACTGAAGCCAGGTAAGACCGCCGTCTAAAACTTTCCCGCCGATGGATATTGGATAAATGAACTTCGACCATAGGGATTTCTACTCCCACTATCGCATCCCGGAGGGCGATACTTGTATGGGTATAGGCCGCAGGATTAAAAACCAGCCCGTCAAATCGTTGTTTCGCCTCCTGGATCCAGTTAACCAATTCCCCTTCCACGTTTGATTGACGGCTTTCTATCGTCACACCTAATTCCATTCCCAACCGTATGAGTGAAGCATTCAATTCCTCCAAGGTCATTGCCCCATATATGCTGGGCTCTCGAATTCCGAGCAAATTCAGATTAGGCCCATGCAATACCAGGATATTCACAATGTACACTCCTTAAAGAAAAGGTGAGGTGGAGAGAGTCAGAAAAACTGGCACACAGGCATAAGTGGTTGGTGGAGTCGGGAAAAGACAGGAAACGGGAAATATTAGCAGCGATGGACGGACGGGTCAACGGAATTTGGCAAACTTCTTAGGGAAGACTACTTCCCAGACGATTCATCAGAACCCGTCTTAATTCAACCATGGCCCAGGTATCCCGGCCACAGTATTCATGCAAGGCCTGTGCGATGTGAGCCCGTTCCATGAGATCGGTTTCCTGAAAGACCATTTTCTGATACATCACCGCAGCCACGGCTCCATTTTGGATGGCCAGATCATCATAGGCCAAGGTAGGAACCAAGGCAGGTAACACCGTTTTAATGGAATACGATCCGTGAAAGTCCGGATGATAATAATGTTGCTGAATGACGGAAAGAAGGTCCCACAACCGGCGTACCACCTTGGAGAGGGCGGGCTTCAAATGTGGAAGGACATCTCCCAGTGCAAAGAGAAGAAATCGTTCATATTCCGAATACACACAAATGGTCCCCGTCTCACCAACGCTTTCTAACAAACTAATGGCCACCTCCTCCCGAGGATCCCGTCCATCGGTACACAAATAATGATGATGGACAATCGTGCCATCAGGATATTCAATATGGTTCGACCACTGAAAGGGGATCGGCCGATAGGGACGAGTATGAGCAAATGCAGGAATGGCCGGCATAAATGTTTCGAAATCCAAGTGATGAACCGGGAACCTGACAGACTCCAGACGGGGTCGCAGCAGCGGTGAGATCCATTCCACATTATCTTTGACACGTTGCTGAATCGACGATAACTGAATATGGTCGGGAATCTCATCAATCGTTTCAATCCCCTCCTCCATTAATAGCGTTTGCAATTTGGAACTACCCGGGAGATGAAACACCCAACGCCTCGGCTTATCTTTTGTGCAATGATCCCAAAACGGGCATTCATACGGTTGATAACAATGGCTATCCGGAGCAATAAGTGGTGGAGTGCTCTCTTTCAGCGTACTCCACATATCCTCAAGTTGTCCTTGAATTAATGCCCGGCGCGCCTGCACTTCCTCCGTCCTATTTTCCACGACGAACATCTCGTCCAAATTCAACTCCCCACCCAGAAAAGAATACTGGGTATTCAAATGCATGAGAAAGCTTCCGGCGACTTCAATGCCGGCCCCCTCCAGTACGGCGGTCTGAATGGCCAGATCATCAAGATGCGTGGCTTTCACTTTTGAGGTCGCCTTCACTTCAACCAGCCGCCAACGTGTTGAATCAAGCCGTTCCAAGAATATCAACTCGCACCAAAATACTTTGCCAGACAAACGCTCCTTCAAAAATGGCCGTCACGTTTGGATCCTGCAAAAGCTCACTCGTTCGAAGAAGGGCCATAGGGATTTGACGATGTGTTTCTGCAACAAGAACGCCCTGAGGAAAATACAGACGAGCCACCACTCCCACCTCAGTGCCCATGTCCATAATCGCCCGACGGTCAGGTGTAGGAGGCGTGGCCAATTCGGGCGAATGAATTTCCAGGTACAATCGCTTGGCACATTGCAAGCCCGCCAGGAAGCGACTTTTGGATAAACGATGTGTTGGAGCAGGTGGGGATGGAGCGTTTCCGGTAACAAGAGGCATAGAAGAAATTGGTTTCACGGGAGTATGATGATTCAACACAACAGGTGGTGGAAGAATAGACTGATTTCCTTCAAAATATAAGGACCAACCATCGACTCTCCCCGCGACCTCAAATTTTCAGATCGCTGCATACTGCTGGATTTCTTCACTTCGTGCAAGCTATCCCTCCAGCCCCGTGGACTTGCCCCCACCACAACGCTTGGCATATAAATCGGTTAAGACTATATAAAATTTGGCCATTGGTATCACTCGACCCATTCCAATGCTCTTAAACCAAAAATCTCATGCCTTGAAAAATTCCCAATATTCTCTGAGAACATTCGCCCACAAGCTTTGTGGGTTTACTCTGCAAAATGGTGTAAAGAGAGACCAACAATCCGCATGCCACGCCTTTTAAAACGAATGTCTTATCGGAATGTCTTTGATTCAAAAATTATTATATTTTTCTCAGTTTACCAGTTAGATTCTAACTATGTTCTTACAATAATCGCATTCCAACCGTATCCGCAAATTGACGACCCTTCCGCGTTAACTGTAATCGTGAGCCAGTTTGAAAGAGATAGTCTTCTTTAACCATCTGTTGGAAAGACATCGACCAGGGTTCGTCTTGTGATAATGCTTTAATCCAATGAATTGGGACTCCTTCGATTAAACGTAACCCAAATACGATTCGTTCTTTTTCCTGCTGAAGTCTTGATAGACACTCTTTTGAGACAATCGGCAATTCTCCGGCTTCCAGGTGTTTCATATACTGTTCGATATTGGACACTTTTCCAAAGCGGCTCTCTGCCATGTATGATTGGGCGCTTGGCCCCAACCCCAGATATTCCAAGCCCCGCCAATATCGAAGATTATGCTGACAGGCGCTGCCGGGTTTCGCCCAGTTGGATATTTCATATCGATGAAATCCACCTCGTTCCAATTGAGCTTCCGCTTGATTCTGGAAAATTATCTCCACATGCGGATCCATCAGTTCAAAAGCCCCACGCCGAAATTCTGTATGGAAACGAGTTCCTTCTTCGAGTGAAAGCGCATAACAGGAGAGATGTGAGGGATGTAATTCCAGCGCCTGGGTTAGCGACCTCTCCCATGACTGGATTGATTGGCCGGGAATCCCGTAAATGAGGTCGAGGTTCACATTGGAGAATCCGGACTGTTTCGCTCGTTGCACGCCTGAGACGGCCTCCGCGATGGTCCCGGAAAGTCCTAACCGCGTCCGTTCCTGGGGATCGAATGATTGAATCCCTACACTCAAACGAGTCACGCCGGCTTGCAGAAGAATATCGGCATACTCAGTCGTTAGGGATTCAGGAGTGGCCTCAACCGTGATTTCACATCTTTCCGATAGGGAAAAGGTTGAGGAAATATTCGTAAGAATTATTAACAATTGCTCAGGCAACAAGGCGGTGGGAGTCCCACCTCCCACATACACCGTAGCCACAGTTCGCCGACTCAATTCTCGTTGCATGGCATAAAGGGCGATTTCCTGTTCGAGAGCCTGAAGAAATTGTTTCACCCGGTGTTCTTCATGCATCACCAGATAAAACGCACAAAAATGACACCGTTTAAAACAGAAAGGTACGTGAAGATAGATGCCGACATCAGGCGGCACTTCCTCGATTTCAACTGGTTGCCCAAGGGTAGACGGGTTGGAATTCATCTCATCATTCACATTCAATCACTCGCCAAACCATCTGCCCTCAAGGCTTTTGCACAATAAACCAAAAAAACATCATCTTGTCTACACGCCTCTATATGGGACTTCATGCAAATATTTCTCGATAGATGTAAAGACCCACTTCACCTTAGCAGCCACGGTCCGAAAGAAGGGAATGAGAACGACAAAGTGGACGAAAGGGGAACTAAAAAATTAGGTATCTTCGTGATGCCGTTCGCGGTAGATGGAGCAGGCCCCCTTGTGTTGAAGTAGTCCGGCGACTTCCGAAACCATTTTTCGATTGCCACACACATACACCGCCAGACGGTCCACACGGGGAAACCCCTCTAACAGGTGTGTCACCCGGCCAGTCTTCCCTCTCCAATTCTCTCCCGGTTGAGACAGAGTGAGTATAAAGGAAAAATTCGCGTGGCGGTCGGCCCACCGCTGCAACTCTTCCAAATAGTAAATGTCGGGTTCACTTCGAAGTCCCCATAATAATGTCATGGGTTGGGAGCAGGATTGCTCTAGGAGGCTGGCTATCATGGACCATAAAGGCGCAATGCCGGTTCCCGTTCCAACAAATAGCAGATCATGGTCCGAATCATTATGGAGATGAAATGCGCCAAAAGGCCCCGAAAAATGAAGCTCCTCTCCCACGGCATGCTCTAACAAAAACGCAGCCCCTTTCCCGTGGTCTCCCGCATTGAACAGTAACACCAGTTGATGAGAGGAACTGGGAAGTGAGGCAAGCGAATAATACCTCACAAACGATGAGGAGGAGGCCCCATCGGAGATTGTCACAGCAATCGACTGACCTGGCAAAAAAGCTAGCGTGGGAGGATCTATCAACACCAATGTCAATTCTCGAACATCTTTGGTCAGATGCCGAATGCTGAGAACCTTTGCCCGGAATCGTCGGGGGGTCATGCCTAGGAATGTAGAGAATCCTGCTCGATCTGGCAAGAGGCTGCCATCGTCCTTTTCCAGACCCCAGTCGAAATCCGGGGCCGTATAATGGACATGGCAGACCCCCAGGTTTCACCAATGACACCCGACGTGCTTGCTTCTTTCGATCCGGTGTCCATGCCATCACATGGATCCCAATGATCCAAGCCTTAGGATTTTCTCGTGGCCGTCTCGAATGAGAGAAGATTCATCTATTATCGGCGGGCTTGGATAGGACAAAATATTAAGAGGGAAGCTGCCAGGCGAATTTTCTTCCATTAAATCGTGTTAAATCTGATGCCATTCAACCAGGCAGCTAACCAGCGAAGCATGCCGGCCCATTCTCACAATTTTGGAGACTTGTGTACGGACCTTAAAAAAAGAACGCGAGGAATAAAATTCGAACAGGAAAGGAGAAGTGGCTCAAATGTCGACAGTACCTGCGAGATCCAGTAAAAAAGCATAGATCATCGCCGTTTCTTCATATCGTTTAAATCGACCGGAGGCTCCACTATGCCCCGCTTCCATATTGGTTTTGAGGAGAAGACGTTGATTGTCTATCTTAAGAGCACGCAATTTAGCGACCCATTTCGTCGGCTCCCAAAATTGCACTTGTGAGTCGTGCAGTCCCGACGTCACCAGGAGATGCGGATAGGGTTTTGGTTCAAGATTGTCATAGGGAGAATAGGAGAGCATATAGTCATAATACTGTTGTTGGTTGGGATCACCCCATTCATCATACTCTCCAGTAGTAAGGGGAATATTGGGATCTAACATTGTGGTCACCACATCCACAAAAGGAACCTGCGCCACCACACCATGAAACAAATCGGGTCGCATATTCATAATCGCGCCCATTAATAAACCACCTGCACTTCCACCCATGGCAAATAATTGCTGAGGAGCAACATACCCTCGCTGAATAAGAAATTCAGCACATGCAATAAAATCGGTAAAGGTATTTTTCTTTTGTAATAACTTGCCATTTTCATACCATTGCCGGCCCAGTTCTTCCCCGCCCCGAATGTGGGCTAAGGCATAGACGAACCCTCGGTCTAACAAGCTGAGACGAGGGGAGCTGAAACTTGCATCCATGCTGGCCCCATACGAACCATACCCATATAGCAATAGGGGATGCGTCCCATTCCGCGTAAACCCCTTTCTGTAGACCAGGGAAATAGGAATAGTATTTCCATCTGAAGCGGGAGCCAGGAGGCGCTCGGTCTGGTAGTGGGTAATTTGAAAATTACCGAGGACCTTCTCTTGTTTCAGAAGAATTTTCTCACGAGTCTCCATATGATAATCATAGATCGTCATGGGAGTAGTCATTGAGGTATAACCAAACCGGAGATAGGGGGTATCCACTTCACAATTATCGCCTAAAGCCGCCAGGTAGGCAGGCTCTCCGAAATCCAGTTCGTGTTCGGTGCCATCCTGGTTGGGAATCACTCGAAGATGGATGAGGCCCTGCTTTCGTTCTTCCACCACGAGGTAATTCTGGAATAGTTCCAGTCCTTCAAAGAACACATCAGAACGGTGGGGAATGACTTCCTGCCACCGGGTTTTGTGCGTCGAATTCAGAGGAGTCTTCATTAAGCGAAAATTTTTGGCTTGATCATTCGTTCGAATCCAGAAATGATCGCCGAGCTGGTCCACAGCATATTCATGCCCTCGTTCCCGTGCATGAAATAACTGGAACTCTCCTCTCGGAGTATCGGCATCCAAATACCGGTACTCACTCGTTATGGTTTGATGCGAACCAATCAATAGATACCGCTTGGATTTTGTTTTGTCGACATCAACAGAAAATGTGTCGTCCGTTTCTTCATACACCAGGGTATCCAGCTGAGGATCAGTTCCCAGCCTGTGACAATAGATCTGGAACGAGCGTAACGTTTTAGGATCCTGCCTGGCATACAAGAGGGTATGGTTGTCATTCCCCCATTCCATATTTCCCGTGACCGAAGGAATGAATTCATCAATCGTCTCGCCGGTGGTCAGATTTTTAAAACCGATGGAATAAATACGACGGCCCTGCCTGTCAATGGCATAGGCCAGGATATCCTGGCCGGAACTTATCTTCCAATTACCCAATGAAAAATAATCATAGCCCTGAGCCAACACATTGCCATCGATCATGACCTCTTCCGGACTGGTTAATGAACCCTTTTTCCGGCAATACAGGGCATACTCCTTTCTCTCCTCATACCGGATGTAATACAAATAATCTCCGAGCTTAAACGGAACAGATAAATCCGTTTGTTGAATGCGGCTTTTGATTTCTTCATATAAGGTCTTTTCCAAATCTCGAGTATGACTTCTCAACGCAGCGGCATACTCATTTTCAGCATTTAAATAAGCCAATACCTCAGGGTTGTCCCGATCTTTCAGCCAATAATACTCATCGATTCGAACATGGCCGTGCCGTTCCAATTGGTGTGGAATTCGTTTTGCCTGAGGTGGATTGGGGAACAAAGAACCGGGTAAAGGGGAACGAGTCGTCATGAAATTTCCTTACTTAAAGTATTCCTGATGGGTTACGCCTCATCCAGATTGGTAGGAGTCTGACGGACCCGTTTAACTCGGGTACGCAGTTTTTTTTCCTCTAGACGCTTCTCGCGAGCTCGATAAGGCACTCGCGTCGGAACACGGCTTTTAACAGGGCGTAATGCGTCTTGGAGAATATCAACAAATTTTTTCAACAAATCGGCCCGATTAGCGGATTGGGTACGATGTCGTTGGGCTTGGAGCCTCAATATGCCTTGTTGATTCATACGTTGACCAACTTTTTCAGAAATTTTTTGCTTTTGATACGGGCTGAGTGTGGACGTATGCATCACATCAAACTCCAAAATGACCCGGCTATTCACCTTATTGACATGTTGTCCGCCGGGCCCCCCGCTTCGGGCGGCGGAAAATCGCACCTCAGAATCGGGAATCGAGAGATTCTGATTAATCACAATAGCCATGCCGACACACGATCAACTCAAAAACCGTCCATGTTCTCTCATGTCACTGTCTAGAAAAATTCCCCAGGAATCCCCCGAGCACCTATATTATGAGACAAATGCCCTCGCACTCTACCTTTCGTTCATTATCTCTCCAATATCAATTAAATTAACCCAAATCCTCACGCACCGCCACCATGGAATCTCTCTTGAAAAAGAAAAGCAGGAATCCGAAGATTCCTGCTTTTCCAAAAATTTCACTTCTGACGGTTGGACAGCCTATTTTTTACATTTTACTCTATCCTGTATAATTCGAATCCCTCAACTCGTTTACTTCACTGAATTTCTGCCAACATCGCCTTAACATGAGACTCTTTGAGCTTTTTCAATGCCACTACCTCGATTTGACGAATCCGTTCGCGAGTCACTGACATGGACCGTCCCACCTGCTCCAAGGTCCATGCTTCATCGACCCCAATACCAAATCGCAAACGGATGACTTGCTGCTCTCGAGGCGTCAATATCTGGAAAATTTGATTTAACCATTGGGCATTTGATTTGCGGGACACTTCTTCGTCAGGTGATTGGCAAGCCAAGTCAGGAATCAACTCCCCTAATTCAGTTTCTCCGTCCACTGATGGAGCATCTAATGATATCGGTTCCTGGAACGCTTCAATGGTTTCTTTCACACGGTCACCGGTCATCTCTAATTTTTCCCCAATTTCCTCAAAAGTGGGCTCTCGATCAAATTGCTGCGCGAGGCGTTGAGCGGTCTTGGCTATTTTGGTGGAAGCCTCATTCGTATGAACCGGCACGCGAATAGTCCGGCTTTGATCCGCCACCGCTCGCGTAATGCCCTGGCGAATCCACCACGTGGCATACGTACTGAATTTAAAGCCGCGAGTGTAATCAAAGCGTTCTGCCGCTTTCATGAGTCCAATGTTACCTTCTTGCACAAGATCTAAAAAGTTCATACCCCTTCCTAAATACCGCTTGGCGACATCCACCACAAGACGAAGGTTTCTCTGCACCAAGGCATCTTTTGGTTCTTCAATATCTAAGCGAACATCAAGGACTGCGCGGCGGATCTCCGCATACTGCAGGCTGACCCTTACTCCTGCCTTGCCTCGTGCAGCTGAAATGGATTCCAGATTCGACAGACAATCCATAATTTCTTCCACAATAGGAGCTGAATACCCATTTAAATCCAGAAGACGTTTTAGTTCCTCCTGAATCAATTCTACCTCTTGTTGACCCTTCAACCCCCTGCCCAGGTGAAGAGCCCGTTGCAACAGAATCCGGAGACTTGCCGTTCCTTGATACAGTCGAGTAGCCAACTCCAACTCTTCCTGAGGATTCAGAAGTGGGCGTGAACGAAACCCCCGAAAATACATCGATTCTAAATTTGCCGACACGGGTTCAGACAAATTTTTCGATCGTCTTTCCTGTTCCGTATCCGAATCTGCCCATTTGGAGAGATCTCGGGACAATTTGGGAGCACGTTTTGCAGATCGGGACTTATGTAAATACGGAGCGTGATTTTTCTGAGTCTCACTAAACTGTGGAACAACTTGAAGTGTAGTCATGAAGATCCCCTTCCTGTGCATTAAAGGATAAGAGGGCACGTGGCTCCCGTCTAAATATGAATTGGTCTTTTTAACCAACAAAACCACGATGGCTACCTGACTGGGGCATTCGGTTGCATTCCATTGAACCAAGGACAGCAGCTAGCCACCGACTCCTTTGTGAATTCTCCTGCACGATAAACACTCCTGTTCGGTCGATACAAATATACTTGTACCACCCCGACATGAAAGGGAAATTAGGGGAAAATTAAAAGATTTTAATAGAGGAGAAACTGAAAAAACCTAAATTCGTATTTCGGCGGGAGCCAATGGAAGGAAAACCGTAAAGCAAGAACCACCATGAACCACACTCTGGACCTCAATCGTTCCATGATGAACTTCCACAATCCACTTGCAAATCGCTAGACCCAATCCAGTGCCCTTGGTCGCATGCGCGCGCGCTTCATCGGTACGATAAAACCGATCAAAAATTCTGCCTTGATCCCCTGGAGCTATGCCAATCCCATGATCTCGAACCACCAATTTTCCCCGATCTCCGGCAAGGCTCAAAGAAAGTTCCACCGTTTGTCCTTCTTGAGAGTATTTCACCGCATTATCGACGAGATTTAACAATAATTCCCGTAAACGCAAATCATCTCCCTGGACGACCACGGGCTCAATGGTTTCGAGAACCGTATGGATATTGCGCTCTTGGCCCAACACCAAAGCTTGTTGCTGAATTTCTTGAACCAAATCATCTAATTGAACTGGAAACATTTTGAGTTTAATTTCACCAAGATCCGCACGTGACAAAAACAACAGTTCATCCACAATCCGGCTCATACGGTCGATCTCTTCTAAATTGCTCTCCAAAACCACCCGATAGTCCTCCGCTTGCCGAGGTCGCCGTAATGCCAATTCGGTCTCACCTTTTGTGATGGTTAAGGGGGTTCGAAGCTCATGGGAGGCATCAGCACTAAACTGGCGAATTTGCCGAAAGGACACATCTAATCGTCCGATCATGTCGTTAAAGGTCGAGGCCAGCCGTCCAATTTCATCGTTTGAATGGGGAGTTCGTATTCGCTGGGTCCAATCTCCAGCGGCAATTCGTTGTGCAGCTTGTGTAATCGCATGTACCGGCCGAAGAGCCCTCCCAGCCAAAAACCACCCCCCTACCAACGATACGAGTAATGCCAGGGGAGATGCGATATAGAGGCCAGCTAACAAGCCGATGCAACATTCTTTCCGTCGGGTGCAGGGAAGTCCCTACCCGTAAAATATTCACCAATTGGTCGCCATGTCGGATGGGAACCGACAGCAATCGGAGAGGAACGCCTTTTTCAAACTGCACGGACTCAAACGTTGATTTCCCATCAAGAGAGGCACGAAATGAGGTCTGACTCAATGGAATCTCCCGACTTTGAATATTGGCCGACTGAATAGTCACCTGTCCGGCCGGACCAAAAATTTGAAAGAACTTATCCAGCAAAGCTATTTCGGGAAAGTCCTGGGATAAATCCTCGAAAATTAAAAATGGTCCAAACCGATGTTCTCCCAACGTTCGGATTGCCACGGCTGCGGCCTCATCCAATGATGCATCCACCTGGTCACGCAAGGCACGGGACATGACCAAATATAACGCGACGGCAAAGAGAACGAGAATGAGAGCCAATGCAGATCCATACCACAGTGTTAATCGAACCCGGATCGATGTGGCTTTCACCCGTCAGACCTCATCATATACCCGCTTCCCCGAACAGTTTGAATCAGACTGCGTTCCCGTCCTTTATCAATTTTGTTCCGCAGGTAACTGATATACACATCAATCACATTGGTAAACGTATCAAAATCCAGATCCCATACATGCTCGGTAATCATTGAGCGTGTTAATACCCGTCCGGCATTTCGCATGAGATATTCCAAAAGAGCATATTCTTTGGTCGTGAATTCGAGGCGTTGTCCACCACGGGTCACTTCTCGAGTAACAGGATTTAAGACCACATCATCCACTTGGAGAATGCCCGTTGGCGCGCCTCCGGCCCGTCGGAGTAGCGATCGAGTCCTGGCAAGCAATTCTTCAATCGCAAAGGGTTTTGTTAAATAATCGTCCGCCCCAGCATCCAATCCCCTGACCCGTTGATCCACCTCCGATCTTGCCGTAAGGATCATTACGGGGGTTTTAACACCCGCAGCGCGAGCACGTTTTAGCACTTCCACCCCGGGCAGTCCCGGCAACATCAAGTCCAAAATAATCAAGTCATAATTCACCGTTTGGGCCCAATCCAATCCTCCAGGTCCATCAGCACAAACATCAACGGCATAACTCTCCTCTTCCAATGCCCGTCGAATGAAGGACGCAACCTTTGGCTCATCTTCCACAACTAAAATACGCATATTAGGAAAATCTTACCATCTCCATACCTGCACCGAGAAGGGGAACACCGAATGAGTGAAAAGGAAAATGCCTAAAAAATATCTAACTGCGGACACCCACGTGTCAGGAATTAATGAAGTGTGAGGCAAAAAAAAAGCCCGCCATATACATGACGGGCTTTTCCCATCCCACTCTTCCGAATTTTCTTGAGTTTAGAGATGATCCACCAAACTCCGGAGCTTGTGGCTACAACTTGGATGACGAAGTTTCTTTAAGGCTTTGGCTTCAATCTGGCGAATTCGCTCACGGGTTACATCAAAGTCCTGGCCAATTTCTTCAAGCGTATGATCCGTACTATCGCCAATCCCGAAGCGCTTTCGGATCACCGTCTCTTCACGAGGAGTCAACACTCCTAAGGCATTGGCAATCTGGCGTTGCAAGTCATATCGGTTTGCCGCATCCATGGGGGAAACCGCATTTTTGTCCTCAATCAGATCCCCTAACTGGCTATCCTCTTTTTCTCCAATAGGTGTTTCAAGGGAAATGGTTCCCTTCGAAATATCCAACATCATTCTGACCTTTTCAGGGGTTAACCCCATCCGTTCGGCAATTTCTTCAGGGGTCGGCTCACGACCTAATTGTTGCACTAATTGCCTGGCCGTTCGAGCTAATTTGGTATTGGCCTCAATCATATGCACGGGAATCCGAATGGTACGGGCCTGATCGGCAATCGCACGAGTCACCCCTTGTCGAATCCACCAAGTTGCATAGGTGCTAAATTTATATCCACGTTGATACTCGAATTTGTCCACAGCCCGCATCAACCCAATATTTCCTTCTTGGATCAAGTCAATGAATTGCAAACCCCGATTCGTATATTTTCTTGCAATACTGACCACTAATCGTAAATTGGCTTCGATCAACTGGGCTTTCCCTCGTTTCACTTTTTCCTCAGCCGTCTCCAGAATTGTCAAAGAAGCCGTAAATTCTTCCATCGGCATAGTCAACACTTCATCCTGGATGCGTTGAAGAGTGGATTTACCCGTCTGAACATCCCCTTTTAATCGATCGATTTCTTCTGGAGTCAATTGCTGTTTACGCTTGGAAGAACTTCCTTTTGCGGTCACTCGTGGCTTTTTCCCGATTACCTGAATGCCTTCCTGTCCGACAAATCCAAGTTTTTTCATATGACGGGCGGTCATCATTTCAATTGACCGAATTTCCTGCCCTATCTCTTTGACACGCCTTAACATTTGATCTTTGACACGCTGATGGAGGTTGAGGGCCTCGATTTGATCCACGAATTGATCGGTAATGGTTACTCGACGCTTCTCAAGCTGTGTTTTAGTATTTTTGGTCGTTCGTCCCTCTCGACTTTGGGTATAAAGGGAGAGCAGCCCCCGCCCGAGCTTGCGAACAGTTGCCAAACTCTCCAGTGTTCGTAACCGAAGCTCTTCATCCTCTTGTTCACTGGCCACGGCTTCTTCTTCAACTTCCTCCTCCTCTAATGTCTCCTGAAGGAGCACGATATCCCGCACACGAATCTCCTCTAATTTGAGCTGGTCATGAAGAGATTCAAGGTACTGAATATTGACGGGCATACCATAGACGGCACACGCCAATTCACGTTTGCCTTCCTCAATGTGTTTTGCAAGTTCAATTTCCCCTTCACGAGTGAGCAGAGGCACCCGCCCCATTTCTTTCAAATACAATCGAACGGGATCATCAATACGAGTAGGTTCCCCTGGCGTTAAATCAATATCTAACGAAGAATCTGGTTCCTCCTCTGAATCCTCGGAATCTTCTTGCCCCGCATTTTTCTTGAGAGAAGCCAACTGCAGGGCAGTCCGCTTTGAAGGATCGATCACCTGAAGATTGACCTCATGCAATTCGCTTAAAATCGTATGCAATTGATCAGAGGTGATCTGATCAGCCGGGAGAATGTGAGTCAGGTCTTTTATCGTCACATGTCCTTTGGCCTTCCCAATCTCAATTAAACGCTGAATCACCTCTGGCAATGACGCTGTCTTCCCCATACATGGCTCCTTAATTAATAGCTATACACAAAATCATATCACTTTCCACGCAATACGATGGTCATACCTCCAACCCCGGATAACCCCGTCACATTAGGCATCCTGACGGTCTTCCACGCCGAATTGTTTGAGGAAAATAAAACTAATCGGAATCCAATCAAGAGATTCGCCTCCAGTTCAAAGAAAATACGTAATCTACTTTCGAGGCGAAACCAGGAATAAGACCTATTGCTTGAGAAAATAGAGGTACGGTGAAAAAGGCGTAATTTGATAATATTATACGAAATTTCTGCCTATAAAGTAAAGTTAAATTTCCTAATGAAATCATTACATACAATACATTTAATAACATCAAGAATAATACATCAAATCCAAAAATTCCACCATCGACCATCGGAACTTAAGTAATTGTATTTAAATATGTTTTTAGTTTATTTGTGATAAAGAACTGGCTCGCATTCTGAGGCCTCCAATAGACAAAATGTGACAGAAACTATTAAGAAAATGCCAAAACTTCCGACAAGATTATCAGGATGGACCTCCCATCGATAACCTAAATAACTCCCTGCGAACAAAAACATGCCGTCAGGGGGAAAGAATCGCCCATGATTACACTTCTATTGGTGGAGAGTGATCAAAAAGAGGCTTTGGTCATAAAAAATATGCTGCAGGAGGGGCTCCAAAACCAATTTACCTTGGAGCACAGCCTGTCTCTCACCCACGCCCTAGACCTCGTGCAACAACACCCGTTCCAGGCTATCATCCTTGATTCGCACTTGCCGGATGGTAAATCCTTTGATTCCATTCCTCAATTCATCCAATTTTGTCCTGGAGCACCAATCCTGATTCTGAGTGGGGTTGAGGACGAAAACAGGGCAATTCAAGCCGTGAAAAGTGGAGCCCAGGACTATTTAATCAAAGGCCAGACCAGCAGTTCCACTCTGTGTAGAGCTGTTCGATATGCCATCGAACGCCATCGGGCAACGCAACGTATTACCCAGTTGGCTCATTATGACCATCTGACGGGATTAGCGAACCGCGGACTTTTTTATGAACGATTAAATTGCGCTGTGGCTCGCTGTAATCGGAACGACACAGCAATGGCCTTGATGTTTCTGGACCTCGATCATTTCAAAGAAATCAACGACACACTCGGCCATAATAGCGGGGACTCTTTACTCAAGACGGTTGCAACACGAGTCAAAAAATGTATCAGAGAAATTGATACGGGTGTCCGATTGGGGGGAGACGAATTTGCGGTCCTATTAGAACAAATCATTTCTGTCGAAGATGTCGCCACAATCGCTCAACGCATTCTCAACCTTCTGGCGCAACCGGTCATCATCAACAAACACCAACTGCATGTAACTGGAAGCCTTGGGATCACCATCTACCCCTGGGATAGCGCCAATCCCCAGGAGCTCCTATCCCATGCAGACGCCGCGATGTACCGGGCCAAGGCCCAAGGTGGCCATACGTATCAATTTTACACGGCCGGCATGAAGACCGCCGGGCTAGACGGTTCGACACTCGAAGTCGAGCTCCGTCGGGCCTTGACCAAACAGGAATTTCTTCTTCACTACCAACCACAATTTGATTTTGCAACGAAACACGTGATCGGCATGGAAGCGTTATTACGCTGGCATCACCCGTACCAAGGGCTTGTCGGACCCAACCACTTCATACCCCAGGCGGAAGAAAATGGCATGATTATTCCTATCGGAGAATGGGTCCTGCGAGCAGCCAGCAAACAAGCCAAATATTGGGAGAAGCAGGGGTTTCCAGCTCCACGGGTCGCGGTCAATCTTTCGGCCAGACAAATCTATCATGGCAATTTACCTGCGTTAATCGAAGATATTCTCCAAACCTCACATTTGGATCCGGAAAACCTCAAACTGGAACTCACGGAGACATTTCTGATTCATGAAACGGAAGAAACCCTCCAGACACTTCGCGAAATCAAAGCGATGGGTGTCCAACTGTACATTGATGATTTTGGAGCGGGCTATGCCTCACTTCGATATCTGAAGTCGTTTCCCGTAGACGGCATCAAAATCGACCAAAGCCTCATTCAAAATCTGCCACACAATACCAACGATGCGGCTATCGTCAATGCCGTCATCTCTTTGGGCAAAGCACTGGGCTTACAAGTCATCGCCGAAGGTGTGGAAACGCAAGAACAAGCCGATTTTCTGGAAGAACATGGATGCGATGCTATGCAAGGATATTGGGTCGCTCCGCCGCTTCCCGCCAATGAGAGTGCCCAACATATGGTCTATACCTAGAAAAACAGAAGCTCTCTTGTAAGCTCAAAAATCTGCTAAATAGCTGAACAATTTCAGTAAAATACTCCAGCCGTACTGACACCTCCCCAATAAGTGTAAGTGTCCGAATTTTCATAGCCCTTCGACGCCCTCTCTTCTATTGGGGATTCTTGCAAAACCTTCTATCCTGACGTATGATCAGCCTTCTATTTCCCTCTTCCTGCTTTCATCCATCGCTTCTGTGGCACGCAACTCTTTTAAAAACACCCATCAAATCACATTGCCTTTGACAAAACCTCCAAGGTCAAATAGTGATTTCCCTACGAAGAAGGCTCATATCACAGGCAGCTATAGACCAATAGGCTGGTTGCTTCGAGGTCAATCAAGAAGAACTTATGAACAAGGTCTGTCATTTTTCCATTTTCGCGAATACAATTAAAAAACGAATGCCTGTGAATGCCATTCCGCCAAAAGCTGTGTCTTAACCGCGGGCGAGAAACTTGGGAGATCACGAACAACATTTTCGCCTTCTGATCCATCATATTATTGATGGCGTGGTCATTGTGGGAACGGATGGGCTCATTCGATTTACCAACCCGGCTGCAGACCAGCTTTTTCAACGTACATCCGCAGAATTAACCGGAACCCCCTTTGGGTTCCCGGTAACCGAGAACCGAACTTCCGAAATAGAAATTATGAGTGAACACGGACGGCCGACGCCCGTGGAAATGCGTGTGGTCCCAATTGAATGGGAAGATGAGCCCGCATATCTGGCCTCTCTCCGTGATATGACAGAACGGCGAAAAGCCGAAGAAGAACGACGACGTCATGAAATTGAACGCCAATACTCACAAAAACTAGAAAGCCTGGGAGTTCTCGCCGGAGGCATTGCCCATGATTTCAACAATCTCCTGATGACCATTGTGGCCCGCTCCGGCCTTGCTCTTCGTTCCCTTCCTCAAGATGTCCCGGCTCGCGAGCACTTAACCTTCATTGAAAAGGCTGGTCTTCGTGGCGGAGAATTGGCCAACCAAATGTTGGCCTTTGCCGGGCAGACCCAATTGAACTTTCAAGCAGTCCAGCTCTCAATGCTCCTCAAGGACATGGCCCCTTTTGTCCGGGCGACCATAACCAAACGACTCACCTTCGAATACGATCTTGCCCCTTCACTACCCCCGATTCGAGGAGATCAGGACCAATTGCGCCAAATCATTATGAATATCGTGACGAACGCCTCGGAGGCCATCGGAGAAGGAGATGGGACCATCACGGTTCGCACGTCGGAATGGAACCCCACAACACAAAATTTGCAGGGTTGGTATGTCATTGGAGATCTCCCGGCTGACCAGGGTGTCGCATTAACCATTCATGACGCCGGTTGCGGAATGGCCCCTGACATGATCCCAAAAATTTTCGACCCATTTTTTTCAACCAAATTTCCTGGACGAGGGTTGGGGCTCGCAACGTTGCTCGGAATCGCGCAAGCGCATGCCGCTACCATTGCCATCCGGAGCCAACCAGATGTCGGTACGGAATTTACCCTCTTGTTTCCTGCCACCAATCCGAAAATCTCAACGAAGAAGGCGCCGACCTTTTCGATTCCAGAACAGCACCTTTTTCACACAAAGAAGCCCGTGGTGTTAGTGGTCGACGATGAGGAAGATGTCCGATTGGCATGTTCAATGATCTTTGAAGAAATGGGATTGGAAACCTTAGTCGCCTCTGATGGAGCAGTCGGAATTCAGGTTTTCCAACAACACCAGAGAAATATCATGGCCGTGCTCTTAGATCTTACGATGCCGAATATGGATGGCCAAGAATTTTTTGATCACATTCAAAGCTTGAACTCGACGGTCCCGGTGATTCTGTCAAGCGGATATTCCGAAGATGAAGCCATGAAACGATTTCACCACCCGGGCATTGCGGCCTTTATCCAAAAACCTTACCAGGTGGAAGTACTCATCGCCAAAATCCAGGAAATCAGACAAAAACTTGCTCCCCCTTTGAAGACGTTGCCCTAGCTGCAATCTGGAAAGATCGGGAGCTTTCTGAGACTTTCCCATTTTAAACCAGCCATCAACACGGATACCGATACCTCTCCACTCGGACGACGCTCGAGCGCGGAAAATAATCTCCAATGAGCCCGATACAACACCGAGTTCACCATCGACTCGTTCCGATAAGCCAACTCTCGCGCACCCCGAATATGCTGAGACGCTTCATCACGCTGACCCCTTTGATACAAGGCCTGCGCCGCATTAAAATGGGTTTCTATAAAATCAGCATCAATGGGCATTGTCAGGTAAAACGATTCAAGGGCTTCCACAGGCTTGATACCGATCAATGCCTTTCAGATCACATGAGCAGTCGTTAAATGATCAATCGGCAGGGAGCCAGCGGAAGGGCTTGGAGCAACTACTCCTCAAAATCACCTAACAGGTCATCACAAAATAAACGGACCACCAAGGCAGATTTCTTTGGAGGGAGGATCTCTTCTTCTTCATTACCGAACTCCTACCTTCGGCAACCCTATAGCACTTCACATTGAACCAAAAAGACGGATTTTCGCCATGATCAATTCGCATGATGTCATCATTATTGGAGGGGGCTCCGCAGGCTATGCGGCAGCACGCACAGCACAAGCGGAAGGAGCCAGTGTTGGCATTGTCGACCAGGGGCCGTTGGGTGGACTGTGTATATTACGTGGATGCATGCCCACCAAAACCATTCTCCGCTCATCCGATCTCGCAGCCCTCATCCGTCGAGCTCCGGAATTCGGGATACACTCATCCAATCTCCGAGTCAGCTTATCCGCCATTCTTGAACGAAAAAATCGGTTAATCAAGGAATTTGCTGACGATCGCATTCAAGCACTCCAACACCCGAAATTCACCCTCTACCAGGAACATGCACAGTTTGTTTCGCCGACGGTCATCCAAGCCGGCCCACATCGATTAGCCGCGAAGGCCTATATTATCGCCACCGGCTCGGTGGTTTCCCATATCCTCATACCAGGATTGGAAGAAGCAGGTTATCTCACAAGCGATGAGGCTTTAGAACTGAAGACCATGCCTGAATCCATGATTGTCCTGGGAGGTGGACCTGTTGCCTTGGAACTGGCACAATTTTTTGTCCGCATCGGAGTGGAAGTGACTCTGATTCAACGAAGCGCTCAGATCCTCTCGGACTCAGACGTAGATCTCGTCCGGCCCGTTGAAGCCCATCTCCGGGCAGAAGGCATGAAAGTTTATACCGGCACCCAAATCCAACAGATCACCACTTCCGGCGAACAGAAAACCATTCACTTCCGCTATCAGGGCCAGACGCAACAAGCCACCGCCGTCTCGATCCTTCAAGCACTGGGCCGCCGTCCCAATATCGATCGACTCAATTTGGCCGCGGCTCAGGTAGCCCATCAAAGGGAAGTAATCCCGGTGAACAAGGAAATGAGAACATCCCAGCCGCATATCTTTGCCGTGGGCGATGTCAACGGCGGTTACGAAATCGTTCATATCGCCATTGAAGAGGGCGAAATTGCCGGGTGGAACGCGGTTCATCCAGATCTTCCACCCAAACATTTTGATGATCGCCTCAAAACTCAGGTCGTATTTACCGATCCCCAGGTGGCCAGCGTCGGGTTGTCCGAACGGGAATGCCTCCTGGACCGTCAAATCCCCTATCTCGTCGCTTCCTACCCCTTTAACGACCACGGAAAGTCTCTCTGCCTGGGTGAAACATACGGACACGTGAAAGTGCTCTGCCATCCTCAATCGGGCGAAATTCTCGGTGGGCACATCGTCGGACCTGAAGCCTCGGAACTCATTCATGAACTAATTGCCATCATGTACTTTCATGGCACAGTTCACGATCTTCTCCGCATACCCCATTACCATCCCACTCTCGCTGAAATTCTCACGTACCCTGCTGAGGAACTTGCCGGAAAACTGCCACGTGCCTAGCTGTCTCCGCCCTGGCCGGAAGAATGATCTCCGTTCCATGTCTTCCTTCCCGTAATAAAAAACCCCAAACCTTGACCACAGAGAAAATCGACGAAGTCGCCCTCGTAACCCCGGATGACCTGAAGATTCTGTCTTAACCATTTTCCGTCCACCGATAAAATGACTGGAGGATTTCGATGAAAACCCACATAATGGAGCCTGACATGTCCCATCCCTCCACCACCCCCACTGACTCACCCAATTCAATGATGGGAAAGATTCTCACAGGGTGTGTTCTATTGGCCGGCATCGGTGCGTTCTTTTATTTTGACCTTGGCCAATATTTCTCACTGGATGCCTTAAAAGCTAATCGCGACACTTTGTTGCAGTACACCACCTCACATTATGAAATAGCCGTTGCCTTGTTTATTCTCATCTATATCCTTCAAACAGCCTTCTCGCTTCCGGGGGGAGCCCTGTTAACATTAACCGGGGGATTCTTATTTGGAAGTCTTCTGGGAACCGTATTCGTCAACATGGGGGCCACCGCCGGAGCCACACTCGCATTTTTGGCCGCCCGCTATCTGCTTCGCGATTGGGTGGAACAAAAATTCGGTGACCGCCTTGGCGCCATTCAGGAAGGGTTCGCCAAAAACGCATTCAGTTACCTTATGACACTGCGACTGATTCCGGCCTTTCCCTTTTTCCTTGTCAACCTGGTCTCCGGCCTCACCCGGGTCAATGTGGGAACCTATGTTCTGGCAACCTCCATCGGCATTATTCCCGGGAGTTTTGTCTTCGCTTTTGCCGGCCGCCAATTGGGATCCATCAATTCCTTGGGGGAAATTGCCAGCCCGCCTGTCTTACTCGCCTTTACCCTGTTAGGCTTATTAGCGCTCATGCCGGTGGCGTACAGGAAATGGACGAACTCGAAAAATGGAAACCAGGAATTCCTAAGTTAAGGCGGGGAACTCGCACCTTCACCACACTAGAGGCCTCACATGAACACCGCACAACCACCAGACCATACCGGATTCATCCTTCCACAGGACCAATTCAATCAGGAGTTGGTCAACAATGTGCATCCGCCCCAATGGCGCAATCCCACGCCATCCGGACGATATAATCTGGTCGTCATCGGAGCAGGCACCGCTGGATTAGTCACCGCCGCGATTGCGTCGGCGCTAGGGGCCAAAGTGGCATTGATTGAACGGCACCTCATGGGCGGAGATTGTTTGAACGTCGGATGCGTGCCGTCCAAAGGCGTCATACGTGCCGCCAAGGCCTGGACCGCCGTGAAGGAGGCCGAACAGTTTGGCTTACATATTTCCGGGGAGGTGAAACGGGATTTCGGGGCAGCCATGGCCCGTATGAGAAAACTCCGCGCCCGTATCAGTCATGTCGACTCCGCGCAGCGTTATACCAAGCTGGGGGTGGATGTCTTTATCGGCAACGGCCGATTCACCAGCTCGAGCACCATCGAGGTGGAGGGAACAACGCTTCAATTTGCGAAAGCCGTCATATGCACGGGAGCCCGCGCCACAGCACCGCCGATTCCAGGATTAGCCCAAACGTCTTACCACACCAACGAAACCATCTTTTCCCTGACGGAACTTCCCCCCAGACTGGGAGTAATCGGCGCAGGTCCCATTGGTTGCGAACTGGCCCAATCATTCGCCCGGTTCGGCAGCCAGGTGTTCTTAGTGGAAGCCATGCACGGCATTCTCCCTACTGAAGATCGCGACGCTGCCGACATTGTGGAGCAATCCCTTCTGCGGGACGGGGTGCAGTTGCTCTGTTGCGGGAAGGACTTGACCATTCGATCGACCAATGGAATCAAGCATCTCTCGGTTGAATCCCATGGCAAACAATATGACGTCCCGGTTGATGAAATTCTGGTGGGAGTCGGCCGAAGCCCGAATATTGAGGGATTGGGACTGGAGACCGTAGGGGTGGAATATGAGAAAACCGGCGTAAAAGTCAATAACCGGCTTCAAACCAGCAATCCAAAAATCTTTGCGGCAGGCGATATCTGTTCACCCTTCAAGTTCACCCATACGGCCGATGCGCAAGCCCAAATCGTCATCCAGAACGCCTTGTTTCCCCATCCTTTCGGCCTAGGCTATGCCAGCACGGACAGTCTGGTCATTCCCTGGGCTACCTATACCCAGCCGGAAATTGCTCACGTCGGGCTGTATGCAAAAGATGCAGAATCCAAAGGCATCCCGATCGACACCTTCACCTTTCACCTCAGTGAGGTGGACCGGGCGATTCTAGACGGCGAAGAGGAAGGGTTAGCCCGTGTTCACGTCAAAAAAGGCACCGATACCATCCTCGGTGCCACCATCGTGGCCTCTCATGCGGGTGATATGATCAGTGAATTCACCCTGGCTATGAAGGGAGGGTTGGGACTCAACACCATTGCAAGCACCATTCACCCCTACCCAACCCAAGCGGAGGTCGTCAAAAAGTCGGCGAATGCCTGGCGAAAAACTACGCTGACGGAAGGGAAAAAACAGTTGCTTAGCAAATTCTTTGCGTGGACCCGCTAACTCATTAATTATTCCACGCTATGACACAGAGACCCCGACTCGCATTCTTCCCTCTATTCACGCTCGCCATATTCATCCAGGGCCTCACCCATTCTGCCGCAAGCATCGCAGAAAGCCAGGACCAACTCCTCGTCGGAAATTTTTCGCTCGCCACACCGGGAGGCACATTTCCTCATGGGTGGAAACCGCTGATCTTTGAAAAGATCAACGAACATACACAATATGAGCTGGTCCAGGATGGGCAGCACGTGGTGGTCAAGGCTGTCAGCCATCAATCGTCCTCCGGCCTCACACGGGAAATGACGATCGATCCGAAGGAGTATCCGGTTATTGAGTGGCAATGGAAAGTGGAAAATATACTTCAGAAAGGAGATGTGACTCAAAAATCTGGAGATGATTACCCGGCACGACTCTATATCACCTTTGAATATGACAGTCGTCGGGTTGGAATTTTTGAAAAAGCTAAATTCGAAACATTCAGATTAATCTATGGCCAATACCCCCCAAGCGGGGCCATCAATTACATTTGGGAAAGCCACAGCCCCATCGGCACGATGGTCCCCAATCCCTATACAGAGCGGGTGTACATGTTCGTCACGCAAAGCGGAAGCGCCAAATTAAATCAATGGGTGACGGAGGAACGCAATATCTATGAAGATTACAAAAAAGCGTTCGGAGAAGATCCCCCGAACATCTCGGGGATCGCGATCATGACAGACACGGATAATACCAAAGAAACCGCCGTGGCCTATTTCGGAGATATTGTCTTAAAAAAGCTGAAAAGGAACGAGGGGAAGGAGTAAACGATAAGGAGGGAAAGAAGTGTCTTGAATCAATCCGACTGAGCATCCCTTCACCAGACGTTCCTCATGCATACAGGATCCCTGCTCACACAATGGTTACCAATAATCCGGCTCATTTCCGGCCTTCCATTTAATATTGCAACCCGCGCTGGGTTTCTCCGGAATAGGCAGAGGCTTTTCGCCAAGAGTCGCCTCTAACGCCATTCGCACATCAGAACCGGTGACGGGTTTTCCATTTCCCGGTCGGCTATCATCTAATTGCCCCCGATACACCAGTTTTCGTTCCCGATTAAACAAAAAGAAATCCGGAGTGCAGGCGGCCGTAAAGGCCTTCGCCACTGCCTGGGATTCGTCATAACAATAGGGAAAGGTCAGCCCTAATTCCTCCGCCATCTCCTTTAATCGTGGGGGGGAGTCTTGAGGATAATTCATCACGTCATTACTACTGATCGCCACAATCCCAACATTTTTGTGTTGATAATCTCGACCGAGTTTCGCCAATTCCTCCTGCACATGAACAACATAGGGACAATGCCGGCAAATAAACATCACGAGCAGCGCGTCTTTCCCGACAAACGCTTCGGGAGAAACCACCTGACTTGTCCGAACATCCGGCAACTCAAAGTGAGGCAAAGGCGTCCCCAGGGGGAGCATCGTGGAAACTTTTAAAGCCATAGTTCACTCCTGTGTTCCAACCAATACAGGTGAAGTCGCATGAGAAAAATGAGTCAGAACACGACCAGCCCTGTTTTGCCCTACCCGGTTAAAATTGAGACGGGCTCAGGCACAAGGCACATACCCTGGGGGTTAATCGGGTTCAGGTTTTTCGGATGATTGAGGGGTACGCTGTTTCCAGTTCTGAAACCGTTTAAGAAGTTCCTCTTTCACATGAGGGGGGACAGGCTCAGCAGGCAACTGGCGTAAGGTCGCAATCGTATATTTCATCTGACGTAAATAATTGCGGCAGGCAAAGCACAGTCCCAGATGCCATTGGAAACCAATCCGCTCGCGGAGAGTCAAGGAACCATCCAGGTAATCCGTGATTAACTCGGCAATCTCGCGGCAGGTAAAATTTCCCGCCATATATCTCATAAGTGACTGTTTCAAATTGTTATCCATTGGCCTTATATCTGATCCCCCTGAACGTAGGGGTTAAGTTCCCGGCGCACTTTGGTACGCGCCCGGTGGAGAAGTACCCGTTGATTGGTCTCGCTGATCTCAAGGATGTTACAGATTTCTTCGGAGCTGACACCTTCGATATCGCGCAAGGTAATCACCTGCCGCTGAGTAGGCGGCAGACTCTCAATAGCATGTTCAATGGCCGCCCGACATTCCTTTGACAGTAAAACCCGTTCCGGCGTATCAGGTTCCCAGGCCTGAGGAGGGTCCTTCCAATGGCCAGTTCCGGAACCTTCCCCGACGAACAGGGAATCTTCGACAGAAAGTCCCTCATCGACGTCCGTGGAAGACGCACCTAACCCGAACGGTTCATAGCGACTTTCCCGTATTCCTCGTGTTTTCGCTCGATTCGTTAAAATCCGAAAGAGCCAGGTCTTAAAAGACGATCGACTTTCAAACCGGTGGATGCCTTCCAACACGCCCATCCAGGTTTCCTGGACAACCTCTTCGGCAACAGCCCGGCTCGGCACATAGGACATGGCCAGCCTCAATAACGAACCGGAATACCAATCCATGACGGCCGTGAACACTCTTTCATCGCCGGCTTGAAGAGCCAGGACAAGCCCGGGTTCATCAAGATTGAGCGCATCATGAACGGTATGTGGAGACGAAGAAATGGCAAACCCCAGGGAGATAGAAATACGCGAACAACGGACCGGGGGATTATCCTAAGCCGGACCAGGACAATCAAGAGCTTATTCAATAATCCAATAGTAATCAATGCAGGTC
Organism: uncultured Nitrospirales bacterium; assembly: GCA_963785905.1. GTDB lineage: Bacteria > Nitrospirota > Nitrospiria > Nitrospirales > UBA8639 > Nitrospira_E. Next base: position 30,725 of record CAWAXJ010000028.1, read on the forward strand.
TCAGCGACCTTTGCCATGATCCGCTCAGAAAAAATGACGGCATAGGCAATAAGGTCCATTCCGCAAGACGCGAGGAAAATGCCCCGGAGCGGCATTCTCCCACATGGCCCCCAAGGAACAAGGGAGAAATGTCTTTCACTTTAATGAAAAAACGGATGGATGCGAGCCTAAAGGAGAGAAGAAACCACTGCAGAAAGATTGGTGACGCTATGTATCCTGGAAGATCTGCGCGAGGATTCCCGTTCGAGTGGTCGTTTTTGTTTTTTTCAGAAGATGTCGGACATGCTCTTTCACCGTATGTTCGCTAATACCCAGATGCCGGGCAATTTCTTTATTGGTCCAGCCCTCACTGATGTATTTCACAATTTCTACTTCCCGATCCGTTAAACGATACTGATCTTTGACTTGATCGGGTACCACCCGACGTTCACGACCGATTTTTTCCATGAGGATGAGCATACAGGCATCATCTTTCTCAGAATGGGCCGTTAATGGAAAACCACGCAGGAGCACCGGCGATTTTAAATCACCGGTCACCCGTCGCAATTCGTGCTCCCCTCCGGGCACTCCTTTCTCCTGACTGTCCAGCAAATTCCGAAGAGAGACGCACAATTCCAGGACCTCGACTGGCAACACATCCTGTGTCTCGGCACCATATCGATCTCCAATGATTTGCCGGATTAACCCTTCGGCTTCGGAATTCATGAACAACACATCGCCGGCTCCCGAAAATAACAATACGCCGGGAATCATCCGCCGGTCGGCAATCTCTTGAAGCCTGGACATCCCGCCTCCATTGGGTGTGACGGGCATTGCCGTACAAGGAATTCCAATAGATCGACGACTCATAAACGACTCCATGGATCAGGTTGTCTATCTAGGGCCACAGACCTCTCTCCAACACCAGTTTGGGAGCAACGTCAGACATGATTGTGCTGAATAGTGCAGAGGCCTCGCAGGTCATGTTGAGGTTATGTCGGATTAGGAAAGGAGAAACTTAAACACGGAGGCTGGTGAATAATGGAAATAGTGGGCCTTTGACCCGCATGAGGGGTAACGGAGAACAATACGAAAAATAAAGGAGTGCTCAAAAGGCGCGTCCAGTCCTGTCCTGAGGCCCACGAAAGAAAAACCGCAGCCAATTGGACGGGAGGAGGATACGATGAAGTGCGTGAGCGCCCACCACGTGAAGAGTGTCATGTCTGTGAGCCCGAAGGCGGTGAGGGGTGACCTGCCTTCGCGCTTGCGCGTCGAAGCGCTTCAGCGCGAAGACGCGAAGCCGCTCCGGCGAAGGCAGGGAACGCCCCTGGCGGGGTTTTTCAACACTCCCTTATTAGAGAAAGGCAAACTCATTACGTCTGCGGCAAGGGTGGAAGACCGAGAAAACACCGAAGACAGGGTTCCCCCTATGCCGGTATCAGGATTCGATGAAAAAGGCACGGACCTACAAGGAGCGATCCATGGCCACCGCTTTCATGGATTTCCAAAAGAGAATGCTAAAACGAGAAGATCTCCGTTCCCAATCTGAATGCCTCAAAAGCGAGCAGCCGTTAAGTTGACATCCGCTTCACTCCATATTTGCCGAAACTCTCGCCTGGCGGTCTCAGCCTCAGCGGTTTTTTCCTGGGCACGTAAACTTTGTTCAAGCCCCAAAAGTGACCACCCGTTTTGAGGGTGATCCCGAAGATCTTCCCGAAACGCGTGTTCCGCTTCGGCAGCCTTCCCGGCCTCAAGCAGCACCGCGCCTAAAATCTGGCGGGATGGGATATACCAATCTTTCGGTTCCGTATAATTTAATCCGTCCTCCAGTTGAACAGCGAGCTGCAACTGGCGCTCCGCGGTCGCGTAATCCCTATGGCCTGCAGCAATTTCTGCCGCAAGCACGGCCTCCGCAATTTTGAGAATACTGACGACCGCATTCAAATTTAAAATGCTCAAATTAGCCAATCCGGGATCATGGGCAATTTCCGTCAATTGCACTAATTCCTGTTGGGCGGCCTCCAATTTCCCGTGGCGAACCAATGCCACCCCCCGGACGTAATGCCAGACAGCCGTGGGATACCTCAAATCCGCCGGTGGCGCCGGTTCCGCGAGAATTTCCGGCCAAAGCCCGAATACGGCTTTGGTGTAGAGGGGAATGGAAAAAAAGTGTTGCAAGGTGCCTCCGAAATCAGGATCCCGCATCATGGCAGGTTTGACTTGAGCTGCCGTGTCCAGAGCCGCTTGCATCGCCAACTGCTGACGCCCGATTTTAATCGCCGCCGCCCACAGGAAATGGTAATTGTGAGGGACATAGGCTGCCGTATAAAGACTTTCCTCGTGTGAATGACTCAAATACTGCTCATCCACCTTGACGGCTCGCTGATTGGCCAGCACGGCATCGCGATAACGCCCCACCCGGATAAAGATATGGGCCGGCATGTGAACAAGATGGCCGGAGCCAGGCACAAGAGCAGGCAAGCGTTCTGCACTGGGAATAGCCTTCTCAGGATGCAGCGAGGCTTCCATCGTATGGATGTAGAGATGATTGGCCAGGGGTTGATCAGGGACTTTGTCCAGGACTGCCTCCAACGTCGACGCAATTTCGGGTGTCCATGGCCTGGCTTCTCCCTGTTTGGTCCAGAAATCCCAGGGATGCAGGTCCATCAGGGCTTCAGCCAATAACGCGCCAATGACCGGATCATCCGGGAACTGTTTGGCAACGCCACGCATCGCTTCGGCATACGCCACATCCAAGGGGGACCGATCGTTTAGGGCCTCTTTGGAATAGCGCTTCGCCACCGCCTGAATCAGCGCCCCTTCTTTTTCGGTAGCCTGCCCTCTCAGCGCTAACGCCTTCTCCACAGCCCCATAAGCCTGGGGAACCACAGAAGGCTCCATCGGCGCATTAATATTAGGACCGAGCACTAAGGCCTCACCCCAATAACACATCGCGCAGGTCGGATCGAGCGTTTGCGCTTCACGGAAGGATCGGGCGGCTTCGGCATGATTGAAGCCGTAGGACAAAATCAGCCCTTGATCGAAATACCGCTGAGCCATGGCCACATCTGTGGAAATTGGATAATGATGCCCCCCCAACCCCTCTTGAAGCGGAAGGGACTCTGCCGGGGCTTGAGCATGTAAGGGCATGCCAATTCCAGACAGGACCAAAAGTCCCGGGACAATTGACAGCATTAAATACATGGATAGTTTCATGTCATCCCTCCTGTTCACCGTCAATACATCACAAACTCCACCAGAGGTTTTTTAGCGCAATTCCCATTTTGGTGCAACCCATTTTTCTGGAAAGACGGTTTGTTCTCCCACTTTCCAATGAATTAAATAATCATGGCTGACTGCTATAGTGATTTTGGGGCTTTTTCGTTACGCTATCCAGCCTTTGCAAGAAGAATTCACCTGCACCGGGAGGAACCGACATGTTTGGAACGGACATCAGCATGGAGTTAGTCATTCAGTATGGACTGCAAACCGGTAGTGCCTTACTGATTCTGGCGATTGGAGCCTTCCTGGCCAGATCGGCCGGTCAATACACCCAACGCTCCCTGGCCAGAATTGAAATGGAAATTCCTGTCAGACTGCTGCTGGTCCGGGTAGTCAAAGGCATCATTTTTCTCTTCACGGTACTCATCGTGCTTCAACAATTCGGGATTCAGATTTTTCCTTTGATCGCCGGACTCGGAGTCGCCGGGATCGGCATCGGGCTGGCCTTACAGGGAGTATTTCTCAACCTCTTTGCCGGACTGAGCATCATCTTCACTAAACCGTTTCGGGTCGGGGAATTCATCGATATCCTCGGAGAACATGGGGAAGTTCAGGCGATCGACATTTTCACGACCAAGTTGTTTCATCTGGATCGTTCAATCGTGGTCATTCCCAACCGGAAAATCATCGGCGAGATCCTGCATAACTATGGAAAGATCCGCCAACTCGACATGACCGTCAGCGTGGCCTATGCCACCGACCTCACTCAAGCCCTGGATTCAGTTCGACGATTGGTGACGGCCAACCCCCGCGTCTTACAGGATCCGGCGCCGGTGATCGGCATTAGCCTCTTGGGAGATTCGTCTATCAACATATCCGTCAAGCCGTGGGTGGCGATTCCGGATTATGTTCCAGCCCAGGCAGAGCTGTATCAAGCCATTGTGGAGGAATTCCGAACCGACAACATTCAGATCCCCTTCCCACAAAGAGAGATCCGGATGCTCAACACGGGCTAACCAGCAAACGGCCAACCCGCCGGGAAACTCTCATCCCGATGGTTCAGACGACCAATATGAACGCCTCTTCCCGAGAGAGGATGCACGGAAAGGATTGCCCCTATGACCTATCTGTATTTGTTTCTGGCTATTGTGGCGGAAGTGATTGCGACCAGTTCGCTCAAGGCGGCCGAGGGTTTCACCAAAGTAGTCCCGAGCCTGATCGTGGTCATTGGATATATCGCGGCGTTTTATCTCTTAAGCCTGGTATTGCGAGGTATGACGATCGGCATCGCCTACGCGATCTGGTCAGGTGTCGGCATCATTCTCCTGGCAATCGTCGGCGCGATAACCTTTCGGGAAATTCCTGATCTGCCGGCAGTCATTGGAATGGGATTGATTATCGCCGGGGTCATCGTGATTCATGTATTTTCGAAAACCGTTCAATTGTAACGCGGCCTGTCATAACCTTCAAATCCAATGCTTGGTTCGAAATACCCACAGCATGCCGATCGCAAGCATGAGCATGAATCCCATCACAAGGGGATATCCCCACGGCCACTCCAATTCCGGCATATATTCAAAATTCATCCCATAGATACCCACAATAAACGTCAACGGAATAAAAATCGTGGCAATCACGGTCAGGACTTTCATGGCCTCATTCAGTTTGTTACTTAAGCTGGTGAGATAGATATCCATCATACCCGCCAACATATCGCGGTACGTTTCGGTCGTCTCGATCAACTGAATGGTATGATCGTACACGTCCCGCAGATAAATATGGGTGGACGAATGAATCAGCGTGGACTCGCCCCGCTCCAGATGACCAAGCACCTCCCGAAGCGGCCAAATGGCCCGGCGAAGAAGAATCATTTCCCGCTTAGATTGATGTAACGTTCTCAAGGCCTTTCGATCAGCCTGCGTAATCAGTCGTTCCTCAAGTTCTTCAATGTCTTCTCCCAATTTTTCCAACAGAGGAAAGTATTGGTCTACGATCGTGTCGATATGTGCATACGTAAGATAATCGGTCCCCATTTTTCTCAAGCGGCCCTTGTCATTGCGCAGTCGGTCACGGAGATCAACAAAAGGGTCATCACTTCCCTCCAGAAAACACAGCACAAAATTCACCCCCACAATCAGGCTGATCTGTTCCACCATCAACGATTGAGGCTCCTGATGAATCACCACAGCCTTCAGCACAATAAACAGATACTCTCCATAGTCTTCAATTTTAGGGCGTTGATCGGTATTCACGATATCTTCAACAACCAAAGGATGAAGTCCAAAGGCCGTACCCAGTTGCTGAAGCCCTTCGATGTGATGAATGCCCTGAACCGTGATCCATTTGTTGGCTGGGACCGTTGCGAGAGGAAGGATCTCTTCCACCCGTGCCGTATGAATTTCCTCGAAATCCTGATCAGAATAGGTCAGGGCGGTCAGAAACATGGTCTCGAGCTTTTGTTCGCCGATATGGACCGGTGTCCCTGGCGGCAGCCCGGATTTACTGGATCGCTTTTTCCGATGATCCTTCATCTCCTGCTCCTCTAATACATCCAAATAGAAATCGTGAAGGTAAAACCGGAGGTGATTGTCTCACAGACCATGCCTTCTTTGCATGGGGCCTGGTGGTTGGCGGGAAAGTCCCATTAGCTCAACAGAATGATGTTTCAATCTGTCCACCAGCGGGCTCTGTCGATTCGAGGAACGATACGGTCGCCCTTCACCCTCACCTACCCGCAATTGCTCGCTCAACCGGCGACCACAGAAATTGTCACATTGGAATGCGTCGGAAATCGCGTAGCCGGAGAAGCCATTAGCACGGCCAAATGGCAGGGAGTCCGTCTCAAATGGCTTTTAGATAAGGCCGGGGTTACCTCCCAAACCAAAGATGTGGTGTTTCTTTCATGCTGCCGATGGGTACTCCGACAGCCTCACCATCGAACGGGCCATGATGGATGACATGATGATTGCCTATAGCATGAACGGTGTGCCCCTTCCCTTGGGCCATGGATTTCCGGCCAGAATAATCGCGCCTGGACATTACGGCATGAAACATGTTCACAAAACGGGAGTATGGCGAAGCTTCATTCGGGTTCTCATGATTATCCTGCACGTGGAATTTGGGCTACCGACTTTTTCTCCTACCTTTTTTCGGGATGTCCGCTGATCTCCTTCCGGTTGTTTCATGCCGATGGATTTCACCAAGCTGGTCATGAAAGCCAGGCATCTCCTCAGAGAAGAAAACAACGCTCAGGAATTTTATGAAATGAACAGTTTCCTCCGTGAACCAGGATTTACGATGAGGGATTTTCCATCAATTTCCTGAAAAATTTTCTCCAAAAGCCTCAAGAGTTCAGAGGGCCCAAACCGATATATTTTCCATAGAGGATTTCATGAGCCATACCAACGGGCCACTACCTCATACGGAAGATATCACGATTTTCCTTCGGGACTTTGACGAAGACGCCTTGCAACGCTATACCTGTTTTGCAAGTGAATTCCGCGATCAACGCTTGGAAGATTCAATGGCGGAAGCCGGATTTTGGAATACGGTGGTAAACTTGTGCATCGATGAACGAATGCGGCGGGATCAGGATATCAGACGATTAGAATATATGTATCGGACCGGCGTTGATCCGGAACCCTACTCCTGACCGTCTCAGTCACCCTACTTTTCCCCTTCAGCCTTTTCCGTCTTCCACGCTTCCAGTCGCTGTCTGGCTTTCTCAGCAAATTCACTCTCAGGAAATTGCAGAATAAGCTGTTCGTACAGTTCCTGGGCATGGGCTCGATTATGTTGTTGTTCCTCGAACTGAGCCGTTTCAAAAATTTGCCGGGGATCTTCCCCACACGCCAAGAGCATTCCGCATAACAGACAAAGCCCGATCCACCTGTAACACAACCGAAAACCTAACAACATTCTTTGCATCAGATTGTTTTCCTCCCAGGAATGCGACTCACACTAAGGAACGGTCCATGAACCGCCGATACACACTGTCATGTTACTTGTGACCAACAATCATCATTCAAATGTACATCTTCAGGAAGGCCGGTTGATTTATGCATGGTGAAGCCGAACTCATTGAGTCCCTCAGAAGTTTTAACGACTGCGAGATTCGAGTGTACACCCGGTTTGCCACGGAATGGAGAGACCAACGATTAACCGATGGCTCCCAGGCTGAGGTCGCCTTTTGGAATTCGGTAATCTCCATGCTGGTGGAAGAACGTCACCGCCGCAAAGAAGAAGTGCAGCGGCTGGAAGCCATGTTTCACACAGGGCAGGATCCCGGTTAGATGACCTGGGTTTGCGAACCGTAAAGCCTGACACCATGACGTTCTCCCGTCAGAGCGCCTCTCCTTCTTACCCGATACCATCCACCCGCCTTACCTCATTTCCCTCTTCCGAATTCCTCAACCGCCCGATAGCCTATATGGACTCCACCACGGTTTCGTACAACGTTTTGGTTCGTTTGGCAATCTTATCCCAACCAAAAAGTTCTTCCGCCCGTCGTCTCCCTGCTTGACCCATGGGCTCCCGTAATTCCGGATCGCGCATCAATTGATTAATGCGATCGGCCAGGTCCTGGGCAAATCGGTCAGGATCTTTCGGGGAAAATGGGGCCTCTTCAAATTGTTCGACCGGCACTAAAAATCCCGTTTCATCCTCCACCACGACTTCAGGAATGCCTCCGACGGCCGATGCCACTACGGGGACTTCACACGCCATCGCCTCCAGATTGATGATCCCGAACGGCTCATAAATGGAAGGGCAACAAAAGACTCCGGCATGCGAATACAGCTCAATTAAGCTGGGTTTGTCGAGAATATCCGATATCCAATAAATATGCTGCCGATGGGCGGAAGCCTGATCGAGCGCCTCTTTCATTTCCGCCGCCATGGCCGGCGTATCCGGGGAGCTGGCACATAACACAATGGGAAATTCCTCATCCAAATAGGAAAGGGCATTGATTAAATAGATGATGCCCTTTTGCCGGGTAATTCTCCCCACAAACAGCACATAAGGTTGTCCGGTTGGTATCCCATAACGCGTTAACACCTCCTGGCTTTTGACCTTCTGAAATTCCTGAAGATCAATTCCGTTGTGGATGACATGCACCCGTTCTTCAGGGACCTGAAACAATTTGAGAATATCCGCCTTCGTCCCTTCGGACACGGCAATAATGGCGTCAGCCATCTCCAGAGCGGTCTTTTCGACCCACAGGGAAAAATCATAGCCCCCGGCCAATTGCTCCCGTTTCCATGGTCGAAGCGGTTCCAAGGAATGCGTGGTAATCACCAGCGGAATACCATAATTCAGCTTGGCCAGAATACCGCCTAAATGTGTGTACCAGGTATGGCAATGAACCAGGTCCGCATCCAATCCGTCGGCATTCATCTTCCAACAGCGCTGTACGGCTCCAAAGACCGAATGCAGGGGTTTGGGTGCCCCCATCGGCATCTCACCTAAGGGGATCCCGTGAACCTTCAGATTTCCCTGTTCCACTTGTTGATCCCCGAAACACCGGACTTCGATAGGCAGGAGCTTTGATAATTCCCGGCTCAAATATTCCACATGGGCTCCGGCACCGCCATAAGTATACGGAGGAAATTCATTGGTGAACATCAAGGCTTTCATCGTGAATCAGACTCCATCGTGAATATAAAACTCATCCCAGCCTTCTACCTTAAAAGAAAACTTTCATGAAGTCACCAGATACCACAAAAACGATCACCGAAAAATTTAGAGGTCCACTTGAAGTTTTTTCAACTACGGTTCTGGTTTGCCTTATATGTGAAGGCTCTATTGCAATGAAGATGGAGCAGCGTTTACCGTAGTGCAGCATCAGGACATGTCCGTTTACAGATAATAAAGAGGGAAGCAGGAATGGGAAATTTTCAATATCAGGAAATATTTGAACACGGCGCGGATGCGACCACCTATAGAAAGCTGACATCGGACTATGTGTCCACCTCGACCTTTGAAGGAAAGGAAATCCTCAAAGTTCAACCCCAAGCGCTGACACTCCTGGCCCGCGAGGCCATGGATGACATCGCTCATTTATTACGATCCAGCCACCTCGCCCAGTTGGCCAAAATCCTGAAAGACCCCGAGGCATCAGAAAATGACCGGTTTGTCGCCATGGAACTCCTCAAAAATGCCAACATCGCCGCCGCCCGGGTGCTCCCCGGCTGTCAGGATACCGGGACGGCCATTGCGCTGGGGTATAAAGGCCAGCAGGTCTTCACCACGGACGATGATGCCGTAGCTATCTCACGGGGCATCTTCGAAGCCTACGATACGCGCAACCTGCGGTATTCGCAGATGGCGCCACTCGACATGTACACGGAAAAAAATACCGGTACGAATCTCCCGGCCCAGATCGATCTCTATGCCAAACCGGGATCGGAATACCACTTTTTATTCATCGCCAAGGGCGGCGGCTCCGCTAATAAAACATTTCTCTATCAAGAAACCAAAGCCCTGCTGAATCCCCAATCCCTGCTCGCGTTCGTGGCGGATAAAATTCGCACTCTGGGGACCTCAGCCTGCCCTCCCTATCATCTGGCCCTGGTCGTCGGCGGCCTGTCCGCGGAATTCACGCTGAAAACCGTCAAACTTGCCAGCTGTCATTATCTGGATGATCTTCCCACGACAGGCAACACCCAGGGCCGCGCGTTTCGAGATATTGACCTGGAGAAGCAAATTCTTCAACTCTGTGCGGAGACCGGCATCGGCGCGCAATTCGGGGGGAAATATTTCGCACATGACGTGCGGGTCATCCGCCTGCCGCGTCATGGAGCCTCCTGTCCAGTGGGATTGGGAGTCTCCTGTTCGGCCGATCGACAAATTCTGGGCAAAATCACCAAGGACGGCGTCTTTCTGGAACAGCTGGAAACGAATCCCGCCAAATATCTTCCCGATGTGACAGAAGAAGACCTGGAAGGGCATGTCGTCAAAATCAATTTAAACCGGCCGATGGCAGAAATCCTGGCAGAGCTGCGTAAGCATCCCGTAGCCACCAGACTTTCGTTGACCGGTCCAATCGTCGTGGCACGAGATATCGCCCATGCCCGACTCAAGGAACAGCTGGATGCGGGAAAAGGTCTGCCTCAATATCTGAAAGACCATGTGGTCTATTACGCCGGACCGGCCAAAAAGCCCGAAGGCCATGCCTCGGGCTCATTCGGTCCCACCACTGCAGGACGCATGGATTCCTATGTGGATCAGTTTCAATCTGCTGGTGGCAGCATGGTCATGTTGGCTAAGGGCAACCGCTCCAAACAAGTACGCGAGGCCTGCGCCAAACATGGTGGATTTTACCTCGGCTCCATCGGCGGTCCCGCCGCACGCCTGGCCGAACACAGCATTAAAAAAGTGGAAGTCCTCGAATTCGAAGACCTCGGCATGGAAGCGGTGTGGAAAATCGAAGTGGAAGACTTCCCCGCCTTCATCGTGATCAATCACGAAGGCAAAGACTTTTACGCCGACCTGACTACTCAACGCTCCTCCAACCTCATCCAGGTCGGCGATTAAGGGGAAAAATATGACATCCTGAGAGGCCTGGACTTTGAACTGAAGCGACACAATTCACAGACAAAAGCCGGTACACCTTTTGTCCTTGCTGTTCATGGCCAGGAAAGCACCTTCCAGCAGCGCTTTGGTGAAAGCATAGATTTCACGATCTTCGCTGGCTCTGGACCCGGCCACATTCAGGATGGCCGGCAAAAGATTTTGTAACCACTGACATATTCGCGGCAGGACGTGCTCCCCTGTTTCCCGGGCAAGGTCGATATGAAGAACAGGCTTGTTTAGTCGTGTTGCGACTTCAACCGTGAATGCTGACCCTCCGGTGGGGGCCCCTCGAGTAATCAGTAATGTGGCGTCGGAATCCCGCACATTACGTTCAGTCCGTATTCTCGGATCGTCGGATTCTGTCTCGACGAGGTTCGGGTAACATGCGGAAATGACGCCGTCTTCCGCCATCCGCCCTTTCGGAATCCAGCCACAGCACTCGATTCCTACTTGCAGTGCGAAATCAAGTGCTGCTCGATCAGCACCCGTTTGACCACCTGAGATGATTCGCTTGACCATACCCATTGAACCTTTTTCTGCGCCTCATCAGTCCTATTATAGCGTCACGATTTCTTTCCCCAGTTCTGCTCTATTCCATGAACAGGTCATCCACATAACACCATCGCCAATTTTCCCCTGGTTCGAGAGACCGGATGATGGGATGGCTGGTCGCGTGAAAATGCTTCGTGGCGTGCTTGTTCTTTGAAGAATCGCAGCATCCGACGTGGCCACAGGTGAGACACATTCGCAAATGGACCCAGCGGTCCTTCATTTTTAAACATTCCTCGCAGCCAGCGGCGCTCGGTTTCACGTTGCGGATCTGGTCGAGATGAGTACAGGATGATCGGGACATGTCGTTTGCCTTTCTCACATTTCCTTGAGGTATTCATGCACGAACTGAACAGCCATCGCGCCCTCACCGACAGCCGAGGCGACGCGCTTGATCGAATCGGAGCGCACGTCCCCTGCGGCGAAGACCCCTGGACGACTGGTCTCCAGCAGAAACGGTGGCCGGCGGGAAGTCCATTGTGAGGACTGTGTCAGGGCGGTGCCGGTCCGGACAAACCCTTTGGCGTCTCGCTCGATCTCAGTCGGCAACCAGTCCGTTCGTGGCACGGCTCCGATGAAGGTGAACACGGCAGCAATCTCTGCCGTTCGCTCCTCGCCCGTTTTGCTATTGGCAAGGTCAATGGAACTGAGGTACCCATTACCGCGCATCCGGCAGATGGTGGTGTGATGAAGGACCTCGATATTGGCTGTCTGTTCAATCCGCCTGACCAGATAACTCGACATATTCTTATGGAGATCATGACCTCGAATGATAAGCAGGACCTTCCTCGCCTGCCCCGCGAGAAAAACTGCAGCTTGACCTGCGGAATTGCCGCCACCCACGACCGCCACCTGGCCTCCCCGACACATTTGCGCTTCAACGGGGGTAGCAGCAAAATACACCCCCCTCCCCTCAAACTGCTCCTCGCCCTCCGCACCAAGTGGGCGATATTCAACACCGGTCGCGATCAACAGGCATTTCGCCGTGATAGATTCCTCACCGTCGAGATGCACGATGGAATAGGCTTGGTCGAACGTCAGATGTGTGACCGGAGTCGGGACGGACAGGCGGGCACCGAACTTGTTGGCTTGGATAATGGCGCGGTCGGTCAATTCGCTCCCCGTCACGCCGGTGGGGAAACCGAGATAGTTCTCGATCCGCATGCTGGTGCCCGCCTGACCGCCGGGAGCACTGCGCTCAAGCACGGCCGTCCGTAACCCTTCCGAGGCACCATAGACTGCGGCGGCTAAGCCTGCGGGACCGGCTCCCACCACGACTAAATCGTAGACCGCCTGCTCCAGGGGATGGCGGATGCCGATGCGGTCGGCCAGGTCGCGGTTGGAGGGGTTACGGAGGAGCAGCATGGTGCTGCAGGCCACCACAGGCGTGTCAGCTTCAGTCACCCCGAACTGCTTAAGGAGCCGGTCCACCTGCGGGTCCGTCTCCACGTCCACCCAGGTGAAGAGCACATGGTTCTTGGCCAGGAAATCCCGGACCCGAAAGGTATCGGCAGAATAACGGGAGCCGATAACCCGCAGACCGGTAAAGTCCGGCGACTTGTGCAAGAGCTGCCGCCGTGCGATGAAGGCCTGGAGGATGATATCACTCAGGATCGGGCATTGATTCAGGGCCTGCCGGAGGGCCTCCCCGGAGATTTCATACACTTCGCAATCGCCCCTGGCAACAGCGCTGACCACCGAGGGATTGCCGGTGAGGTGCGAGATATCGCCGGTGAACTCGCCTTTGTGATGGATGGTCACGGTTCTTCGGCACTTCGCCGGAGTAGTCGAGGATTTCAACTTCACCTGACTTGATGACATGGAATTTGAAATTGCGGTCACCGACGGCAAACAGCGTCTCTCCGTTCCGATACACCGTCGACGTGGCGCGGGCACAACGGCTGAACTCGGCAATTTGGCCGTCGTCGAGCGTCGGAAAGGCGATGGATTGAAGGTCATGTTCGGCCATAACTCTCCTCCTCTATTCCGCATTTGGTAAGTCAGTTCGTCGATGCTCAGAACAACCGAATTCATTCGGCCACAAGACCCGTGGGGGCGGCGGCCGGTTGCGGTTCAAGCGGAAAGTTCCGTTTGCGCCAGGCGTCGATGCCTCCGGCAAGGGGCCGGACTTTCCTGATACCGTTCCTCCGCAATTGTAACGCCATCCTGGCAGCGGTCGCCTCGTTCGGGCAGGCACAGAAGAGGATGATGTCACTGTGTCGTGGGATATCGGCATGCCGCTGCTCTAATTCTTCCGCTGTCATGCGGAGAGCTCCTGGAATCGTATACGGGTCCGCTTCGTGATCCAACGCACCCCGCAGGTCCAATACGAAGACCTCATGGCCGTTGTCCATCATCCCTTTCAGCTCGTCCACGGTGATGCGGGCCATCCGCAACTCGCGCAACACCCATTGCCGATGGACAAACTTATACGCAATATATGCCACGAGGCCGATGCCCAGCGCCACCAGGAAGAACATACCGGCGCGGGATTGTTGCGCGGCAATGGCTTCAATCTCGCTGCTGAAGGCATACCCCGGCAGCACAAATGTCAGAGCCCAGAGCCCCGCCCCCAGCCCGTCATAGCAAAGGAAACGAGTAAACCTGATGCCGAAGAGACCGGCCATCGCCGGCGCAAGTGTGCTCAAGCCGGGGAGAAACTTGGCGAGAATCAACGCGCGGATCCCGTGACGCGTGAAGAAATTCTCCGTCCGCCGCACGCAAAAGTCCGGCTCCAACGAAATGCGGCAGAGAAGGCTGAGGGCCTGCCGTCCTCGACGCCGGCCCAACTCGTACCACACCACATCGCCAGCCATGCACGCCGTGATGGACAGGAGAATAGCGAGCCCGAGATCCATCTTCCCGGCACCCGCCAGCGCACCAGCCGCCAGCAACACCGGGACTGCCGGAATCGGGAGGCCTATTTGTTCGGCGAAGACGATGGCAAACAGCACGATCCCGCCATACTGGGACACAAATGTGCTGATTTCGTTCACGTTGGCTCCTGCGCGCCGGGTCTATCGTATCGCCTCACCGAGCCAGGCATTGGTGATAAGAACATGGAGGCGACCAGGGCAAGAATTCGGAGGCAGACAGATTGGATGGAAGACAGAAAGGAATTGGAAAACTTCGAAGAAGTCGCCATCGTATGTTCCCAACGATGGCGTATATTCTATATCAAAATAATCGCCCAAGCATCTTACCCCTCAGAACACTGAACAGCTTGCTGGCCATTGAGTTGCAGTCATCGCAACTTGGCGCGAGTCCTGTTCCAAGGAGGAATGTGACAGGAAGGGTCGGCTGCTAGAGCAAATGTTTAGGCCCAACCACGTTGTCATTCTGAGTTCCTTCGACAACGCTCAGGGCAGGCCCTGCGAAGAATCTAGCCCACGCAACGCTCCTTAGTATCCTCACTTCTTTTTCTTAGCCTTCTTCAACGGTTTTTTTGCGCGAACCGCCGCCTCATATGATCGAATAGCCCAGCCCTTCGCCTCCACAGGATCCTCAAAGATCTCCTCCGGTGCCATAAAGTAGGACATCTTGAAAGTCTTGCCGTGTTTTTCGTACTGGAATGGCTCTAATTCCCGTTCTTCAAAAAATGGGGACAAGGTCTCGTCGGCTTTCAGATACAACACATCATCCGCAACCAGCCCGAACATCAACCCTTTATGAAAGAGCCCATAGCCACCAAACATGGGGCGTGGATGAATCGGTCCAAATTGCTCGAAGACCTCTTTGAGAAATTCAATGTATTCGCTCATAAATATTGTCTGGGGTAATTTTATATGACAAAAAATTGCAGTTCAACGGCCGCCGAGGGCGGTATGCTGGAATGAAAAGTTAGGCATGGGTTGCGAGCTTGAGGCCAACGATGCCGGCAAGAATAAGAGCAAGACTGAGCAGCCGCGCGGGATTCGCCTGCTCCTCAAACAAGACGATGCCCAATATGGCTGTGCCGACGGCACCGACACCGACCCAAACCGCATAAGCCGTACCGACGGGAAGTGATTTCATCGCAATACCGAGCAAGCCAAGGCTGATCACCATGGCAAGCACGGTACCGACCGTTGGCCACAGACGCGTAAAGCCCTCCGTGTACTTAAGCCCAATCGCCCATCCGATTTCGAACAACCCGGCAGTAACAAGAATCGCCCAGTTCATAACAAGTCCCTCTCAAAAATGTTGGGTCGTCTCCGATACGAGGTGGAACGGTGAGATCATTCTCACTTTCCAATGGTGCCTAATATTGAGTTCAGCGGTCACCGAAGGCGGTTCGCTGGAACGACGGGATATACATGGCTGTATCTATACCAAAAAATGATCGCCCAAACATTATATACATCCGCCGTGGATGAATCGGTCCGAATTGCTCGAATACTTCTTTGAGAAAATCAACGTATTCGCTCATATGAATGGTATTTTTTAGGACTAAACTGTTCCTCAACTGAGTGGCAGGGAGATGATACTACTAAAGAGCCCTGATGGTCAGCCTGCTCTGAAGTGTCCATGAAAAAGACCATCAGGGTCGTAGGTACGGCGAAGCGACTGGAGCCGTTGCCAGTTCGCAGGCGCAAATGACCGTTCGGCACGTGCCGGTTCCTGCGACAATGTCGGACTCGCCCACGTAATGGCCCACCGCAAACGGGTCCAGTGCCGCGATCGTCTCGCGATGCCAGGCCGCGTTTGCGTCGTCATCCTCCGGCCGCTCCCAGATCGCATAGCAGAGGAGTAATGTCCCGGCCGTCATCGAGAATGCGGCGTCGGGTAGCACAGCCGCACTGCCCTCCGACCCGGTGGAAAACGCGCATAGCGCCAGTGACTTCGGTGACGGCGCCTGCAGAAAGGCAATCGCGCACAGTCGCCAGTTGTTGCGCCGGTGGGGAGTTTGACCAGAGGGTATCTGCCAGGCAGCGATGGTGCTCCGGCCAGAACCTGCCGCCCATATCGAGCAAGGCGTCCATTGTGGTGGGCTGGTTCACTTCCTTTCCCAGGCATTCAGATGATAACGGGGCAGCTCTCCAGGAGGCTGAGTGTGGCGGCGGCTTCATTGGGCGTGTCGAAGAACGCGGTCGCGCTCAGGATACAGACAAAGCCGTTGCTGGACCGACACCGCTCGGCGAAGACGGGTGGCGCCTGCGCGCAGAAAATCGTCAGCTCTACTTCTCGCGGCAACTGTCCGGCAATACCCGCTGCCCACGCGCCAACCTCTTCAATGCGTTCCAACGGGTAATAGTAGGTACTGGTCGTGATGGCACGCGGCACCGGATACAGCTTGAGAAGGTATTGGGTCACAACCCCAAAGAAGCCAGGCCCCGCCCCGCGGATCGCCCAGAGCAGGTCGGCGTGTTGCTCCTGATTGGCGACGACGAGACTGCCATCAGCCAGCACGACATTGGCGGCCTCGACACTAAAGCAGGCCGGCCCCCATGTGTTCCAGTTCCAGCCCAGCCCGCCATTCAGCAAATAGCCGCTCATGGGAACCGTCTGGCAGTGCCCGACGGGAAAGGCGAGCCCGTGCGGGGCCAACTGCCGGTTGAGTGCCTGTCCGGTGACCGCCGGCTGAATCGCCGCCGTGCGAGTCTGGCGATCAATCGAGAGCTGATTAAGGCGCCCAAGATCAATCAACAGACTCCCGTTGCACAGCGAGAACCCCACCCAACTATGCCCCCCGCCACGCACGGCGATTTTCATGTTCTGCGTGCGGGCAAACCGGACGGCCTCGACGACATCATGCTCATTCGCCACTTGCACGACCACCTGCGGGTAGCGCATCGGCGTCAGCTGATTCCAAATGAGCTCGCGCCTGAGTTGTTCGTACCCGGCGTCGGTCGCGGCCGTCACCTTCCCTTCAATGCGGCTCTGCAGAGCTTTCACGTTCCATCTTGTTTTTTTTGCTGAGTTCAAACAACCTCTGAACAGAGGTGGTTTATCGGAAGAAGATTGGCATGAATAATCGGCGTCAGAACTTACATTGTGAAAGGTAATCCCAATGGACCTCTCTCGTCCAATCTTATTTAAAATGATGTTCCACAACTCGTGTTCCATGTCGGGCATATAATTTTATAACTGGAAGGTTTTAAAGGTATGGAATAGATTCCGGGTGTCGGCCCGGCAGCCGAGGTCCTTTTGTTTCGGCAAAAGGACCCAAAACCATGTTGGCCATACTGTGGCCCTTCGGGTTCCCTGCGCGGTTCGCCGACCCCGGCGTCGCGCAAACTCGCTACGCTCAAACAATGCGCGCCTTTTCTCCGGGGTCGGCTGCACTGCTCGGCCACACCACAAGGCCAGGAAAGCCTGCTGAAACTTTGAATCCCTTAATTCTAGAGGACCAACGTGCGGAGTCTACTCATCAAAAAGAACTACCGACCCCTTATTTATGACTCACCTGCATGCAAGACTTGGCAGGGCACCGTCAGCGGATACTGCCTCCATTCCCACTGAATAAACGCGTATCTCATCGGGGCTCGCTCGCGAAGAAGGCGTGGCTTTTTAAAAATATTTCGTTCCATCCGCAGCCGCCGATTCTCTTCCCGCAGGCGATGCAGTTCCGCTTGTTCCGGCGTTTGATGGCCCTTCCCCGGAAAGGCGACGGGCTTGATTTGCCCCAGCTCCGTTTCCAAGGGCGAAGCAAGCGGGGGCATCTTGTCGGACGTTCTGACGCCTCCCAAGCTTGTCTAACGTCGAATCGCTATGCGAGAGGCTGAAGCTGGGACAGTATGGTCGGCAGATATTCGGCAACCGTAGGATGGATATGCATTGCACGCTGTATGGTCGTATAGGGTGCTTTTGCATACATCATATCCAGCAAAATGTGTATGATTTCATCGCCTCCAATACCAAGGATCGCCGCACCTAGAATCTGTTTGGTATCAGCATCAACAGCGACTTTGATGAAGCCTTGAGTTTCGCCCTTCTCAACGGCCCGGCTGACTCGCTCCATGGGATACTTCGCAACCAGCGCGTGGTGTCCGGACTTTCGGATATCAGCATCTGTCATCCCGCAGCGCCCCAGCGGCGGATCGATGAAGAGAGCATAGGTCTGGATGCGATCTGAAACGCGGCGGTGGTCTCCGTTCAGGAGATTGTCCGCAACGATCTCGTGATCGTTGTAGGAAGTATGCGTAAATGCGCCGCGGCCATTACAATCGCCAAGCGCCCAAATACCTGGGACAATCGTTCGCAGTTCATCATCCACGACGATGTAGCCTCGTTCGTCGGTGACAATACCGGCCTGGTCCAGCCCCAAATCTTGTGTGTTGGGAATACGTCCTACGGCGAGCAGAAGATGGCTGCCCAGCACTTCCGGTGACCCTTCCTCACAGCTAACACGCGCGATGACTGTGTCTCCGCGCAGTCCCAACGAAACGCACTTCGCATTTAACCGGATGCCCACACCCTCCGCCTCTAAAATGTCCCGGACGCTCTCGGAGACGTCCTCGTCTTCACGCCCTATGAGTCGGGGTCCCATCTCGATGACAGTGACTTCGCTTCCGAAGCGGCGATACATTTGGCCGAATTCCAGCCCAATGTAACTTCCGCCGACAATGATCAGATGTTCCGGCAGGAAGTCCACATCCATCATTGAAGAATTGGTTAAAAACGGCACATCATTGATCCCCGACATCGACGGAACAGAAGCGCGGCCTCCAACATTGATAACAATCTTGTTCGCTTCGAGAAGTTCATCGTTCACGCGAACGACGCTGGACGACTCAAACCGGGCATGTCCCTGAATCACCGTACAGTTCGTCAGTCCTCGAAGCCACTGTTCCACACCTCGGTTCGATCGCCCCGCCACATCATCTTTTCGCGCCTTGACGCGCTTCATGTCGACCTGCAGATTCCCGCCGATAGCAAAACCATAGTCCGCTCCGCGGCGAGCGAGATGGGCGGCATAGGCGCTTGCAACGAGCGTTTTTGTGGGAATACATCCGGTATTCACGCAGGTTCCGCCGAACTTGTGCCGCTCAATAATCGCGACGGTCATGCCTGCGGAGGAAAAGCGCGCAGCCAGTGATGGACCGGCTTGGCCCGTTCCGATAATGATGGCGTCAAATTTACGGCTCACAGTCATATATTACCTTGCATCGATGCAGTGCTCGCCGAGCAAGCCGCTGCCCGTGCCGATCATGTCGTATTCGTTCACTGCGGCAGCTCCTTGCCGGACTGCTCCGCCACCATGTACGCCGCGTACCAGGCGGGCCAGTTCTCGTCGCGCTGCCCGGTGCGCTTTTCGTGCTGCCCGTGTGCGGCCTCCGCACGCCGAAGAGCGCTAGCCAAGTCGTTCGCCGACGCGAAGCTCGTCGTCGCGGAGTCGATGCGACCGGGCAGCCGCGTCGTGACCTCCTGGAGCAGCCAGCCGTTGCCGTCCGGATCAAGGAACGAGGCGAACGAGCGGTAGCTGCGATGATCGGGATCCGGACCACCGACCCGGAGCCGCCCAAACAGGTAGGGCTCGTCCGGACCGGCATGCTCGCCGGCGGCGTCGTGGAACACCTCGCTGATCTTGACGCCGCGACGGAGCAGCTCGTCGCGGGCGGCGGCGATGTCGGAGACAACCAGGTACAGGCCCTGGGCGGAGCCGGGTGTCGCCGCGGTGACGTTCTTGCCGAAGATGACCGAGCACCCGGAGCCAGGCGGCGTGAACTGCATCACGCGGAAGTCCTTACCGCTGTCGTAGTCGGCGTCGAGCCGCCACCCGAGTTTCGCGTAGAACTCCTTCGCGCGGTCGACATCCGAGACGGGGATGACGACGATCTCGAACTTCATGTCGATTCCCGCGACGCTCGCGTCGTTGGTCTCATCGTTACGACGGACTTCGTTGGTGCTCTTGGCTTTCGATTGCATGATTGTTTTCCTTTCTTCCTCTTACGCACATCGGCTTCTATAAAGCCGACCGTGCGAACGTGTGCAGCAACTGCAGCGTGCCGGAAAAGATGAGAATGCCAGGACCGGTGAGGTCCCGTTCGGCATCAAGTCAGTGTATTTGGCCGTTTCCCAGCGTGTCATGAACGGAGCCGACCTGAGTTGAGTCGACGCAGCCATTTCACATTGATATTGCCGTTTTTTAAGTCAATAAAAAAAGCTCCTCCTTAGAAGACCTACGAAGAAAAAGCAGGGTGGTTTCAGAAGGACATTGCTCTGGCAAGTCGGCTGCCCTGACGGTTGGCCGGGAACCATGAACGGGGGAGGGTGATACGCTGTTACCCCATACTTTCCTCGCAGGTCTGCGGGGTAGCTATAAAGGCAGCGCTGGAACGAAACAATTCTGACTGAATGCGGATTTACGTGTCAATCGACTTTCCGAGGCGCGTTCGGGCATCGCAAACTTCTGTTCCGGGGTGAATACCCGTCGACTGCGCTTCTCCATGTCGTTCCCTCCTTCTGAGAACGACTCACGTTA
>CAWAXJ010000029.1:0-26883 GCA_963785905.1 uncultured Nitrospirales bacterium
GAACGGATCGGCGAATTAATCATCGCCAAAAAAATTCCGCAATTACTGGATGTCCGTGATGAATCCACGACCGAAGTCCGGATCGCACTGGAAACGCAAAAAGATGCCGATCCTCATCTGGCGATGGCGTATCTCTTTAAGAATACCCCGCTGCAAAATAATTTTTCCGTGAATTTGACCTGCCTTGTACCGGTTCCCGGATCAACCGTGGCCCGTCCCGATTGCCTGAATCTCAAGCAGATGCTGGAACATTTCATTGATTTTCGCTTTGTCACCGTCAAACGGCGATTCACGTACGATTTGCAAGTCCTGGAGCGGCGGATCCATATCCTGAATGGATTCAAACTGATCTTTGACGCCCTGGATCAGGTGCTCAAGATTATCCGGCAAAGTGAGGGCAAAGCCGATTCCGCTGACAAGCTCCAACAACGATTCGGATTGGAACCTGTCCAAACCGAGGCCATTCTGGAAACGCCCATCTATAAATTATCCAGAACCGAAATCAAAAAGATGTTGGATGAGCTGGCCGACAAGCTGCGACAGGCCAAGGAACTCAAAACCCTCCTGGCGTCCAATACGAAATTATGGGATGTCGTCAAAAAGGAACTCGAGGAAATTGCCACGACCTATGGCGACAAACGTCGAACCAAAATCGGGCGGCGACAAGCCGAGGAAGTGGAATTCGATCCGGAGGCGTTCCGGGTCAAAGAAGATGCCGTGATCACCGTTTCGACGGATGGATGGATCCGGCGGGTCGGCCTTATTAAAGACCTCTCCAAAGCCCGGGTTCGGGAAGGCGATCAGTTAATGACGATATTAGGCGGGAGCACACTCGAATCGGTGGTGTTCTTTTCGAATTATGGCAGTGCCTATACCCTTCGGATCGGCGATATCCCCCCGGCACGCAGTGGATTTGGAGATCCGGCCCAAAAGCTGTTCAAATTCAAAGATGGCGAACGCATCATTGACGGGTTGAGTTTCGATCCGCGGGTGCAGATACGCAACCAGTCTTCTCCCGCACCTTCAAAAGGTCGCTCCTTACCACTCTTCGACACCCTGCCAACCGGCGAATATGGCGAAGCCGTCGCCATCACCTCAAGCGGGATGGGGGTCCGGTTTGAGCTCGGCACCTTTCAGGAACCTTCCACTCGTCTGGGCCGAAAATTTTGCAAACTCAAAGACGGGGAAGAAGTCGTCGGGGTCTGCCATGTGACGGCTCCCCTGAAAAAAACGGTGGTGGCGGCGGTCTCCGCCAGAGGACGAGCCTTGCTCTGCCAGGCGGAGGAGGTTGCGCAATTGGCCGGACCCGGCCGTGGAGTGATCGTCCTGAAGTTAGACGAGAATGATACGGTGGTCGGATTTACCTTATTGTCCTCCAAAGAGGAGGAACTGGTGCTGATCAAAGAAGACGGTGGAAGCCTTGTCGTCTCCCTTCGCAAATACCAGGTGGTTGGACGCGGAGGAAAAGGGCATCCGTTGTTCAAGCGTGGTCGTCTGACCGGCATGGTTCCAGCTGAATTGACCGTTCCGATCTTCCAATCCGAAGTCGACCCTTAGCTTTCTGGTGTACGACATAATGAGCTTGTTGACCGTATTGATTCCTCTTCACTCACAAGGATCCGTTCATGGGTAAAACATATGATGCCAGTGACATCGTGGTATTGGAGGGGATTGAACCCGTCCGACGCCGCCCTGCTATGTATATCGGAGGCACCGATAAGACAGGCCTGCACCACTTAGTCTGGGAAATTCTCGATAACGCCATCGATGAAGTCATTAATGGTTACGCCACCCACATCATCGTGGAACTGGATAAATCCCGTGAAGGACTCCGCATCACGGATAACGGCCGTGGCATTCCAGTGGATAAACATCCCAAACACAAAAAGTCCGCATTAGAAATTATCATGACGACCTTACATGCGGGAGGTAAGTTTGACACGGGAAGTTACATTCATTCCGGCGGATTACATGGAGTCGGCGCCTCGGTCGTGAATGCCCTGTCCCGTCATCTGGAAGTTCAGGTGAAACGTGACGGCAAGGAATGGGAACAGACCTATCAGGCCGGAGCACCCCAAGGTCCCGTCAAAGCCTTGGGCAATGCCCGAGGAACCGGGACCTCGGTGTATTTTCGTCCGGATCCCAAAATCTTTGGCAAAACCATTCAATTCGATCCCTCCGTGTTGCAGGAAACGCTGGATGCCAAGGCCTATCTTCACAAGGGGCTTAGGCTCACGTTTAAAGATGGCACCACCGGAGAAACTCACCAGTTTCATCACGAGCAGGGTATCCAGGAGTATCTGCGCAAATTGGTTGCAGATCGCGGTCGAAAAACCACGGTCGATTTCGTGTTTTATCTGGAACGCCAATTAAAAAATGGTGCGTCAGGCCCGAAGGAGACTTCACAGAGTCTGAAGTATGGAAGTCGCCTTGCAATGGACCGATGAACCTGCCGAATTCGTCAAAAGTTACGTCAATGGCGTGGCCACCCCCAATGGGGGTACTCATGAAATGGGATTACGTGGCGGCATCGTGAAAGCCGCACGCAATTACATCGACACGCATAATCTCACACCCAAAGGTCTTGCCCTGCAAGCCGAAGACATTCGCGAGGGCATGGCGGCCGTGCTGAGCATACTCGTCCTTCACCCGCAATTTCAGGGGCAAACAAAGGAACGGCTCAATAATCCGGAGGTGCAGGCGCAAGTAGATAGTCTGGTCCGACCGGCCCTTGAAACCTTTCTCAACGAAAATCAGAGCATTGCGGAAACTCTCGTCGGTCGCATGATTCTGGCGGCGCCAGGGCCCGTGAGGCTTCTCGGGAAGCCTCCAAAGCCGTGATGCGGAAATCGGCGATCAGCCACCGCCTGAATCTGCCGGGAAAACTGGCCGACTGCCAAAGTACGGATCCGTCCATCAGCGAACTGTTTATCGTCGAAGGCGATTCCGCAGGCGGGACAGCCAAACAAGGGCGGGACTTAAAAAATCAGGCCATTCTTCCCATTCGGGGAAAGGTGCTGAATACGGAAGAACTGACTCTGGCCAAGGTAGTGGAAAATAAAGAGCTGGCCGACGTCGTAAAGGTCCTGGGCTGTGGCATCGGGAAAGACTTCGATCTCAAAAAACTCCGGTATTTTAAAATCATTTTGTTAATGGACGCCGATATTGACGGCTATCACATCAGCACGCTGTTGTTGACGTTTTTCTTTCGCCACATGCCTGAACTCATCCGGCAAGGGCATGTTTATATTGCCCAACCGCCTCTCTATCGGATTGAGATCGGGAAAGGGATCCGCTGGGCCGGCACCGACGAAGAAAAGGAGCGGATCATCTCCGAGGCCCGCAGCAATGCCAATCCTACCATTAGCCGTTTTAAAGGCTTGGGGGAAATGTTTCCTCAACAGCTTAAAGTCACTACCTTACACCCCGCCACTCGTCGGTTACTCAAAGTCGAACTCGTGGATGAACCGCACACCGACCGAACCTTTCAGGATTTAATGGGCAAACGCACGGAAGCCCGGTACGAGTTTCTCATGGCCAACGCCGGATTGGCTGACAACCTCGATGTGTAACAACCAGTTACGCGTGCCCGATACGTAGGAAGGAGCGTCTTCCTAGGTGTGAGACGAGGTCTTCTTGTTCCCCTCACCTCTCACAGTGTTACACTTGTCTACATGAAACCCTATATGGTCCAGCAGAAATCGAAAACAGCTCTTGACCAAGTCAAACAGTACCACGAGCAGACCAAACATGAGTTCAACCGGTACGCCCGTTCATTAGGATATTTGGACTGGGCCAATCAACCCGATCCATTCCGTCGATTCGATGGGGCCCCGCTCATTCCGCTTCCTCACCTTACACTCGACGAAGATCCGCTTTCTCCATCCTATGAGTCTCTCTTTCATCCGCACTCCATCCCCTCGCAACCCGTCACGCTCAACAGCCTCTCTCGGTTTTTCGAATATGCGTTATCACTCACGGCGTGGAAAGCCTACAACGGGACCCGCTGGGCGCTAAGGAGTAATCCCTCCAGCGGCAACCTCCATCCCACGGAGGGTTATGTATTTACGAGATCGTTGACTCAATTGGCCCTGGAACCAGGGCTCTACCACTATGCCCCGAAGGAACATGCGCTCGAACACCGGTGGGCTCTGCCTCCTGAACTCGCCCAATCAATTCTCCAGGGAATCCCCTCCGAAGGATTTCTGGTGGGCCTCACCTCCATTCATTGGCGGGAAGCATGGAAATATGGAGAACGGGCCTTTCGATACTGCCAACATGATACCGGCCATGCCATTGGCACCATGCGAATTGCCGCGGCCACGTTAGGGTGGAATCTGTTGATGTTGAGTGGCACGACGGACGAGACCATTGCACGATTCCTGGGCCTGACTCGACGACAGGACTTTCAACAGGCCGAACAGGAATATCCCGAACTGCTGGCGGCAGTCTGGCCGGCAAACTTTCATCCCCCACCCACGCTGAATCTGGCATTCCCCGATCCAGATCCTACGGTGTCATCATCCGGAGAGTGGAAAGGCACAGCCAACCGTTTGAGTAAGGATGAGCCGGTTCTGTGGGATATCATCGATACGGTCTCAGAAGCTTCGTGGAAATCGACCCAGGAAACTCAACGCATTGTCTTTCATCCCCCAACTGCTCCCACGAATGAACCCGATAGGAAAGACCCTGAGCCACTGGCTGGTCACATCATTCATCAACGTCGAAGCGCAGTGGCCTTCGACGGACGCACAAGCCTTTCCGCCGATCGTTTCTTCACCATGCTGCAACGGACTATGCCAAGGGGGGGCTTGCCTCTACCGGATCGCCCCATGCCGTGGGATGCCCTTCCATGGGACCCTACTATTCACCTGGCCTTGTTCGTTCACCGCATAGACGGCTTACCGTCTGGTTTGTATTGGGTCAACCGAAGTGCGGAACAACGCCACATCTCGTTTTTCAAAAGCGCGATGCACGAACAGTTTGTCTGGTCGACTCCTGAAGGATGTCCCGCCGATTTGCCGCTTTATCTGTTAGAGGAAGGCAACGCACAAAATCTGGCCATGCAACTCAGTTGCGGGCAGGAAATCGCCGGTGACAGCGCCTTTGCCCTCGGTATGATCGCAGAGTTCGACGACAGTTTAGAAAGATTTGGCCCCTGGTTTTACAAACGGTTGTTTTGGGAATCAGGACTCATTGGCCAGGTGTTATATCTGGAAGCCGAAGCGGCTGGAATCCGGTCAACAGGTATCGGCTGTTTCTTTGATGATCCGGTACATCGGGTACTCGGGGTTCATCCTCAGACCAAGTGGCAATCGCTCTACCATTTCACGGTTGGAGGCCCGCTGGATGATGGTCGCCTCACCACATTGCCGCCCTACGGCCCCCACATCACATGAATCTCATCCCCTTTTGGGATCATTAGACATCAATTCTTTTCCTCCCCTTAGTAAGGGGAGGCGTAGGTGAGGTCGAGTTTCATCAAAATGGTCAGAGATCACATAAACTTTCGAATATCTTACTAGTTCTCGGATCTCTGGCTCCTCTCCTCTCCTGACAAAAGAGGGGAACACAAACTCCATTGAGGCAGGGACGCATGCCCACCAAAAAAGGGAAATCAGACCTTTTTCCGATTAGACATCGGCTTCGGTCGAACCAAACTCCGGCTGAACAATTGCTGTGGTCAAACCTTCGTGGCAATCAAATCCACGGGCTCAAATTTCGTCGAGAACATGGAATCGGATCATACATCGTAGATTTCTTTTGCCCAGAAAGATCCCTGGTGATTGAAATCGATGGAGACGTACACGCGACGGAAAGTAAAATTAAAACCGATCGACAACGAGAGAACAATTTACTGGCATTGGGTCTCCTGGTACTTCGTTATAATAATGACGATGTTCTACACAATCTTGAGGGAGTATTAGAAGATATCGCTTTGAAAGTGTCCAAGAGCTCTACCTCCCCTAGCCCCTCCTTACAAAGGAGGGGGAGGTTTAAAAATGTCCCATCTTCAAAGCCTTTGCTTACGGCGTCCGGTAGGGCTCAAGCATTTCTTACAAAGGAGAGGGAAAAAAGAAAGCCGGATAATCACAGACTCCTTCATGCAGAACAATTCCTTCAAAACTCAACCGCAAATCCTCTTTCCCGTGCATTTTTTGATCGGCCAACGTTGAAGGTCGCGAAAGAATTTTTAGGGAAGGTGCTGATGAGACAGACTCCAAACGGCATCATTCAGGCTAAAATTGTGGATGCAGAAGCCTATATCGGACCGAAGGATAAAGCCTGCCATGCATCCAAAGGCCGAACGAACCGTACAGAAATCATGTTTGGACCACCCGGATTCACTTATGTATATCTCATTTATGGCATGTACCACTGCCTCAATATCGTGACCGAACACCAAGAATATCCCGCGGCCATCTTAATTCGAGGGCTGGAAATCTTGGGAGAAGACAATCCGACAGGTTTACCCACGCGCATCGACGGCCCGGGTCGGGTCTGCCGGCTGTTAGAAATCGACCGTACACACAATGGACTGGATACCACCCTCGGCACGACTCTTTGGATCGAGGATCATGGATTGGCCGTTTCGCGAAAACAGATTCAGACTCTTCCGCGAATCGGGGTGGACTATGCGGGTGAATGGGCAAAGAAATTGTGGAGATTCTGTCTGCCGGCGCCACCTCCCCCAACGACACGTCGGAGCACGTCATAGTGAGTGATTTCGAAACCTTTTGCCCGATATCTTGAACAAGAGAGACCGTCTACGTTACGCTAGGGCGTCAGAAACGTGTTGGCTACGTTCAGTAAGCCACATGACACAACCCGCTTCTCAATTCCACAAACAATAAAGGAGGAAGACAATGGGCAATCCGCTCGATACGATCTCTGGCACCATCACTGCTGGCTTTGTATTGACTGTGGTCCTGTATGGCCTGGTCAAAATGCTGGTGTGACACCTCATCATCTCCAAATGTTTCTTTAATCACCTAACGAATACGAGGACATCTTATGGAAAGTTTATTAGCGTGGGGACATTACCTCGCGGGCATTACCTGGATTGGAATTCTGTATTACTTTAATTTCATCCAAGTGCCATTTTTAAAAGCCGTCACACCCGAAACCAAGGCTGAGTCCTTTAAACATCTGGTGCCCAACGCACTCTGGTGGTTTCGCTGGGGAGCCCTCTTTACATGGGTGTTTGGCGCCGCCTTGCTGATGAATCAGCACCGAATGGGAAGCGCATTTTTACTGCAGGGCCCGGATGCCGTGATTGGTATGGGGGCCTGGCTGGGGACCATTATGTTGGTGAACGTGTGGGGAATCATTTGGCCAAATCAGAAGAAAGTCCTCGGGCTGAAGGAAGCGACTCCCGAAGAAAAAGCCAAGGCCGGGCGCATGGCCCTCTTAGCGTCTCGCACGAATACCATGCTTTCCATCCCCATGCTGTTTTTCATGGCCAACTCCGGCCACGCATCAGGACTGTTCTGAAGTCAGCCATCCGTTCATTGTGAATACCGAATAACAACAAAAGCCGGGGTCCTTGAACCCCGGCTTTTTCATGCAGCCACACATGTCTTGTTAAGCGCCCACTCCCACATAATGGTATTCCTCCCCGGAACTCTTTCCGCTACAGAAGGAATGGAAAAACCGGCTAATCCTGGACAACGATATGGGTGTCGGTTTCTTCAACCCCCGGGATCGTGTGGATCTTTGTCATGATGAGGTTGGACAGAGCCCGGTCATCGGGAGCGTTGACGAGACCAAAAATATCCGGCTGACCGAAGCATGCATGGGCTTGCTCAACACCCGGAAGGGCTTTGAGAGTGCTGAGCACATCCTGAGATTTTCCGGCTTTGACTTTCATGAGGATGTAGGCTTTGGTGGACATAAGTTCCTCCTTGATAAAGACCGAGAGTCAGCCTGTTCTAAAATTATTTTCTCCCTTATAAAAGCAATGGATCATGTTTCATGTATTGTTAGCCTCATTTTTACCATAGTCTGACCTTCCCGTGCCATGCTCCTGCCAATTTCCTGTTTTCCGGTGTGTATGAACTCATATCCCCGGCCAAGCGTTCCTGGCTAATTTCAGTTGCGCATCTTGAGAGACCGCCAGTAGGATGAACTCCCTTTTTCTGACCAATTCTTATATGGGCAACTAACATGAGGTTCCTATGTCTACCATTGTGTCATTGATCCCGAGTGGAACTGAGATGATTTGTGCCCTCGGTTGCCGGGATCAATTGGTCGGGCGATCACACGAATGTGATTATCCTCCAGACGTAAAACAGCTGCCGATGTGTACTGAACCTGCCATTGTGGTTGAAGGCAGCAGTCAAGACATCCATGATCAGGTTTCTACCAAGCTGGAGAACAGTCTTTCTGTCTATCGGGTCCAGACTGAAATCCTGCGTGAACTCCAACCGGACATTATCGTAACCCAAACGCAATGCGATGTGTGCGCGGTGAGCTTTACCGATGTTGAGCAAGCCCTCAAGGAGACTCTCCAGATTCAACCCACTTTGATTTCCCTGCACGCCACCAACCTGCAAGGTGTCTGGGACGATGTCCTGCGAGTAGCAGAAGGCGTTGGCCGGATACGGGAAGGGCAGCAACTCCTCGCCACCTATCAGGCTCGCATAGCCGAAATAGCCGGGGTAAGCCACGATTTGCCCTCTCATCCCACCATCGCATGCATCGAATGGATGGAACCCCTTATGGCAGCCGGCAACTGGGTCCCTGAACTTGTCCGTCATGCCGGAGGACAATCGGTATTTGGACAACCGGGGGAACATGCGCCATGGATTACCTGGGATGCCTTAGCTGAAGCCGATCCGGACATGTTGGTCTTGATGCCCTGTGGATTTTCCATGGCTCGCATTCAGGAGGAGCTGACCGTGTTGACCCGACATCCTCTCTGGACACAGTTACGATCGGTGCAAAGACATCAAGTGTATTTGACAGATGGGAATCAATTCTTCAATCGGCCAGGGCCCCGGCTCGTTGAGTCCCTTGAAATTCTGGCTGAGATTATTCACTCCGCCCGATTTCGATTTGGGCACAAAGGCCAAGGATGGCGGCAGTGGGCTCCATAAGAAGGTAACAAGCCTTGCCAATTTCGGCTCTATGTTTCTTGCCCCTGCAGCGAGTGTCCGGTTGACCGTCTCTCTCAATGTTTGTTAAATAGGAATAATTCCTAAACAGGAATAATATGGATCTAACGTTTGCAGAAATTAAAAAGAAGTTCAGTGGATGCGGGCTGAAAACCACTGCACAACGAACGGCCATTTATCAGGCCCTTCTTCACAGCACCGCCCATCCGACGGCGGAAGATCTCTTTGCCGAGGTGGCTCCGCAATTTCCCGATGTTGTCGTTGAACACGGTTTATTACACTCTTGGGGTCCTGCGTACCTCGGGCCTGATTCATGAAGTTAATATCGGCCATGACCGGGCTCGATTTGATGCCAACCTGTCTCCCCATCACCATTTGATTTGTCTGGGGTGTCAGGCGATTGTCGATGTGATGGATCCCCGATTAAATCGCCTGACATCCCCGGCTGGCATTCCAAAAGATTTTGAAATTACCGGTCATCAAGTTGCTTTCCGTGGGTTTTGTGGCTCCTGTCGCCATCACTCACAACGCTCATCACCCATTCATCACCGGGGCAAAACCCCACAACCCGTCAAAGGAGGACTCTATGGGAAAAGGACTTAAAGGCACGAAAAGCCACGAAAATTTAAAATCCGCATTTGCCGGTGAATCACAGGCCAACCGGCGCTATTTGTATTTTGCCAGGCGGGCGGATATTGAAGGATTTACTGATATCGGCGGATTGTTCAGGGATACCTCGGAAGCCGAAACCGGACATGCGTTCGGCCACTTAGACTTTTTAAAAGAAGTCGGCGATCCCGCCACGGGCGTGCCGATTGGCAACACCGAAGCCAATTTAAAGGCGTCTATTGAGGGTGAGACCTATGAATACACGCAAATGTATCCCGGCATGGCCAAAACCGCACGAGAGGAAGGCCTTGAAGAACTCGCCGAATGGTTTGAGACGTTGGGAAAAGCCGAACGATCCCATGCCAACCGGTTCACGAAAGGGCTTGAATCTCTGAAACAGGGCTGATCGCCTCGGCCATTACACATGGCGGCCGTCTCACGAAGACAGCTGCCATGTGAGCACACCGTACAACAAACTCTCATCGTGGTTTCGAACTGTGCCAAAATTTGATCTCATCACTCCCGGCTGGACGCGGTCTCAACTTGAAACCGAGACCCGCCGGATTTTTGATGTCTGTGACGGATGTCGAAGATGCTTTAACTTGTGCCCTTCGTTCAATACGCTGATAGACCGGATTGATGAGTATGAGAGCGACTCCACCAAATTCACTCCCCAGGATTTCACAAAGATCGAACAGGAGTGCTATTACTGTAAGCTCTGTTTCAACCATTGTCCGTATTCACCGCCCCATCAATACGATCTGGATTTTCCCCGGCTCATGGCTGCTTGGAAAAAGCAACGGACAGCCGAGGGTGGGGCTACCTGGCGTGACAAACTTCTGATTCAAACCGATTTGATCGGAAAGCTGGGGAGCCTGACCGCTCCACTGACCAATTGGGCTCTTCGCACACCTTGGCTGCGCAGTCTGGTTGAGCGGATGGTTGGAGTGCACAAAAATCGGCGGGTCCTTCCGTTCCAATCTCAGACCTTCACCCAATGGTGGGATCAGCGGAAGCCGGCTTCCCTCTCATCAGGCGGCAATGGGAAAGTGGCTTTCTTTCCGAGTTGTCTTGTCACTTATCAGGTGACTGACATTGGAAAAGCCGCCGTGCAAATTTTGGAGAAAAACGGCATTGAAGTTGTGGTTCCGCAGACCCAACAATGCTGTGGCATGCCACGGTTTGATTTAGGTGATACGGACGGAATGGCCCGGATTGCCGAATCCCAATATCGTCTCTTCGCGCCCTATCTCGAACAGGGATATGACATCGTGATTCCGGCTCCCAGTTGTAGTCTGATGTTCAAACGGGAATACCCTTACCTGAAGCCCACTCCGGAAATGAAGCAATTGAGTGAACGGACGTTTGATCTTTGTGAATATCTGATGCGTCTCCAACGGGAAGGCAAGCTTTCCCTCGAATTTCCCGCCAATCCTGGACGGGTGGCATACCAAATCCCCTGTCATTTGCGTGATCAGAATATCGGGTTTAAATCCAAGGAAATAATGGAATTGACCGGCGCCACGGTTCATCTGATCGAGAAATGTTCGGGGCACGATGGGGCCTGGAGTGCCAAGACGGAGTTTTTTGATTTATCCATGAAAATTGCCAGGAAGGCCGTACGCGGCATTGAAAGTGAAGGCTTCGACGTCATCGCGTCCGATTGCCCTTTGTCGGCCCTGCAACTGGATCAGGCGCTTCAAACTCCACCTGCTCAATCGACCCTTCATCCTATTCAAGTTGTCCGCAACGCTTATGGATTAACACCATGAACCTCCATTGACACCGCAGGACCTATTATCGGCCGCTCGAATATGAAGGAAATCGTGCCTACATACGACAGCGAATTATTCGCTCTGAAAAAACGACGGCGTATTTCTGTGGGAGCATTGGTGACGCTCGTATTTGAAAATCGCGAAACCCTGCTGTTTCAAATACAAGAAATGATTCGGACAGAGCGCATTTTCGATCCAGGCAAAATTCAGGAAGAATGTGACGTGTATAATGCGCTATTGCCAGGCCGTGGATGAATTAAGCGCAACACTGTTTATCGAAATCACTGATTCCGAAAAGATCCAATAGCTGCTGGATTCTCTCCAGAATATTGACCGGTCCGATACCGTTGCGCTCAGAGTTGGAGATACTTCAATTTTTGCAAACTTTGAGGCCGGCCATAGCAAGGAAGATAAAATTAGTGCCGTGCATTTTGTGCGGTTTTCCACGACCCCAACTTTTCGAACCCAATTGGCCCAACCCGACATGCCGGCCTTTCTGACTATTATCCACCCTCATTATCGTGCAGAAGCCCCAGTTTCCCATGAAATGAGGCAGGAATGGCTAAAGGACCTCGGAGTGATTCCTCTTTTTGCCATGCATGATTCCGCACCCTCGCGTATCCTCGATAAATTGACAAGATCAAAAGTCGTGCTTTAAGATGTAAACTCAATGTCAGATCCCTTTCAACCGATTGAAAGGAAAGATGAATCTTCAAAAGTTTGTGATCATAAAAGGAGGATACAACTACTATGGTAACAATTACCCCGATCGCAGAGCAGAAAATTAAGGAACTGATTAAAGAAGAAGA
This sequence comes from uncultured Nitrospirales bacterium, assembly GCA_963785905.1. GTDB lineage: Bacteria > Nitrospirota > Nitrospiria > Nitrospirales > UBA8639 > Nitrospira_E. The sequence goes on from CAWAXJ010000029.1 coordinate 12,310, forward strand.
AAATTCCGTCGGTCTGCGGATCTACGTCAAAGGCGGTGGATGCAGCGGCTATCAATACGGAATGTCGTTTGAAGATAAAACCAGCGACGATGACACGATCATTGAAAAAGGCGATGTAAAAGTCATTGTTGACTCTCAAAGCGCCCCGATGCTCAGCGGCGCAGAGGTCGATTACGTAGATAGCCTGCAGGGATCAGGATTCGCCATAAAAAATCCTCAAGCCAAATCTACCTGCGGATGTGGGAGTTCTTTTTCGGCCTAACGATTTTTCTTTCAGAACCCTTTTTAAGGGCTGGACTTGGAATTTCCATCGGTGACCAAGATCCAGCCCTTTTTCTTTATCGGCTCTTATGCCTAAAGCGACCCTCACCAAACGACTGGAATTTTGTTCCTCTCACCGTTATCACAATCCTCAATGGGATGACGCGAAAAACCGTGCCGTATTTGGTCCCTGCAATAATGTGAATACCCATGGGCATAATTATTTATTGGAAGTCACCTTACGCGGGAATATAGATCCCGTCACGGGAATGATCATCAATTTATATGACTTAAAGCGCATTTTGAGTCAGGTTCTGGAAAAATTTGATCACAAAAACTTAAATTTAGATACGCCGTATTTTTCTCAAAGAATCCCCACGACTGAAAATCTCGCGGTCACACTGTGGGATATTTTAGAAAAGCATCCCGACCTCCCTGTTCCAGATTCACTTCGTCTGTATGAAGACGACACCCTGTATGCGGAGGTGGCTGCAAATTTCATGGATAGAGCTCATCAAGCTTCCGCCGGGGTATCGGCCTTGATCGCTCGACGCTATGCGTTTTCCGCAGTGCATCAATCCCCGACGGGCAATACTCAAGGACATTCCTACAATCTTTGGATTGCCACCAAGGGCCCAATCCCAGCCGACACCGGGCAGGTGATGAATTTACAGACCTTGGATCATATCGCCCGAACCCACATCCTTAGACGGTTTGACCAACAAAATCTGAGCCAGGATCCTGCTTTTGCCAACCTTCCCGTGACAGACTCTACGCTTGCCAAAGTCACGTGGGAGACGCTCAGGCCCCATTTCAAAACGCCCCCTCTTTATGGAGTCTCAGTCAGTCAGCAACCTGGCGCCGTAGCTTTCTTCTCGGCATAGCCTGAATCTCCTTGTTATAGTTCAACCCCTTCAAATTCACACGGCCATAAGGAGTGTGCCCCTGGTGCAAGTATAAAATGAACTACGGACGGGAAAAGAAATGGGAAAAATCTTCCCAAGAGGAATCTAGGTTTGATGGGAGAAATGTTGCTTGATCAGTTCAGCCAATTCGGCAGGTTCTAATTTCCCCTCTTTCGTAAGCAGGAGCGTTCCACGGGAAAAGAAATGGGTTGTGGGATACGTTTCAAATTGATGTTGTTTTTTTATGGCCCGGCATCTCCCGGGCACATGCATTTTGGCTTTTCCAAAACGCACATCCGAATACTGTCGGGCGGTTTCAGCTAAAACAGGATCATACGCCTTGCAGGGTTCACAGGCCGCAATTCCGTAGGCCACGATCGCTGCCGGAGCTTGCGTAAACCCCTCATAGTTTTCATCGTTCACATCCTCAACGATACCGGGCATCACATCCTCGTCATCAAAAATTAAAGACCTAAGGGGTTCATGGCACCCCTTAGGTCTTTATATTTCACTTGATTATTTCAATTTCTTCAATGCTTCCAAAATGTCTTTGTCGTCTCGAGCTGTTTTAATTTCCTGAACCTTGGCATATGCCACTTTCCCATTTTTATCCACAATCACAGTAGCCCGTTTCGAACAATTCAACGGCTCAAAATACAATCCGTACGCCTTGGACACCGTCCGGTGCATATCGGCCAGTAATTTATGCTTAAGGTCTAACGAATCTGCCCAGGCTTTGTGGGAAAAGAAACTATCGCAGCTAACCCCCATAATCTCAGCATTGGCCGATTCAAAGCTGGGGAAATCATCGGTCAAACATTTATTTTCTCCCGTACAGACAGGGCTCCAATCCAGAGGATAAAAAGCCAGAACCACATTCTTTTTCCCTCGGTAATCGCTAAGCTTAATATCCTTTTGGTCCTGATCTTTTAACGTGAAATCGGGGGCCACGTCTCCAACTTTAATTTCTGCGGCAACATCTGTAGACATAACTCTCTCTCCTTCTTTGTGGTGGAAAAGCGGAAACTTCAAGTGCCCTTTGGTGGTACCATGAGGTGAAAAAGATTGTCAATCTGGCAGAAGACCTAGAGAATTGTCCTTTAGCCCCGAAATAATACTCCGGACGCAAAGTACCGGTGACAATACCAACAGGCTTTCGGGACTGGTTCTCTTGCCTTTATCTCAACTCCTCATTGTTTTCGACACGAATTGGAATGTGGTGGCCGGACCTCCGACTTTGGGAAAGAAAAACCCGGCCTTGTGTTATAGTCTCTCTCGGAGTATCGTAAAAAGAAGGCAGTGAAATTTTCTTCCCCTCTGAATCCATCCCAGACGTTCCCCAATTGCTCTCCGTCTTTCTTTATCTATCTCTATGGGTAAAATTAAGCTTTTCCTGTCCCGGTTGCATACATGGTCCTGGCTGCGGATTGCAACGGTCACCACATTCGTGGTCGTCTGTCTGGTCGTAGGGGGAATCGCGGGAATCCTCTGGATTGCGACCCGTGACCTTCCCACATTCGATTCCTTTCAGGACTATCACCCCAGTTTAGTGTCAAGAGTGTACGCGGATAATGGGGAAATCATTGGGCAATTTTTCATCGAACGGCGTCTATACACTCCCATCGACAAAATACCGCAAGCCTTTACGCAGGCCGTCATTGCGACCGAGGATACACGTTTTTTTGAACACCCGGGGTTAGACATTGTCGGCATCGGCCGGGCTGCTTGGACCAACTTAAAAAAAGGCGGTCGCTTCCAAGGGGCCAGCACGATCACACAACAACTGGCCCGGGCCCTCTTCCTTTCTCCTGAACGCACGTATCAACGGAAAATCAAGGAGCTGATTCTTGCGGTCAAAATGGAATGGGTGCTAACCAAAGAACAAATTCTGGAAATGTACTTAAATCAAATTTATTTCGGCCATGGGGCTTATGGGGTAGCCGCCGCCGCCCTCACATATTTTGATAAAAACGTATCGGATTTGAGTCTTCCTGAATCGGCCTTTCTAGCGGGTCTTCCCAAGGCACCCAACACCTATTCTCCTTATCGTAATCCAGACTTGGCCAAATCCCGGAAAGAATTGGTCCTGGGTCGCATGGTGGAAGCCGGCTATATCACGGAGCAGGACGCCCAAGCCGCCATGGCCACGACCTTGTCCTACCGCCATCAGTCATTGGAGCCTATTGCAGCCTACTTCCTCGAGGAAGTCCGTCAGCATTTAGTGAATCGGTACGGGGAAACGCTCGTGTATAAGGGTGGGTTGCAAATTTATACCACCTTAAACATTGCCATGCAAAAAAATGCGGAGGAAGCGGTTCGAACAGGCCTCCGTCAATTGGATAAACGTCAAGGATGGCGCGGACCGGTTGGACATGTTGAATTCACAAAAGATTTCACGCCCCCCGATACCTTTCCGGAATTACAAAACCCGAAGGCAGCTTTTGTCTACGGCCTTTACCGGGCGCTTGTCACAAAAGTGACCAAGCAATCTGCTCAGATCCTGATTGGGAATACGTATAAAGGTTCAGTCTCATTCGAGGATATGAGTTGGGCCCAGCGCCGAATTGAGAAAATTGGAGACGTGGAAACGGCGGTCGTCCGTGAGAAGGCCACTCCACTCCAACTTTTTAAGGTAGGAGACATCATCGAAGTCGCTCCAAAGAAGGGCACGGTGGAGTCCGGAGAATTTGTATTGGAGCAGACTCCGCTTGCGGAAGGGGCCCTCATGGCTATGGATCCCAGAACCGGCGCAATTCAAGCCATGGTAGGCGGGTATGACTTTACTCGAAGTCAGTTTAATCGTGCGGTCATTGCCCGTCGGCAACCTGGTTCGGCCTTCAAGCCTCTCATTTATGCTTCAGCGCTCCAACAAGGCATGACGCCGGCGACCCTGATTCTTGATGCCCCCGTGGTGTATGAAGACGAGGATTTAGACCGGGTATGGAAACCGGAAAATTATGAAAAACGCTTTTTTGGGACGATTAACCTCCGTGAAGCGCTTCGCCATTCGCGTAACGCGGCAACCGTGAGATTGCTTGAACAAATCGGAGTTCCAGAAGTCGTCACGATCGCCAACAATTTAGGAATTCGAAGTCCGCTCAGTCAGGACCTTTCGTTGGCCTTGGGATCTTCCAGCGTCACCCTTCAAGAAATTACATCCGCATATGGCGTCTTCGCGGATCAGGGGCTGTGGCTTGAGCCCTACCTGATCACGCATGCCAAGAATCTCAACGGAGAGATCATAGAACAGCATCAGTTCGAACCTCGACAAGCCATGACTAAGGAAAACGCCTATCTGATTACCAATATGCTGATGGACGTCATCTCAAGCGGAACCGGACGACTGGCTAAATCTATCGGTCGCCCACTGGCTGGAAAAACCGGAACCACGAATAGTTATAACGATGCCTGGTTTGTCGGGTATGCGCCAAACTTAGCTACAGGAGTCTGGGTTGGATTTGATGAGGTACGCACCCTAGGCAGACTGGAATCCGGAGCTCAGGCCGCCCTTCCAATTTGGACGCAGTTTATGGAGCAAGCCCTTCGAAATTCACCCGTCACGACCTTCCCCATCCCGGAAGGGATTCAATTTGCCCAGATTGACACCACAACCGGGAACTTGCCCTCAAAGATCAGCCGAAACATCGGTACGGAGGTGTTTCGTAAAGGAACGGAACCTGGAAAGGCGGCCCCTCAGAAAGCGAATCCCATGGATTTCTTTGAGTTCGACCGGATGAACTCAGAATCCGCCAACCAGCTTCCCTCATTTTGACGGATTTTTTGGTTGACAGATTTTCGGGGTAGGTCCGAATGAAAATTTCTTCGCCCGCTCAGGACTGAGCGTCCTGATACTCCTCATGCCAGGCCATTTGAATGGCCTCCAGCTTCTTTTCATTTGAGGTTTTGGGATCGTCTTTAAATTCAGGAAGTGCAATCACCCATGCATGGAGATCCGTAAACCTCACCGTTAACGGATCAAGATCGGGATGTTCTTCCTGCAGCCGAATGCCAATATCTTCAGTATCACCCCACATGAGATCCTGAGCCATGATTTCTTCCTCTGGGATTAATGGAATCGTCTTACGCCGGAACACCCTGCCATATATTTCGTAGAATTATTTGGTGACATCGGATAATTTTTTACTCTCGAGGGCTTCTTTCAACGTGGCATCCATCAACACTTCGGCCAAATGATGGGTCGTCTTTTCAACTTCAGCGATTTTTGATCGTATCACCCGATGATCATCCCCTTCATTGACTTCCCCAAGCTGGTGAAGGATTTTACGAATGCTTTCCGTTTCCTTGCCGCTAATTAAATTCGTGCCCCGCACCAGGGCTTTCTCCGTCGCCACAATGATCGCGTTGGCTTCATTCCGTGCTTCAATAATCTGACGGGCCTTGATATCTTCTGCGGCAAATTGGAAAGAATCCCGAATCATGACTTCCACTTCGTCATCAGTCAATCCATGAGAAGGCTTCACCTGAACCGATTGCGCCTCACCTGTCCGGATATCCCTGGCAGTTACATGGAGAATCCCATTGGCATCAATGAGAAAGTTGACCTCCACGCGAGGCACTCCCGCCGGCAAGGGTGGAAGCTTTAATTGGAAGCGGGCCAAACTTCGATTATCCTTGACCAATTCCCGTTCTCCCTGGAGGATATGAATATCCACCGAGGTTTGCCCGTCGACGTAAGTGGTAAACATTTCCTTCGCACTGGTCGGAATGGTGGTATTTCGACGGATCAACGCACTCATCACTCCCCCCATCGTCTCGATTCCCAATGACAAGGGAGTCACGTCCAATAACAACAGATCCTTGGTATGCCCACCTAAAATATCAGCTTGTACAGCCGCCCCTAAGGCGACAACCTCGTCAGGGTTAAGTTCAGAGTGAGGCTTTTTTCCAAAAAGTTCTTCCACTTTTCGCCAGACCAGTGGCATGCGAGTATTCCCGCCGACCAAGACCACTTCATCAATTTGACTCGCGGTTAATCCAGCGTCTTTGAGCGCGTGCCGACAGGGCTCAAGGGTTCTTTCCACTAAACCCATCGTGAGTGTTTCCATGTTCTCCCGCGTCCACATCTTTTCATACGTCCCATTGGGAAGCTCTATCACGGCCGTAGTGCGGGTTTCATCCGACAACCGTATTTTGACCCGTTCCGCCTCTAACCGAACGGTTTGCATTAAATCGGGATACTCTCCAATCTTCAAACCTTGAGTTTTGGTAATATCATCAACCATCACATCGACGAGCCGTTGATCGAAATCATCTCCCCCAAGATGAGTATCCCCATTCGTCGCCAGAACCTCAAAGATACCATCCTTTAATTTGAGGATAGAGATATCAAAGGTCCCTCCGCCTAAATCATAGATCGCGATCAGACCTTGTGTTTTTTTCTGCAGGCCATACGCCAACGAAGCGGCTGTCGGCTCATTAATGATGCGCAAAACCTCCAACCCGGCAATCAGTCCGGCATCTTTGGTGGCTTGCCGTTGACTATCATTGAAATACGCGGGGACCGTGATCACTGCCTTGGAGATATCTTCTTTTAAATATTCCTCGGCTCGCCGTTTTAATTCTTTCAGAATCATGGCAGACACTTGAGGCGGAGAATAGGTTTTGTCTCCAATCTCTATCCGGATCACGCCGTTTTTTTCGTGGAGCTGATAGGGAAAATATTTCAGCTCGTCTTTCACATCATCTAATCCCCTTCCCATGAACCGCTTCACGGAATAAATAGTACGGGACGGATCACGAATCAAATGGGCTTTGGCGGGCTCCCCCACGAGCAACCCATTATCAGTTAACCCCACAATGGAAGGCACTTTGGTCTGCCCATCCGCGCCTGGAATGACATGCGGTCCTTCCTTATCCATAAAGGCAACCAGCGAGTTCGTCGTTCCCAAATCGATGCCAACAATGCGACTCACAACAAATTCCTTTTCGATGATGACGATTTAGCCCGTTGTTTCCAGCAAATCGTTGACCATATTCCGCACATACGTTCGATTAGAAAGAATTTCCTGCATACCACGCAAAATAGAATTTTTCTCCTCACGAGCCTGGCCCGGAAGAGGAGTGCGTTCCTGCAACTGATCCCATTGTTTGAACTTGCTTTGCAGAAACGCTTCCATTTCGGCTTGGCGTTTCTCCAGACGCTCTCGTTCGCCTTGTAGTTTTTTCCGAAGCGTCTCAAGTTCCGATGACCCGCCATTGGGGGCCAGTTGGCGGAACGTTTCCAAATCCTCCTGCAACTCAAGAACCTCTTCAAACAGATCGGCCGGGGGATTGGATCGAATATCTTTCACCGCTCCAGCCTCTAACCGGATCAAATATTCCGCACGTTGAATGGGATCTTTGAGTGTTCGATAGCCGGCATTCAGAAAAGCTGAATTTCCTAGACTAATGGCTTTCTCGGACTCATCTTTCGTGGAATAAAAATCCGGATGAAAAGTACGGCTTAATTCATAAAACGTCTGCTCCAATTGCTGTTCATCAATGCCCAACAGACGCGGAAGTTGAAAGCACGCAAAATAATCCAAATCCTTCGAAAGTGGCTGAACTTTGACGCATTGGCCACAGAGATATTCCCCCGTGACTTCGGATTGGCAGTGCCAGCACATACTGCGCGCCATGGGAAGTTCCCGGGCGGTTATGGAAGTTCTTTGATGGTGATGATCCATGAGTTCGGCCTCTGACGCCTCGGGCATGGTTAACTACCCCATGCCCGAGCGTCCACATCTTCTATCTGAGAAGGATGGCGATTAGTCTTACGCTGAAAACGATTCTCCACACCCACAGGTTTTGGTGGCATTGGGATTAATAAATTTAAAGGCTCCACTCACCATGTCCTTTTGATAATCCAAGGTCATCCCTTGAAGATAAATGGCGCTTTTAGCATCGATGATCACTTTCACGCCATCCACTTCAGTGACGGTATCAAACTCCCCGATCTTGTCATCGAAGTTGACGGTATAGCTTAACCCCGAACAGCCGCCTCCCTTGACCCCTAACCGAAGGCCGCCCTCGGTAATTCCCTGGAGATCCAATAACCGTTTCACCTCGTTCAACGCCACATCGGTCATGGCAACCGTTGAGTTGTTTTCCGTAGTATTAGTATCCATCAACCGTGTCTCCTATATCATCAAATTCTATCCAATCGTGAACAGGTGCCTTAGGAGGAGGTGACGGCTTCTGCCGGATTAGATTTCTTCTCTACCGCCTTTTTCTGATAATCCCCCAAGGCTGCCTTAATGGCATCCTCCGCCAACACTGAACAATGGATTTTGACGGGTGGAAGGTTCAACTCCTGCACAATATCCGTATTCTTGATTTTATGGGCTTCTTCTATCGATTTCCCTTTAAGCCATTCGGTCGCCAAACTGGAACTGGCAATAGCCGATCCACATCCAAAGGTTTTAAACTTCGCATCTACAATGGTGTCGTTTTCCACTTTAATCTGAAGTTTCATCACATCTCCGCATTCAGGAGCACCCACAATGCCGGTCCCGACATCGTGCGCATCTTTTTGGAAACTCCCCACGTTGCGCGGATTGTTGTAATGATCAATGACTTTTTCACTATAGGCCATGGTCGATCCCTCCCGTTGTTGTATGGAATAATGCTCTTTTCTTTAAATGCATTATCAATAAATTTTCATTTGTGTGAATTTTAATGGGCTGCCCATTGCACGCTTTTCAAATCCACCCCTTCCTTGGCCATTTCATAGAGCGGAGACATCTCTCGAAGATGCGTCACAGCCTTGATCATGCGATCAATGGTGTATTCCACCTCCTCATCGGTATTAAACCGGCCAAGTCCGAATCGAATAGAGGAATGAGCCAAATCCGACCCAACCCCTAACGCGCGCAACACATAGGACGGCTCAAGCGTGGCCGACGTACAAGCCGAACCGGAGGAGAGCGCAATTTCTTTGACCCCCATGAGCAAAGCCTCTCCTTCGACATACGCAAAACTAATATTGAGATTGTTCGGTAACCGTTCAGTCGGGTGCCCGTTTAAATACACCTCATCCATCCTGCCCATAATGCCTTCCTGGAGCCGATCACGCATCTTCGTCATCCGAACAGACTCCGTAGGCATCTCCTGCCCGCAGAGTTCAACGGCTTTTCCAAAACCGACAATGAGCGGCACAGGCAAGGTTCCCGATCGCATACCCCGCTCATGACCTCCCCCATACATCATCGCCTCCAACCGAACTCTTGGCGCTTTACGTCGAACATATAATGCCCCCACGCCCTTGGGACCATAAATCTTATGGGCGGTAAAGGACATCAGATCAATCCCCATTTCCTGAACATTCACAGGAATTTTTCCCACCCCTTGTGTGGCGTCACAGTGGAAGAGAACGCCTTTTTCTTTAGCCACTTTTCCGATTGCCGCCACGGGATTGATCGTGCCAATCTCATTGTTGGCCATCATAATCGAAATTAAAATCGTCTTGTCCGTAATGGCATTGCGTACGTCATCCGGACTCACCATGCCGGCTTTATCAACAGGGAGGAAAGTGACCTTGATGCCTTTCTTTTCCAGATATTTCGCCGTATCAATTACCGCCCGGTGTTCCGTCGAACTCGTAATGACATGATCCCCTTTTTCGCGGTACATCTCGACTACGCCCTGCAGAGCGAGATTATCCGATTCCGTTGCCCCACTGGTAAAAATAATTTCTTTGGCATCCGCGTGAATAAGATGGGCAATCTGTTTTCTGGCCACTTCCACCGCCTCTTCGACTTCCCAACCGAAACTGTGGTTCCGACTGGCAGCATTCCCGAATTTCTCGGTGAAGTAGGGGAGCATCATCTCGAGCACCCTCGGATCACAAGGGGTCGTGGAATGATTATCCAAATATATGGGCAACTTCATAATTGAACTCCTTTTGTTTTTCGAGATTCCACAATAATTAAGGGGGGTTCCGCCATCATATCTTCAATAGACATGCTACTGAGCAAATGAAAAATGCTTTCTTGCACGCGCAACAGAGGCGTCCGGATATTGCAACGCTCGATTTGTTCACAAGACGCGTGTTCTACTTTTTCATGGTAACAATCTGCAATCCCCAGAGGCCCCTCAATCGCTTCCAACACTTGCGCGATAGAAATCTCCCGGGGCTCGCGGGCCAGGAGATAGCCTCCCTTGGGTCCGTTCTGACTCTCCACCATGTCATATTTGGCCAAGGTCTGAAGCACTTTGGCTAACAATTCCAGTGGAATATGATGCTCCTCGGCTATTTCCTTGGTATTGACTACCCTATTAGGATTAAAAGGACTGGTTTCTCCAGATCGAACCATGGCCATATACTGGAGAGCCATCAGCGCATAATCTGCTTTTTTTGAAAGTTTCAGCATAATAAGTAGTGGTATCGATAATTTTCAGTCAGCCATAATGCCGACTTATATGATCGGGTTTAATGTATCATTGACCTCCCAGGCAGTCAAGACTAAAATGGTCGGAGATTCATTTAGTCGGATTAGTCAGGACGACAAAGGACCAAACAAGAATTTCTATCAAGAATTTATTTTTAACACATTGTTTTACAAGGAGAATTAAATGGGAGGCAGTAATCCATATATCGAGAAAAGTGAAACCGCAGTCGCGAAGAAACCCTTCAAGCTAACTTTTATTACACCAGACAAGTCCATTGAAATTGAGGTTGACCCGGACAAATTTCCATATGGGGAGACAGGGCTGCCAGGAAGTATCTTAGATATTGCCCTGGGAAATGGTATTGATGTGGAACATGCCTGCGGAGGGGTATGCGCCTGTTCGACCTGTCATGTCATTGTGAAACAAGGGCTCGACACCTGCAACGAGCCCACTGATGACGAAAATGACCAATTAGATGAAGCTCCCGGGCTGACCCTGCAATCAAGGCTGGGATGCCAGTGCGTACCGAATGGGGAGCAAGACCTCACCATCGAAATCCCCGAATGGAATAAGAATCTTGTCAAAGAAAGCCATTAAAGACACCTAAGTCCCACAAGTTTTTTGCCAGACAACTCTCACACAATACTCTTCCGGATATTTTTCCTCCTCCGAAGTTTTTCTAACCAACCTTCCCTTCGTGAGGCGCTTGTCATCACCTCACCTGATCCTAACACTCACACCAAAGCGCGCCAATCGTATTTTTAGGGGTCCAATGTGGAGAGGCCGGGGAATCAAGCGAACCCTTGCCCCAAAAAGCATCATTCCCCACCCAGGGGACATTTTCTCCCCATTTGAAGTATTTCGAGACATTAATCATCTATTTTGTTATAAAAAATCGGAAGACGAAACCTTGCCACGCCCATTCCAGAAAATTTTGTGAGGGCTTCAATGAGTTATCGCCAAGCAATTTCGTTTCTGCCAACCACTCCCTTTTCCCCAACAGGGATTATCGGGGTTGCACTACTCATATCTCTTCTGACGGTATTACATCCTTCCTTAGGAATAGGACAAAGCCCTCCTCCACCCCAGCTTCCTCCCGTGATAGATCCCACTTTTCGATCCGGGGAGCCTCCCCCGCTAAAGAAAGAAGAGCCACTCCCATCCAAGCCTCGGCCCAAACTCATTTTACCCCCGGTTGAAACACTTCCTGAAATGCAGGAAAAACGAGCGCCGCATCTGCGCATCATAGTCCGTAAAATTAATATTGAGGGAAGCACGGTCTTTCCACCGGAGGAGTTAGCGAAAGTCACCGCTCCCTACGAAAATCGTGAACTTTCGACCGAAGATCTTGAAGAACTCCGCCGGGCCCTCACTCTCTTGTATGTCAACAACGGATACGTGAATTCCGGCGCAATCATTCCCGACCAGGCTGTCAAAGAAGGGGAGATTACGATTCAGGTTATTGAAGGGGAATTGACCGATATTAAAATAGAGGGGACCAAATATTTCCTGCCTTTCTATTTGGAAGACCGCATCGCGCTGAGTGCCGGTCCCCCATTCAATATCAGACCACTCAAGGAAAGGCTGCAGATACTTCTTCAAGACCCGAGAATTGAACGGTTAAACACCGAACTCAAACCCGGCCTGAAACCCGGAGAGGCCGTTCTCCATGCACGAGTGCAAGAGGCCTCACCCTTCAGAGCGTGGGTGGAATTCAATAACTATCAATCACCCACCGTTGGAGCCGAACGGGGGCTGGGTACGATCGCGGTCGATAACGGCGTTCGGCATTGGAGACCAATTTTTGTTCACCTTTGGCGAATCCAAGGGCGTGAAGCCCCTTATTGACACCTCCTACATTGTCCCCTTCACGGCCCGGGACACCACCTTGGAATTACACTATCGGATGAATGATTACAGTGTGGTGTCCTCACCCTTTAAACAGCTGAACATTGAAAGCACATCACAAATTTTCACCATCGCCATCCGGCAGCCGCTGTACCGGACGGTCACCGATGAAGTGGCCATCTCCTTAATCGGGGAACATCTCCAGAACGAGAGTATGCTTGACGGAACAGGATTCTCCTTTACCCCGGGTACCACCTCAAACGGAAAGTCCAAGGTCTCGGCGCTCCGGTTTGCACAGGAATGGACCCACCGTGAACCCATGCAAGTCCTGGCCTTTCGTTCTCGATTCAGTGTGGGGCTGGATGTGCTGGATGCCACCAACAATCAACAAAGCTCGGATGATCCTGACTCCCACTTCTTTGCCTGGTTGGGCCAAGCCCAATGGGTTCGGCGAATTGATCCCATGGGTATTGAGTTCCTCAGCAGCCTGGCCCTCCAGATTGCCAATGACAGCTTATTTCCGCTTGAGCAGTTTGCTGTCGGCGGGCGATATAGCGTGAGAGGGTACAGAGAAAACGAATTAGTACGGGATAACGCCTTTCTCTTCTCTGTCGAGTCACGCATTCCAGTGCTACCTTCCGTCATGGGACCCAATTTTACTGTGCATTTTGCGCCGTTCATCGATGTCGGACGTTCGTGGAATGCCAAATTTCCCAACCCGGATCCGGAGACCCTGGCCAGCATAGGGGCAGGGATACGCCTCGGCTTCTTTAATCGAGCATTTGCCAACGTGTATTGGGGACAACAATTGAATCATGTATCGGATCCTCCGCCAGGAGGAAATATGCAGGACCATGGGCTCCATGTGCAGTTCGTAATGAACATCCTCTAGCCTATTCAGAAAAGGCAGGCTTCTATTCGCAACACCATCTCGCCGATGAATGCACGGACGCTCATGGTCTGGAAAATGAAAAGGAGTGGGAGGCCGGAAAGCCGCTAGAACGAGGAGGAATGAGGAGAAGCCATATGGATACGTTGTAAATAAGGCGAACGTCTGGAATAACGAAGTGCTCGATCCACATCTTTCCCCGCCACCAACCGTAATCGAGCAAGACATCCCCGTTGGGATTGCCCCACAGCTAAAATTGAAAAAATTCGTTCTGCCCGGAGATTATCTTCCTGGCAACGTTCGCCATCATCCTGACAGGCAAGCGGATCCTGCCCGAAATTCACCAGATGAATCCGCTCAGACTGAATGCCCATGATTTGCAAAAAACTCGTGAGATGTTTGAGATGATAATCTGCCAGGGCGAGATTGTAGGCGGACGTGCCTCGTGAATCACAATGTCCTTCAATACCTAATCCCCATTGATCTTCCTGTTTGAGAAGAGCCACGGTTTCGTGGAAAAAGTCTTCGATACCGTCCCGGATCAAAGAACGCCTTTCATCAAAATACAAGTCGGCAAAAACAGGGTCCTGATGCAGGTCTGCGACCGGCATGTCCGAACCAATTCCCGTCCCGAAAGATCCCACCGGATGGGAAACAAACACAGCATCATGAATTTCTTCATCCTCTTCGAACGGGGAATTCAGAAAGGGAGGAAAAAAATCAGGGGGATTTGCGAACGAATCCGTGACAGGCCATATGGCCCCATACACGAAAACCCATGGCAGCAACAGCTTAAGCAATCCGTTCAGATGAAACATGAACATGGCAATGGAAAAAAAAGACAGGCATACTTTGGTAACCGATCAAGATCACGTTTCAGGTCTGGTTTCGATCGGCTCCCCCTTGAGAATCAGTATCGGCCCTCATGAGCCAAACTTAATTCCGATGAGAGGCCAGGCTATCGCCGTTGGTGACGCGATCCGGCAGGAATCCATGCCTGAACGAAAATAAAACGTGGTGTGTGAATAGGGAGAGAATGCTCTCTGTCAGGAGGAAAGCGGGCGGGAGATGGAGAGAGGGAATGTATCGGCGAAGGACGAGAGCACGCACGACGAGAAACGCGTGATAGCGTGGAATGAGCAGAGTGTAACCGTCACTGTGCGCGAAACGGTCATCTGCAATAACGCCGCTGGCCGGATTTGTTTATCATTCAAACAATGCACAAATGAAAACCTGTCCCCGCCATAGTGGCGGGAACAGGTTCAACAACTGCGGGTATGA
>CAWAXJ010000030.1:0-41125 GCA_963785905.1 uncultured Nitrospirales bacterium
CTCCACGGGATTGCCTTGATTTTGTCATACTCTGGGAGTAACATGGCGCTGTGAGTTACCCAGACCGCATCAGTATTGATCCTGCCATTCGCAGCGGGAAACCTTGCATCAAAGGGACCCGTATCACCGTCTATGACATTCTTGAATACTTAGCTGGTGATATGTCCGAAGACGAGATTCTCCAAGATTTTCCTAGCCTTTCCCGCCAAGACATTCGTGCTGCGCTCGAATTCGCTGCTGCGCGAGAACGCATGCTTGCGGTATCTGCCGCCGAGTGAAACTTCTTTTTGATGAGAATCTTAGCCCGAGGCTCGTTGAACTACTCGCGACCGAGTTTCCACAGAGTGTTCATGTTGAAACCCTGGGGATGTGCGGTACAACCGATGCTGAACTTTGGGAATACGCAAAAACCCATGAGTTTGCAATTGTTTCCAAAGACAATGACTTTCGACAGCGGGCATTTGTGCATGGCGCGCCACCCAAAGTCATTGGTTATCAATCGGAAACGCTGGTACCTCGTACATCGGAGAACTCTTACGTACGCGTGCCGACCGGATCAAATCATTCGCCGACAATCCTAGCGAATCGATGTTGGTACTCCAAGCCAAGCGGCGAAGTAGTGCCTAACAACATGCTTCACCGGATTGGCGGACCCTTCCCCTGAACGAATCGGCAACGGCCTCTGTGCTCGTTGCGCTGCCCCAAAAAAGAAGTGGACATACAGCCCCGCCCCTTAAGCGTGGGCGTTAGGCGCTGATGCTGAACGACACTCCTTCAAATAAGCTAATGTTCGGCTAGCCGTCTAGTTTTTTTGTTTTTTGTATCAAATGAGCCGAAGCGAATCTCAAAAAGCATAGAGTTAGTTTTGATGAACCCACAGAAATCTAAAAAACGAAGAATCTCGCAATGCCGTTTATCTTTCAACCTGGGCACAGATCCTTCGCCGTTGGCTCAGGATGACATACGGATTGAGGACGAACTGAGACACAAAGTATTCGTTCCATGTTTGAATGGTGATAGCTCAGCTCATCCCATGAACGGCGCGGTACACTCGGAGTTGGCCGTAGTCATAGAGGTCACCGAGTAGCTCCTTGGCGCCGGTGAGATTTCCAAACCCGGTTTTGTCAAAGGCCTCTGCCATTTCTGCTTCCTGCTCAGGTGTCAACAGCCGGTTGATGTCTACTGGCTCACCGGCTTGGATGGCTTGTTCCAGGTGTCCATAGATGGTGCTAATGACCAAGCTTCGCTGCTTGGCGATCTGTTCGACGGAAAGTCCCATCCAGAACCATTTCAACGTTTCATGGACCGTATCCCCCATTGGCCGTTGTCTGGAAGAGACCGTTGGTGGCGGAGGAGGATATGATTCTTTCGGAAGAGTCAGAGGAGGGTAGTTCACCAGGTGTTCGGCAATGGTTTTCAGAAATATGTGGGCCGAACTCCTGCAATTTCCGGCTTCCCACTCCGCTGATCTGTAAAAATTCCCGTTCATTGGTCGGGTAATCACGGGCCATCTGGCGCAGCGCCACGTCGGAGAACACGACGTAGGCCGGGACGTCCCGCTTCGTCGGCTAACGTCTTACGCAGATACCGCAACCGATTGAATAGTGTTTCGTCATAGGCCAAGTCGCCATCGGCGGCTTGTAGTTTGCGCTCCGGTTGGCTCATTGGCTTCGTGAGCATGAGGGGCTGGGGCTCTTGAAGGAAGCGCTGGCCCTGGTCGGTGACTTCCAACACCGTGAAGGGGTCCGCCGTTTGCTGGAGATATCCCAGCCGGATGAGGTCCCGGCAGATGGCTGCCCATTCGGCCCGCCGGTGGGTGTCCCCTTTCCCGTAGCTGGCTAACTGGTCATGACCCCACCGGCGGATTTTCTCGGTGTTGGCTCCAGTGAGTACGGCGATGATGTGATGAAGCCCGACGCTAAACCCGCTTTCTCCTCGTATCTCTTCAACGCAGGAGAGAACGGTCTGGGCGGCATCTTTGCCGTCGAAGGTATCCCTGGGTGACAGACAGTTGTCGCAACCCTCACAGCGTTCGGATTCAACCTTTTCTCCAAAATACTGGAGCAACGTGCGACGCCGGCATGTGGCAGATTCCGCATATTGCACCATTTCCTGTAATTGCCTGTTGGCAATCTGCTGTTCCTGGAGGTTGGGTTTCTCATTGATGAAGCGTTGCTGCTTGACCGTATCCCCGGCGCTGAAGAGCAGGACGCATTCGCTTGGCAGGCCATCGCGCCCGGCGCGGCCGGTTTCTTGATAATAACTTTCGAGATTTTTTGGCAAATCGTAGTGAATGACAAACCGCACGTTGGGTTTGTTGATTCCCATACCAAAGGCAATGGTGGCGCAGATCACCTGGATCTCATCACGCAAGAACAATTCCTGATGCCGTGTGCGTTCCGGGGCACTTAGTCCCGCATGATAGGGCTGTGCTTTGATGCCATGGTGCTGTAATCGGTCGGCTACACTTTCCGTTGTCTTTCGGCTCTGGCAGTAAAGAATCCCGCAGTCCTTGGGGCGTGTCCGGAGAAACGCCAGGACTTGTCCAAACGGGTTGTCCTTGGGCTGCACCTGATAGGTCAGATTGGGCCGATTGAAACTGGCCACGTAGCACGCCGGATCCCGCAGTCGCAGGAGTGTCACGATGTCTTTTTGCACCCGCTCTGTGGCGGTGGCGGTGAGTGCGATGATCGGGAGGGCAGGGGCCTGATCTCGCAGTTCCACAAGTCGCCGGTATTCAGGCCGGAAATCATGTCCCCATTCACTGATGCAATGGGCTTCATCAATGGCCAGCAGATTGACCTGAAAATTCTGGAGCAGGCTGAGGTATCCGGGGAGCATGAGCCGTTCCGGCGCCATGTAGAGCAGGCGGTAGTCACCCTGATGCAGCCCTCGCAACCGCGCCTGCGATTCCTTCGCATCCAGGGAGGAATTCAGGAACGTGGCGGCAATGCCATTGGTCCGGAGTCCATCCACTTGATCTTTCATTAGAGCAATGAGGGGGGAGATGACGATCGTCAAGCCCGATCGGGCCAGCGCCGGTAACTGAAAGCACAGGGACTTCCCTCCTCCCGTAGGCAACAGCGCAACCACATCGCGTCCCGCGAGGACATCCCGAATGATCTCTTCCTGTAAAGGCCGAAAGGCAGTGAAGCCAAAATGTTCTTTTAACAGAGCGAGAAGCGGGAATTGTTGTGATGCGTTCCCAGGCAATGCATTCGGGTGGACTGACTCAGGGGCTGGTGGAAAAATCGTTTGTTGATGTGGTCTCATGTGAATAACAGCCGATGTTGAGGAAGAGTATAAATTGTTCTAAAAATGTGCCGGACTCTATTACTTGATGCGGGTGTAAGGATCTACAGGTAGGCTACAAGGTTCATTCTGCGGGGGAACCCCTTAAGTAGGTGGCTGCGCCTTCTCCTAAAATTTTCTCTAACATATTTTCATTTTTCTGCATTTTATCCAAATTTCCTTGTGTTTTTTGCATTTTTGCTCCTTCCATCTGGTGCCCAAGATCTGTCAAGTTGCACCTGCCGCTTGGATACTGTCTACCTTTGTAAGGGAAGGAACCTCGACATCATGAGAAAATCGGGGGTATTCAGCAAGAATCTCAGGAAATTGCCGAAAATGAAGAAGGAACCTCTGGTGTTATTATGCATGTGGCCGAACGGATACAAGATAAGACGCTGGTCTTGATGATTTCAGGGCGAGTGACCTGTTACTCCAGGAAAGTTTTCCAGGCGATTGTGAAGACGGCCAGGTTTTCCGGGGCCAAGCATATTATTTTTAATATGCAGGGAGTCACGTTCATGGACAGCGCCGCGTTAGGAGGATTGGTGTTAGCCTACCTTAACTTAAATGAGGATGATGTGGCGATGAGCGTCGTTGAACCGGAACAACCTGTCAAAACCATACTCGACGCCGCGAATTTTTCCAGCCTGATTCCCACATATCCCACCGAAGAAACCGCCCTTCAAGCCATCCCGTAGATTTTTGCCGTGCGCTTCCCAATTTCATCGTTTAAAATGTATGGAGCCTATGTTCCGTGTGCTGCGGCGTGAAGATCGTTCTGATCCTATTCGGAGACGATCCGAGGTGTGTATTTTGTGGGATAATTCAATGTAAGAGCGTGAAATACGTCGGTGGGCACCAGAGAATGTGTTATCCTCGCGTGTTCCTGCCCACCGGGTCAAGAATCCGATAAGATAGAAAACAGGATGAAGGGGTGAAGACAACCCGTCTGAGGCTGGGGCGCTTCCCGTAGGAAAGAATCAGAAACCGAACTCTTGAGACAACAGGAATTTTTTCATGGCACATCCATCTCTCATGGCGCTACGCGCGGAATTACACCGTCAACAATTGACGGGTTTTGTGGTGCCGCATACGGATGAATATCAAAATGAATATCTGCCTCCCTGCGCAGAACGGCTGGCCTGGTTGACCGGTTTCACGGGTTCGGCGGGAACGGCCATTGTCCTTCGCGACGAAGCGGCGATGTTTGTGGATGGCCGGTATACGCTTCAAGTGGCTGACCAGGTTGATGAGAAAAGCTTTTCGCTTCACAATAGTGGAGAAACTTCACCCCATGAATGGTTATCACTTCGTGCGACACCAACCGATCGAATCGGCTATGATCCCTGGCTTCATACTCCGCAGGATCTCGAACGATTTCAGACAGCAATCGACCGGGTGGGTGCACACCTCGTCCCCTGTTCTTCGAATCCTGTCGATTGCGTCTGGCATGATCGGCCTCAAAAACCCTTAGGCCTGATCAAGCCTCATCTGCCGGAGTTTTCCGGTCAAAGTTCCCAGGGCAAGCGAGAGATATTTGGCAGGAAGTTTTCAGAAGACCGGATCGATGCCGCCGTCATTACGGCACCCGATTCCATTGCCTGGTTGTTGAACATTCGCGGATCGGATGTGCCTCATACTCCGCTACCTTTGTGCCGGGCCATTCTTTACGCCACAGGCCGGGTAGCCCTCTTCGTCGATCCTCATAAAATCACCCCGGGCTTGCAAGCGCATCTGGGCCCGGACATTTCCCTCGTTCCGCCGGAAGGATTTGAATCAGCCTTGCAACAGTTGGGAACAGACAACAATCGAGTGCTGTGCGATCCAGCCAAAACAAATTCCTGGATTTTTACCACATTGACTCAGAGCGGGGCTTGCCTTCTCCATAAAGATGATCCCTGTGTGCTGCCTAAAGCTTGTAAAAACCCTGTGGAGATAGCAGGGGCGTTTGCCGCGCATCAGCGAGATGGAGTGGCCATGTGCCAATTTCTGGCCTGGCTGGCCCGGGAAGCTCCCAAGGGACATGTGACGGAATTAGAAGCAGCCGAGTACCTCGATGCCTGTCGTCGAAAACAGGCGATGTGGGAGGATTGCAGCTTTCCGACCATCTCGGGTGCCGGATCAAATGGCGCCATCGTGCATTATCATTCTACCCCTGAGACGAACCGACGCCTGGAACCGGGGACATTATATCTGGTGGATTCCGGGGGGCAGTATTTGGATGGCACGACTGATATCACGCGAACGCTCGCGATTGGATCTCCATCGGACGAACATCGTGATCGTTATACCCGCGTGTTACAAGGGCATATCGCTCTGGCCACGGCCAGGTTTCCCGAAGGCACGACCGGAAGCCAATTAGATGCGCTGGCACGTGCCCCATTATGGGCCGTCGGGTTGGATTACGATCATGGCACAGGCCACGGAGTTGGAAGTTTTTTAGGAGTCCATGAAGGCCCCCAACGGATTGGCAAAGCTGCCAATGCGATCGCACTGAAGCCGGGAATGATTGTTTCCAATGAACCGGGTTATTACAAAACCGGCGCCTATGGGATTCGCCTGGAAAACCTCGTGGCGGTCGTCAAAGATGAGTCGTTCACGACCTCCACACGACCGTTCCTCGCCTTTGATACACTGACGATCGTGCCGTTTGACCGGGCCTTAATTGCTGCGGATGTGTTATCGCTCCAAGAACGTCAGTGGGTCGATACGTACCATGCTCGTGTCTGGGAGTGTCTTCAATCGGAGGTGGATACGGATACGCGTGCCTGGCTGGAGCAGGCGACACAACCCCTTGTCTAGCAGGATGTTGAAAAAGTCCGCCAGCGGCGTTCTCCGTGCTCGGCCCCCTCAACGTACGCATCTGTACGCCTCGGGGTCCTCGCACGTGCGGCCTTGCTGGACGCGCCTTTTTGAACATCCTGCGTGGCGTGTCATACGCAATGAACAGTGGTGGTTCAAGAGGGTTTCGTAAAAATTTTAGTTTTTTCGCCCTGATGAATCTGTCCGAATCATTCAAAATTCATTATTTTCAAAAGAGCCAGAATGGAAAAAGACATGCAAACCCCAAAATCGAATGAAGAGATTATGCAGGCCATTAAAAACCAAATGGGCCATAATCCCGAAATTACCCATATCAGTGTCAAAGGGCATCTCCTCCAGCTCCATGTGACTCAAGCACTGTTTCATCGCTTGTCGGCCGATCGTGAACGAGGACGGAAAATCGTTCTGGTCCTCATGGAACAGATGAAGCGGTTGACCGGATTGCCGGATGTTGCGGTGTGGGTGTATTCGGATAAGGAAAAGGTGATTGAAGGAACCGTCAAATCGTTTGGCGGGGATAACGTCAACTTCCTGTTTGACCTCTAATGTCCGGTCTCTGGTCTCTTCTGAACGAACTCAAAGGCAAAGGGGTTTGGCTGGCCGGAAGGTGAGAGAAAGCACATGTCACACGAGAGGAAAAGTTGGGAGGAATGCCTATTCCTGATTTTTACCCTCAGGCCAGAAGTCCAGGCTGGGAGGAAGTCCTGATTTCCAGGCTCCAACCCGTTTCCCCCCGAGGCCAATCTGACAGGACCACACGCCATCCGAAGTATGATTAATCCGCCATCGCATGCCATCGGCACTGATCCACATCCAGACAGGGGAACGATGTACGGGCTGTTCAGAGTCGAATTCCACTCAAGACCTCGCTGGCGTATTAGTCAAGGGTTTTTCTGCTGAAGTCGAAAGAAAATTGACGGATATTTTGATCGATCACCATGAGCCTTGACAAGTTCCTTGCCGGATATGTCATGGTGTGCCCATGCAAAATTTAGACAGTTCCTTACCAGTCGTTTCACCAGAACCCTCCACAGACCTGGTTGGACAATACGAATCCGATGTGTCGGTTCTGAACGTTCATGGCAAAACGGTCATCCTGATCGGCACGGCTCATGTGTCCCAGGAATCAGTGGATTTGGTGAAACTCGTTATCGAACAGGAACATCCTGATGGCGTCTGCGTGGAATTGGACGCCAAGCGCTTTGAAGCCATCTCGCACCCAAATCGATGGGAATCCCTGGACCTCAAAGAGATCATCCGCAAACAACAACTTAGCACACTGATGGTCAATCTTGTTCTCGCCTCCTTCCAAAAGCGGCTGGGAGACAAGTTAGGTGTAATTCCGGGAACAGAAATGCTGGAAGCCATTCGGATGGCCGAAAAACATGGCATTCCTGTCACTCTTGGTGACCGGGACGTGCGGGTGACCATGCGTCGGGCCTGGCGCAACACACCATTTTGGCGAAAAAGCATGTTGCTCTCCTCGCTCTTGCTCGGCATCTTCGATACCACGGAGGTATCGGAAGACGAGATCCGGAATTTGAAAAAGCAGGATGTGCTTTCAGAAATGATGAAGGAATTGGGTAAAGAAGTGCCCACCCTGAAAACCGTGCTTATTGACGAGCGAGATCGCTATTTAGCAAAAAAAATCATCGATGCCCCGGGAACCAGGATCGTCGCTGTCGTCGGGGCCGGTCACGTAGAAGGTATCCGACACACATTGCAAGGACAGGAAGCAATCATTTTGGAGGAGTTAAATCAAATTCCACCGGTCTCCCCTGTGTGGAAAGTGGTGGGTTGGAGTATCCCGGCCCTGATTGTGGGTTCAATCGGGTTTATTGGATGGGAAAAAGGGTTGAGCGCTGCGGGGGAAAATGCGTTGTTTTGGATTCTCGCCAATGGCATTCCAAGCGCCATTGGTGGACTGTTGGCCATGGCCCATCCACTCACAGTGGTCACGGCCTTTCTCGCGGCACCGTTCACCAGTCTGACTCCGGTTATTGGTGTAGGGTATGTGACGGCTTTTGTGCAAGCCTATCTTCAACCGCCTTTGGTGCGAGAGTTTCAAACGGTGGCCGAGGATATTGCTGTTCTCCGAAAATGGTGGAAGAGTCGACTTCTCCGGGTGTTTTTAGCCTTTCTCCTGCCGACCATAGGAAGCATCATTGGTACCTGGGTCGGCGGCACCCGCATTGTTTCCAATTTATTTTGAGTAGTAATAGCGAAACGAACGTCGGTTAGGACGGAAGAGTCGGCGACTTTAGAGGTATGCTGGAAAATACACTTCGGGCAGGTGTAGTGAATAAATCGGCCGTCGCCAACGAGACGTTTCAGCATGGAGGTTTGACACCAGGTGCAGAGACGGTCGGGTAGGTCCGATGAAGATGATGCCGAGGGTGATGCAGAACTTATTGTGACCATAATGGGAGACATTTTTAAAAACATCCGGGGGGGTTGTCAATGTTTACGACCATGAAATCCACAGGAATATCGTGCTGCGTGTTCCTGGGGTTCTTACTATTGCTACCGGTGCACGGATGGTCCGGAGAGGATGATCAGGATCGTCCGAGGTTAACCGTCTCGGCAGAAGGAAGTTTAGATGTGCCTCCTGATAAAGCGGTGTTGAGTTTTGCGGTCGAAACGGTAGGGGAAAAGCTTTCTGATGTTCAAAAAGAGAACCAGGAACGATTGGCGAAGGTCTTGGAAGAATGCCGGATGTTAAATATTCCGTCTCAGTTCATTCAAACCACCTCCTTAAATGTGATTCCTGAATATCCCCCGCCTCCGCGGCGTCCGTCCGATGAACGATTGGAGGAAAGCATTCCCCGAATCATTGGCTACCGTGTCGTTCATCAAGTGAATGTGGAGGTGCGCAACTTGGAAGTGGTGGGAAAGGTAGTCGACCGGGTCTTAAAAGTTGGAGCCAATCGCTTTGCCGGCATCTCATGGGGTTTGCAAAACGAACGACCCACCAAGCTCGAAGTCTTGAAACAAGCTTCCGCCACAGCACAAGCCAAAGCCGAAACCCTGGCTCAAGCCTTGAACCTCAAGTTGGTTCGTATGATCAACGTCTTGGAAGGCGAAATTGCCGTGGCCCCTCCTGAAGGGCGATATCGGATGGCTATGGCGATGGATAGCGGCGGAGGGTCTTCAGTGTCGGCAGGGGAAATCTCGATTCGCGGTACCGTCACCTTGGTCTATGAAATCAGCCAGCAATAATCAGTCCTGTCCCTTTCCAGCCTCAGGTTCCCGGTTTGTGTTCGTGATGAGCCCACATACGTAAATCAATGAACCATGAACACTGAAAAGCCAGCATTACGTTTCAAAACTGGAAAGACTGGACCAGTGCTTGGTGTCCCCGCACTTGTGGTGTCCGGGTTCCTGGGAGCGGGCAAGACCACACTTGTCAAACATTTGATAGCTGATGCCCAACAACAGGGCCTGAAATTGGCCGTGGTTTCCAATGAATTTGGTGAATTAGGGATTGACCGGGCCTTGCTTCAAGAAGAAGGCGGTCCGGGGTATGTGGAATTGGAAGGCGGGTGTGTGTGCTGCCAACTTTCCGGTGAGTTGCTCAAAACCCTGCAGAATCTCTGGGAGACCATTCATCCGGATCGGGTCGTGGTGGAAACATCCGGTGTGGCATTGCCCTTCGAAACTCTCATGACGTTTTGGCGTGAGCCCGTAACGGAGTGGGTGGGCGAAAGTTTAGCGGTGGTCGTGGTGAATGCCGAACAAGTCGCCGAAGGCAGGGATTTAGAAGGCACGTTTGAGCAACAGGTCTCTTCAGCGGATCTATTGGTTCTCAATAAATTGGATTTAGTGGAAGAAGATTCCCTTGCATCTTTAGAGGGCAAGCTTGAGTCGATGGCGCCGGGTGCGCCATTAATTCGGAGTATTCAGGGACAAATCGATGCCAAAGTGGTCTTCCCGCCTACCTCATCAGAGACGACTGTTCTCCAGCGTAAGGACAGGCCCGCTCACATTCCGCACACGCATGAAGCTTTTGAGTCGCAAGAACTTTCCTTTCCCGACACCATCACACCCGAACAACTCATCCAACAACTCCGATCCCTCCACACTCTTCGCATTAAAGGCATTGTCAACACGTCGGAAGGTCCTAAACTTGTCCAGGGCGTTGGTCTTCGGATTGATATGAGTCCCCCTCCCTCAAAACTTTCCAAAGAAATGTTTGGCCGCCTGGTCGTTATCCGCCGAAAATAGACTCCGGCTCTTCCAAATTCTCCGGGAATCTGTTTCCCTCGAATTCAGTACTTGTGGAAATCGCCTGTTTCTTATGATCTGCGACTCGAACAACACGTGTTAGAGGTATCTTGACACCCTCCTGTTGTCGCTTGATAGTGTCAAAAGTCCCAACATGGCCTGAGTATCACATTTCATCAGGCCCTGTATGGGCTTTTTTGAATTTTCACCTCATTTTTAGCTGACAATCAACAAGGCGGTTAGATGTGACTTGATATGATGAAACTTTTGAGATATCCAACTGTCCCTCTCGAATAATCTCAGTAGTGTCATAGAGAAGGCCTGGTGCATCATTCACTCCAAGATAAGCATAGGAGAAATGAGATACGCTTTAAGTGAATTTTTTAGGTCAATGGGTTTTCGAAAAGGTGGGGATGGCTCTTCAGAAGATTTTCTTTGAGATCCGGATCGAGGCGGGTTTGATACAGGGTTTTCGCTTTGGCCAGGAGATCACTTGAGATGTGAGTGGCCCCCTGGAGATTGGCTTTCTGTAAGTTTGTACCGGTCAGGGATGTATCTTGAAGGGAGGCACCTTGAAGATTGGCCTGGATGAGTTTTGCCTCCCGTAAATCGGTTAATTGGAGCTTGGCTTTGGCTAGATTGGCTCGAGTAAGGTTTCCCCATGGCAGCGAAGCACGAGTGAGCGTGGCTCCCTCAAGATTCGCGCCTTCCAGATTGCATCCGATCAATCCCGTTCCGGACAAATCGATTCTGATCATGGTGGCGTTTGAGAGATTAGCCTTGATCAAATTCGCTTCCAGCACATCGGCTTCGGTGAGGTTGGCGCCGGAGAGATTGGCTTCCGTTAAATTTGCATGAAAGAGATAGGCGTCCGAGAGGTCGGCCCCCTCCAGATTGGCTTGGCTTAAATCGAGTCCGGTAAAGTCATATCCGGAAAGATCGGCCCCACTCAGATCGGGTTGAATGGATTGGCTTGTCCGTCGAAATTTATTCCATTCTTCGACGCCTCCTTTGATCAATCGTTCAAAATGTTCAGGATTAGCCATGGGGAGAACGCCAGGATAGACCTAGGCCAGCCGTGTAGGGCAGCAAGACGGCGGGGACGTATGATTTACCGTTTTTTGAGGTATTTAAGAAATTCAGAATCTGGAGAGAGGACCAATGTGGTGTTATTCGCAAAGGTTTTTTTATAGGCTTCCATCGTTCGGATGAATTCAAAAAACTCCGGACCTTGTTGGTAGGCCGTCGCATAGATTTTGTAGGCTTTGGCTTCCCCGTCTCCACGAAGTTCCTGTGCCGTTTTATAGGCCTCGGCCAGGATAATTTGCTTGTCTTTTTCAGCTTCGGATCGAATCTTTTGCGCTTCTTCCTCCCCTTCTGCCCGATATTGCTTGGCTTGGCGTTCCCGTTCAGCCTGCATCCGTTGGAAAATAGCTTTTTCATTTTGCTCAGGCAGATCAGCCCGTTTAACGCGGACATCCAAAACTTCAAGCCCATAGACCGAGGCTTTTTCGTTGGATCGGTCCGACACGACTTTCATGATCAACGCCCGGTTTGCGGCAACGATTTCCGTCAGTTCATGCCGGCCTAATTCGACCCGCAATTCCGAATAAATGATATCGTCCAGGCGCTGGAGTGCTCCACGTTGGGTCTGAAAAGCCTGAAACACTTTTAAGGGATCGACAATGCGCCATTTGGCGAAGTTGTCGATCACCATGGATTTCTTATCGCTGGTAATGACATCTCGAACGGGAGCGTCATAATCCAAATAGCGTTTATCAAAGAAGGTCACTTGATGGTAAAAGGGAATTTTGAATTTCAGCCCTGGTTCCGTGATGGTCTGGACCGGTTTTCCTAATGCGACCACGATCGCTGTTTCGGTTAAGTCGACCACAAAAAATGGGGAAAGTCCTAAGACCAGGAGCAGTCCGAGCACCAGTACGGCACCAATGAGGATATTTTGTTTCATCGGGAGTCCCCCCCTTGCGTGGGTGTTTCTCCACGGGAGCGGGATAGGCGATCTAAAGGAAGAAAAGGCAGAACGTTTCCACTGGCATGTGAATCCAGAATGATTTTTTCCGTGTTGGCCATGACCTCTTCCATCGTTTCAATATACACCCGTTTACTAATGACATCCTTGGCCAGTTTGTATTCTTTTAAGGTCTGGAGAAAGTAATTGGCTTCTCCCTCCGCCCGTGCGATCCTGGATTGTGCATGGCCTTTGGCCTGGTTGATGCCTTGAGCGGCTTCCCCTTTGGCTCTGGGGATTAAATCGTTTCGGTAGCCGTGAGACTGGTTAATCAGTTTTTCACGGTCTTCCTTGGCGCTGGCGACATCTTTAAAGGCAGCGGCGACGGCTTCTGGAGGGTTCACATCCTGAAGCTGAATCGTGGCAACTTGTACTCCAGCCAGATACTGATCCAGGATACGTTGGAGAAGGTCCTGGGCTTCCTGTTGAATTTGAGCTTTGCCAATCGTTAACGCTTCATCAATTTTACTTTTGCCGATGACTTCCCGCATAGCCGCTTCAGCAGCATTGTGAATAGTAGTTTCGACATCAGCGACCTTATACAAGTAATTTTTGGCTTCTTTGATTTTATATTGGACGATAAATTCGAGAGACAAAATATTCATGTCTCCGGTCAGCATGAGGGCTTCTCGGGGAACGAATTGAGTGCGTCCGCTGTCTGTGCGGAATCCCACCTCCACTCTATGAAGTTTTTCAACTTTTGGCGTGTCGACCGATTCCACGAAAGGAATTTTAAAATGCGGGCCGGATTCAACCTCGCGAACAATAGCGCCAAACCGTTTCACCAAACCTTCCTCGTCCGGGGCCACGATAAACACCGATTGCCAGAGAGCCAGAACGGCAAGAACAATATAGATAACGGATTTGAAGCCACGGCCTGGCACGAGATGGGTGAGTTGGTCTTTTGCTTTCCGAAGAGCCTCATCCAGGGGGTCTTGACCACTTCCTCCCCATGGATCTTTTGGTTCCCATGCCATACGTTATTCCTAATTGAGTTACAAGCGGGATGAACGAGGTGATTTCTGTAGTGTGCGAACCAAGGTAGCAGAATATTTTGGATGGGGCAATAAATCACGCATGAATTTTTTTATGGGGAGTAAGAGTAAAGTGAATGTTGAGCCTGTCTGTAATCGATTCGATCTACCGATATTTAATAAGATAGCCCGAGCCGGGTATCCGGCCTTGATATCCAGAAAAAAGATTCGTGTTTCCACGGGATGGATGAAAAGCAGTTAGATCCTGTGTTTCAGGAAGAAGACGGGTGGATAGTCTTTTTTCCGAGTTCCCTTACAGACAATGAATGCCAAAGTCCAACCGAGCACATTCGCCCTCCCGACATCGTCATCTGATATTGCATAAGCCTTACGGCGTCCTGTCGAAATTTACCGACTCTGAAGGACGTCCGACGTTGGCTGGCTATGTTGTGGAGCCACATGTGTATCCGGCCGGTCGTTTGGATATGGATAGTGAGGGACTGCTCCTGCTGACTTCGGATGGAGATCTGGCTCATCGCCTGACGTCACCGCTTCATAAAGTCCCCAAAACCTATTTGGTCCAAGTGGAAAGAATTCCAGATGAATCTGCCCTGAAGCACCTTCGGCAAGGTGTGATGGTCAAGGGCAAACGAACCCGGCCGGCCAAGGTGCAGCTACTTCACGTGAGCCCGCAATCCATCCTCGCCCCGTCCCGATTCGTTTTCGCAAGTCCGTACCCACGGCATGGTTACGTATGGAAATCCAGGAAGGGATGAACAGACAGATTCGACATATGACCGCTCAAGTCGGGCACCCAACCTTGCGGGTTATTCGGGTGGCCATCGGGCCCATCCGGTTGGGTTCGCTTTCGCCAGGCGAGTGGAGATGGCTGAGAGAGGGAGAGTTGCGAGGGATGTATTAGTGGCCGGTTTCCGTGCCAATGAACGCGGATGGGAGAGAGACGCTCGGATAGAATATGGCTAGGAGCGGAGAAGATCTTTCTTTTGACGCCAGTAAAAAAACTTGGCCTATTAGGGTTTTTACCTTGAACATTGTTAGCAGACAGGTAAAATCCAGCTCACTTCATTAATGAATATGCGTCGAAACCCTTCATAACGGCTTATCCATATTCCCTGAAGCATGCGGTGTCGTTATTCTGTCTGGCCGGTTAGGGACAATCCCTCAGGTGTGTGGTCTTCCAGAGAGAACGACCTAAGAATTTGACAGTGAAAGGGAACATTGTTCTGTGGACATACGAAAGTTCGGTCTTAGGTTTGACGTGGTATCGGGCCATATGTCTCGGCTTTAACGGTCCGCATCCATAGTTCCTGTATGAGTCAAGGTTAATAATTCATTCCTGGTCACTTACATAAGAATGGAGATATTCCCAACATGTCGGTAACTATTATTCTGGCTCTGTCCGTTCTCGGATTAGCAATCGCGTATTACTATTCTTCATCGGTCCTGAAGATCCCCATTGATATGGGTGTCGAAGATCCTGAAATCAGGAAGCGTCTGGCGAAAATACATTCGGCTATTGCCACCGGGGCCATGGCATTCCTGAAGCAGGAATACAAAATTATGGCCATTTTTATGGTGGTTTTTGCTGCAATCATTGCGGTGTTAATCGATGATCATCACACCGACTACGTGAATGAAGGGCTGTATACCGCTATTGCATTTATCTTTGGCGCCATCATTTCGATTGCGTCGGGTTTCATCGGGATGAAGATTGCGACACAAGGCAATGTGCGGACGACAGTCTCTGCCAATCAATCTCTCTCTTCTGCGTTTAATGTGGCGCTGCATTCGGGCTCCGTGATGGGCTTTGCGTTGGTCAGCTTGGCGGTCTTAGGACTCTTACTCATCTATCTCGGGCTTCAAAGTATCATGCCGGCTCAACTGCCGACGCATATTCTGATGGAAGTCATTGCGGGCTTCGGTCTCGGGGGATCGTCTATTGCGTTATTTGCGCGGGTGGGTGGCGGAATTTTTACAAAAGCCGCTGACGTCGGGGCTGATTTGGTCGGCAAGGTTGAAGCGGGCATTCCGGAAGACGACCCACGTAACCCTGCAGTGATCGCCGATAACGTGGGCGATAACGTCGGTGATGTGGCCGGAATGGGGGCTGACTTATTTGGTTCCTGTGCGGAAAGCACCTGTGCCGCCATGGTGATTAGCGCGGTCGCATTCTCCGGGAATGGTTGATGCATTGTTGTATCCGATCCTCATTTCTGCCATCGGAATCCCTGTGAGCTTTTTCACCCTGATAATGATCAGGGTCAATTCTGAGGACCAGGTTGGTCCCGCGTTGAAAAAAATGCTGATCATATCCAGTTCGCTAATGGCGGTGGTGATGGTGTTTGTCACCAAGATTATGCTCCCGGATACTTTTGAGATTGGTGGGCAGACATATACCGATCTGGGGGTGTATTTTTGCTTCCTGACAGGCTTATTGCGGGACTTGCCGTGGGATTGATGACTGAATACTACACTTCCCATGACTATGCGCCTGTGCGGGAAGTGGCGAAATCATGTGAAACGGGTTCAGCCACGAATATCATTTTTGGTCTGGCTCTGGGCTATAAGAGTGCCGTGGGTCCTTATCTCGCTATTGGTCTCGCCATCTATATCCCATGGATGTTGGCCGGGATGTATGGTGTGGCGATCGCGTCCCTCGGCATGCTAGGGACACTGGTGATAGCTCTCACGATCGATGCCTATGGACCGGTATCTGATAATGCCGGGGGTATCGCTGAAATGGCCGGTATGCCGGAGCACGTCCGTAAACGGACAGACGTGCTGGATGCTGCCGGAAATACCACAGCCGCCATCGGGAAAGGCTTTGCCATCGGTGCGGCTATCCTGACGTCATTGGCACTGTTTGCGGCCTTTCTCACAAGGGCGGACTTATTGCTCAAGGAACAAAATGGGCCGGATTTTGATCTGTTAGGCAGTATTAATTTGCTGGACCCCTTCGTGTATACCGGGTTGTTTATCGGCGCGGTTTTACCGGCCTATTTTTCGGCCATGACGATGAAATCCGTCGGATCTGCCGCTTATCAAATGATTGAGGAAGTCCGACGTCAGTTCCGCACCATTCCCGGCCTCATGGAAGGGAAAGCCGAGGCGGATTATGCGCAATGTGTCGCCATTTCGACTAAGGCGGCCTTGAAAGAAATGATTGCGCCGGGCATTCTGATTATGGGAACGCCGCTGGTTACCGGGTTCCTGTTTGGCATTCAAGCGGTGGCCGGGGTGCTTGCCGGGTCTCTTGTTGCCGGTGGCGTCATCGCCATTTCCTCATCCAATAGTGGTGGCGCGTGGGATAATGCGAAGAAATACATTGAGGCCGGAAACCTCGGTGGCAAGGGCACGGACACACATAAAGCCGCGGTAGTTGGCGATACCGTTGGGGATCCTCTCAAAGATACCTCAGGGCCTTCGCTGAATATCTTGATCAAACTATCCGCCATTCTGTCACTGGTGTTTGTGCCGTTTTTCGTGCAGTACGGAGGGCTGTTGATGCGGTAATTTCTCCATGGTGCATTATGACTCATCAAGACACGGTCGGAGATTTCAGTGCTTCTGAGGTATTTGTGATGTTATGTGGCTGTGTGTCGTGGGCCTGTCAAAAGCGGGATGGTGGTGTCTGTTGAAAGACAGGGTAGACTAATGTGTTATTTCGGCTACAATGTTCAATATTGGGGCGTTTATAATTAATTCTTTTTTTGTGTCATTACTTCCCTATCTTCATTCTGTTTTCATCTTTTTTATCCCCTCTGCCGGGAATGGCGGTCATACAAGTATTAGCCGTCATGCCCCGGATTTTTCAGCATCATTACAAGAACGTTTGATTTCCTGAAGTTTCAAAGGGTAAATAGCGAGTCCGGTTAGATGAGCCGCGACCGCGTGACGCTCCCGTTTGGCACCTGCATGGGTTTCCCTGCTCTTTGAGAGTGTGAGGAAAACGGAGACAAAGAGGATGTTGCTCTGTCGTCCATTGACCGGCAGAAAAGGAATGTCGTGTTATGGAACCACCCAACCGACCGGGTAAGCTTTCTAAACTAGGGACGGGCGAACCAGAGGCGGTTTCCCCCACGGATATGGAAACATTAATGCATGTGATCTCTCATGATCTTCGTGCCCCGATTGTGACCATCCAGGGGTTTTGTCAGGAACTCACGATAGCGTGTAATCGCCTGAATGAACTGTTTGAAGAGGAGGCCCTGTCGGCGCACGTTCGTGAACATCTCAATCCTCTCGTCAGGCAAGATATTCCCGAAGCGGTACGGTTTATCCGTGCCAGCGCGGATAATGTCAGTTCCGTCACCTCCGGTATTCTTCGGTTTATCAGGTTGGGACAGATGGCCATACAGTGGGAAGGACTGGATGTGAATCGCCTTGTCATGGGAATCGTCACTTCTATGGAATTTCAACTCAAGAAAAAGGAAGTCGTGTTGCAGATTGGAGACCTTCCCGATTGTATGGGTGATGATGTGTTGGTGACCCAGGTTTTTGCAAATCTGATCGATAATGCCCAAAAATATCTCGATCCTGCGCGCCCGGCAGAAATTATTATTTCCGGTACGACGGTCAATGGCTGGTCGATCTATGCCATTTCCGATAATGGGATCGGGATTCCTGCGGAACATCATGAACATATTTTTCAGGTGTTTCGCCGTCTCGACGCGGAAGCGGGAAGGAGGCCAAGGATTAGGATTAGCCATTGTGCGACGGATCATTGATCGGCACCAGGGCAAAATTGAGGTCGAGTCCATTCCGGGGAAAGGCACGACGTTTCGGGTGTACTTTCCTCGCGGGATTGTTGTCGAAGAAGGAGAACACCATGAATCCTGATACGATCGTTTTGATCGCGGAAGATGATGACGGGCACGCCGCGTTAATTGAAAAAAAATTTGCGCCGCGCCGGAATGGCAAAGCCGTGTCACCGGTTGAGAGACGGGCAAGAAGCCTTGGAGTTTCTGTCCGGGTCGGGACAGAATCAATGGGGCAAGGGATGGCACCGATACCTGTTGCTGCTCGACATTAACCTTCCCGGGATCAATGGTATTGAAGTCCTGAGGAGAATGAAAGAACACGAAGTGTTAAAACAAGTTCCGGTCCTCATGTTATCCACGACAGATGATCCCAAGGAAGTGGAAACCTGTCATGCTCTAGGATGTAACTTTTATTTGACCAAGCCTACTGAACCGGACGTATTTGCTCAGGTCATCGTCCGGTTGGGATCCTTTCTCGATGCGGTCACCCTACCCGGCGTTCGCTTGGGATTTCCTTCCGGCATTTTCCTCACCTAAGTCACTCTTCCTCTGAAGAATTTTTATCAGACACCTGTGCTGCATCGTATTGTTTGGTCGGCAGCAAGACTTTTTGTGAAACCTGGCGGAGGAACGGATTCCTACCTGAAAACGTAGTGAAATAGAAGAGACGGATAGAGAGGAGGGGAAAGGTGTGGGATCTTTAAACAGAAACCGACGATTCTGTCATTGAGAGCAGTGGCGACACACCCTGAAAAAATTCCCTACCGGTGTCGCCGGGAAAGGGTGGCCCACCGGAGGCGTGTTCGTTCAGTTCGCTGTTTTTTTTTGGCGAAGGCGCTGTTCCGTTGATATTTCCAACCTAAGTTCCGCAAAATCCGGCTCACATGGTCGGGGTGGTATTTGACTCCAAAGCATCGCCGAATCACTGTTCCGATACGGCTACAGGTCCATTGGTCCGCCCGCAGGTTCGCCGCGCGTGGGCCTTGCTTGAGGATGTGGAGGAGATGTTGGTGTTGTTGGGGCGACAGGCGTGGTGGGCGGCCTGTATGGGGTTTGGACTTCAACGCATTTTTTCCACCCTGTTCGAGTGCATCCTTCCATCGTTTGACGGAGGATGGAGCCGCGCCGATGGTCCTGGCGACTTCGCGAATGCCCCGGCCTTTCGCCAACAAGCCGGCAGCCCGGCGGCGTCTGGCCTCTAATATTTTTGCACTGCCCTTTGGTCTCATACAGCCACTTCTCGGAGTCCTCCCGGCAACTCTTGAGAGAGCCTTTCGAAAAATGCCGCCGGCGGTATATTCATTGCTCGGAGGGCACAACATACCACCGAGTGGGCCTCGCCTAATTCGCGGCTTGCGGTCTTGCCTGTGGAAGGTACGTCTTGGTGTGCCGGGGATGGGCGGAGAGGAAGACGGCTTTTTTTGAACAGTCGTCCCTCATTCTGTGATGTGAGAATTGATGTCTAGGGATAGATCAGATCAGAAAATTTTCGAATGATTCAATAACCACTGAGCCTAAATTTTCGACAGGGACGGGAGGAATGAAGGAAGAAGCTTTCACGCGAAGCATGAGGACAATCGGACGAACGCGTGGAGTTCTAAGAAGAGGGCGCGAAGAGTGTTCAGGAAGCAGGAGCAGCCATTTCGATATCGCCGATGTTGGCAGGAAAAGCTCCGGCATCGGCCATTTCCTGGAGGGCATGTGGGGAATCATCCGGTTTGTTGTTGGTCTCCCTGGTGGCATCGGTAAGCACGACAACTTGAAAGCCGAGGTGGCAGCCATCGAGGACCGTGTGTTTGATGCAGGAATTTGGAGAGACGCCCAGCACAAACACTGTTTGCACGTTGAGATCTTCCAGCCGATCGGACAGGCTCGTTCCATCAAAACCGGATCTTGCATCTTTCTTGGGATCGGTTCCCTTAGAAATGACCATCATACCGGGAGGCAGGACCAGGTCAGAATGAAATTGAGCGCCGCGTGATCCTTGCACACAATGTTTTGGCCAGGAGCCTTGTTGATCGGTAAAGGATGTATGATTGGCTGGGTGCCAATCTCTCGTAGCGAGTATGGCCCAACCCCGACGGCTGAAGTGCTTGATATAGGTGTTGATGAGAGGAATGAGAATGTCTGCTCCGGGGACGGCCAGCGCGCCACCCGGAAAGAAGTCATTCTGTAAGTCGACTAAGAGGAGCGCGGAATGCTGATCGGGTTGTGGAATGGTCGAGGGTTGGCTATGTGAAGATTCTAAGTGGAGAAGCGTGTTTGGAAAGTTTCATGCTCGTTACGCCAGGATTTCCGTCCCGATGCCTTTATCGGTGAAAATTTCGAGTAAGACGGCGTGAGGCACCCGCCCGTCAATGATGTGAGCCTTTCGGACTCCACCCTGAAGGGCCGTTAAGCAGGCATGTACTTTGGGGAGCATGCCTTCACTGATGACTTGTTTTTTGACCATTCGCTCCATGTCTTTTCTGGAGAGGGTGGAGACATGGCGACTGTTGGCATCCCGAATGCCCTTCACATCACTTAAGACCAGTAATTTTTCGGCATGAATCGCTGCAGCCACGCTGCCGGCCACCAGATCGGCATTGATGTTATGCGTTTGCCATTTGGCGTCAACCCCGATTGGAGCAATGACCGGAATGAAATTCGCTTCCTGAAGAGTATGGAGCAAGTTTGGTGTCCACATGGCTGACCTCTCCGACAAGCCCGTAGTCTTCAGGGTGAAGCACGTCGGTTGACCCGCTGTAGGTATGGACCAGACTCTTAGGATTAAACGGTTTCGTGGTCAGGAGTCGGCCATCCTTGCCGGTGAGCCCGACCGCCTTGGCGCCATGCTGGTTCAGAAATGACACAATTTCTTTGTTGATTTGTCCACCGAGAACCATCTCGACCACTTCCATGGTGGGCTTATCTGTCACGCGAACCCCATGAAGAAATTTCGCTTCAATGCCTAGTTTATTCAGCATATCGTTGATTTGGGGTCCGCCTCCATGAACGATAATGGGTTTCAATCCCACATATTTCAGTAAGACGACATCTTCTGCGAACCCTTCCTTGAGTTCCTCATGGACCATGGCTTTCCCCCCATATTTGATGACCACGGTTTTTCCCGCAAGGGTCCGAATATAGGGAAGGGCTTCAATCAGAATATCAGCTTTTTTAA
Source organism: uncultured Nitrospirales bacterium (assembly GCA_963785905.1). Lineage (GTDB taxonomy): Bacteria > Nitrospirota > Nitrospiria > Nitrospirales > UBA8639 > Nitrospira_E. The sequence continues at coordinate 21,286 of CAWAXJ010000030.1, forward strand.
TCAGTTTATTCATGAAAGGTAATCGGGGGCTCCAGGGTTTAGGGAGAGATAGTCGAGGCAAATCGGAAAATTTGACCATCTTACCAGAAGCAATGATCTTAGAGAATGAATCGGCTGAGGTCTTCGTCCTTCACAATGTTTTGAAGGTGATCTCGAACATACTGCGCATTGATCACGCACTTTTTTCTCCTTGAGATCCTGCGCTTCAAACGATACATCTTCCAGTAACCGCTCCACAATCGTGAAGAGCCGTCGTGCGCCGATGTTCTCGGTTCGATCGTTCACCTGCACGGCGGTCGCCGCAATTTCTTCGATACCGTCCGGGGTGAAATCCAAGGAGATCCCTTCCGTGCTCAGTAGGGCGTGGTATTGTTTGACCAGGGCATTCTTGGGTTCGGTTAAAATGCGGATGAGGTCATCCTTCGTGAGGGGTTCCAGTTCTACACGGATGGGGAACCGGCCTTGTAATTCCGGAATCAAGTCCGAGGGTTTGGCCACATGAAACGCTCCCGCAGCAATAAACAAGATGTGGTCGGTTTTGACCGGACCATGCTTGGTATTGACCGTGGAACCTTCCACAATCGGGAGGAGATCCCGTTGCACGCCTTCCCGTGAAATGTCGGGTCCGGTGTTTTTCTCCCGACCGGCAATTTTGTCAATCTCATCCAGAAAGACAATGCCCGATTGTTCCGTACGGGTAATGGCTTCTTTGGTCACTTCTTCCATATCAATGAGTTTTTGCGCTTCCTCTTGTGCCATGAATTTCAGAGCTTCTGAGACTTTCATCCGGCGATTTTTCTTTTTTCCCGGCATCATGCCGCCAAGCATATCCCGAAGATTATGCTCAAGATCTTCCATTCCTCCGATATTGGAAATAATTCCAACCGGGAGTCCTCCCCGTTCTTTAATTTCTATTTCCACCATCCGATTATCCAGTTTACCTTCCCGCAGTTGAAGGCGCAGTTTTGATCGGGTCGATTCCTGTTGATCCTGTTTCTTTTGGGAGGGCGCCTCTGCGGTCTCTTCAGTATTATCATTATCAATGGTCTCAAACGACGAACTAGATGGAGATGAGGGGGATGGGGGAAGCAGCATATCCAAGACACGATCTTCCGCCAGATCTTCAGCCTTCTTTTGGACCTTTTCCAGGTAAGCCGTCTTGACCATATTGATGGATAAATCTGTGAGATCCCGAATAAGGGATTCCACGTCCCTGCCGACGTACCCTACTTCGGTAAATTTAGAGGCCTCAACTTTAATAAAGGGTGCATCCGCTAATTTGGAGACCCGGCGCGAGATTTCGGTTTTCCCAACTCCCGTAGGCCCAATCATGATGATATTTTTCGGGACGATTTCATCTCGAAGTTCCGGGCTGAGCTGTTGGCGTCGCCAGCGGTTCCGGAGAGCGATGGCGACCATCCGTTTGGCGTCACGCTGTCCAATGACATAACGGTCCAATTCCTCCACGATTTGGCGTGGGGTGAGCGAATCCAATTTGTTAGGCGTTAGTGAAGTCTGTTGTTCCATATGTTATGACGATAACTCCTCAATGACAATGTGATGGTTGGTATAAATGTCGATGCCGGCGGCAATTTGCATGCTGTGTTCGACCACCTGGGATGGCTCAAGGGGAGTATGGCCCAGGAGAGCTCGCGCTGCGGATAAGGCGTAGGGTCCCCCTGATCCAATGGCTAAAATCCCATCTTCGGGTTCGACCACATCCCCGGTGCCGGTAATGATAAAGGAATGTTCCCGGTCGGCCACTGCTAACAGCGCTTCTAACCGTCGAAGGACCCGATCGGTTCGCCAATCCTTCGCGAGTTCAACAGCGGCTCGGGTCAGGTTCCCCCGATATTCTTCCAACTTCGTGTCAAATTTTTCGAATAACGTAAACGCATCTGCCGTCGCCCCTGCAAATCCCGCGAGAACCTGGTCTTGATGCATTTTCCGGAGTTTCCTCGCGTTACTTTTCATAATGGTGGTGCCGACTGTGACCTGGCCATCACAGCCCATCGCCACTGTAGGCCCTTTCCGGACGCACAAAATCGTGGTGGATCGAATCTTCATCGTTTAAGGGGATCTCCTTCTGATGGTGTGGAGGGAGAAGAGCCGGATCGGGGATGCGCGCGATCATAGACGGCCATGAGTTGGTCGGTCGCCACATGAGTGTATTTTTGGGTGGTGGCGAGGGAGGCATGTCCCAACAGTTCCTGGATGGCTCGAAGGTCGGCTCCCTCATCAAGTAGGTGTGTGGCAAAGGAATGGCGCAGGGTGTGAGGAGTGACCGACTTATTGAATCGGTGTTCGGTCTGCTTGCTTCATCATGCGTTCCACGCTTCGAGTCGTCAAGCGCCCCCCTCGAACATTCAGGAACAGGGGTGGCGATCCTGAATGGGACCGAGTTGATCGGGTGTTCCTGATTTAGTAAAGTTGGCTCTTGTGGGGCAGGTGACGTTGAAATTCCAAGATGGCATCGGCCGCCACTGTCCCGATGGGAACCATCCGTTCTTTTTTCCCTTTACCGCGCAGTCGGATCGATCTGGTTTCCAGATCCACATCTCCCCAATTCAACCCGACCAGTTCTGATACTCTGAGCCCCGCTTGCATACAGCGTTTCTAGAATGGCCCGATTCCTCAAGTCAATCCATTCCTGGGAGGCTGGCGCGTCTAGAAGGGTATTGGCTTCGTCTTTGGTGAGGACCGTGGGGAGGCGGGTTCCCTGTCGAGGTGAACGAACGGTGGTGGCTGGATTGCGGGGAACCCGTCCGTCTTCAACTAAAAATCGAAAAAAACTTTTCAGACACGCCAGTTTCCTGGCCAGTGAAGGTTTTTTTAATCCTTGATCACTCAGGCTTTTGAGAAAGGATCGTATGTACAGCGAGTCAATCGCAGCCGGTTGTGGAACTTCTTTTGTGGGGGAGATATGCCGAATATGCCCCACAAATTGCTGGAGGTCGGACTGATAGTTTCGGCTGGTTTCAGGCGAAACCCCTCGTTCCAATTGAAGGTACATTACGAAAGCCCGGATTGCGTCATCCATGCTTTGAAATGGGTGATGGCCCGTTCTTGGATAAGCTGTCGTTTTTTCTGTTTGTCCCGCACCGACAAATCAAGTGGCGGGTACAAGCCAAAATTGGAATTAATCGGTTGAAAGTATTTCGGCTCACAGGTCGTGATGTAATGGAGAAGTGCTCCGTGTGCGGTTGACGGCGGGGGTGTGACCGGAGAGAGGCCTGATAGGATGCGGGCGGCATTTATTCCGGCTAATCCTCCACTGGCAGCAGCCTCCACATATCCCTCTACCCCCACCAATTGTCCTGCAAAAAAAATGCGCGGCTGTTTTTTTAATTGTAAGGTGTCTTGGAGGAGGATAGGCGTATTGATAAAAGTATTCCGGTGGATGCTTCCACACCGCAAGAACTCCGCCTGTTCCAAACCGGGAATCATCCGGAAAATCCGGCGTTGCTCCGGGTATGTCAGTTTGGTTTGGAACCCCACCAGGTTATAACAGGAGCCATGAAGATTTTCTGGACGTAATTGTAACACAGCATAGGGTTGTTGCCCGGTTTTGGGGTCAAGTAATCCCACAGGTTTGAGAGGCCCAAACAATAAGGTTTGGCGGCCCCGTTCAGCCATGACCTCAATCGGGAGGCACCCCTCAAAATAGGGCACCTTCTCAAAAGATTTCGGCTGGACCCGGTCAGCCTGGATCAAGGCATCATAAAAGGAATTATAGGTGTTTTCGTCCATGGGACAATTCACGTAATCTGCGGTGCCCTTGTCATAGCGTGAGGCCAGAAAGGTCCGGTCGGTGTTAAGCGAGTCGGCATCCACAATGGGTGAAATGGCGTCGAAGAAAAATAAATTTTTCGATTGAGTGAACTGGATGATGGCTTCAGACAACTTAGGGGAGGTCAAGGGACCGGTGGCGATAATGCAGAGGGCATCCTCGGGGATTTCCTGAATCTCTTCTCGAAGGATTTTAACATTCGGGTGTTCCGTTAAGGCCTGGGTCACCTGTCGGGCAAATTGGTCCCGATCAACAGCCAGGGCGGTACCGGCGGGAATGCGTACCTTATCCGCAATCCGGATGATCAAGGAATTCAATTTCCGCATTTCCTCTTTCAACATTCCAGGAGCGCTGAGAGGATCATCCGATCCCAGGGAATTTGAGCACACGATCTCGGCCAAATGATCGGTTTTATGGGCGGCCGTTTCTTCTTTTGGCCGCATTTCATACATCGTTACCCTGACGCCGGAGTTCGCCGCTTGCCACGCAGCCTCCGATCCGGCCAAACCGCCTCCGATAATGACGAGGTCTGTTCTCATAATGGGGTGAGAGGGATGATAAAAAGAAAGTCGCTAAAAAGAATCTAATAAGGTATTGAGGAACGAATTTTAAGAATCGGGGAAAAAGGGTGTCAACTTTCACACGAGGAACATAGGCCCGTCAAGGCTTGGATCACACGTTGATAACAGTCTTGAGTGCTCCCCACTATCCCGTGAAGATTGCGAAAATTATTGAGGCCATATTGAATAGGATTTCCGTGAATATCGGTAAAGCATCCCCCGGCTCCTCGCAAGATCGCTTCAGGTGCGCAGGCATCCCACGCCTTGGTAAACGGTCCGGGTTCAATGTATACGTCGGCTTCCCGTTGGGCAATCTGCGCAATTTTCAGCCCGACACTTCCCATTCGTTGTTCATCATGAATGTTCAATGATTGGTGAATAGTAGAAAGTAGCGGGGATCGGTGTGAACGAGAAGTCACAAGGGAAATGTTGGGGGGACTTTTGGATTGAGTAGCCTCAAGCACCCGGGTGATTCCATTGAGTTCTACCCAAGCCGCCTCATCAGTTATGCCGGCATAGAGGTGGTTACCGGTAGGCCAATAGACGACACCAAGTTTTGTGCGAGCATCGACGGTAAGCCCGATCATGACGGAAAATTCACCATTGCGGGCAATAAATTCTTTCGTCCCATCCAGGGGGTCCACGTACCAGACTCGGCCTTGTGTCAGCGAAGTGGAGGGGAGGGGGCTTTCCTCAGCGACAATTGAATCCTGAGGGAAATGGGCTTGTAATCCTTCTACGATAATGGTATTGGCCTGTTGATCGGCCTCGGTGACGGGATCGTTGATCCCTTTGCACATAACCGCAAAATCTTCTTGATAGATTTTCATGATAACCTCTCCGGCTTTCCGAGCCAGATTGGAGGCAATTTCGATTTCGTGAGACAAATCTGGCATTATTTCTCCTAATTGAAAGATTGTTATCCCAGAGACCGATAGAGGGTGTGGGAAGTGAAATGGAGTTAATGCTAATGGAACTGGTTTAAGCCCCATGCTTCGTATTGCCCTTCTCCTATTGATATTGATCATTATTTTGGTAGCGGCGTACTTGCCAAAGTTTCGCCGGGCTCTGGGAATGATGCTGTTGGTCCTTATGGGAGCGACTGGATTCATTATTTGGCAGGATACCCGGGAATGGGAGTTGGAATTTCAGCGGATTCCCATTGCCCAAGCTCAACTTTCCAACATGAAGTTCGACCCGGACTGAATTCCCGGTCGTTTGTGGTGACTGGCCGGCTTCAGAATGCCGCCCAGAGCTTTACCCTACTTTCCGCCACCCTACAGGTGACAATTGAGGATTGCCATATTACGACATGTGAAATCGTCGGGCAGGAAGACGTTGAAATTTCAATGGAAATTCATCCGAATCAAACGAGAGATTTTTCCATGACCATTTCTTTTCCCACGATGCCGAAAATTATTGGCGAGGCTACGTTGGCGATATGAAATTTTGAAAGTAAGAGCCCGCTGACCCATGTTTTCGGACACCAATAGCTAGGCTGGGTTTTCATCACCAACTCAATCCTTTAATTCCTTGAGCGTTTACTTACCCAAAAAATGACGATCGGGCAGTCAGGCGAGCTTTTCTGTAAGAAATTCCTCTTTTGTCTACACCGGAATTATCAAATTGACAATAATTACGCGGGCTTCTTATACTGCCTAGTATAAATATTGTTAATAGGTAGGGCAAAAGACTCATAATTTCCTCCGAAAAGTCCAAGATTTTGGACAGGTGGGTCTTTTTCGATCTTGAGATTTGCTTATTGTCTTCTTACAGTAAGCAGATGGAGCGGATGGTATTTGGGCAATTTTTTTTCATAAATGGAGACAGAGGGTACGATGACAACTTCTTATAGGGTTATGCCGGGCCCCGAACATTTTTTGCCACCGTCGGCGGCCTCCATGGGGATTCGACTTCCCGATCCAGGACAAGGACATATTCACGGTACCATAGTTCCTGAGGAAGAAGCGTTGGAGGAGGCGGCCAAGCAGTTTCTTTCGGCCAAAGTGCCCACGATCTTTCCTGGACCATTGGTTCTATGGGCATGGAATGACAAGGCGGCCCAGAAAGCCAAAGCAGTCCGCCATTTATATGAAACCATCAAAGACTGCGTGCATTCTTCTCAACATGCCATGCTGATTCCCATGCCAGACTATCGACCGAAATATCCCAAAATTAATCCTGAAATTGAAATTAACCCGAATCATCCCAATTTGACCATCTGGCATAATAAAATTGATGCCTGCATGTTTGTGGGCGTCCATTGCCATCAGGCCAATCTTTCTCTCAAGATCATTCGTGGTGGCACTAACTGCTATACTATTGCCATGTGTGCCCAAGCTGGTCATGAAGATGCCATGTTATCCGTTCGTGACGCGACAGCTGATAAGATAATCAGATTGGCGGATTGGGTGAAGAAATTGAAGGGATCGGTTGCCCCTCCGGCGGAACATTCGGCGTAAGCGTTCTGGGTTCTTATCGTAAATGAAAAAAGAATGACTTGTACTATTAAAACCATATATTTGTAATTTTCTGCCTGTCATAGTTTAAGAAAATCGGAAGTATTTCACCCTGAAGCACACAAAGGAGGTCAAAATCATGGCCGCTCAAGCTTCTTTTATAGGACAAAAAAACAAAAAAGAGCAGGTGTATACCGATCCCTGGCACATGATGAATGAGGCGGCAAGAACGCCCTCGTTTTTTACCGGGAGTGAAGTCATCAAAGAGGCCGTACGTCGAGCCTCCTGTGACATAATGGTTGCGTATCCTATTACGCCTCAAAGTGAAGCTGCTGCATTGTGCGGGGAACTCTTTGCCGAAGGCTATATTGGAGATTACTTCCGAGGGGAAAGTGAATTTGCCGTCATGTCTCAATGTGCAGGAGCCGCTTTTGGTGGCGCACGGGTATTTACCACCACGGCAGGACCGGGAACGATGCGGGCTATGGAAAATTTCCCAATGTGGGCGGGAGCCCGGTTGCCCATTCAGATGATTGTGACCTGCCGGGGCATTAACTCTCCGCTCTCAATTCAGCCGGATACTCTGGAGATTTCTTATCTGATGCAAACGGGCATGCTGGTGTGGCATGCGGAAACAGCCCAAGATTTCTATGATTGGATCCTCAAGGGATACATGGTATCGGAAGAACCTGATGTCCATTTGCCACTGGCCTTATGCTGCGATGGATTTTTTGTGACCCATACGAAAGATATGGTTGATCTGACTCCCGTCAATATGTGTTTGCCACCGTATGATCCCTATCGGTCACCGGTTCCATGTATGGACATGGAATGTCCGCCCGTACGAATGATGAGGGATCCTTTCGTGATGAAAAGCAACTATATCAGCTATGCCACCCATGCGAGCTGGCAACAAGAAGTATGGGCGGCTGTCGAACGGTCGCGGAAGCACACCATTCGTTGGATGGATGGACTGATTGACACCGAAAATACTGATGCGGATATTATTGTCGTGGCTTCGGGAACCGCAGTTTCGCAAAGCCGGGAAGCTATTGCGATATTGGAAGAGGAAGGCATTCATGTTGGGTTAGTGAAGGTGAAAACCTTGCGCCCATGGCCTGGAGAGGAGATCAGGGAGGCAACAAAACACGCGAAGCATATCATTGTTCCTGAATTTAATGTTACGGGATGGTTAGCCCGTGAAGTGAGATCGACTGTTCCGAATAATGAACGGGTTCATGCGGGACCCCGTGTGTGCGGTGGAATGACGATGCCGCCTGAAATTATCGCTGCGGAGATTAAAACCGTGTTGGGGATCAAAGCCCCTTCGTTGGCTGGGCGTGGAGGTTGAGGTAACGTAAGGCATCTGTGAGGATATGGCTCTCGAACAGATCACGAAATATAAGGAGAAACTGATGAGTAAAGAACGAATAAAGATCGCAGAAGAGTTGTTTGACATCATGCCTGCTGAGTACCAGGATTTGGTCAAGCGGGCGACGTATGGGAATGAGCAACGAGGATGGAAAGATATCGGTAACGCGAAGGAACTCATTGAAGAACATTCGCTTTGCGCAGGATGTCCGGAGTCCATGGCGTTTCGTTATATTCTCGCGTCATTGCCGAATCCTGAAGATACCGTCATGGTGGGCTCGACGGGATGTACCAGTTTGGTCTTTCCACACGTGGCGGTCCACAATATCCATTCATTATTTGGCAATCAAAATGCCATTGCGTCCGGATTAAAACGCGCGTTGACGGTTCGGTTCCCTGATCGTCACAAAGACGTGGTGGTGCTGGCCGGAGACGGGGCTACGGTGGATATTGGATTGGACATGACTTTGCAGGCCTGGTTCCGTCAGGAAAAATTTACCACCATTTGTTTCGATAACGAACTATATGCCAATACCGGTGGTCAAGAGAGTGGGCTCATGCAAAAGGGGTTTGTCGCCAAGATGGCGCCGGTGGGAAAGACTTTTGAAAAAGTTCGCCTTCCTGAAATTGCCAGAGAATCCGGCTGCCACTATATCGTGAATTGCACGGTCAGCAAACCAAATCTCATTGAAAAAGTGATTAAAAATGCTATTTATATTGCGCGGGAAATCGGGCCGACTTACCTGCAGCTGTATACGCCCTGCATCCTGGAGATTGGGAAAAATAGCATGGAAGGCCTGCAGGAAATGCGGGACTCTGAAAAGCCAACGGAACGGTTTGCCTATAGGGAGTATGTGAGCGAACCGGCCAAGGAATTGTTGGCGGAAATGGCAGCGAAGGAAAAGGAAAGAAAAGCTGAGGCTAAAAAGCAACTTGCCGGCCAAACGGCAGTAAGCGGCGGGACATGTGAGAGGAGCTATCCGATGATTATACGTCGAATTAACATCCGAATGTCAGGACTGGGAGGGCAGGGTGCCGTGACCGCAGCCCATGTCATGGCCATGGCTGCATCCAAAGATGGCAAGTTTGCCATTTCGAACCCGTTCTTTGGAGCCGAAAAACGCATGGCGCCGGCCGAGAGCTATTGTCGAATAGGACTCAGAAAAATTTACGACCGTGGCGAACTCGTGTTTCCGGATGTGATTGAGGTGTTTCATCCTCAGGTCATTACGATGGGGAAGAGTTACACGATGCCATTTTATTCAGGGATTAAAGAGGGTGGGCTTGTGATCATCAATACCGATATGCCGCTCTTATCAGATGAAGACGTGAAGCGACTCAAAGATTTGAATGTGGCGGTCTTTAACATACCGGGGACGAATATCGCCCTGGAGGTCGCAGGGACCGAATTGGCGACAAACATGACCATGATTGGTTCCGTGGCCGGAATCACCAGGTGTGTAACCATGAATGGCTTGGACTTGGCCTTACAGGAGCGATTCGGGAAGAAATTCGTGGCATCCGGTGGGACGGCAACCCTGGACGAAGCCATTAAGAAAAAGTTTGCCAAGAAAGAAATGTTGTTAAAAAAGAATCTCGATACCGTGGCCCGATCTTATGAAATCGCCGCGGAATGGGCGGAGAAAAACCACTTCGAGTTGATGGTCGGAGAAGCCGCCGCTGCGTAATTCTGAGAACCTCAGCGAAGGAAAGAGATAGATGTATAATGTTGCCCTAGTGACGGAAGACAAGTGTGTGGCGAAAAAAGGCTGTCGGCTCTGCATCATGTATTGTCCGGAAGCCAATTGTTTGGACCTCAATCCAGATAAAATGATCGCGGAAGTGCATATTGAACGGTGTAAGGGGTGCGAGTTGTGTAAAGTCGTGTGTGACGCCGCCAAACATGAGGCGATTGAAATGGTTGCAGTGAATTCAGATGGGACCTTAATGGATAAGGCTGGAGAAGCCGCGGAGTTGGGTCAAGCCTATCAAGGGTAACTCCCAAAGACAACAAGCCCTACGATCTTCAGTCTTGTGATTGGTCGTAGGGCTTTTTTATTTGTCAGAGGACATAAATGATCATCAGTGAATGGATGATCAAGATTTAGAGGTAAGATCAATGAGCAGTGATTTGAAACAACATGTGCAGGCGTTGACCGAACAGATGGAAAACTTTCATCACGCGTTAGAAACAAAGGCACGTGAAATTGAAATCAGCGGAGGAGACCAGGAAATTGTCGGGAAACTCATCAAGGGGACCGATGCCATGAAGGACAGTGCCAACATCTATTTGTCCTGGGCTCGCCACTACGTGAAATTATCCGATGGAGGTGCGTCGGAGGCTGATGAGGGTGAAGAGGATTCTGCCGATTTTCAGTTTTAATCCATAAAATTCTTCAAAACGGTTTCCTCGGTTCTTGAAGAAAACAGGCCGTCAGGCTATGATCATCTGAAAGAGAACACACCCGATCACAAAAATATTCGTTCCTCGGTAGCTCAGTTGGTAGAGCGTTCGGCTGTTAACCGAATGGTCGCAGGTTCGAGTCCTGCCCGAGGAGCCAAAATCACGCAAGCCCTTTGCAAGTAATCTTGCAAAGGGCTTTTTTTTGCCAACAAGGGTAAGCTATGCTGTGAAATTCGGAAGGATTCTCCTTATATTCCATTGGGAGAGGGATCGTCCTTCATCTCCTCGTAGTCAATCAATGCCACGGGCTGAATGTTGGACAGGAGTAATTGGGGATTCCAAAATGATTGTTGTTTTTATTGAACGAATTTTGCATGATTGGCCGTGCTTTCTAAATAAACAGAATGAAACCTGGTCGTCTGTATTCTTCAAAGATTTAACCGGGTCTGAACCACCGGGACAATTCTATCTGGAAGGCAACGTGTTGGGGGTAGGTTCTTTGTCATGGGAATGTATAAACAGATTATAAAAAACGTTCCCCTCTTTTCAGATTTGACTGATAAGGAGCTGGGTCTTTTGGAGGTTTCCGGAAGTCGGAGAAAAGTTCCCAAGAAAAATGTGGTATTTCAGGAAGGAGAAGCGGGTGAGATACTACTCATCATCTTATCAGGCAAAGTCAAAGTGCTCCTGTCGGGGAATGATGGACAAGAATTTATTCTGGCCATGTTAGGCCCTGGGAATTTTTTCGGCGAAATGGCCATCCTGGAATCGGCTCCCCGATCCGCTTCGGTGATGACAGTGGAGCCTTGCGAGTTTTTACTCTTGAGCCAGAAGGATCTAACGGCACTTTTAACGAAGTATCCGGGGATTGCGTTGAAAATTCTCAAAAATCTTTCCCAACGATTGCGAAGGACGAATGAGCAAATTCGCAGTCTGGTGATGTTTGATATCTATGGACGCGTAGGACGTTGTTTGGTTAATTTGGCGGAAACCCAGGGAGGAAGGGCCACCGGCCAGTTACTGGTCCCCAACCGGCCATCATTCCAGGAATTAGCCAAAATGGTGGGATGTTCACGGGAGACTTTCAGTCGTGCGATAAAAATCCTTAAGGACAATGGATGTCTCACCGTCACCAGGAATACCATTTACATTAACAGGGTTTGGGAATAAATTGGCGTATGGGAGTGATAAAGAATTAGTGATATACGTCACTGAGATGGGAAAAAATATTCGGTAGAATAATGGCAGAAAAAGGGGAATGGTGAAAGCGTTCTTACGAACAGGAATGAAATGTTTCACGAGACTCAATGCCACCTCCGCTTTCTCTCCCTCCTCTCTCCTGAATAACATACTTGCTAATTAAACGAAGGCGATTTTCCTTTCACTAAAGGAATCAGTGTGAACATTCGGGTGTTGGGTTCCCACGGATCTGATTTGCTCGTGAAAGGACCAACCGGCTCAAAAATATGCCGGAGTGTGGGATTTCTCGTCAACGACGCATTGATGGTGGACGCCGGAACATTGGCCTCCAGTCTTACCCTGGATGAACAAAGCCGAGTCAAACATATTCTGCTCTCCCACTTGCATTTAGACCACATCAAAGGCATTCCGCCACTGGTGGACAATCTTTCAGGCCTGGTCGACCATCAAGTTGTGGTAGCGGGTCTCCCCTCGCTGGTGGATGGTCTGCAGAAGCATGTCTTTAACGATTTGGTTTTTCCGAATTTTTTCAATCTCCAAGGGCCACGTCATTCGATTCTGCGTGCGCAAGGCCTTGAAGTCAAAAGAGAGATCGAGTTCTCCGATGGAATCAGGATAACACCGATACTCGTCAATCATACGGTGGAAACGGCCGGCTTTGTCATTCGAGACGACAGTGCCGCATGGATCTATAGTGGAGATACCCATCTCACAGAGGAAATTTGGCAAGTGGCCGCACGAACACCCAATCTGAAGGGCATCTTCATTGAAGTCTCTTTTCCGGATTCCATGATGGCCATTGCCATTCAAAGTAAGCACCTCACGCCGACACTGCTGGCCCGGGAATTTCGAAAAATTGGCAAACCCGATCTACCGCTGTATGTCTACCATATGAAACCCACCGTGCGTGAAGCCATCATCCAGGAAATTATCCAACTTGAAATTGAAAACGTGACAGTCTTGGAAGAGGGACAGGAAATAGAATTGTAAAGCAGACCTCCTTCATCCTGAATATTTTCCGCATCAAAGATTTTCCATTCCCCGGAAGGAACGACAAAAGGTTTCAATCTCCAATTTCGGATCAGACAGAATATATGGGTCCTCGCCCTTTCCTGTGTGTCCCTGAAGGGTACGTTTCCCATGGTCCGATGCCTGCCGTCTGGCTCAAGGGAGGGACGCTCTCATCCGCCGGCGGGCCTTGTGTGAGGGGAGCGAGTTGGTCCGCCCTCCTCAGGATGGCGTCCATCCGCTCCCATGCGGGCCAGACGGGGCGTCACTGGTTTTGGGGCCTTTTGCCGGAACAAAAGGGACCTCGCCTGCCGGGGCGAAACCCGGCAACACAGAACATCACGTTGGCACGAGAGTTGGGGAACCACGTGCGAGACGTCACCTGTCATCGCTTTTTTACCGGCAACCCCCGAGATGGATTCCCGATACACATCGTCAACCTGTAAGGCCAGAACCATACATTCTGAATAATCCCCAATTTCTCTCCTTGAGTAGTCCCTTTCAGGCCGTGCAAGCTTTTATTACTTAAATTTGCTAACCTTTTCCGATCAAACCTTTCATGGGATCCTGGCATGATAAAAAATAGGTCCACAATCGAGTCCATTCGGGAGCCAGCCGTGAATCCATCCAACCAACTCGATCGTAAAGAGCGTGAACTGGAAGCTGCCCGAAGAATTAGCGAGGCGCTGTTTCAGCATCTCGGCGTGGAAGATTTGGTGGAACAAGGATTAAAGATGGCCTTGGAGGTGGTAGACTGCCAAGCCGGTTGTGTGCTGTTGGCCAATCCGGAAACAAAGGAATTGGTGTTTTATCACGTTATTGGTGACCGACCACCAAACCCCGGAATGGCCTTTCCGTGGACGCAAGGAATTGCGGGATACGGTCTTTGCCACTGGAGAGCCGATTGTGATTAAAGACGCCAAGAAAGATCAGCGTCACCTGGGGGAAATCGATCAAATCACCGGCTTTCACACTCAGGACATGATTGCCATTCCCCTTAAACGATGGGAAGGAGATCCAATTGGAGTCCTGGAGGTGATGAACAAGCGGAAGGACAGGTTAAATCAAGACGACGTGGGCATCTTAACCATCATCGGGGCCTTCACCGCCCTGTCCATCGAACAAGCCCGGTTATTTCAGGAAGCCAAATTGGCGGAGGTCGCCCGAATTCTGGGAGAATATCGGGCATGATGTCAAAAACATGCTGATGCCGGTCCTGTGCGGAACTGTCTCTCCTGAAAGACGAGATTGAATGAAGTCTTCGCGGATCTCCCGAATATCGATCCCAACAAAGGCCGAACCAGCCATGGATTATGCATGGAAGTCATTGAGATGGTGACGAATAACGCCAGACGGATTCAGGAGCGCGTCAAAGAAATTGCCGATTGCGTGAAGGGACTGACGAGTCCGCCACGATTTGCTCCTTGTAGGCTTCACCAGATTGTCGCTTCCGTGTTTGACACGTTAAAAATGGTGGCTCAGGAAAAAGGGATTACCTTGCTTCACGAGGGAATTGCCGAATTACCGGAGATGCAAGCCGATGCCTCACGGTTGTTCAACGCCTTTTATAATCTGGTCAACAACGCCATTGCCGAAGTGCCACAAGGCGGTTCAATTACGATTAAGGGACAAATCGAATCAATGGGAAAGACCCTTCACGTCTCCGTGATCGATACCGGAAGAGGCATGCCGGCCGAAATTCGAGATACTCTATTCACCGCAAAGGTGATCAGCGGAAAACAGGGTGGAACAGGGTTGGGAATAAAAATTGTCAGGGATGTCATCGAAGCGCATTCGGGAGTCATCGCGGTAGAGAGTGCAATAAACGTCGGCACCATTTTTCACATTCATTTGCCAATGGATGTGTCGACAGGCTTGCCTCCGGATAACGTGGTGTCCTGATCTTCGGGTAGGAGTTCCCGAGGGGGAGTACAGTGTTGTTCCCCATCCATTGCCTCATACAGAAACCGTGTCTTGCCCGTCATCGTAAACAACACCTAAAAGATCTCTCCCTGTTTTCTTCTGCACTCAAGGGGACCTGAACCGTGAAGGGAATCCCTGTGGGCCACTCGTTTTTTCGTGCTCCCGTCTTTCACATGGGCGTCATTACTCTCCTGGTGTTTCTAGGAGTCATGGGGCTTCGGTGGGAAGGATTCCTGGAACGTGCGGAACTAGAGGCTTACGATTGGTCCATGCGTCTTCGTCCGACCAAAGCAAGGCCGAACCCTCCGATTACACTGGTAGCCATTACCGACCAGGATATTCGGGAATTAGGGCATTGGCCGGTGACCGATGAAGTGCTCGCCAGAGCGCTCCACATCCTGACCCCACATCACCCGCGCGTCATTGGCGTGGATATCTATCGGGATATGGAAGTGCCACCGGGGCGCGAAGAGTTGAACCGGATCTTGAGTGGTCATCCGGAAATCATGATGGTCATGAAATTTGCGAAGGGTGAGAAAGGGAGTATTCCCGGTCCGGCCATTTTACAAGGCACGGATCGTGTCGGATTTAGCGATGTCGTGGTGGATTCCGACGGAATCGTTCGCCGGGGACTCTTATTCTTAGACGATGGAACGAATTTCTTTCGATCGTTTTCCTGGCTGCTGGCCCTTCAATATTTGAAGCAGGAGGGGATCGTCCCCAAGCCGGCGGTGGGAAATCCTGACTGGGTGGAACTCGGGCAAACGGTCTTTCGTCCCTTCGAATCCTACGATGGGAGCTATATGGGAGCCGATTCCCAGGGCTATCAGTTTCTGTTGGATCTCGAACGGAGGGAGAACCTTTTTCCCACCATTGAATTCGGGGCACTGCTGGCAGGGGAATTCAGGCCGGAACTGGTTCAGGACCACATCGTGCTCATTGGGGTGGTCGCGCAAGGCGTCAAAGATTATTTTATTACCTCACAATGCGGAAGCCTCTCGACCTGTCCGCCAATTCCCGGAATCGAATTGCATGGCTATATGGTGACCCAACTGCTCCGGTCGGCGCAGGGGGAAGGCCAAAAGCCCATCTCGACGTTTTCAGAATTACACGAAACCGGTTGGATCGGGTTATGGATACTGGGGGGAGGAGTCATCGGGGCGTGGGTTCGGGGTGCATGGCGCTTCTCTCTGGCTCTGTTGATGGGAATGGTGTTGTTGGGCGGGGTCGTGGTGACGGGAATGATGTATGGGCGATGGATCCCGTTTATCCCTCCACTGTTGGGATGGATGATCAATGCCACGGTGGTCAGTGCCTTGATATCCAATCGGGAAAAGCTGGACCGGACGGCGCTCATGTCCCTCTTTTCCCGGCATGTCTCTCCCGAAGTGGCGCAAGCCGTGTGGGCACAACGGGAGCAATTCCTGGAAAATGGACGGTTGCGACCCCAAAAATTGGTCGTCACCACGATGTTTTCGGATCTGGAAGGATTCACGCCCGTGGCCGAAAACATGGAACCCAACAAATTATTGGATTGGCTCAATACTTATCTGGAGACCATGGTCAACATCATTGCCGATCATGGGGGCATCGTCGACGATTATTACGGAGACATGATCAAAGCCGATTTCGGCGTGTTCAAGCCCGGGCAAACCGAGGAGGATATCAAACGGGATGCGAAGAATGCCGTGGAGTGTGCGATCACTATGGAGCGGGAGATGGTTCGTCTCAATGCGAAATGGCAGGAACAAGGGTTACCCACTGTCCGAATGAGGATAGGAATGAATACGGGACCGGTCGTCACCGGAAGTCTCGGCAGTGCGCAGCGTCTCAAATTTACGACGGTAGGAGATTCGGTGAACATTGCGTCCAGGTTAGAGAGCTTCCAAAAAGATTCGGTAGAAACCTGGCCAAACGATGAAGTCTGCCGGATACTCATAGGGGAGACGACAAGACACTATCTCGGGGATCATCCGAGGGGACTCCAAGAAGTCGGCTCGGTCACGTTAAAGGGAAAAGCCATTTGTATTCCCGTGTACCGGCTCCTTCCTCATAAAAAGGCGGGAGGGATTACAGTCCATCCGGTAAATTCCAAGGAACAATCCGGGAAGAGCCCGGTGCGATCCTCTCTTTCTCCAGCGGGACAACCCCGAATAGGCACGAGGGAAAGGAAAGGAGAAACTGGACCGGGAGGTTGACCGCACCATTCACACCTGGCGATAATGTGTACACCAGGCGTCCTTTTCGTGCCGGGCATGTGAACACGGGAAATGTTCAGGAAGGAAGCCATGCCGAATCGATCTCCGCAGCCGGATCATCTCCACCCTTCAGCCGACCTATCCGAGACCTTTCTGGTTCGTGTCACCCAGGAAACAAATTTGGCTGACCTCTTCCAGTTGATTAGAAAAGAGGCGTGCCGATTATTAAACGCCGAGTTGGCCAGCATCTTTCTCCTGGATCGGGAGCAATGTGAGTTATGGTTCCCTCTCCCTGAAAATGGACGAGTGCTTCGACTGGATGCGCGCTTAGGGATTGCGGGAGCCTGTGTGACGGCAGGAGACTCTGCTCAACGTTAAGGATGTCCAATCGGACTCCCGGTTTTTTTCTGGCATAGACCTCGCCACCAAACGACAAACACGGACGCTCATCGCGGTGCCGATACGAGACGGAAAAGGAGAAGTCTTCGGGGTCTTTGAATCGGTGAATAAAAAAGGCAAGGAGTTCACGGCTCAGGATGAAGAACTGGCCCAAGCCTTGGTCGATCGCATCGCCATCCCTCTTCAGAAATTCCATCAGGTGGAACACTTGCGGCATGAGCGCGAACGGTTGCAACAGGAAAACGCCCATTTGTGGAAAGAGGTGGAAGGACGCTTCTCCACGCAGAATCTGTTGGGCAATAGCCTGCCCATGCAACGCCTGGTCAGAGTCATCGATCAGATCCGGGATAGTTCAGTGGATGTGCTCATCACCGGAGAAAATGGGACAGGCAAGGAATTGGTGGCCAAAGCCATTCATTACAATAGCCCGCGGGCCCGCCAACCGTTTGTGGCGATTAATTGTGCGGCCCTCCCCGAAACCTTAATCGAAAGTGAATTATTCGGCATCAGCAAAGGCACGGCGACGGGTGTGGACGCCAGAATCGGCAAATTCGAACAGGCCAATAAGGGCACCCTGTTTCTGGATGAAATAGGCGATCTGGGTTTATCGGCCCAGGCGAAAGTCTTACGCGTGCTTCAGGAGCGCGTGATCGAACCGGTGGGGGAGCGGGGGGCGATTCCATTGGATATCAGAATCATTGCGGCCACCAATAAAAATTTAGACGCCGCCATCAAGGCCGGCGCCTTTCGTGAAGACCTCTACTACCGGCTCAAAGTCGTCCATGTGCACACACCGGCGTTGCGGGAAATTCCGGCGGATATTCCGCTGCTGGCCAATTACTTTCTGGATCAGTACTGCACGCAGATGGACCGGCCTCGGAAAAAACTGTCCGCGGGAGCGATGCAGCGATTAATGGAATATTCATGGCCGGGTAATATCCGGCAGTTAGAAAATGAAATGAAGCGATTGGCGGTCATGGTTCGGGGCACGAGCATCCACGAAGACGCCCTCGAAGAAGGCATCCGGTGCCCTTCGCAAATGAACGGCGGCACGGAAGACTTGCAAGGACGCAGTCTGCATCAGGCCGTGGCCGAGTTGGAGCAACGCATGATCAAGGAAACCCTTGCGGCCTGCCGGTTCAACCAGGTCCAGACAGCCAAACGACTGGGCTTATCCCGGCAGGGCCTCATCAAAAAAATCAAACGCCACAACATTCAGATCTAAAATTCTGATTTCACCATTCAGACATTGAACGAACAAGTCATGATTCGGTGAGGCCTCCCCGGACTGTCATCCTGAGTAAAACGAAGGATCTGTGCCCAGGAGGAGTACCCTCGCATGACCGTTAACTCCTGCGTATTTTGAATCCTGGCAGGACCCTGAAAATTGGCTCTATGCGGTTTTCATGAGTCGTTTGCTTGCGTGCAAGACGGTGAAGCCGATGACGGTTTCGCCCTCATAACGGATGATCACATCTTCATCGGTCAGCTCGCTTTCCGTGGCATAACTCGGCTTCTTAAAATTGACATACAGGGTGTCAGCTGGCTCGTCATACGTGAGCCACACCGCGTGGTGCGGAGATTGGTTCACAGCCGGAATCAGTTTCAAATAATCCTGAATATTGGGAATGGCCATTGTGTCCCAGGCGGCAAGTTTTCTCATGTGTGCGGAGCATCAGGCAGACGAGAGAGCAAGGCCTCGTATACCGAGCGGGCGGTCGTCAGGGCGATTTGTGTTTCCGCCAGGGACGGCACGTCGGTGGCCCCGGGATAACGGTATTCCCAAGCGAAGACGGTGAGATCGCGAGCGGGCATCAGGAGTGGAATCAGAGACGGGTCCAGTGATTCACAAGCTCGTCCCAATTCATCCAAATCGTGCGTTTTCTTAAAGGGACAGTCGTGCGCGGAAAGAAATCCCTTCATGGATTTTTCTGCGGCTTGTTGGCAGTGGAACAGCGCGTCTTCGAGCAGAGGCGGAGAAGCGGCCAGATCAATATCGGCGCCGCGCAGGTCATTGGAGGCCTTCTGGAGCCATGCACGCGCTTCGGCGAGTGCGTCAGGCTGCATACAGGAGGAGGCCTTCTCGTTCGACAGTCGCCGGCAGCGAACAGAGAGCGTTCCGTTGCCGGTCGAACTCTGCGCGGGTCAACACAAGGATGTCTTTGGAAACTCCCATCCCGGCCAGCGCGCGGAAGGCGACCTGCTCGCGTCGATAGCGGGGCAGCGGGGAAGAGGGAAGCACCATGAGGAGATCATAGTCGCTCTCAGGTTTGGCGTCCCCGCGAGCATGCGATCCAAACAAGTAGATGCGCTCCGGCTCAAACACCGCTCTCAGCCGTGTCACCATTTCCGTGAGAACCGGGTCGTCAAGACGCGTGTCAGCCATGGTTGTCTTAAATGGTTGTCTTAATTGGGAGAGATTGTGCGGGGGAAATTATAACGGGATGGCATCACATGAACAAGCGCCGGTTACCTCCCCGCCGCTTCAATCCATGCTCTATGAACATTTCTTCCGCGGCAGAGCTGCA
>CAWAXJ010000031.1:0-33110 GCA_963785905.1 uncultured Nitrospirales bacterium
CCATGATTATCGGCCGCAATTTTCTGGTAAAAATTAACGCCAACATTGGCAACTCCGCCGTCACTTCATCTATTGACGAAGAAGTCGAAAAGCTGATTTGGTCGATCCGATGGGGAGGAGACACCGTCATGGATCTCTCCACAGGGAAAAACATCCACGAAACCCGGGAGTGGATCATTCGAAATTCTCCAGTTCCTATAGGCACTGTGCCTATTTACCAGGCCCTAGAAAAGGTGGGCGGAAAGCCGGAGGAACTGACGTGGGAGATATTTCGTGATACCCTCGTGGAGCAGGCCGAACAAGGTGTGGATTACTTTACCATCCACGCCGGTGTTCGCCTGGCCTATGTCCCGCTGACGGCCTCTCGCATGACCGGCATTGTCTCACGAGGTGGCTCCATTCACGCCAAATGGTGTTTAGCTCACCACCAGGAAAACTTCACCTATACGCATTTTGAAGAAATCTGCGAGATCATGAAAAGCTATGATGTGTCCTTTAGCTTAGGCGACGGATTGCGCCCCGGTTCCTTGGCGGACGCTAATGATGCAGCTCAATTTGCCGAACTGGAAACCTTGGGAGAACTCACCAAAATCGCCTGGAAACATGACGTGCAGGTCATGATTGAAGGCCCGGGGCACGTCCCTATGCAACTCATTAAAGAAAACATGGACAAGCAACTGGCCGCCTGTGACGAAGCCCCTTTCTATACCCTGGGACCCCTCACTACAGATATTGCGCCAGGCTATGACCACATCACCTCGGCCATCGGCGCAGCCATGATCGGCTGGTACGGGTGCGCGATGCTGTGTTACGTCACGCCCAAAGAACATCTGGGCCTTCCTGATAAAGAAGATGTGAAAGCCGGGGTCATGGCCTACAAAATTGCGGCACATGCCGCAGATTTGGCCAAAGGCCATCCGGGGGCTCAACACCGGGACAATGCCCTATCCCAGGCACGGTTTGAATTTCGATGGCAGGATCAATTCAATTTATCCCTTGATCCGGAAACGGCCAAGGATTTCCATGATGCCACGCTCCCCGCGCAGGGAGCCAAGCTGGCACATTTTTGCTCCATGTGTGGTCCGCATTTTTGCTCCATGAAGATAACCCAAGATGTTCGAGAGTATGCTGCTGAGAAACAATTGGCAGACGATGCCGCTCTCAAGCAAGGCATGGAGGAAAAATCGGAAGAATTTCGAAAAACCGGTGGAGACTTATATCTGTAAAGCTGTAGAAATCGATGACGGAAACATCTGATTCCCAATGTGTGCTTATGAATGGATAAAGAGCAGATCGTGATTGGCCTTCATCTTGGATACGAACGAATATTACCTGGAGCTCTCCTATGAATCCTATTAACGTCGCTCCTTTACGAGAACGAGACATCACCCGTCACATTGCCCGTGAGTATTACAAAGAATTTGATTCTTTGATTGAAAGCGATATTATCATCGTGGGAGGTGGTCCATCGGGACTTTTGTGTGCCCGAGATCTCGCCGCGACCGGATTCCGGACTCTGCTCATCGAACAATCCCTGGCTCTTGGGGGAGGCTTTTGGTCGGGCGGGTTCCTCATGAATAAAGCCACGATTTGCGAACCGGCGGATCGGATCCTTGAGGAGTTAGGCATCCCCTTTAAGCCCATTAAAGACTGCCCGGGGATGACCATGGTTGATCCACCTCATGTCACCAGTCGGCTCATTTCCGCCGCTTATGAAGCCGGCGTCAAGATTATGAATCTCACAAAAGTCGTGGATTTAATTCTTCGGCAAGACCATCGAATAGAAGGGGTGGTGGTGAATAATTCCACAGTGGAAATGGCGGGACATGATGTGATTCACGTAGATCCCATTGCCCTTGAAAGCCAAATCGTGATCGATGCAACCGGCCATGACGCAGTGGTGATCAATCTTTTACATAAACGGAACCTCTACCAAAAAGTTCCTGGAAACGGGGCAATGTGGGTCGCGCGTTCAGAAGCGTTAGTGGTAGAGAATACCCGTGAAATTTACCCAAACTGCTTCGTCACCGGCTTGGCCGTCGCAGCGGTCGATGGCAGTCCCCGAATGGGACCGGCGTTTGGTTCGATGCTGCTTTCCGGAAGACGTGCGGCTGAATTGGTTCGACAAAAGCTCAAGAGCGAATAACAACTTAATTTCGAAAGTACTCAAGGAGGGTTTTAACAATACGATCTCCTATGGATATTCAAGATTTTCTAGACCAAGGTGAAGGCAAAGAAGAGGATAAGATTGCAGCCTGGAATCTTTTTCAGCAGGGCTATGAACTCCAAATGAAGGGAAAATTGGAAGAAGCGGTGGATTTTTATAAACAATCCATCGACTCATTTCCGACTGCCGAAGCGCACACATTCTTAGGATGGGCCTATAGTTTCATGGGGCAGTTACACGAAGCCATTGAGGAATGCCACCGGGCCATCCGCCAGGATCCCGAATTCGGAAATCCCTACAACGACATTGGGGCCTACCTCATTGAGCTAAACCAGTTAGAGGATGCCATTCCCTGGCTTGAAAAAGCCATGAAAGCCAAACGATATGAAAACCCAGCCTTTCCTCATATGAATTTAGGCCGGGTGCACGAACGGAAAGGGGAATGGGACCAAGCGGTCGATTCCTACAAAAAATCTCTGGCCCTCAATCCGGAATACAAGACGGCGAAACAAGCGCTCATGCGTATTCTGACACTCATGAACTAGAAAGAGACCTTCATTATGCCAGACACCAAAACTATTCTTGTAGCTGTCACCGATATCTTTTTCTACACGAAAATTCGTGATGCCTTTTTACCCCATGGCTATAAGCTGGAACGTCTCCGTACCGGGGATGACTGGCAAACAAAAGCTCTTCAGAGCAAGCCCATGGGCATCATCATCAACATGAATGATGATCGACTTAATGCCACCGATATATTGAAATCCCTGAAAGCACTACCCCAAACACAGTCTTTGCCGATTCTGGCTTTTGCCAATCATGAAGAAGTCGGCACGTGGAAACTGGCTAAAGACCTCGGGATTCACAAGATCGTCTCCCGAAATGAGTTCTCTGCGCGGACACTTGCGTTGTTCGATGAAATCACTGCCCCGGCCGCTTCATGAAAACCCTTACGCTCCACAAACAGCATCAATCCCTGGGAGCTACGTTTCAGCCTTGTGGCGAATGGGAAGTTCCCTCCCATTACGGCAACCCCTGCTTGGAGTATGAGGCCATTCATCAACGGGCTGGACTTGCAGACCTGTCATTACGAGGAAAAATCCTCGTTAATGGCGACGACCGGGTCACCTGGCTCCAAAGCATCATCAGCAATGATATTCTTCCTCTCAAACCCGGGCAAGGCCGATACTCCGCCTTTATGAATCATAAAGGAAAAATACTCTCCTATTTCAGGGTTTTTCTGCAAACGGATAGCCTCATCATTGAGGATGTCGGAGAAGTCGGGGATCTGACCTATCAGGCTCTTCGAAAATTTCTGCTTTATGGGACGAAGGCCAAACTCCAAAATGCTCTAGATAGTCTGGGGCTCCTTCTGATTACAGGGCCGAAAGGGCCAGATGTCTTTAAGCGGGCTTTCGAGGTGGAAGTCAGCCCGCTCCAGGCCTTAGACACCATCATGTTCACGTTCGGTGATACACAAGGATTTATTGCTCGCACTGAAGAAACCGGTGGACAAGATTACGAATTGTTTGTACCGGTCGAAGTTCTTCCCTCTCTTTGGTCTCATCTCTTGCAAGTTGGAAAAGAGGAGGGCCTCCAACCAGTTGGAAGGGAGACACTCGAGACGTCCAGAATTGAAGGGGGATTGGCTCGTTTAGGACCAGATTTAAATGAAAAAATTGTTCCGCCTGAAGCGAACCTTGAGGGGATTGCCTTTAGTTTATCGAAGGGATGTTATCCTGGCCAGGAAGTTGTCGCCAGGATGGATACCTACGGATCTGTCAAACGGCGAATGGTCGGATTGATTATTGAAACGGAAAACCAACAGCTGCCGGAAACTGGAGCAAAACTGTTTAGTGGAACACGTGAAGTAGGTTGGGTTACAAGCTCCACATATTCCCCTCTGGTAAAAAAACCGATCGCCTTGGGATTTCCATTACGAGATTTCACCCAACCCCATACCAAACTGGAAATAGAAGTCCAGGGCCAACGCTTGCCTGCCTCTGTCAGTACCTTACCGTTTACCGCCCCTCAATGATTATTGCGAGATTTCAGGAAAAATATCCCTACATCTGAAAGCTTTCAGGCTTTTTCGGGGTGTCGGCCATGAGAAATTTTCTCGGCAAAAGACAATACAGTCGGTCGTTGATCGTCATTGAGGGCTAACAGAATATGGGCCTCATCCCCATGCATTAACCGTAGACTGAGAAAAGATTCTTCCGTGCGCTTGTCTTTATTATCCCACGTTCCGTCAATCAGTTGAATTTTATCCAAATCACAACAGGAAAAAATGTCATACCGAAAATACGAGTCTCCGATAACCATATCGAATAGAACATTTCCCGACGTCATGGCCACGACGTTAAAACGCCCTTGATCCTCATATCCTTCCGGCAGAAACTCATTAGTATGCAGAAGGTGAATCTTCCGACCTGCCAAGGCTCGTTCAATCTTGCTTTCCAACGCAGGATAATCGATTTGAAGAGCCCGTTCATCCGGACCCGTTGCGCGCAAAGCCACCTCTCTCGTTTTTTCAAAAACATCTTTAGCAGTCAACACAGAACACTCTCCTTTCTTCAATGACACTGATGATACAGGTCTGATGAGCTAGCTTGAACAGGGTGCCTACGATACCGGCCATCTGACATCGAAAGCAAGGGAACGCCATCACGCGACTAATGGGATTCACGTAAATCTCCATGCTGTCATGGCGTCATTGATTGCCTTCTCGCCTTGCAGTTCGGCATACTTTGATTCTGGAATGCTGCTTTGAGAAAACCCTAAGGAGGACCATGACATGAACGCTGATTCGTGTTTAATCGGAGGGTGCACCGAACCCTTATACTCCCCTGCAGGCACACAGTCATTGTGCAAGGAACACTTTCTACACTTTGTCACCTGGCGCAAAAAAAAAGGCGGGCTGGGTATGTTTAAAAAATACAGCGCCATGAGCATGGAGGAACGAGATGCGATTGTCGATGAATGGGCGCAAAAAGTATTCAGTACGTCAGCCTCTTGATCTCATCGAGAAGCGTAAGAGACTTATTCCATTAATGGAGATCCGTGGTGATGGATCATCTTCCATTCCTCTCCGATCCGCTCGAATATATTGGTCGAGACGACCCTGCTATTTTGCGGATTTTCTCCAACCCGACTGGTGATATTTTCCGTGCAAATCACCCACGCAACATCCGCAGCCACTTGCACTTGTAATTCAGTCAATTCGAATTCCATGGAAAACGTATTATTAAAAATAACCACCCAAGAGTCCCTGACCGCCGGCCATCCGACCCGAATACTCCAACCTGGGTGAATACAGGTCACATACTCCTGATGAGCCCATATGGAATCCATGAGAGCGACATCAAGCTGTTCAAACGCCCGATAAAATAACTCGTTCATTTGTGTAACTTCTTCAATCCGTTCCTTCAACATAGTGTGCTCTCTTTCTCTGCGTTCGCCACTTGCCCGTTTACTTGGCTTTCAAGAATACTGCGCGAGATTGGCGATCAACCAACCAAACCCCAAGCAGAATCAATCCTATCCCACTTATTTCTCTCATGCCAACCGGTTCCCCCAAAATTATCAGGGAAAAGAACAACGCCGAAACCGGGATAAGATTTGCAAAGATTCCCGCTCTGGAAGGGCCAACCCCCTTGATACCCTGCAGCCAGGCCTGTTGGCCCAACGCCGTGGCAAACACCATGACATACAGGAGCGCCATCCAACCAGAAACGGGGACAGTCTCCACTCCTGAAACCAACACTTTGTGATTTATTGTCAACAGGGGAATTTCAAGCATCAGAGAGACCATAAGAGTCGTCCACGTGACGGTCATCGGAGAAAACCGTTCCATGGTTTTTCGACAGCCAATCGTATATAGGGCCCAACTGACTAAGGCGGACAATATCAGGATTCCCCCGAATAGGGGATTAGAACCCACCCCATCCACAGCGCTACGTCCGGTAATGCTCAGCACCCCCAAAAAGGATACAAGGCAACCAAGCCAAATGACACGAAGGGAAACATCCTTCAGAATCAAAGAGGACAAGAATGCCGTAATGGCCGGACTTGAACCAATAAGAATGCCCGCTGCCCCTGCCTCAATGAATTGCAGTCCAAATAGCACGAAAAGGTGGTTTCCAAGGACCCCCATCCCTAATAAAAAAAAATTCCGCCAATCTTTTCCTGAAAATGAGACAACCCCTTCTTTCCATCTCCAGAGAGGAATGAGGATCATCAATGCCCCTATCCCTCGAAAAACCGATGTCTCCACAGGCGAAAAGGGTCCTAAGGCTACTTTCTGCGCCACTACCGACCCTCCCCACACCACCGCGGCAGTCGTAAGGGCTGCGTAGGCAGAGAAAACCGTAGATCTGGAGGGAGCCATTTTCATAGGGATTCAAGAGAGAGGAACAAAGGATGAACAAATCCCACGAAGCCGATCAGAAGAAAATCCTTATAACGAACGTGTCACGATAAGACATCATGCCAAGTCTTCATACAAAAGCACAGAGCGAGTGATTCCCGATCGTCCGCCATAGTATTCATATATATCAAAGCTACTCATCACCAGAATTTTCCTCGGTGCTATAACAATCGCTCATACGTTCGTCAACGTCAGATCAAACATCACGACCAAGCAAAAGGAGGAATATGGAATTTTCCATCTGTGGGGCCTCAATTCTTTGTGAAGAGATCCCACAGAATCCTGGTCATAGAACCGGTCCGAATGGCTTATTCAATTAGGTCTTCTGTACGGTTGACGCCCAGAAAATTCTACCGTTAAAATCAGCCAACGTATGTATTGTTTTGTGAGTCCTACTACCAAAGGAAAATTTTTAAATTTCGTCAAAGATCGTGGACCCTGCTTATTACATGACATGACGGATTATCTGTCCCCTTAAGGAGGAATTATGTCGTTGTTAATCACTGAGGAATGTATTAATTGTGGTGCCTGTCTCCCGGAATGCCCAAATGAGGCAATCTTTGAAACACGGAGCGCCGCTGAGGAAAAAGGCAATAAGGTCGGTGAAGGTCAAGGGGATGGGGATACTGTCTATGTCATTACCTATGAGCGGTGCACAGAGTGTGTGGGTCATTTTGATGAGCCCCAATGTGCGGCTGTCTGTCCGGTCGACGATTGCTGCATCCCAGATCCAGAAATCCCTGAGGCAACTGAAACCCTACTGGAAAAGGCCAAACAACTAAACCCGGACAAAGAAATTGATCCGGCAAAAGTTTGGAGCGGCGTACGAAATTAACTATTCCTAAAAATCTGTTTCTTCAAAAAAGCCCCTTCCTACTCTTCAAGGAAGGGGCTTTTTCTTTGAGACTTCAGTAACGTATGGCGTTTCCAATTTAGTCCTGGTTTACACGTTGCATTGTCAGCCAACTTCTTCTAACTCATGAAGGCGAACAGAAATCAACTTCGAAACTCCTGGATCCTCCATTGTCACACCAAATAAGGAATTGGCAGTTTCCATCGTTCGTTTATTGTGAGTGATGACAATAAACTGAGACCGGTCCGCCATTTTTTGCAGAAATTGACCAAACCTGACCACATTGGTCTCATCCAACGGTGCGTCCACCTCATCCAACACACAAAACGGGGAAGGCCTGATCAGAAAACTTGCAAACAGAAGGGACATCACAGTCATCGTTTTTTCACCCCCTGAAAGCATACTAAGATTCTTCAAGCGCTTTCCTGGAGGTTGGGCGACAATTTCCACACCTGGCTCAAGATTGGGCGTTTCGGATTCCTGCCCATCCTGAATATTTTCCACCAGAATCAACTCAGCCCGCCCTCCAGCGAATAATGCGGAAAATACTTCAGTGAATTTCACTTGGAGCTCTTTAAAGGTCTCGGCAAAGAGTTTATTCGTCGTCTGATTCAGTCGTTGGATAATCTCTTGAAGAGATTGGATAGAACCGGCCAGATCTTCCTCCTGCGCTAATAGAAATTGATATCGTTCTTCTAATTGGGCATGTTCCTCGATCGCGGCCAAATTAATCGGACCGATACGCTCCAATTTTTTCCGGATACCGAGCAACCGCTCCCTCCACTGATCCGGTCCTTCCCCAGTAGAGACCTGTTCGCCATCTTTCAGTACTTCAAAGTTATGTTCCCTATCCTGGGAGATTTTCAAGTCATCCGTCGAAATTTCATAGGTCAGGGTCAGGGTTTCATGCACCGCTTGGAGTTTCGTACGAACTTCCGCTAAACGACCCTCAATCGGCACTCGGGCCTTGTAGATGTGGCTCATCGCTTCACGAGCCCGGCCAATCAGACCATCCAGTCGTTTAACCCCCTCCATAAATCCTGCATGCTGGCTTTGAAGCTCCAACAATGTTCCGGCAATCGACTCCTTCTGTAGGTCTAACTCTTCGACCATGCCCTCGTTTTTGAATCGTTCCTCCTGACTCTTTCGACTTTGGAGGAAGAGGTGTTCCAATTGTCGGTCAATCTGCTGAATGCGGGACTTTCGATTTTCCTCTTCCCGCACAATCCGTTCGACATTCCCCTGTTCATGGTCCCATTTGGTCTTCAGAGTCTGATAATTCATTCGGGTGTCATTAAGCCTTTGAGACAAGTCTTGTCGCTCACGATCCAATTCATTCAGGGCATCCAAAAATCGACGAAGAGCCCCATCTTCCTGATTCCGTGTTTGATTGAGATGATCGAGCCGGGTCCGAACATCCACTTCCTCAACTTGCAACTGACCCCATTCCGCCTCTTCCGACAACCGATCCTGCTGAAGAATATCTAACCGGCGCCGAAGATCGGGAAGAGCTTGTTCTTTTGAGAAGGCCTCCTTTTGGATCGTCAACATCTGGAATTCCATTTCGCGGATGGACAAGATGGCCTTCTCAAGTTGCCTCGATACCTGCTCAATTTCTTGAATCAGCGTTATCCTGTTCGCTTTAGCCTCCTCCAAGCTCACCAGGAGAGTTTTTAGCGTTTCTTCCAATGTGAAAATCTCTCGTCGACGGCGTAATAATCCGCCGGCTTCTCCGCCTGATCCACCACTGATAACCCCGGAGGCAGACACCAATTCCCCGCTCAGGGTCACCAGAAGAGGGCCATTCCCTTGAAACCAGGAATGTGTGTCCATGATATTCAAGGCTCCTGTTAATGACTTCACGATGACCGTATTTCTCAATAAGGCATCTACCACCCGTCCCAGATCATCTGGAACCTGAACAAAGTCTACGGCTAAGCCCCGCACCTCTTGGTGGTGTTGTAATACGTCCCACCCCTCCACCGGACCAGCTTGCCCTTCGCGGGGAATGTCTAAGGGAATAAAACTCCCTTTTCCCCACTCCTGGCGTTTGAATTGCTCAATCGCCGTTTCCGCTTCTTGTGCTGACTGGACAATCCACGCCTGCAATCGCTCGCCCAACACCGCTTCTATAGCTTTTTCAACTTCTTCAGGCACTTCCATCCGCTCTGCCAGGGCCTCCTGGATTGATGCACAGGCAACGCGAATGGAGGCTTCATCGCCCTCTCCGCGATGACCATACCCTAGTTCTTCGCGGAACATACTTTGAATAGCCCGTAATTCAGATTCAGAGCCGGCAACCTGCGTTTGGAGTTCAAGAATTTTCTCGTCAAGCTCTTCACGAGTTTCTCGTTGACTTTGCAGGCTCACCTCCAACCCTTCCTGATTATTCCGGAACCCTTCAAGTTGCCCTTCTAGAGTAGAGCTTTGTTGTCGAAGAATTTCGCCTTCGGTTTGAAGCTTGTTTTGATCTGTCTGAGAAAGAGTAAATTCTGACGCCAGACGTTCTATCCGACGGGCCATCGAACTCTGGCCTTCCGCAATACTTTGCAAGCGATTCTCCAGGTTCGTTTTTTCAACAGCCATGGCCAACACCGCTTCTCGCCCCTTGTCAACCTTCTCTGCTGTTTCTCGACGGCGAACCACCAGATCGGCCATCTTCCCATCACCTTCTTCCAGTGTGACGGAAAGAATCTCAATCTCACATCGAATTTGTGACAACCGGTCTCTCAACACTTCCAACGAACCTGTAGCTTCCTGGCCCTCCCCATTCAGCCGGGTTCGCTCCCCCATGACCTGTTCATGCTGTTGCTCATATTGATCCAACCGGTTGCGTTCAATCTGAATCGCGGTAAAAGCTTGGGCTAATCGTTGCTCGATCTCCCGAAACCGATCCTGGGTTTCCTTGAGGATTTCGCCGGCAGAAGCCAAATCTAACTGGGCCTGTTGTTGTTCGGCCACCAATCGAGCCTCTTCAGCCAGGCAGGAGATTTCCTGGCTTTCCGATTGGTGCAACTCTTGTTCAAACAGACACTGTTCCTGAAAAAACCGACGAAAATCGTAGGTTAATAACTGCACCTCAAGCTCTCGAGCGTCTCGAAGAAGCGACTGATATTCCTCTGCCTGTTTTGCCTGACGGTTGAGTGTCCGAAGCTGGGATTGGACTTCTCCAAGAATATCCCGCACTCGTAAGAGATTATTTTCGGTGCTTTGTAATTTCCGTAACGCCTCCGCCTTCTGCTTTTTATAACGAATAATGCCTGCCGTGCCCTCAATAAACTCACGCCGTTCCTGTGGCGATGCGTTGAGCAACTGTTCAATATTGCCCTGTTCAATCACGGACTGCCCTCGGGTTCCCGCTCGGGCATTCCAGAGAAATCCTCGAATATCCTTGAGTCGGCACGGAATTTTATTGAAATAATACTCACTTTCCCCCTCGCGGTAGAGTCGGCGCGTAATCATGACCTCCGAGGCCTGATCAAGGCCTTCCAGGAGAGCCGAAACAGGCTCCAGCTCTTGAGAGGTGACCTCGGAAAAAATGAGCGAAGCCTCGACCATTCCCATGGGTTTGCGTTGCTGAGTCCCATTAAAAATGACGTCTTCCATTCGCTCGCTTCGTAAACTCTTGACGCTTTGCTCACCCATCGCCCACAAAATGGCATCGACAATATTACTCTTTCCTGTGCCGTTGGGACCGACGACGGCCGTTATTCCGTTAGGAAAATCTATTTTGGTTTCAACAAACGATTTAAACCCGTTAACGACCAGAGTACGCAGATACATATTCCCTCCCAGAAGCGGGTGGATGACAGGGACCAATTTGAATTAAATCTGTACCATAAGGAGAACGAAAAATCAAAGAAAATCCACAAAATACTGTGGTCATTGTCGCCTTGCTATCCCATATCTTGACATCTTGAAGTACTTACAAGAAACTAGGGCCCCCGGTCGCCGCACACAACCAGGCAGCAGCACACACTTGGGAAGACATTTTCAGGACGGGTCTCTGGCAAACAAACAGACCCTCTTATTTAAGGAATTTGGGAAACCAGGGAGGGAAAAATTCAGAAAAATACGCTCAATCCAATCGGGAGAGGTGAAATCTTTGAGGGACCTACCGCCTGCCTTTGGCCATCAGCAGTTCCTTGGGAAGCAGGAATTCAACATTCTCTTCCACAACGGTCAACTCTTCTACCGAATCAGCCCCTTGTTCCTTCAAAAACTTAATGACCTGAGTCACCAACACTTCTGGAGCCGAAGCCCCTGCCGCAATACCGATGGCTTGAACGCTTTCCAGCCATTGCGTTTGAATATCCTGATAGGAATCAATTAAGTACGAAGGGATTCCACAACGCTCGCCCAATTCTCTCAATCGATTGGAATTGGAGCTATTAGGAGACCCGATCACCAGAATCACATCAACAAAGCGAGACAACTCTTTGACGGCATTTTGGCGATTTTGTGTGGCATAACAAATATCTTCCTGGTGTGGGCCTTTAATACCCGGAAACCGACGATGTAATGCCTCCACAATATCCCGGCATTCATCAACACTCAGCGTCGTTTGAGTGACATACGATAAGTGAAGGGGATTTTCCACTTGCAGGATGTCGACGTCTTCTACCGACGAGACTAAATGGAATTTATCCGGCACCTGTCCCAGGGTTCCAACAACCTCAGGGTGCCCCGCGTGGCCAATCAGGATCAATTCATATTCATTGGAATAGTCCCGGTTCACTTCGTTATGCACCTTGATGACCAAGGGGCAGGTAGCATCAATCACCTTCAAATTTCGTCGGGTGGATTCTTCCCAAACCTCTTTTGCCACACCATGCGCACTAAAGATGACTATGGCGCCATCAGGCACCGCATTCAGTTCTTCCACAAAAATGGCGCCCTTTCCACGAAGGGACTCGACCACATGGCGGCTATGCACAATTTCATGGCGAACATAAATTGGCGCACCGTAGGTTTTCAAAGACAAATCGACGATCTCAATCGCCCGATCGACCCCCGCACAAAACCCTCTAGGATTGGCCAGGAAGATTTTCAACGCACCCTCCTTCTATTCATCAATTTATCTCACTGCTCGCTTTCCCCGCACGATAGGTTAAATCGCAAGCTATCGTCAACAAAATTTGCCAAGGCTTTTCCCGGACAGCTGGTGAAAAAATTCAGAGGCCACTCAACCCCATCGAACCAATGCCGAGCCCCACGTCAGACCTCCGCCAAACGCACCCAACATGATCCGATTGCCCATTTTCAGCCGCCCATCTCGATTCGCTCGATCCAATGCCATGGGCAATGACGCCGAGGAGGTATTCCCGACCTGCTCAATCATTGTCAGACATCGATCGGAAGGTACGCCAAGTTTTTTACAAAACTGGGCAAGCATACGCCCATTGGCTTGATGAAAAATGACTTGGTCGAGCTGTGAAACCACTAATTTTTCCTTTTCCAAATGTTCGCGGACGGCCTGTCCTAACTGCCGGATGGCAATTCGAAACAACTGCGAACCCCGTATCCTTAAGGTATGCCCATTAGACTCGAGTACCGACTGAGACAAGGGCTGACGAGAACCACCACCGGATATCTTGACCAAATCGTGATAATTCCCATCGGCATGGATATGAATGCTGACGATTCCCACATCGGAACTTGACGATTTCTCGACGATAGCCGCGCCGGCGCCATCGCCAAATAAAATGGCTGTGCTCAGATCGTTGAAGTCCAAGGTACGCGATTTTATTTCTGAAGCCACCACAAGACATCGCCGAAACTGCCCGGCACGGATAAAACTATCCGCCATCGAAAGGCCATAGAGGAACCCCGAACAAGAGGCTGAGAGATCAAATGCCGGGATGCCCTTGATGCCCAAACGAGCTTGAAGAAGACAGGCCGTAGAGGGAAAAATCATATCCGGAGAGGTAGAGGAGACTAGGATAGCGTCAAGATTTTCCGGTACCAACCCGGCCTGATCTAGTGCCCTTCGCGTGGCTTGCTCCGCCAAGAAAGAGCATTCCTCCTGTGGTCCAGCCCAGAAGCGGGTCCGGATACCGGATACTCGAAAAATATAGGAGGGCTCAATTCCCAAAAGATCGGCCACCTCCTGGTTCTCAACGCAACGACGGGGGAGATAGGATCCGGTTCCCACAATTCTGGATAGGCTGCCATTCATAATACGATGTCTATTCGTTGAAATCAGAACCAAAATACTGTAACAAAAATGTCAGGCCTGCCCCACAAAGTGGTAAAAGTGAGACAGTTTGGGATAGTTTTTTTTAACACAAGCGTAATATTCAAGACTTTCCTTTCCTGGTCCGAATCTTGTATAAACTCAGACTCATTTTAAGCCCAAAGGGATGTCTACGCCATGTGCTCCCTCAACCTGGAGTAACTTGCCTGTGAAAGTTTCCTTCAAAAGCCGATACATCTTGATCCTCATCCCGACTGTGATCATGTTTCTCGCTGGTTGTTCTTCCACTCCAAAACCTGGGGACTCGGCATCAAAAAAAGAAGTCTCGTCAACGGACGAACAAATCTTTGTCGGTGATTCCGTGGAAATGAGTTATGACCCGAACGTCATTATGAAACGGGCCGAATCGTTTTTTGATAAGGAATCCTATGCGGAAGCCATTGTGGAATACAAACATTTTCTCGACCTTCATCGAAATCACATATTAGCACCCTATGCCCAATACAAAATCGGGGTGAGCCATTTCAAACAATATCGGACCGTTGATCGAGACCCGTCCCCTCTTACCCAATCCATACAGAGCTTCGACAAGCTCATAGAGGAATTTCCTGCAAGCCGGTATGAAACAGAAGCGATTCAAACCATCCTGATTTGCAAGGAACAATTAGCGCAACGACACCTGATGGTGGGACACTTCTACCTGCGCCGGGGTTCGTATCTCGCTGCCGCACATCGATTCGAAAAGGTCATCAAAGAGTTCCCTGAATTAGAAAGTGCCGGGGATGCCATGTTCCATCTGGCGAAAACCTACCAGGACCTGGGTATTGAAGAATGGTCGCAGGAGTGGTTGATCACCCTGGTCAATGAACACCCCAACAATCCCTACCACTCTGACGGGCAAAAACTCTTGGCAAAGCTCCAAAAGAACAATCCCACTCTTCTGGCTTCCCTTCACAACAGCCCATCGGTGAATGGACACACCGCCGTTGATCAATCCCCTGTGAAGACAAAAGCACCCATTCCAAATTCCCTCATGGTTAGCTATGTCGGCATCCTTCCAACGGCATCTATGCCAGCTCCGCTTAATGCCCCCACAGCTACCGAGCCCCCTCCTTCCCATGCATCCTGTACGATCGGAACCTGGTGTGACTCGCGATCCGCCTCAGTCACGTCACCCCCCGCTCAATTATCGGGCAGCGCCAAATTATCCTGCAAAACCGGCGAGTGGTGTTAATCCGCCATCCTCATTAATCGTTCTTGAACGTTTTTTCCCAAATGACGCCAACCTATCGCTCTATAATTGCCAGCATTGGGGTCTTGCCTGGTAGTCTAATTGAATGGGGAGGATGAAGACTGGGACTGCATCAGAGTAGAAACCAGATTCGAGGTAAGAATTAATCTGAAAGGCCATCAGGTCGGTCAAACAGCTTATTGGCCGATGTACCACCCGATACCGTTGCGCTCAAGGAAACTGGTGATAAGCGTCAGGGAATCTGCATAAATCATCACGCCGACTGCCACCAACAGCCCACCACTGACAAACGACACCCCGCCTAAATAGGTCCGCAGGCTTTTGAAGTAGCTTAAAAACGTATCCATCCCAAACGCAGTAAGAAAAAACGGGAGCCCCAAGCCCAATGAATAAGCCGACAGCAGCATCACACCACTGGACATGGATTCCGTCGTACTGGCATAGGCCAGGATTGCACCCAACACCGGCCCTACGCATGGAGTCCAGCCCGCGGCAAACGCTGTTCCAATCAGAAACGAACCCAGGTAGCCGACTGGACGCGTCTCGAAATGCATCAAGCGTCGTTCGGTCATAAAAAAATTTAATTTCAAGATCCCAAGCAAATACAGTCCGAAAATAATAATCAGGACACCCCCAACTTTCCGGATCACATCTTGATAGTCATACAACAACTGCCCCATCAGGCTGGCCGATGCGCCAAAAGCAATGAAGACGCTAGAAAATCCAGCAATAAACAACAGAGCATTGAGAATAATAGTGGATTTAAACCGTTCCCGTTCTTCGACCTTCGCGAGATTTTCCACCGAGAGCCCGGTGATATAGGACAGATAGGAAGGGACCAACGGTAATACGCATGGAGAAACAAAGGACAACAGCCCTGCACTGAACGCCGCAAGTAAGGATATTTGACCTATGGAATCGATCATGCCTTTATTACATTCGTTGGGAAGGCTCTTGTATCGCCTCCTGGAGGACCTCGGCGATCCCCTTGCGAGCTTCCGGGCTATTCCAATCACGAGCTCCGAATACCTGCTGCCTGATGATTCCTTGCCGATCAATCGCAAAGGTCATCGGGAGAGTGCGTGCCCCATAGGTTAGTCCCACTTGATAATCCGGATCATGCAAGATGGGAAAACTCAAGCCCATGGCTTCTTGAAAAGGCCGGGTCACGGCCGCACCTTGTTGGTCAACTGATACCGCGAGGATTACCAACCCTTTGGATTGCATATTGCGATATAGGGTTTCCATTCCTGGCATTTCAATTTTGCACGGACCGCACCAGGTCGCCCAAAAATTGAGAAGCACCACTTTTCCTCGATAATCAGAAAGCGAAACGGCTTTCCCGTGTAAATCCATCAGACGAAAATCAGGGGCGGGAGATCCCATCGTGGGGCGTCCTTGATAGGCCACAGAACGAGAAGCTGGTGTGTTGGCGTGAGGACTTTCAGAATAACCGGAATCGCAACCCAGGATAGCGCAAAGCACCCCGATTCCCCCCAGCACTATTCCTGGTTTTGATAGATTTTTGAATGCGGCCATCAACACAGACATCTTTGTAAAGTTCCTAGGAAATGCCCAACCACCACCTGCATCACTATACCGACAAAAGCCTCACACTGCATCATAAGATTGTAAGAATTTTATCGTCAACGACCCTTCTAAATAAGCCAAACCACACCAAAACCGCGATTTTCATTCTAACACGTTATTAAAAACCTCTTTTTCTGAAGCTTGGGTATATTGCATCATCCTCATTCTTCTCAAAGGTGGAAACCCAGTGAGTATGTTCAAAAAATCCTTCCGGAATGGCCGCAGCAAGCGTAGGAATTCAATGGTCTGTGCGCGGTATGTTGGGACTCTGATCGAGTGAGAACACAGCGAGCCGACCCATCGGCAAGACTCAGGAAAAGCTTTTTCACCATTCTGCTAGACAACCTAAAAACCATTCCGTAGACTACGCGGCCAACCTTGCCAAGTCTCTTACCATGACATGATCGCCATTCAGGTCAACAGCCTTTCCAAAGCCTACGGTTTCTATCGTATTTTTGAGGATCTGTCGTTTGACATTCATCCGGGTGAGTGCTTTGCCTTATTTGGACCCAACGGAGCAGGAAAAACGACGTTGCTCCGTATTTTAGCCACTCTCCAAGCACCGTCTAGTGGACAGTTTAGAATTTTCGGCCAGGATGGAGTGGCACAAAAAGACGTCGTTCGAGAAAATATCTTGCTCATTGCCCATGGCTCCCATTTATACGATGAACTCAGTGCCACCGAAAATCTCCAATTTGCGTTGGGCCTCCGTGGACAATCTCCTGATCTATCCCAGATAAGATGCGCGCTGGACCGAACCGGAATCGGGGCATTTGCCGAGCTAAAAATCCGTCAATTTTCGGCCGGGATGAAAAAGCGCTTAGATCTCACGAAAGTGATCCTGGCCCAACCACAGCTGCTCCTACTCGACGAGCCCTACAACGCTTTGGACCATTCAGGCGTCGCCATCACCAACCAACTCATTCAAGAAACGCTTGACCGTAGCGGAACGGTGTTCATGACTACTCATGACCGTGACAAGGCTACACAGATCGCCACCCGTGGGGGCATCCTCCAAGGTGGACATCTTCAACTCCTCTCCCCTGAGCAATTTACGACCGATGCCATTTTTTAAAACGATTCGCTGGGTTGTGTGGAAAGACCTGATCAGCGAATGGCGCACACGGGAAACCATGTCGTCCATGCTCTTCTTTGCCCTCATTGTGATTCTGGTGTTTAGCTTTAGCTTTTCCATGGACCAGGATGCGGCACGCCAACTGATTGCCGGAATTATTTGGGTCGCCTTTACCTTTACCGGCATTATCGGATTAGGGAAATCATTTACCTCGGAATTGCAAAACGATTGTCTGGAGTCCTTGCAAATGAGCCCGGTCCCCAAAGGGGCCATTTACCTCGGAAAAGTCACGGCTAATTTCCTCTTCATGCTCTCGGTCGAAATCCTCCTATTTCCCTTATTCGTCTTATTCTTTAATTTGGATGTCATTGAAGCGGTTGGAACCCTTTTGATAATATTTTTTCTGGCGACCTTAGGGTTATCGGCAGTCGGCACACTCTTTTCGGCCTTAACCGTGCAGATTCGGGCCAGGGAAGTGATGCTCCCAGTACTGCTGCTCCCACTGGCCGTTCCGGTCATGATCGCGGCCGTGGAAGCCACGAGAGGAGCCTTAAACGGCGATCCGTTTTCCTTCTATTCTCAATGGATCCACCTCCTGGTCATCTTTGACATTATTTTCACCGTCGTCTCATTCTGGTTATTTGAATTCATTCTCGAGTCATAAATCTTGAAAACGGTCGGCACTTTCCCCCTGGGTCATCTCCCTTTACAATACATAAACCATGATCAATCGCATTATCCGTCAAATCCAGCGGTATAAAGGATGGTTTGGTGGGGCCGCGGCCATTTGTATCTTCTTAGGCCTCTATACCGGCTTACTCGCCTCTCCCCCTGATTATTACCAGGGCGAGCTGGTCAGGATTATGTATGTTCATGTCCCTCTGGCCCACACCAGCACCCTGGCCTATTCGGTTTTATTCGGCGGCAGCATCTGGTATTTGTGGAAACGTGATCCATTGGTGGATAACATGTGCCAGGCCTCGGCCAGTATTTGCGCACTCTTTACGGCACTGGCCCTCGTCACGGGATCGATCTGGGCGAAACCCACATGGAATACCTGGTGGACCTGGGATCCCCGACTCGTCTCGTTCACCGTGCTCCTCCTGATATTAGGGGGATACCTTATGCTTCGACGACTCGTGGACGACCCGGTACGGGGCGGCCGCTACGCAGCAATTCTGGCCATTGTGGGAGGCATCGATCTGCCGATTATTAAATTTTCAGTGGAATGGTGGAGAACACTTCATCAACCTATGTCGTTTTCTACCAGAGGGGTGAGTATTTCGGACGATATTCTGATCCCCCTGACATTGATGAGCATCGGGTGTTGGTTATTGTTTGCGTATATGGTGATGGTCCGGACCCAAATTTTGTATTTGACTGATTTATTGCATGCCAAAAAAGGTCGCTTTCTCAGTCAGACCCACTTTTCCCAAGCTGCTCCATGACCGGGTTATATACACGTTGGGCTATGATTCTCGGGGCAACCCTCCTTCTAGCCATCCTGACCTATCAGCACTACCAACAGCACTTATCCACATTGTCCGTGGGAACGCTGCTGGGGAGCCCTCCGGCCTCTCAACCGGTCCGGATACAAGGGATGGTCAAAAGTGGTACCTTGAAGGGTGAGGTGGATCAGGGCCAAGCCACGTTTGAATTCGTGGACGGATCATCCAGCCTGTTCGTGGAATACCAGGGTCCTCCGTTGGAAAACATTCGCGAACTGAAAACGCTGGTCCTCATAGGGCGATGGGACATCCAGGCGCAGGTCTTTAAGGCGCAGGACACCGCGTTGATCAATAATTTTGGATTTGTGGCCGCCGCCTACCTGATTTCCGTCCTTACTTTAGGATGGATGGTATTTGCCATGAGCCAAAGAGTCATGGTTTTATTTAAAGAGATCAAAGAATCCAAACTCTACGAACCAGAGGCAGGCTCCCGTGGGCACAAAGAATAAAAAATTTGCGATCGTCGTCAGCATCCTGTTAATTGCCGGCTCGCTCGGCTATCTCGCGTTTGGAAATTTCGGGGAAAATATCGTGTACTTCGTCACCCCTTCGGAGGTCAAAGCCTTTACGACAGAAGCCTATACCAAAAAAGTTCGCGTGGGCGGCATGGTGGTCAAAGGCAGTCTCAAAACTCAACCCGAGCCTGTGGGTCTCACCTTTGAACTCACAGATGGCGCTGCCACCATTCCCGTCGCTTTTCAGGGTATTCCTCCAGACCTGTTTAAGGAAGGACAAGGGGCCGTGGTGGAAGGCCAATGGCGGGACGGCCAGACCTTTCATTCCACGATGATCATGGCCAAGCACTCCGAGGACTACATGCCCATGGAGCTCAAACGAGCGGGGGTAGAACTCCCCAAAAAAGATTTCATGAAAACCCTCTTGCCGTAAGCCTGTTCGCTATTCTCCATGATTATTGAAATTGGACATTTTTCGACCATTGTGGCCCTGGTGCTGTCAGTCTTTGGCATGGCCAGCGCCGCATTAGCCCTCAAAACCCGCAACCCCGATTGGGCCCGCTCCGGACGCATGGCCGTCACCCTCATCTTCGTCTTGCTCGGTGTGGGCATGCTCTCATTGGTCTATGCCTTTATCATACGGGACTTCTCTGTCCTCTACGTTGCCAATAATTCAAATTCGAAACTTCCGTTTTTCTATACTGTTGCGGCTGTGTGGGGTGGCCATGAAGGCTCTCTCCTGCTTTGGGTTTTCATTCTGTCCGTCTTTAGTACCCTGGCCGTCTGGCTGCATTGGCGCACCCAGCCCACCATCATGCCGTATTTGATTGCGGTGGAATCAGCCATCATCTTCGGATTTTTATGTTTGATTGTCTTTCTCTCCAGTCCCTTTGAACGGCTCCTGCCCGTTCCCCTCGATGGCAAAGATTTGAATCCGTTGCTGCAAGACCCCGCAATGGTCATGCATCCACCCATGCTCTATATGGGCTATGTGGGATTTTCCATTCCCTTTTCCTTTGCTATGGCTGCGTTATTCTCCGGGCGATTGGGAGAAGAGTGGATCAAGGTCACTCAACGATGGAGCATATTTGCCTGGATGTGCCTGACGACCGGCATCCTGCTTGGCGGCTATTGGGCATATTACGAACTGGGCTGGGGCGGCTATTGGGGCTGGGATCCCGTCGAAAACGCCTCGTTTATGCCCTGGCTGGTGGGCACCGCGTACCTGCATTCGGTTCTGGTGCAGGAAAAGCGGAAGATGTTCAAAGTCTGGAATTTGTTCCTCATCATTGTCACGTTTTCCCTGTCCCTGATTGGCACCTTTCTCGTGCGAAGCGGCGTGCTCACCTCCGTCCATTCCTTTGCTACGGACCCTGAGCGCGGCCTGTATATTCTTCTGTTCGTCGGCACGGTCATCGGGATTGCCTTCGGAGCATTGATCCTCAGATCCAACAAATTGAAATCACAAGTCGAGATGGATTCGCTGGTATCCCGGGAATCGATCTTCCTCTTTAATAATTTATTCTTCCTGGTGGCTGCCGCCACGGTCTTTCTGGGCACACTCTATCCGTTAATCCTCGAAACCTTGCAGGACGCCAAAGTGACCGTCGGTCCGCCTTACTACAATGCGGTATTTATGCCCATCGCCCTTGGACTGTTGTTTCTCATGGGTATAGGCCCCTATATCCCATGGCGAAAAGCCTCGGTCGCGAGTCTGAAAAAAAGTTTTTCCACGCCACTCTTAGCGGGAGCGGTCATCGTCATCCTGCTGTTTGTGACCGGGATTCATAACCTCTATGCCCTGGCAGGCAGCTATGTCGTGGCGTTCGCGGGAATGGCGATTGTCCTGGACTTTGGCAAAATCTCCCAACTGTATGCCCAGCGGAACGGGAGTAATATTTTCCAGGGAGGTCTGGCGGCGTTTACCGCCAACCAACGACGCTATGCCAGCATGCTGACCCATATCGGGGTTCTCGTCCTAGTCGTCGGCATCATTGCCTCAACCGTGTATCAAACGGAAAAAGTGGTGTCGATGCGCGTGGGAGACGAATTCGCGATCGGGGACTATCGGATGAAACTGACAAAAATTCACGAAGTGGCCGGCGGGAATTGGAATGCGCAGGAAGGGATCTTTCAGGTGTTCGAAGGGGAGAGAATCTGATCACGGAACTTCGACCACAAAAACGAATCTACGCGGCTACCCAAACGCCCACCACTGAATCGGCCATTTATGCCATCAACATGGGACACATCTTTCTGACCATGCCCGAAGTCTCCGAAGACGGTGTGGCAGTTGCGCGCGGGGTGCTCAACCCTCTGGTTCTCTGGGTCTGGGGCGGAGGCATCATCATGGGCCTCGGCGTCATCCTGAATATTCTCCGCCCGCGAAAGAAGGAAGAATGAGCAAAGGCTGGCAACTGACCCTGATCCTCATCCTGATAGGACTGTTCGCGTTGTTTTACCAGGGACTCTGGGGAGATCCACGACACATTCCCACCGTCCTGATTGAGACCGATGCTCCCAACTTTGAAGGACCGGATGTCGAAACGGGACAAACGATTTCGCTGGATCAATTCAAGGGGAAAGTGGTCCTGCTCAATTTTTGGGCCTCATGGTGTTATGAATGCAAGGTAGAGCATGAAAGCATCTTACAACTTCATCAACTTTTCAAAGATAATCCCGATTTTGTGATGCTGGGAGTAAACTATCAAGACGAACTACCGGATGCGCAGCAATATTTACAGCAATATGGGACAACCTTTCCCCATGTCCGTGACCTCAAAGGGAAATTGGCCATTGATTACGGGGTTTATGGGGTGCCCGAAACATTTGTGATCGACCAACAAGGGAAAATACGGCATAAATGGGTCGGTCCGATTACAGGCCAGGTGTATACCAATCTCACACAAAAAGTCATTGCCCCTTTGCTCGATTCTCCATCGACTCCCGCAACATCCTGATGCGCATGCGATTCACATTATGGCTGGCCATACTCTTGGCCGTTCCCTTCCCTCTGTATGCTGCCGTGCAGGATGAGACGGACGTCGACATTCAGGTCAGGGAAATCGCCAAAACGCTGCGTTGTACGGTCTGCCAAACGGAGAATATCTGGGAATCAGGCGCACCACTGGCCCAACAGATGCGGGGAGTGATCCGTGATCGTATCGCGCTGGGGCACAGCACGGAAGAGATTCGAGCGTATTTCCTCAGCCGCTATGGCGACTATATTCTCATGGAACCACCCAAACATGGGGTCAACTGGCTGATCTGGGTGGCTCCGTTTCTCCTCCTGCTCATCGGCGGGTTCTTTCTCTACAAGGAAGTCACCCATTGGGTCCGGGACACACCAACTCCGCCCAGCCACACTGAACCGCCCTTGGACGACCAGGCTCGAAAACGCATCGAGCGCGAACTCGAGTCCTGAATAGCCTCAACCCCGTATGTCGAATTTCGCATTCTTCGTGGTTCCGTTTGTGGTCATCCTGGGAATCGTGCTCTTTTCCCTCACTCTGCCATTCTTGCGCCGGGATCCTTCACCCGTCTCATTTGGCCTGGATGATGATCGAGCCCAGGAAATCGCCGATCTTCAGGTTGAACGGGAAACCATTATCCGGTCCCTCCAGGATCTCGAGATGGAGTTGGCGCAAGGGCGGATGGACCACGCCGATTACGAACGATTGAAAGCCACGGACGAACGCCGTCTGCTCAACCTCTTGGACAGGCTGGACACTTTCAATGAAGCGGCACACCACGAAACGAGCGAACAGCAAAAGGCCGCCTCGAAGCGAAAAAATTGGATTCCGGCCATTGCCTCGGGAGTGATCGTTTTATTCGCCTCCGTGGGCATTTACGGTGCGCTTCAGTTCAAAGCCGCACAAAAACTAATGGCCGTCGAAGCCCAAATGGGCGGCGGCCCTAACCCGATGGAGATGGTCGCAAAACTGGAGAAACGTCTCAAAGGCAATCCTGATGACCTTCAAGGCCAAATAATGGCGGGACGATCCTATCAGGCCTTAAATCGAATCCCTGAAGCCAAGAAGGCTTGGGAAAAAGTCTTAGAGCTGGACCCGAAGCAGCATGAAGCCCACTACAATTTAGGAGTCATCCAAATCGAAACGCGTCAAATTGACGACCCGGACATCTTCAAGCAGGCGCTCGCACATTTTGATATTGTCCTGGCAGACCTTCCGAATCAACCCGCCGTCAATTGGTATCGAGGCTTAGCCTTGTGGTACTTGAATCGCCGTCAGGAAACCGATGCCGCATGGACCCTCGCCGCCCAAAATATGGAACCCGGCAGTAAGGACATAGAATTCGTCAAAAGACGCCCTCGTCAAACTCCGCGCCGGTGAAGAACCGTTTTAACTTCTAAATTAAAGCCGCTGGTAGATT
The DNA here is from genome assembly GCA_963785905.1 of uncultured Nitrospirales bacterium. GTDB lineage: Bacteria > Nitrospirota > Nitrospiria > Nitrospirales > UBA8639 > Nitrospira_E. Next base: position 23,918 of record CAWAXJ010000031.1, read on the forward strand.
TGCTTCATATAGATAGATTCCTTCTGAAAACACTCCGGACTGACAAAAAATCAGGCGGCTCAGGCCCATGCCTGAGCCCCTTGACCTTTAGCACATCAATTTAGGCTACTCCCCCTTGCAACGTGATATACCGCACCACGGATAATTCCGTTAGCGCTTTCAACTGTTCAACGGACAGCTTCCCGATTACTAAACGACCTGTCTTGGGTTGAGCGACCATTTCGAAGCCCAATTCTTTCAACTTTGCCAATGTCTCAGGCTTGGTATTGATCAGCCAGACTTGAAGCAACACTTTTCCATCGGTCACATGTTTTGCCACTCTCTCGGGCAACATAGCTTTCTTCTCCACATGGGCCACTAACGATTCGAGAGTAGAATCCAATTTGGTGGATGAATCCCCCCGTCTAGAAGCATCCCTTTCCGGTTCAACACGATCCACCATGGCCGGTGGGCTGGAGGCCACGGATTCCTGGGCAACCATTCCTCCCAGAAAAGATCGACTCATTTTCGCAGCCGGTTGCATCAGTTGTTGCCGAAAACTCCCTGCGTTTTCGTCACCGCTTCCAAAAATGCCTTCGTAACTCACACCTTCCGGCAGTTCCACGGGCACCTCTACACGTCGTGGCTCCCCGCCTTCCGTGATGACCAGTTCTTCCACCGCGACAAATGAGGTGAACTGGGTCATCAGTCGATAATCCAAGCCCAATTGCGTAATGGCCTCCCGCACATCCGTCCGGGGACTTCCTTGTTGAATCCCGGTGTAATCCTGCGCCATCAGATCCGAAATTTTGGTCCTGGCCCATAAGGTCGCCAGCACATCATGCTCGGGAGCGAAACCGGGTAAATCGACAGGAATATTCCGCACCACTGAACGTCCTGCCACTTTGCCACGCAACCGTATCGTGCCCTTGCCCGGTGTCGTATACCGCCCGGTCAGTATCACAGGCTTCGCGCTAAACAGATCGGGCAGTCGCTTCGGATACACATCGGACACATCAAGCCCCGCCCAATCCACGGACAGATCCGTGAGCAAAGGATGTTGGACCCGCTCATGGAAACGCCGGGCGGCTGCCGAGCCGTCATCATTCAAGCCCACATACTCCACTTCACCACGACCCTCTTCGGCCATCTTGTCCAACAAAAATCGATTGACACTGCTGCCAACCCCGAAAGAAAAGACGCGGGCGTGGGGATGTTTCTGCACTTCACCGAGAATGGCCATATCGTTGCCGATATACCCATCCGTCATAAAGCACACGATTCGAATATGTTTTTGCGAATCTGAAGGTTCTAACGCGGCCCGTATGGCCATCATCATTTCAGTTCCACCCCCGCCCGACCGGGAAGCCAAAAACGACTGGGCATTCCGAACGTTCGAAGGAGTGGCCGGAACCGGTTCGGGAAACAGAATATGGGTATCCCCGGCAAAGGTGATCAGATTAAAGGTGTCGCGCGGGTTCAGCCCGTCCATGGCCAAGCGCATGGTCTCTTTGGCCTTTTCAATGGGAAAGCCCGACATCGACCCGGAGGTATCGAGGACAAACACGAGTTCCTTGGGCGTGACCTCATCGGTCTTTACCCTATCCGGCGGCTGGAGGAGCAAGGCAAAAAAGCCATCCTTCCCGTTTCGATGCGTGAGTACCGCGTCATGCATGTTTTCCCCAGCCACGGTATAGGTCAAAATAAAGTCTTTATTCGGAATGGTGGAAGATTCTTTTAGATGAATGTCGGCTTGGGAGGAGGTTGCCTGAGTCACCTCGATGTCGTGTGTTCTGGACTGAACACCGTGAATAGGCACACCAGCATCAATCGTGACGTGAAATGACAGATCATGCCCGAACCGGGTGCCGGGCCTCAGCACGGGTGGAGTGATGCGGGAAGCGTCCGGCACTTGATCGGTGTCATATGCCCAACTCCCACCCAAAGGTGGAGCTTGGGCAATGGGTTGTCCTGGTATATATCGGGGACCCACGACCATTGGAAATACGACGGAATCGGCTCATCAAGCAGCGGCCGATGGCGAGCATCTGCTGTTCGCCGCCGGATAGAGTTCCAGCGAGTTGTTTCCGGCGCTCGCCCAAGCGCGGAAACAAGGCGAACACTTCGTCAAGCGTTTGCTTCAGATGGCCGCGCCCGCGCGGCAGCATAGCGCCCATCTCGCAAGTTTTCGAGCGTCGTCAGGCTGGGAAAGAGCTGGCGGCCTTCGGCGACTTGCCCGATGCCGAGATTGCAGATCTCATGCGAATCGAGACCCGCGAGGTCGCGCCCGGAAAATGAAATGCGTCCCGCCCGCGCCGCGTTCGATGCCGGCGATGGCGCGGATCAACGTGGACTTGCCGGCGCCGTTGGAGCCGACGATGGCGACGATCTCGTCCTCGGGAACATCGAGCGACACGCCTGAAAGAGCCTGAGCGTCCCGTAGAAAACATCGAGATCTCTGATTTCCAGCAGTGCTCTCAGTATCGCCGCTCCGCGCCGAGATAGCATTCGAGCACCGCCGGCTCGCGCACGATTTTTTCCGGCGTGCCGCGCGCGATAACTTCTCCTTGATGAAGCACGACCACGGATTGCGCCAGCGCCATCACCGCGCGCATGACGTGCTCGATCAGCAGATATCGTGACGCCATCACGCCGGTTGATCTCGCGCAGAAACTCGATCATCGGTTCGCATTCGGCCGGACGCAGGCCGGCCATCGCTTCGTCGAGAAGCAAGAGTTTCGGTCGGGTGGCGATCGCGCGGGCGACTTCGAGCCGCTTGCGATCAGGCAAGGTCAAAGCCGATGCGGGCAGATCGCGCTTGGCGCCGAGACCGAGATGTTCAAGGATCGAATCGGCGTGTCGGCGCGCTTCGTGCGCCGTCGATTGCCCTTGAGCGCGCCGACGATGACGTTGTCGAGGACAGTCAGGCCGCTGAACGGCTTGACGATTTGAAAGGTCCTGGCGATGCCAAGCTCGCAGAGTTGATCGGGCCGCAATCCGTCGATGCGCTTCCCGCCGAAATAGATCTTGCCGCCATCTGAAGCCGTCGCGCCGGCTATCAAATTGAACAACGTGGTTTTTCCTGCGCCGTTGGGACCGATCAGCGCGGTGACGGTGCGCGTTTCCACGGACAACGAAACCTTCGACACGCGCGCAGGCCGCGAAACGTCTTGCTGACCTGTTGCGCTTCCAGAAGCGGCGTCATTTCGACATTTTGAGCTTGCGCGCGAGAGCGGGCCAGACGCCGTGCGGCAAGAGCGTAATCACGACGAAGAGAGCGACACCGTAGATCAGCTGCTTCAATCCGGGAATTTCCCACCCGCGTCGCCGCGAGAATTTCAGTGGCGCCGTCGGCGAGCAACGCCAGCAGCGCCGCGCCGAGAATGGGTCCGAAAAGCGTGCCCATGCCGCCGATGATCGGTCCGAGAATAATTTCGATCGAGCGAGAGATATGAAAGACCTGCTCGGGGAAAAGGTTGTTGTAATAGAAGGCCAAAAAAACTCCGCCGAGCGACGTCATCGACGCGCTGATGATCATCGCCAGCATCTTCCAGCGAAACGTGTGGATGCCGAGCGCCTGCGCCGCGTCCTCGTTTTCGCGGATGGCCTGCCAGTAGTAGCCCGGCCGGCGGCGCAAAAGCCAGGCGCTCAGTGCCAGAGCGGCGGCGGCGAGCGCAAGAATCACGTAGTAGAACATCGCCGGCGTGCCGCGCAGGTTGAACAGATCGATCTGGTCGCGTTGGGCGACTTTGAGAAATAGACCGCCGGAACCGCCGAGCCAGGTGAAATGGTCGAAGCCGATGCGCATGAATTCGGCGACGGCGATCGTGAGAAGCGTAAAGTGAACTCCTGAAACGCTGTAACGAAACGCCAGCGCGCCGATGATCGCGCCGAGGGCGGCGCAGAGAGCCAATGAAAGCCACAAGCCTGCCCACGGTCCAATGCCGAAATGGTAGTGCAGCGCCGCGGCGGCGTATGCGCCGAGACCGAGATAGACGGAATGGCCAAGTGAAAGCTGGCCGGCAAAGCCCATCAGAATATTCCACGCTTGACCGGTGTAGGCGAAGAACAGAAAGAGCGTGGCGACGGACAAAACATAATCAGCTGGCGACGAAAGGGAGGCAAACCAATACGATGCCCAGGCTTGCGAGCAGAGAAAGAGCGCGCCGGTTCACGATTTGTCGCTCAAGAGACCGCGCGGGCGAAACAGCAGAACCAAAATAAGCAGGGCGAAGCTGAACATGCCTTTGGCCGATGGCGCGATGAATAAACCCGCCATCGCCTCCGATACGCCGATGAGCACGCCGCCGGCGAGCGCGCCGCTCATGGAGCCGAGCCCGCCGACAATAACGATCACAAAGGCGAGCAGCGTGTAGGCGGGGCCGGCGCCGGGCGTCAAGTCGAAGAGAAGGATCATCATGCAGCCGGCGATCGCCACCGAGCCGCTGCCAAGGCCAAAAGAAATCGAATAGAGCCGCTTCACGTTGAGGCCGACGACTTTGGCGCCGAGCCAGTTGTCGGCGCACGCCCGGATCGCCGTTCCGGTACGGCTGAAGCGAAAAAACGCGAAGAGGGCGGCCGATGCGCCGCAAGCAACCAGCGCGGCGTAAAATTTTCCGCGATCGACGAGCAGCGGTCCGACTTCGATCGATTCCAGCAAATAATCGAGCTGCACATTGCGCGCGTCCGGGCCGAAAATGATCAGCAGCGCATTCACTATAATCACGGCGACGGCCAGGAGCAGCATGAACTGGCTGAATGTTCCGGACGGGTGATGAAACGATTGATCACCGCTGCTTGCAAGAAATAACCGAAAGCGAAAAAAACCGCGGCAATCGGGACGAGCGCGACAAAGGGGTTGAGATCCAGGAAAGCAAAAGCGAGCACGGCGACGTACATCGCCATCGTCATAATTTCGCCATGCGCGAAGTTGACGACGCGCGCAACGCCGAAGATGACGGACAAGCCGAGCGCCATCAGGCCGTAGACCAGCCCCGTGAGCACGCCCGAGATGATGACGTTGGTGAGATTGACGAGATCGATGGTCACGGTAAGCGAAGGATTATCAGGCAGACTCGGGTTAGCGCGAGATAATCCACCATGTCATTCTGAGGAGCCCTGCGACGAAGAATCTGCTTTGCATTTGTTCTGACGGCCCGGAAGAAAAAGCAGATCCTTCGCCTTCGGCTCAGGATGACATCCCTGGAACTCCCACAAGCATCGATAACGATACGTATGGATTTTATGCTTTCTTATACTCATTCCATGGGAACACAGGCTTGGCTTCGGCGGCCGCGGCGGGAAGCACCACCACCGGCTTTTGCCCTTGGTTCTGAATGCACGCCGACAGATTGCCTTCGACTTGTCCTTTGGCATTGAACTTGATCGGCGCGCCGATCATCATGCGGTTTTTTATTTCCGTTTGACGAATCGCTTCCGTGAGGGCTTGCGCGTCGGTCGATTTCGCTCGCTTGTAAGCGTCGGCCACAATCAAAATCGCCTCGAAAGTATAGCCGACATTGAGCGCATGAAATCTGAGCTGATCTTTCGGATTGCGTTTTTTGAACGCCGCTTCGACGGTCTTGCTCAGCGCCGATTTCGGGTCATACCAGGGCACGTTGGAGATGCAATGCTCGGAGAGCTTGCCGAGCGTTTGATAAAACTGGTTCTCGTACATGCCTGGCGAGCCCGGGCTGATGACGCCCATGATGTTCCAGCGCTGCTTGACGATCTCGCGGCGCAACACGATGGCGTCGTTCAAGCGCGAAACGAGGAGCAGAAAATCGGCTTGGGTCGATTTCGCCTTGGCAATCTCCACCGACAAGTCTTTTGCGGCCGGGTCGTAGGAGATGGTGTCGGCGAGTTTGAACGGCAAACTGAGCTTCGGCAGAATCGCGCCGATCGCTTTTGCGTTGGCTTGGCCGAAGGTGTCGTTCACGTGCATGAACACGGCGGTGCGCGGCGCGGTGCCCGTGGCCTGCGAAGAGATCGTTGATGAGCGTCAGTCCATTTGTGACCAGCTCGGAGGCGACCGGGAAATTGCGAAAGACAAACTTGTAACCCTGTTCGGTGATCTGCGGCGCCGCGGCGATGTTGATGACGAACGGAATGCCGCGCTGCTCGGCGACCTGAGCGATGGCCGCGGCGGCGCCGGAATCGAAGGGACCGACCAGGCAGTGCGCTCCTTCCTGTATCAGTCTTTCGGCGCGCGTGCGCGCGGTATCGACGTTGGTTTCCGTGTCGGCGTTCAGCAGTTCGATATCGACGCCCAGCAACTCTCGAATAACTCCCGGCGCGAGATCCGCGCCTTTTTGGCAGGATTGGCCGATCAAACCTTGCAGTCCCGACTTCGGCAGCAGCACGCCGACTTTTAGTTTGGTCGATTGCGCGCCGACGATATTAAACGGCGCGAGCGCGGCGACGGCGGTTGTCCCGGCAAGCAGCTTGGCAAACTGTCGGCGATTCATTTTGCTTATCCTGCTTTGTTCCATGACGGATTCTTGTTGTAGCGGCGGCTGCGGCATAAGAGTCTCAGTGCAAAGAAGATTGCGCACGCTTAGCGATCTATGCTGTTCAACATCTGCATCAATCGACTTGCGTCATCGAGTCGCGTGACCGACCACCCGGCATCGAATCAGTTTTGATTGAGCGTTATCTTCGAGCACGCCTTCGCAGCACGACCGCACTTTGGCTTCCAGATCCGCATCGCTCAGCGGGTTTTCCGGGCCGCCGCGGTAGCGCTCGTCGGCCCAGCCTTCGACGTTGCGGCCGCTCTTTGAGTCGAATGGCGATGCGCGAGCGCATCTTGTCGAAGCCCATTTTTTCGATTTCCGGGTCCAGTTCCGTGGTGATTTGCCTCTGCATCGCCTGCATCGGCGCCGAGCCGACGAATTCGTCGGAGAATTCCCGTTTGCCGGCTTTCCGCGCCAGCGCAATCATGGCGAGCGCCGCGGGCAGCGAGAATTTCGCCTGCAAATGATTGGCGGCGACCGGATAGCGAATCGGTTTTAGAATGTTCGTGCCGGCATAGACTTTGACCGCTGTCGATGTCGTCCGGCTTGATGTCATGGTCGGTGACGAGTTTGAGCATCAAATCGATCGTCGGATGGGTGAGCACGCCGCAGGGATAGGGCTTGATCGATACGCCCGGCTCGACGATCGTCCATACTTTGCCGAAGCCTTGGGAAGTTTTCTCGGCGCTGACGCCGCCGCCTTGCACGGCGTAGAAATCCCCAGGGGCCGTCGAGCGCGTCGGGTCGGCGGTGAAACCGCGCTCCGCGAGCAGCGCGGCGGTGACGCCGTTTTCCGCGGCGCGGCCGACATGAAGCGGTTTGGTCATGGTGCCGAAGTTGCAGCGAATGCCGGCGGCGAAACTCGCGGCGATGCCGAAGCCGCTGCGCAGCTTGTCGCCGCGCAAATCCAAGCAGCTTTGCCGCCGCGGCATAGGCGCCGAAGGTTCCGACGGTGCCGCTCGAATGCATGCCTCTCACGTAATGCTGCGGCAGCATCCATTCGGAGATTTTGCACTCGACTTCGAATCCGGCGAGGAAAGCGAGCATGAAAGCCTTGCCGTCGATGCCGCCGAGTTTTTGCGCCATCACCAGCGCGCTCGATCAGCGGCGGAATCGTCGGATGAGTCAAGAAGGCCGTAGACATGCGCCGGATCGATGCTTACCTGGCTGTCGTCCCAATCGTGAGCGTGGCCTGCCGTGCCGAGAACCCGCGCCGCGATCGGCGCCGGCACTTTAGTATTTCCTCGGCTCAATAAGAGCGCATCGGGCCGGCCGCCGGTCTGCTCCGCATCCTCGACAAGAAGCTGAACCGTATGTTCTTCGGAGCCGGCGACAAAAAGGCCGAGGCCGTCAAGCAAACAGCGCGTGCCGATGCGGATGGCTTCGGCCGGGATCGCGTCGAAAGTGATTCTCTCGACAAAATCGGCGGCGGCGGCGGTGGTTTTCAGTCCCGCGGGGATAGTAGCGTAGGAATTTTCTTCACCGGCCATGCGTAAACCTCGCGTTGAAATTCGATCGCTGAAACGCGCGAGGCTCGACTTTACCCGCGGACCAAAGCGCATGCAAGATATTCCACACGCTCGCGAGCCCCGAGTTCAATTCATCCGACCGAACCGGAGAACATCTCCGCGGTAACGACAGTTGCGCACTCAACCGACAGAGAATGGTCTTACAACCGCGTCACTTTGATTGAATAGTTGCCTTTGCCGCTAGCGCGATTGTAGTGACGCACCTGAACGAAGTACTGGCCGGCAATCAAATCCGCGTTGATCAGCGCGTTGGTGTCAACGCCGGAGTCGTCATCCTCGGCGATCAGCGCCGTATGATTGTTCGGGCCGAAAAGTTTCATGACAACGTCGGTCGGGCCGCGCGTGTCGATGCGATAGCGCCCGTCGTGCGCCGCCGTGAAGCGATAGAGATCTTCTTCGCCGAATTTGCCGATCGACGCGGCTGTGCGCTTTTTTGCGTTAACTTCGAGCTCGACGGCGGTGACCGGGGTCACGCCGGTCTTGGGATACATCTTTGCGCCGGCGATAAATTGTTTGTCGATGGTTGAAAGAACGTCATTGGCTTTTGTCGCAATCCCGTTGAGCGTCCAGGATGCGGGAAAGAAATAGAGCATGATCGAGTCCGGGTCGAAGTCGGTTCCGTTGATCTGGTCGACGCTGTATTTCCGCAGGACGTTGTGCCGCGTGGTTTGCTTCGTCCCAAAAATTCGGCGATTTCGCCAGCTCTTCGATGACCACTTGTTCGTTCCATTGGATGCCGCCTTGCGGATTTTGGTGCTCGTGAGCGAGGCCAATGGCGTGGCCGAACTCGTGGGCCGCCGTTCCGCCGTCGAGGAAGCCGAGATTCATGGTCGGCTGATTGACCGGGATGCCGCGGCAATCGGTGCCGACGTAGGACCAGGCGCCGTCGTTCGAGTCGAATGCGATGCGGATTTCCGCGTTGGTCGCGTTATTGAAATCGAATTTCAAATTGGCCACTGCTCCCCACCAGCCGGCTTGTTCCCGCGCGGTGGCCTGCTCGTTGGCTGTGCCGCCCATGAACCGCACGCGCAGGGTCGACCCATTCATCCAAGCCTTGCCGATGGGCGATATGGCACGCGGCCGTCCTTTGACCCGCATCGTCCTCTGCGGGCGCATGAGTTCGTTGGGCAAAATGCGATCGATACAAACTTTTGGTTTATCTGACATGATTAA
>CAWAXJ010000032.1:0-61855 GCA_963785905.1 uncultured Nitrospirales bacterium
TCAACGTGTCGAGGCGCTGATCGGCGACGAGGTTCCGGTCGCGGCCGTTTCCGGGCGTCGAGCCGCCGATCGAGAGATCGCGCGGAGTGCTCGTCCCGGGGACGACCCAGCCGTACGTCAGCCCCGTGCCCTGGTTCCCGAGCGTGCGGGCTCCGTAGGGCTCGCCGAAGTCGCGCACGTAACCGGTCGGAACGGCTGCCGCCGCGCTCTGGAAATTGACCTTGAGGTCGACGGAGGTGTCGGCGGGCTCCGGCGTGGCGCTCACGGACGCGGAGTCGGCCTCATTGCCGCTCGTGTCGACCGCCTGCACCACGTAGTGGTAGGTCGTGCCGTTCACAGCCGTCGAGTCGACGTAGGACGTCGCGGTCAGCGAGCGACCCGCCGTTCAGGGGCGTGCCGCTCGTGTCGACTGGGCTGCTCGTCCCGCGGTAGACGTTGTAGCCGGCGAAGTCGACCTCGTTGTTGGACGTCCAGCTCAGCGAGACCTCGCTGTCCCCCGCGGTCGGCGTCACAGTTGGTGCAGCGGGCGGCGTCGTGTCGGGTGGAGGCGTTCCGCTCGAGATGTCGACGTAGTTGACCTTCGTGTTCGTCCCGCCGGTCGCGTCGAGCGTCAGCCGGCCGTCGGCCAGCGTCACCGTGCGCGTCGCGGAGGAGAAGCGCGTCAGAGCGCCGCGGCTCCGCTCGGGACGAACGCGCTGATCGCGTTGACACCCTCGATGTTGATCGTGTGGCTCTCAGGATCCGTCGTGCTGACGTTCGCGTCGCCCGCGCTGACCGTGACGGTGTAGGTGCCGTTCGGAAGATCGATCTCCCACGAGCCTGGAAGCGGCGTCCCGTTGAACGTGCCCGAGATGTTGTTGGCCTGCATGTGCATGAACGTGTCGAGGCGCTGAGCGAGCGACTGCGAGTCCGAGAAGCCGCGGTCCCGCCCGTTCCCCGGCGTCGAGCCGCCGATGGAGAGGTCACGCGGCGTGCTCGTCCCGGGCTCGACCCAGCCGTACATCAGGCCCGTGCCCTGCCCGGCCAAGGTCCGGCTCCGTAGGCCTCGCCGAAGTCGCGCACGTAGCCGGTCGGAACGGCTGCGGCCGCGCTCTGGAAGTTGACCTTCACGTCGACGTCTGGAAGGTCTGCGCTGACCGAGGAGGAAAGCGGCGACTCGTTTCCGGACGTGTCGACGGCCGAGACCTTGTAGTACGACGTCTGGCCGGAGGCGCGTCGTCATCGTCGAAGTCAGAGGCGTTGACGGCGCTCGTCGTCAGCTTCGTGTACGTGCCGTCGGCGGCGTCGCTGCGGTACACGTGATAGCCGTCGAGATCCGTCTCCGTGTTCGCGCCCCAGTCGAGCTCGACCGTCCCCGCCGTTCACGACCGCGGCGAGGCCCGGAGGGCGCGCGGGCGGCGTCGTGTCGGTCGGAAGCGGCCGGGTCGCGCTGACCGCGGCGAACCCGGACTCGTTCCCGACCGCGTCGACCGCCGTGACACGGTAGAAAGACTCCTGGCCGGCCGGCGCATCGCCATCGGAGTACTGCGAAGCCGGAGCAGCGTCGGGTTGAGCTTCGTGAAAGTGCCGGCGGCCGTGTCGCTCCGATAGACGTTGAAGCCGGCGAAGTCGCTGTCGCCCGCGTTGTCGTCCCAGTCGAGGTCATTCCGGTTTCTTCCGCCAAGGTTGAAATCCCTTTTACGCGGTGTACTGATCCGTAAGGAAGAGAGCAAGGCCGAGGTTGCCCCGGATCTTTTGTATTCTTCAAAGCACACTTTCAGGTAGCTTTCAATCTCATCAGGATGCTCCCGATAGGCCTTCTCTTCCACTTGGTCAAAGGTTCGTAATTTTCGTTTAGCCATGGTCTTTATACTCCTTCCAATATCGTTTTGCGGTTTTGATATCCTCTTTCTGGTTTTTTTATTACCGCCCCACAGCAGAATCACAATATTGTCAGCCTCTTCACCAAAATAGATTCGTTATCACGGACCAAAAAACATTCGTAGTTCACTCACCCCTTCGCCACCTGGCTAACAATCCCCCATAGAGATCTTCATTGAGTCACCGACTACTAGGTCCTCTCCATTGACCCGGCGAGCCATACTCTCAAATAGGGGCTCTCTAAAATCATTTTTCAAAACCTCAATTTCTATGGCGTTTTTTCGCAGTCGTGACTCTCTTTCAATTGGGATATACCCGAATCAAGATTAGGGAATGTGCTATTTTGGTCTCACTATCTGTATAGACTCAGCCGCCACCGCACAGCTCGACTCGCATTGCTACGTGAAGGCCGTTGAATAGATGCACGCATTCCTTGAGCGTCTTATTGAAGCCAGCGAGCGGTTCTCCGTTGTAGTAGTAAGCTCCTGTGACATTGCTGTTATCATCTTTCATAAGCAAAATGAACTGCTTGGGACCATTCTTGCGCGCCTCCAGTCGCTTCGCAATCTTGTCCTCAGTTCCCGAAGCCATAGCTGCCTTTTTGGTGTCGTGTTCAGGTGCGCGTGGTGTTGGATAGCGGAAAAACGTGCTTCGAGGATCGCGATCATCGATTTCTTTGATCGAGGTGTCCGTTTCGCGGGGGAATGTCCACAAGTCTGCAGGTCCAAAAGAATCGAATATGGCCTTGTGAGTGTGGAATAGGCTCGCCAAGTAGGTCCAAAGGTGCTTGACACTGTGAATGTGATGAAACTGCTTCCAATTATTTTCAACTAATACGTAAGGTTCGCCACTGTGTGGGGATTGACCATATGGCAGGGTAAGCTTTCGGTGAATGATTACGATTGCAGATTTCAGGAAGAGTTCGAGGGCATGACGTCTTAGATAATTGATGGGCAGGTGCTCGTTGGCGATCCCGCGACGCGGTGCTGCCTCAATTTTGAGTTTCTCAGCTGCATTAAAGAAGGCATCCCCGGTTGCACCGAAGCCGAAGTCGATGTGGGTATGGAGTGGGGTCAGAGATAGTGCATTCCGGGTCACCACAATCCTTTTTCCAATTTGTTTCTGGCACATTAATACTGCATTAGTTTGACAAATTCATATAACAGAACGGGGTATTCGGTTACGTTTTAATGTAACGGGTCTCTACCTCTCGCCTCCAAGAGAATTGTTAGGTTCCAATCCTTCAGATTTTGACAAATAGAAGTATTACACCAATACACGACAAATATGTATAGTCTACCTCCCCAGAAAAGAGATCAAAGGATGCTGTCATACCATGACCAAATTTCGAGAAATAAACAAATCCCTGCTTTTTGGCTTCCTATGCCCGCAACAATCATTCAATGAGCATTCCAAATCATTGTCGGCATGTACACTCCAATTGCTGGCCAAACGATATACGTGGGCAGCAACCACGCTCAACCGGTGAATGGCGAGTGAGAATATCTCAATAGCTACGACTCTCCACTTCCTTTTCTCTGACGCCTGCTGCCTGGCCCTGGGGCGGACGCTCTCATCAATCGGCAGCCCTTGTCCGAGCGGAGCGAGTTGGGCTGCCCTCCGAAGGCTTGCGTCCGCCCTCTGCGATGTGGCCAGGGAGGGCGTCATTGGTTTTGGCTACTTTTGCCGAAACAAAAGTGGCTCGGCTGCTGGGCCGAAACCCGGCAAGGCTCGAACACGCCAACTATTGGAGGAGTTGATAAAATCTTGGCTCGACCAGGCCGGAAAATCGATTTGAAAGGTCTATAGATCCATCGCCAAAAATATGCCAGTTGAGAAGTATAAATCCGGTGTCTTTGGCACCCAAGCACGGGCCCTACTTGATTCGCCAGCAAATACTCCTGACATGAGCTTTTCGTTGCCAACCTTGGGGTGAGCTTCTACACTCCTGTTATGTCCACTTTTAATGATCCAGCTCCCTTCATCAGATCCGGCGGCGCCGGTCTTTCGGCCTGGAGAATTCAAAGGCCGTGAGGGATTAGTTCGCAATGTGTTGTGGCGGCTGGAACGAGGAGAGTCTTTGAGCCTTGTTGGGGGGCCAAAGTTAGGGAAAACCTCGTTGCTGCTTCACCTCGCCTGGCAACTGAATCATGCAGCGCCCTCTTCCAAGTCCACCGGACCTTCAGCGGTGTATGTGGATGTTGCCGACGAGACTGATTGGAAACGATTTCGTTCTCGCCCTCTACAGGCTCACACCATTCTTCTGCTTGATAACTGTGACCGGCTGGTTGAAGGGAAGACCAGTTCTCTTTCGGACATCGATCTTTTGCCGGGAGGGTCCACGGTCTTTGCCGGAGCACGAGCATGGCGGGAGGTGGTGAGAAGTGGCGGGTTGGGATACAAACTCAAGGCTATCCCGTTGGCGGTGTTTTTGGAAAAGGAAGCGCAGCAGCTACTACATCCTGGTCTTTCCGCGGAACAACAGGATTGTGTTCTCACCTATGCAGGGACGCATCCCTATATTTTCAAGCTTTTGCAGGCTGAATTCCTGCGTGTGGGGCCTGGCGTTCGGATTGAACAGGTTGTGACCGATGTGAAAAAATCTCTTTCCTCTTTTTTCCAAGACTGTGTCAATCAACTGCAGGAACCTCTCGAACATCAGGTGCTGACCTCTGTGATTGAAGCCGATAAACCGGTGAACCCGAGAGAGGTGGCGCGGGCCATAGGACTGCCGACGATCAAGCCGGTTGCCGATACGTTGTGTGCTTTGGGGTTGGTTGGCTCGGTGGATTCGGGATGAAGAAGCCACGCTTTCAGCAAGCAGCCGGTTGTTTAACGAATGGTATAGGGAAACGGTGGCTTCCTAAGATATGATGGCCCAATGGTTTCATTGGATGAGCCACAATCGATTTCACTTGGTAAGTTGAAAAGGAAAAAGAGGAACTATATCGTGGGAGCGTTTAAAATATATTCGGCTGAATTCAAGGCGAGTTGCGGGGCGGTTGAGCAATTTCTGAAACCGACGCTTCCGGAAGTGGCCATCGTCGGCCGGTCCAATGTCGGAAAATCGTCGGCCATCAATTGTCTGGTGAATCACAAAGGGTTGGCCAAGGTCGGCAAGACTCCAGGCAAAACCCAAACAATCAATTTTTTTGAGATTACAACGAACGGCCCTCGTTTTATGCTGGTCGATCTGCCCGGATACGGATTTGCCAAAGTGCCTGAACGGATTCGAGAGCTATGGGGTCCCCTGATTGAAGAATATTTCCGGACTCGCAAGAATTTACAAGGCGTGGTAATGCTGGTTGACTCTCGTCGGGTGCAGGACTCGGATCTGGCGATGGTGGAGTGGTTGATGCAGTTGCAGATTCCAATGGTAGTGGTTGCCACCAAAGCCGATAAGGTCACGAGGGGCAAGCGCCACGCTGCGGTTCGGGAATTACGGGAGGGTTTGGGAATAGAGGAAGACCCGATATTTCCTGTCGGCTCACACCGGGGAAGGTAAGCAAGTGGTCTTAGACCAGGTGCAGAAATCTGCTCGCCCTTAAAACTTCACCTCAATAAAGGCTTTGTGTTTTAAATCCGCCAGCCAACTCCGATAGGCTTCCTCGGAGTGTTGCTTCATGAGTATTCCATGGATCTGCCCTTGTATGCTTTCAAACGGGAGCGGTTCCGGCGGCTGAATTTCTACAATCATCAACAGATGAAATCCCAAAAGAGTTTCAATGGGGGGTGATAACTGGCCGGGCTTCAGCTCTTTGATCGCCTGACCCACTGGGTCCAACAATTCTTGTTCCTGAACCCACCCCAGTTCATTGATGTGTTCGACATGTTGAGCAGCGAGGTCTTCTAAATTGGTCTCCGGGTTCCATGCGGCATGGATGGTCTGTGCTTTCTTCCTGGCCCTCTCCCGTTCAAATTCTTCTTTTCCGGTTACCAGGATTTGCTTTAACCGGTATTGAGGCGGTTTCAGAAACTGGTTTTTGTGGGCCTCATAATACCGGCGGAGCTCTTCCTCCTCGACCACGACATTCCTGCGGACTTCGAAGTCAAAGAGTTTTTTCATGAGCATTTGACGGCCGAATTCCTCTTCGGTTTGGGTCGGAGGCAGGGGAGTGCGTCGTAACGCCGCATCAATCTCTTCCTGGGTGATGGAGATCCCCTTGGCTTTGGCTTCTTGGATCTGGAGGCGGTCGTCGATCAGTTTGTTCAGAACTTCCCGTTGTTTTTCGTGGTATCGTCGTGCCAGGTCTTCATCGTGATATTTGGCCTTGAGCCGCTTGTATTCGTCCTCGACTTCGTGTTCAAGATCGGACCAGGTGATGACCTCTTTATTGACAACCGCGATGATGCGATCGGTCAGACTCAGCCCGGCCGTGGGAATGAGGAACAGACTCAGAACACCCCAGACCGTCAGCATTGTCAGAGACCAGCCAGTCACCCTCACGCGCAACCCCTTCATGATCAGGTGCCCACTTCCTCTTTGTCCATCGACTGGTAGAGGTCCTGCAAAATCGTATTGGCCCTGGGATACATCGCCGCCCAATCCTGTTCAGGAAGGGTCAGGCGACAGGCACGGGGAGACAGAAATTCCAGACGATCTTTCCAACTTTCCATTAATGCGCGAAGTCCTTGTTCCGGAAGTTTGGCCTGTTCATGAAAGCGCAGGTTCATTAGTCCGCCCCGGACTTCCACATACTCGAGTTTTAAGGCTTTGGCCAACACTTTGATTTGCATGACTTCAAACAGTCGCTCCATGGACGCGGGTGGCGAGCCAAACCGGTCAAGGGTCTCCCCATACAAGAGCGCCAGATCCCCTAACCGTTCACTCCCGGAAAGCCGTTTATAGAGTCCCAATCGTTGAGAGGCATCTTCCACATACTCTTCGGGAATGAAGGCCGAGACGTCCAGTTGAAGGGTCGGTTCCCATTCCTCTACCACTTCCTGTCCTTTGAGTTGCTGAACGGCCTGTTCCACCATTTGTAAGTAGAGATCCAAGCCCACGGCGGCGATATTGCCGGACTGCTGTTTCCCTAATAAATTTCCCGCTCCGCGGATTTCAAGATCGGCGGCTGCAATCCGGAATCCCGACCCTAATTCTGCAAACTCCTGAATGGCGTTCATGCGTTTTTGTGCGTCCGTACTCAGCGTTTCCTCGTTGGGAATGAAGAGATAGGCAAAGGCCTGTTGGCCGCTACGCCCGACTCGTCCCCGGAGCTGGTACAGTTGGGAAAGGCCGAACATATCCGCCCGGTCTATCAATATGGTGTTGGCGTTGGGAATATCCAACCCGGATTGGATGATGGCGGAAGCCAGCAGCACATCGGCTTCCTGATGGTAAAATTGTAACATCACCCGTTCCAACAATTGTTCGTTCATTTGGCCATGCGCCATCAGCACGCGCGCTTCCGGGACCAGCTCTTGTAACCAGGCCCCGGTTTGTTCCATGGTTTCCACTCGATTGTGCACGTAGTACACCTGGCCTCCGCGGGCGAGTTCCCGGCGAACGGCCTCCCGAACCACCGTGGCATCAAATCGGAGGACTTGGGTTTCCACCGCCAGGCGACCCGGCGGAGCGGTTTCAATGACGGATAAGTCCCGTACACCGGAAAAGGCCATTTGCAGCGTTCGGGGAATGGGGGTCGCCGAGAGCGTGAGCACATCGACCTGGGTCCGGAGCTGTTTCAGGCGTTCTTTATGGCGGACGCCAAACCATTGCTCCTCATCGATAATCACCAATCCCAATTGTTTAAAGACCACATCCTTTTGCACGACCCGGTGGGTGCCGATCACAATGTCGACGAGGCCGGCGGCCAGTTCTTTCAGCGTGGCCTTGATTTCATTGGCTGATTGGAAACGTGACAGAATGCCGATTTTAATAGGGAATGGCGCAAAACGCAGCGAAAAATTTTCAAAATGTTGCTGCGCCAGGAGTGTCGTGGGCACCAGGACCGCGACCTGCCGATTGGCCTGAATTGCCTTAAAGGCCGCACGCATGGCTACCTCGGTTTTGCCATACCCCACATCTCCACACACCAGACGGTCCATCGGTTTGGGGGATTCCATGTCCCGGCCAATTTCTTCAATCGTTCGAAGTTGGTCAGGCGTTTCTTCATATTCAAATCCTGCTTCAAACTCATGCACCAGGAGCGAGTCCTCCTGGTACGCGGCACGGCGGGCCACTTCCCGGTTGGCGTAGAGTTCGACTAATTCCTCGGTCATATCCTCGATGCCTTTTTTGACTTTGGCTTTCGTTTTGCCCCAAGCCGTGCCTCCCAGACGATCCAATCGGGGTGACCGTTGCTCGGCTCCGCGATACCGGTGAATGTGGTTGAGGCGATCCAGCGGGACATACAGGGTATCGGTGCCACCGAATTGCAGAAGCAAATAATCACTGGTAAACCCCTGCACTTCCAACCGCCGCAAGCCGCGGTATCGTCCAATGCCATGTTGAAGATGGACGACCAGGTCGCCTTCTTTGAGATCGTCCAATGACGAGAAAAATTTGGCCGTGGGGGATTTTGTGTGCGGACGATGCCGGATGCCTTTTCCAAACAGCTCCTCTTCAGTGACGAACGCGATGTGCCCATCATGTGAAATAAATCCTGCAGAAAGGTCTCCTTCAAGACAGTAAAAGGGGGCGCGGGCATCCAGCGGCTGTTGAGGGAAGGGTTGTTGCCACTTGTTGGCCGGGAATCCATGGTCATGGAGCAGGGACAACAGGCGTTCCACCTGTCCTTCGCTGCGCGCCACAAAAAAGATCCCGGCGTCCGCCCGCAATTGATCAAGTTTGGAAAGGGTTTCCTTAAAGGGAAGGCCGCGAATACCTAAACCCACACTCCCCGGGGACTGAGCCTGTAAGGAAACAGGCACAGAAGGCATCGTGGAGGTAGCAGGAGCCACACTATCCCAACAGATTGTCGGGCACATGCTGGTATAGGTTTTAATGGTATCCCATACTTCATAAAGTTGATCGGGGTCCGCGTGGACGTGAGCGCCGCCTTCCCCGGGCTCAAGTTGTTCCCAGGTTTCTAACAACGAGTCCCAGAATTGCGCAGCCGTGGCATCCAGATCAACCGGGCGATAGAAGGAGACGGTGACAGGCGTATGTATATACTCAAAGAGTGTGACCAATTTGGGATAATACCGGGGCAGGTCCCATTCAATGCTTGGCAGGATGGGATCGCCGGAGGTATCCGGTTGCCCGGAAGCAGGAGGAATAAATTCCCGGGTGGGTAAGATCCACGTTTCTTTGAGATGAGTGATGGACTCTTGGGTTGAGGGATCAAAGGTCCGAATGGATTCGACCGTATCCCCAAGGAATTCAACGCGCACCGGGTGGTCCTGAGACGTGGAAAAAATATCCACGATGCCCCCCCGTACACTGAACTCGCCCGGGATTTCAGCCAACGACCCTCGTTCATACCCCAACCGGATCAACGAACGAAGCAGCACTTCTCGTTCGCACGTCCGGCCGATCTTGAGCGAAAAGCAGGCCTCGGAAAAGACCTCCGGGGGAAGCAGTTTGTGCAATATGGCAGGGAGCGAGCTGATCAGCACCGTGCTCTCACCTCGGGACAACCGGTGCAGTGATCGAACCCGCTGACAGATCACGCTGTGGGCCGGCAGCGCAGGGTTGTAGGGAATGGTCGCCCATGGGGGAAACATGGCCAGGCTCTCGTGATCTCCCCCGATAAATGAGAGAAAGAATTCCAGGTCTGCATACAGTTCCTCGGCTTCTTCTTGGGTGGGCGTAATTACCAGGTGGGTCTGTTTGTCAGGGCTTGCCGTTTTCTTTCCAGGAAGTGTGAGCAGGGTCATGGCGAGAGCTAAACAGGCCGGTTGGGTGCTGACCAGGCAAGGAGGGGGATTGTTTTCCGGGATCGACGGCACGACCGCGCGCAATTGATTGGAGAACTGTTGTAGTACCGATGGGACTCTTATCATCTGCAAGACACCACGAAAAATTTTCTCGACGTGCGGGTTAGGAGGATGGGCGTATGCCATGAGCGGTGAGAATACGTTGAATGATCGTGGTGGTGGAAATGTCCGGGACGAGGGGGATCGTTCGCACAAATCCTCCCCGTTCCTCCACGAAATCTTTTCCGACAATCCGTTCCGGGGTCCAATCTCCTCCCTTGACGAGGACGTTGGGTTGAATGGCTTTAATGAGATTCAAGGGATCCGGTTCGTCAAAAAGTATCACGTAATCCACGCATCCTAATGCGGCAATCACCTCTGCTCGCTGAGCACCAGGCAGTATCGGTCGGTTCGCGCCTTTAGCCAGTTGGCGCACCGATTCGTCGCTGTTGATTCCGACCACTAATCGTTCTCCAAGTTGCTTGGCCTCCTCCAGGTATCGCGTATGGCCAACATGTAACACATCAAAGCACCCATTGGTAAAAACAATGGATTCTCCCGCCTGCTGATGTGCGGTAATCCGTTGTAATAGACGGTCTAAAGTCTGAATTTTATGTTGCATGGGATGAAAAATGTTGGAAACGGTTGCCTGCGGCTTTCTCAACTTTTCTATGGGTCACACCTGGTCGTCTACATTCTCCACGAAAAGCCATTCCCGGCTTCCTGGCCAAGAATTTGTCATATCGAGGACTTCCAGATGCGTGTAGAGGAAAAAGATAATAGTAGATGCTTTCACTGACCCTATCTGAAAAATCCGTACTTCTGTATGATACCTCCTGCATCCGTCAAATCCTAGAGAGGCTCTTCAGCGAGGCCACTTCCACAATATATGGATAACCATACATACCGTCGTCGCGTAACTTCCCGTTCACGGCAGAGTGTATAGCCAATCGGTTTATGAGCCAATCCGGTCCAGCCTCTCACACGCCTATTCCTCCTCATCAATTCGGTCTTCTTGCCGGTCCGCTTCTGGCAGGACTGATGTGGTTTCTTGTTCCCGAATCCCTGCCCGATTCAGCGCGAACGTTGGCGAGCATTTTGACCTGGGTGATCGTGATGTGGATTACCGAGCCTATTCCTCTTCCCATTACCGCCTTATTGGGATGTGGTCTGTGTGTGTTGACCGGATTGGGGACCATGCAATCCGTGTTTGCTGCGTTTGCCCACCCCATCATCTTCTTGTTTATTGGCAGTTTTTTCATTTCTGAGGCCTTATCGGTTCATGGGTTGGACCGCCGGTTCGGCAACTGGCTTCTGTCACGCCAGTGCGTGGGTTCCAACCCTATTCGTATCATGATGGCCATGAGTCTGGCAGTTGCAGGCTTGTCCATGTGGATTAGCAATACGGCGGCAACGGCTGTCATGTTACCCATTGCGCTTGGAGTGTTACGGGCCCTTCGACAAGTCAATCCCAACATGGGAACGTTTGAAACCGGATTTTTGCTCTGTCTGGCGTATGGGGCCGGAATCGGGGGAGTGGCCACCCTTATTGGCACCCCGCCGAATTTAATCGGTGTGGGCCTGTTGGCCCAGCAAGCCCGGATCACCATTTCCTTTGACCAGTGGCTGCTGATTGGATTGCCGTTGGCGAGTGTGATGCTGCTCGTAATGTTTACTTTGTTATATTGGTTACATGCTCCCCCTTCTCACTCCTCTTTTCACGATGGTTCTCCTGTCCTCACGATTGCGGCAACACCTCCCTGGACTCGTGGGGAGCAATACACGTTTGGCGTGTTTATGTTGGCGGTCATGCTGTGGATACTCCCGGCCATACTCTCAATATGGCTTGAAAACGATCATGCGGTCGTGCAATGGGTTCGTGCTCATTTCCCAACAGAATTGGTGCCCATATTTGCCTCCGGGCTGTTGTTTCTTCTGCCCTTGAATTTTCGACAGGGGAAATTTACTTTAACCTGGAAAGAAGCCGCCAATATTCATTGGGGAACGATCTTGTTATTCGGGGGAGGCATCGCCTTTGGCGAGTTGTTGGTCGAAACGGAATTGGCGAAAGCGATCGGGCAGGGAATGGTTGGTATGTTCGGCATTCAGTCCGTCTGGGGTTTAACAGGTGTGGCGATTCTCACGGCGCTGGTGCTCACGGAAGTCATGTCGAATACCGCAGCCGCCAGCATGATTGTGCCGGTGCTCATTGCCATTGCGCATACTGCAAATTTTTCTCCTGTCCCTCCGGTCCTGGGTGCTTGTATGGCTGCAAGTCTGGCATTTGTACTGCCGGTTTCCACTCCCCCGAATGCGATTGTCTATGGGACGGGGAAAATTCCGATTCTCCGGATGGTGCAAGCCGGATTGTTGTTGGATGCGATTGGTGGCGTGTTAATTTGGTGCGCATTACGAATATTGGGTCCCTTGTTGGGAATTGTCTAAGTCCTAATAAAGGTTTTTTCCTCATTTGATTTTTAAAAAATGTTCCGACATAATCCTCGTTTGCTTTTCACCTGATCAAAATACCATGTCTTCAAACTCTTCTCACAACCGTTTTGCTCTGCTGACTCACGATCCCGATCTCAAGTCGCGAGTGCAAGGCCCCGACCTTCAGAACGCCATTACGGTGTTGGAAGATTGTTCTTCCCTGGAAACGGCGATGCGCTCTCAACAATTTACCGGCGTGATTCTGGATGAGTCCGGGAAGAAATTTTTTCCTGCCCTGTCGGCACTGAATGGCCAATTGAATTTGTCGAAAACATTCATTTATGCCGGACCCTTGCCCGCCTGGAGTACCATGAAGCAGATCACGGCAGGTCATGGGGGATCAACCATCGGAAGAGGGGGCGATCGATCCGAAAGATGTGAGTTTGGCCAGTTATGTTGAGAAAAAATTGGGGGACTTCGTTCGAGCGATGAATGTGGGTTCCGGAAAAAATCTGTACCCCACCTTGATGAGAGCTGTGGAACGCCCTTTGATTGAACTGGCCTTACGGGAAACGAATGGCAATCAAATTAAGGCTGCCAGACTCCTGGGTCTCAATCGCAATACCCTCAGGAAAAAAATTACGGAATTTCAAATTTCCTTAAGTCGGTTAAAGCAATCCGCTTCTGGAAAACGAAAGCCGGCTGACCCGGATTCAGTTGAATAATCCTTCCATTCCCCTTGAAATATAAACCATTTGTTGACAAGGCCACCGATGCAGTCTAGCATATGTCCGGTAGGATATAGGCGCGTAGCTCAGGGGGAGAGCGCTACCTTGACACGGTAGAGGTCGGCGGTTCAATACCGCCCGCGCCTACCAGTTTTTTCCCAAAAAAGCCTGAATGGCATCCAACTTCTTTTAGGGGAGTGGTGCCTTTTCTTGCGTGCATACCTCAATTATAGGAAATTATAGGACCAGATAACATTTACTTGTACGCTAATATGGAATCGATTCAGATAACCATGGAGGGCGGAAGCAGCCAGACCTTTCCAAAAGGGATCTCGGCTAAAGCCGCAATAGAAAAATTGATGGGAACAGTTCCCGCGGAGGTCTTCGCCGTGAAGGCCAATGGCGTGGAAAAAGACTTGCTGGCTCCATTGGAAACTGATGCAACCTTGCAGCCTCTGGTATTTGATTCACCGGAAGGCCAAGAAATTTACCGGCATAGTAGTACCCATATTATGGCCCAAGCCGTGAAGGAATGTTTTCCGACCGCCCAAATGACCATTGGGCCGGCCATTGAAGAGGGCTTCTTTTATGATTTCGCCTTTGAACGCCCATTCACGCCAGAAGATCTCGAAGCCATAGAACAACGAGCCAAGGGCATTATTGCCGCAAACCTTGCGGTGACCAGACTGGAAATGTCAAAGAGCGAGGCCATCGAGTTCTTTCGACAACGTGGAGAGCACTATAAAGTTGAAGTACTGGAAGGTATTCCAGATGATCTGGTGTCGCTGTATCAGCAGGGAGAATTTGTGGATCTGTGTCGAGGACCGCATATTCCCTCCACCGGACACATTAAGGCCTTTAAAATTCTGACGAGTGCAGGAGCCTATTGGCGTGGAGACGAGCGGAATCCCATGTTGCAACGGCTCTATGGCACCTCGTTCCCCTCGGAAAAAGCCTTGCAGGCTCATTTAGACAAACTAGAGGAAATCAAACGCCGGGACCATCGGAAGCTGGGCAAAGACCTCGATTTGTTTAGCATTCAGGATGAAACCGGACCCGGTCTGATTTTATGGCATCCCAAAGGTGCGCAGATCCGTTTGTTGATTGAAAATTTTTGGCGGGATCAACATTTGCTCAATCAGTATGAGTTGGTCTATAGCCCTCATGTTGCTCGATTGGATTTATGGAAAACCAGCGGTCATGTGGATTTCTATAAAGAAAACATGTTCACCCCCATGCCTGTCGAGTCCAGTGAATATCAGTTAAAGCCCATGAACTGCCCGTTTCATATCATGGTGTATAAATCTCATCTACGCAGTTACCGCGACCTGCCAATCCGTTATGGAGAGTTGGGAACGGTCTACCGGTACGAACGATCGGGCGTCTTACATGGGCTGATGCGGGTTCGGGGATTTACTCAGGATGATGCCCACTTATTTTGCCGTCCTGATCAATTGGGTGAAGAGGTGCAAAAGGTCCTGAAATTTACCACGTTCATGTTAGGGACCTTTGGATTTACCGAGTTCAAAATGTATTTATCGACACGGCCGGAAAAAGCCGTAGGGACAGTCGACCAATGGGATCAAGCGACTCTTGCGCTGGAAGGGGCTCTTAAAGACGGTGGCTATGCGTATCAGGTGGATCCGGGCGAAGGAGTCTTTTATGGGCCAAAAATAGATGTCAAAATTCAGGATGCTTTAGGGCGGTCGTGGCAATGCTCGACGGTGCAGATCGATTTCAATAATCCCGAACGGTTTGGATTGACCTATGTGGGAGAGGATGGAAAAACTCATCAACCCATCATGATTCACCGGGCCTTACTGGGTTCCATCGAACGATTTTTTGGGATTCTCTTGGAACACTATGGAGGGGCTTTTCCTGCCTGGCTGGCTCCTGTTCAGGTTCTGGTTCTCCCAATTTCAGAAAAACACCAAGCCTATGCTCAACAAGTTGAAAAAAAGCTTCGCGGGGAAGGCTGTCGCGTAGGTTTGGACTTGCGAAATGAAAAAATTGGCCTTAAAATCCGTGAGGCTGAAAAGGCAAAGGTTCCTTTTATGATTGTTGTAGGGGATCGAGAAGCCGAAGCAGAAACGGTAGCGGTGCGACAGAGAAACGGGAAAAATTTGGGGACGATGTCTACCAGAGATATTATGACACTGATTCGGGACGATATGCCTGAGGCTGTAAGGAAGGGTTCCTTTCTTTTCGAATGACTCGACCGGTGACGCCCAAACAACGTATTAACCATTTCATCAAAAATCCCGAAGTCCGGGTTATTGGTGCTGAAGGTGAACAGCTTGGCATCCTGAAAACCTCTGATGCGATTCGGCAAGCGAAGGATACCGGCTATGACTTGGTGGAAGTGGCTCCTACCGCAGACCCTCCGGTCTGTCGTATTATGGATCATGGGAAATTTAAGTATGAACAGAGTAAAAAAGAACATCGCATGCGACTTAACCAGAAATCCACCCAGGTTAAGGAAGTTAAATTCAGGCCCCGGACAGACAAGCATGACATGGAAACGAAGGTCCGCCAAATACGGGACTTCCTGGAAGACGGGAATAAGACCAAAGTTACGATTATGTTCCGCGGGCGAGAAATGGCCAATCAAGAGCTTGGGTACAAAGCGATTGAGAAGGTTATTGAGGAATTAAAAGGAGCCGGGAATATTGAAAGTCCTCCCAGAATGGAGGGGAGGAATCTTTACATGGTGGTCGCTCCCAAATAACGTCTTCATCGAAGAAGCCGGTATTTTGGTGGTTGTTAGAAAAAGGAAAACACACATGGCAAAGCGGAAATTAAAAAATCACTCAGGAGCCAGTAAGCGATTTAAACGGACCGGCTCGGGTAAATGGATGCGTCGGAAGGCAGGATTGCGCCATATCCTCACTTCCAAAGCGCCAGGGGTAAAATCTCGATTAAGCGGTGCAGCAGTGGTCAGTAAGGAAGACCAATATTCGCTGTCTCGATTGCTCCCCTATAAGTAACATTTCATCAACAAAGGAGAACTGTCATGCCAAGGGTAAAAGGGGGGCCACAAACTCGACAGCGCCGGAAAAAACGGCTCAAATTGGCGAGTGGCCAATATGGAGGAAAAAGTAAGCTTTTCCGCACTGCCACTGAATCAGTGGATAAGGGGCAAGCCTATGCGTATACCGGACGCAAACAGAGAAAACGGAATTTCCGGCAGCTCTGGGTCACCCGGATCAGCGCGGCGGTTCGAGCCCAAGGGGTCACTTATAGTCAGTTTATGAATGCCCTGAAGAAAGCCAATGTGTTGTTAAACAGAAAAATGCTCTCCGAAATGGCCATTCACGATCCTCAAGGTTTTTCTCACCTTGTGTCTCAGACAAAGGGACAGGTGCAACCCGCCACCGCTTAAGCTTCAGATTTTCTTATCTCGAATTCAAACCCGGAAGTGGGCATATCGATTTGCCAGGCTTCGAGCACTTCCGGGTGAAACTCTCCGATATATCCCACTGGATTACCCTGACATCGAATCTGCCCTACTCGTCCCTCCAAAAACGAAGGGTGAGTGACGGGCTCCAGTTCGTATGGCCACACCATATAGTACATCAATAAATCCAGATAACTATGAATTTCTGAAAAATTGGCTCCGGGATTGGCGCTGATAGCGGCGATGGACAGTGCGGTGCGGGAACCCATATCGGCGTTCAAATCCAATCGAGCAATTTCTCCTACCTCAAATAACAAATGGGGATAGAAGGAACGAGGCGACAGGGCCTCAACGCGAAGAAGGCACGGCAAAATGGAAGGTCTCAGGCAGGCATAGGTCTGAGACATCACGTTGTCCACTTCCACCAGGTGCGCATGTTCGGTATCAGCGATTCGCATTCGCTCCACCAATTCCTGATGGGAAGCCATAATGTTGGAAAAAATTTCCTGAAAGCCAAATCCGACGAGAAGATCACGAATGCGATCGCTGGTCTGTTCTTCGGCGGAGAGACTTCCCACGGTGAAGGTCTGGGGCATGATGGGGGAAAAAGAATCATAGCCTCGGGTGATAGCCACATCCTCGGCCACATCCATGACATGCATCAAATCATTTCGAAATGGGGGTAATTTGACGGACACCGATTGCCGGGTTGTTTTCACCTGGTACCCGTAAGAAACCAATGCCTCTTGAATCGACTGTGAGCCGAGGGGCATCCCCAAAGCCTGTTCAATCGCATCAAGGGAAATGCGCAGGGATTGGTTCATGTCCAAAGGGGTTTTGACCATGGTGCCGAATTCGGTTTCGTAGGGGTAAGAAATATCCACCGGTTCAATGGCGGCCCCACGATCTGCTAGGTTGCTGGCAAAAATGTTCAAAGCCAACACCACCATACCCAAATCGGTTCCGGTGACTTCGACGAGTAGATCAGTGTCGCCTAACCGCACTTCCCCGAGTTCCCGGCTATTGATAATCGGCGGGAAGGACAACACCTGCCCGTCCGAATCCCAAAGAAGGGGTAACCGTTCGCATCCTGCGAGGATCGATCCATATTCCAAACCTTTGGGATGGACCGTGAGAACCTCGTGGGGAGTCATTTTTTCCTCGAATCCCAATGGCGTAAATCGAATTTCATCCGGTTTCACGAGGCCATAGGTGACAGGAAACACAATGGGAGAGAGGCGATACAGACCTATGGAAACCGTTTCACGTTTTCGCCCGAACGCGTCAGCTAGCTTTTCTTGAGTTTGAATACATTGGTCGAGGCCCTCCTGCGTCATCGCATATCCCAATGATGCGCAAGCCGCGACATACGGACGGATCGTTTCCATGCCCTGGGCCACTTGGATGCGCCGTTCGGCACGACCTTTAGGAGAAAAAAAGGGGTAAGGGGTCAGCCCTTTATCCAGGACCGATCGAATTTGTCGGGCAATCCCCTCCACACACCATAAATCAGGCCGGTTGGTATCTTGGAGTTCCACCCGGACTTCCCCGTTGTCAGGGGAAACATCTTTCACCTCCCCTTTCACATATGGCATCCATTGCTCAATGTCGGAAATGGAGGCGCTGCGGCCGACAAGGCGTGAGAAATCTTGTTGAAAAATGGAAATCGTCGGCATCGTGAGTCGTTAGAATTGGCGGCGCATATTACGAATCGCTTCTAAATCTGAGGTGAATAAATCGCGAATGTCCTGAATACCCAATGCGACCATGGCCATCCGATCCAACCCGAGTCCCCACGCGATGACCGGGACCGTCACGCCCAAGGGAATGGTCACTTCAGGCCGGAAAAGCCCGGCTCCTCCCAATTCCATCCAACCCAGTTTCGGATGATGGACATGTAATTCCACGGAGGGTTCGGTGAACGGAAAATAGGCCGGTAAAAATCGAATGTCTTTGGCTTGAGCCATTTCCGTAGCAAACATTTGGAGAAGACCCAATAATGTGCGAAAGTTGATATCGGAGCCGAGCACAATCCCTTCCACTTGAAAAAAATCGGTGGCATGTGTGGCATCCACATTGTCATAGCGGAAACACCGGGCAATGGAAAAAAATTTGCCGGGCACAGGGGGATTTTGCGCCAATGTCCTGGCGGAGACGGCGGTTCCTTGACTGCGAAGCACTAAGCGCTTCGCGCGTTCGCGGTCATACTGATATTTCCATCCTTTCGATCCGCTGGTTCCTCCATCCTGGTGAACTTGTGCTACCTGGCTGAGAAATGGTTCGGGAATCGTCCTGGCCTTTTGGGGATTCTTCACGAAAGTACACATCATGAATGGCCCGAGCGGGATGGAATTGGGGCATATAGAGGGCGTCCATATCCCAAAATTCCGTCTCAATGAGATCGCCCCGCATTTCCTGAAAACCCATACTGGTGAGTTTGTGCTTCACGGTATCGAGAAACTCACGGTAAGAATGTCGTCGGCCGACTGCCAGGCGAGGAGGCCTGAGATTAATGGAATATTTCCGAAAGGAATAGTTTCGCCACGACCCGTCTTTTAATAGCTCCGGGGTCAGTTGGGAAATTTCTTGAGCGGCACCTTCACGTAAATGAGGCAGGAGTTTTCTGCCCTCATCCGTGAGGAGATACGCCCGTTCGGTATGGTCATCGATACGAAACGGTTCCTGGGTATTCCCGCGTTTGACGGCGTATTGTCGGAGCAAGGCCTGGTGATCGGTAGGAAATGAATCCAGGGGACGTGAGCCTGCATGAACCTGATTGAGCAGTGATCGCAAGGCCTCAACCGTTGCACTGATCTGGGCGGTGGCTTCCAGCGTTCCGCCTGTCCCTAATTGGAGGACCCCCTCTTTTTTCAGGATTCCGATTGCGCGGCTCAGCTCGGCGGGCTGAAATTGCCCCATGGCTTGAAGGTCTTTCACGGTGAGCGATCGTCCCTCCTGCGAGGAACCCTTGACCGTCTGAAGAATCCACTCAGGTGGAGAAGCCGCCTGTTGGAATTGGACACCGACAGTGGTGAGGGAAACATACGTCGTGGTGGTTTCGGACGTCAGACTCACCAAAAGTTTTGTGAGGAGCCATCCGACGGCCATACTGATTTGGGAAGCAGCCAGGTCTGTGTGTTGGGCAAGTTGAAGGTCCGTGAGCGGCTGCGGGTCTTTCCCCAGCACTCGCAAGACCTGTATTTCGAGAGGGTGGAGGCTGTCCGTATTGTTGGGGGAATTCATGGGCCCGATTAAACAATCACCGTCTGACTTGCGGTTCGCATCTGTCGGATGGTTTCGGGGATATCGGTGCTACCGAAAATGGCGGAACCGGCAACCAGGACATTCGCACCTGCCTTGAATATGGAAGCCACATTGTCCAGATTGACTCCCCCATCAACTTCCAAAAGAGCGGAACTGTGGAAATCGCTCATCATGTGTCGGATCCGGCGGATCTTGTCCAAACTGGAGGGGATAAACGTTTGACCTCCGAAGCCGGGATTGACGGACATCACCAGGACCACATCAACGTCCCCCAGTATTTCCTCAAGGGATGTGGCGGACGTTGCGGGATTTAAGGTGACTCCGGCTTTGATATGGCGTTCCTTAATAGATTGGACCGTCCGGTGTAAATGTGGGCAGGCTTCGACATGGACCGTCAAAATATCGGCTCCGGCATCGACGAACTCAGAAATAAAGGCGTCCGGATTCGTCATCATCAGGTGGACATCCAATGGCAAGGAGGTCACCTTGCGAAGGGCTTCAACCATCGGCGGGCCGACGGTCAAATTGGGAACGAAATGTCCATCCATCACATCCACATGAATCCAATCGGCCCCGGCCGCCTCCACCATCTGAACGGCTTCCGCTAAACGGGCAAAGTCCGCAGAGAGAATCGAAGGGGCGATCAAGGGTGTGGTAGGCATCGTCATGATGATTTTTTCAACCGGCACGCAAAGAATCCGTCCATATTAAACGTCTGGAAAGCCGTACACAAATGCCCGTGGTTAGTCATGAGCGATTGCCCGGTAGCAGGCACCCAGGGTGTGACGGGTTCAGGGTGAAATTCAGGATGTTTCCGACAAAAACCGGAGAGGATCTCCGTGGTCTCCTCCGGTTCAATCGAGCAGGCACTATAGACCAAGATTCCCCCTGGTCTCAAGAGGTCGCAGACCCGGTCGAGGATCTGATATTGGAGAGCTTGGGCTTGTTGAATGGTCGACAGTGTTTTCAATAATTTTCCTTCAGGGTGTCGGCGAAGGATCCCGAAAGCGGAACACGGCGCATCCACCAGAATGCGGTCAAACGGTTGGGCTAGCATGGCTGGAAGTGCATCATGGGCTTTTGATGGACCGGTTGCCCGGTTGGCATCTGATTGTTCAAGCAGGTCATAGAGAGCCGGTCGAACGATTGAAATCCCCAATCGGGCACAATTGGAGACGAGCCTGTCCAATCGTCCTTGATCGCGATCAAGCGCCACGATGCTCCCCCGGTTTTTCATCAATTGCCCCAGATGCGTGGTTTTCCCTCCTGGAGCCGCACAGGCATCAAGAATCCGCTCACCGGGCTGAGGGTCAAGCAGTAAGGGAATCAGTTGAGCCGCTTCGTCTTCCACGTAACACGAACCGTCCTTTAATGCGGAAAGCTGTCCGGGATTGCCACATTTGTCCAGAGTCAGTCCAACCGGGCTCACGGCGGTCTCCTGCGCGAGTATCCCCTCCGATTGGAAGCGAGTCAAAAGAGCCGAACGGGAACATCGTAGCGAATTGGTTCGAATTGTTAACGGTGGAATGCCGACCGATTGTTGGCAAAGATGTTCAGCGTGCAGGAGTCCGAAAGATTGTTGCCAGCGTTCAACTAACCAGGGTGGGCACGCATATCGAATGGAGAGGGACGCGGTAGCATCGACGGCTGGATCAGGCATCGGCGGGGCAGGTTGCCGAAGCAGATTGCGTAACACCGCGTTCACAAAACCGGACCAATTGTGGCCGGGTTGTTTCCGGATAAGCTGAACAGCCTCATTCACTGCGGCGGAAGCCGGGATACGATCAAGATAGAGCAATTGATACGCGGCGACCCGAAGCGTCGTCGCGACCGTCAGTGGCAGGCGGACCATGGGCTTGCGGGAAACCTGATCTAATCGCCAATCGAGAGTGATGTAATGCCGCAATACTCCATATACTAATTCAAACGCCAGATGTCGATCGCGTTCGGAAACCACGAGGTCCTTGGTTATGTGATCGAACACGTCATCGCTAAAGGCCCGCGTGCGCTCAATCGTCTGTAATGTGGCAGCAGCGATTTTTCTTGCACTCCAGGAGCGACCGGTCGTCGATGCCGGTGGTTTGGTGGGAGAAGGATATTTTGGCGTTCCCATGATTGCGCCTTGCGATTACATTGAGGCTGAGGCCAACCTGGCAGCCATCTCAATAGCCTGAACGAGGCTCGTGGGATCAGCTTTTCCCTGCCCGGCAATGTCATAGGCGGTACCATGGTCAACCGACGTGCGAATGATCGGCAGGCCTACCGTGATGTTCACGCAATGGCCGAAAGCCACGGTTTTGAGGGGAATCAAACCCTGGTCATGATATAAGGCGACAATGCCGTCAAAGGAGCCTCGCACCGCTTTGCCAAACAAAGTATCGGCGGGATGAGGACCTGTGCAGGCAATGCCCTGTTTTTTTGCTTGCTGAATGGCGGGTCGAATAAGTCGATCTTCCTCGTCGCCAAACAAGCCATTCTCACCGGCATGAGGGTTAAGGCCGGCCACACCAATGCGCGGTTTCTGAATGTGAAACAATCGGGTGAGTCCCTGATGGGCCAATCGAATGGCCCGGAGGATCGTGGCGGACGTCAATGCCTTCGGGACGTCGCGAAGAGCCAGATGGGTGGTTGCAAATAAAATTTTCAAGGGGCCACCCACGATCATCATGCCCGATTCTTCGGCTTTCGTCAGGTCTGCCAACATTTCGGTGTGGCCAGGATACGAGTGTCCGGCTAAGTGAATGGCATGTTTATTAATGGGCGCGGTAACGATGCCCTGCACGCAACCCGCCTGGGCTATCCGGACGGCTGTCTGGATACATGTGACCGCCATATTTCCGGACCGTGCCGTGCCTCGTCCAAGTCTGACCGGTGTGACCGATCTGGAAAAGGGATCTAATAACCGGAAGGGTGCCACGGCGAAACAGACGAGGATCGGAGGGTGTCGCGTGACCCTCCACTGGCACCAGAACAAGGGAGATCCCCAAGGATTTCGTTGTGTATTCCAGAATGGTCCGGCTACCAATGATCAGGGGCCGACAGACACGCCACACTTTCGGCAGCAGGAGGGCTTTCACAATAATTTCGGGGCCGATCCCGGCAGGGTCTCCCATGGTAATGGCGAGTAGCGGCTTGGTCTGTTGAGCGGAGGACATGCCTTGAATTACCTGCGCCGTGGTGGTTTGACACGAGCGGTTCTGCGGGGGGAAGGAGTTTTGGCACTGGCAAACGTCCGGCGTGCGAGGTCAATGATCACTTGAACCGGCTGCTTAGTTCGCTCAGCCAAAGTGACGCAATCACGATACTCGGGAGTGACTTTTGAACGACCTTGTCCAAGATCGGCAATCTTCATGCGGACCGAACCGCCCAACAATCGAATCGATTGGGATGAGCGGGGCAGAATCGTTCGATCCATTTCCTGGACCCGTATTCCCAGAGTCGAGGTCTCAGTAAACAGCACTGACTGCAGCGCGTGCAGGTCTTGTGAGAAACCGATCACTGTCACAATTGTACCGGGCCGACTCCGCTTCATGATGGTGGGTGTCAACGTGACATCGAGAGCCCCGGCCTGGAACAGCCGCTCCATGATCAGGTCATACAATTGGGGATTCATATCATCAATGTTCGTCTCAAGTTGCATGATGCGTTCCGAACGCAGCAGAGGGTCACCGGCTTGCACACCAAGAAAAAGCCGGAGCACATTCGGCCATCCCGGCGGATCGGCGGTGCCCGCGCCATACCCCACTTTTTGTGGTGTTAAGGCAGGGAGCGGTTTACAATCTTGGGATAGAGTCTTAACCAAGGCCATGCCGGTCGGAGTCGTCAATTCAATGTTTGGCCCGCTGGAGAAGACAGGAATGCCCTTGGCCATGTGGGCCACCGCCGGACCCGGCACTGGAAGCAGACCATGCTGAGTGGCAATAGTACCGGCTCCCAGATTGATGGGAGAATATGACAGGGTTGTCACGTTGAGATGCGCGAACCCAAGTAGAGAACCGACAATATCCACCAGAGAATCGATGACGCCTACCTCATGAAAATGCACTTTATGGGGAGCTTGGCCATGTACCGCGCCTTCGGCTTCAGCCAGAAGCCTGAAGGCATGGAGCGCCTGCGTGCGAATGGCGTCGGGCAGGCGACTATTTATCAACATTTTTCGGATAGCGGCAATCGATAAAGGCTTGGAAAAGCCCTTTTGAATATCCACATCCACCTTAGTTGCCCGAATGCTATTGCGGATCACCTGCTGTTCGCGAAGCCGATAACCTTTGATGCCTAAGAGCTTTCAGGCCTTTTTCCAAGGCGGACAAGGGCACACCGGTATCCACGAGGGCGCCAAGAAACATGTCGCCGCTCACACCCGAAAATGCATCGATATGAAGATGTCTGGTCATGAAATCACACCTGAAAAAGTCCAAAGGCGAAACCGTAGCATATCAAAAACCTCAACGCGACGCTGAGTTGGTCATTGAGAAGGGGACAAAATTTTTTTGAAATTATCCGGGTTTCGTCCCGGCGCACGAGGTCCTTTTGTTTCGGCAAAAGGACCCAAAACTGCCCTGTCGTGGCCCTTCGGGTTCCCGCGCGTTCGCCGAATCCGGCGGTGGCGCAAACTCGCGGAGCCTGTCCTGAGCCTTGCCGAAGGGCTCAAACAGTGCACCGCCGTCTTTCCGGAGTCGCCTGCACGGCTCGGCCACGCCAAAAGGCCAAATATTGAATGTTTATCAATGAGCATTCTGGCCCTCCCTGCTATCAGCCATTGATCATAGCTATCAGTCATTGATCATATGCCCATTGATCTCCTACGCTATTGTCCGAGGCCGGGAACGCTTGTCAGATGGGGCCTCAGTGGGTATTCTGTTGGGGAAGAAACGGAGCGCATATCGTGACCACCACTGACATGCTCAGAGCGAGACGAGATCGCATTATCCAGCTTGCCGCGCAACATGGAGCGCACAACGTGCGTGTGTTTGGGTCCGTTGTCCGAGGGGAAGCTGGCCCCACAAGTGACATCGACCTGCTGGTTGAGATGGATCAAGGGCGCAGCCTGCTGGATTTGATCGAGCTCAGTCAGGAGTTGGAAGCGTTCCTCGAACGAAAAGTTGATATTCTCACCGATGAGGGACTCAGTCCCTATCTCGAACAGCACATTCACGCCGAAGCCGTCCCCTTATGAAGGACGACCGCATCTACCTTCTGCACATTCGAGACGCTATCCAAAACATTATTGAATATACCGTAGAAGGCAAGGAGAGCTTCTTTGCTGATCGAAAGACCCAAGACGCCGTCGTGCGCAATCTTGAAATCATCGGCGAGGCGACGAAGCGCCTGTCTGCCTCGCTCAAGGACGACCATTCTGAAGTCTCATGGAAACCCATCGCCGGCATGAGAGACAAGCTGATCCACGATTACTTTGGCATCAACCTTCAGCTTGTGTGGGATGTCATTGAACGTGACCTGCCAGTCTTGAGGCTCAAAGTCTCTCAGCTCTTAGAAGAGCTCGGTGAGATATTCTAGTCGCGAATTTTCAAGCGTGGTGGAAACCACCTATTCCCACTTTGCCTGGCGGGCGGACTCCCTCTCTTTCCGATGGTCCCAAAATAAATCTTAACTTTCATTGGTCTGAAGAAGAAATCTTTGGCACAATAAGAAGGATGCCCTCGACACCAACACAGAAACAGATTCCGTTTCCCTGGCCATGGTGGCGCTACGGGGTTCTTCTGTTGTCCCTCGGTGTGGTCCTGGTCCTTTTCCTTTCCAGCCCAAGCGACGCAAAATCCAAGCGAGTTTCGGCTTCTCCGGTCAAGATTACCGAGGTCGTGACGTCTCCTGATCCGTTTATCCTTGGGAAAAGTGCATTGACGTTGGCGCTGCTCGTGGAGTTACCGCCATCATTAAATGGGGCCAATGTGCTGGAAGTGTCTGCCATGATCACGTCACCCACGCGCCGAACCATGAGTTTTGTGGCACATCGCCGATTGGTGGACGACCAGGAGGCGAAGGGGCGGAATCTCACTGTGCCGATGGTGCTGGTTTGGGATGGGAAGGATCAATATCATGAATTGGTCGCTGATGGTTCGTACTTTTATGAACTCCAGGCCAAGTTAATGGAGGACCAGGGGTATGGTCCCCGCACTAAGATCGTTTCACATCGCGTGCATGGGACGCTCGAAGCCTTGGCCTATGCCGGTGAGGTCCTTCCTCCCCTTCCCCCCGAGCCGGATATTCCCCAGGAACTTGAGATCCTCCGCGAGGGGGAGAGTCCCGAAGAAGATGTTCCGGTCATGGAAGAAGGCTTGAAGGCATCGGATGATCCAGTGGTTCCGGGAGAAGATAACCTTCTTGACCCCGCGGATAGTCTTCCCGAGGAGACCGGTGAACCCAGGTCTGATTCCCAATCGATTGGCCCGGAAGAGAAAGGAGATATGACGAATCCTGAAATGCCGGAGGCTCAGATGTCTGAACCCTTGCATGAGCCGTTGCCGGAGTTGTCTAGGCCTGGAGAGGAGATTCCGCCAGCACGTTAATACGGTGGGCTAAACAGGCGGCCCCAAACCCGTTATCGATATTCACCACTCCGATTCCTGCTGAACAGGCGTTCAACATCGTCAGCAGTGGCGCCAGCCCGCCAAAATTTGCCCCGTAGCCCTGGCTGGTGGGTACGGCGACAATCGGGCGATCAACCAATCCTCCCACCACGCTCGGCAACACCCCATCCATTCCCGCGACGACGACCAAGGCCCGCGCCTGATGAAGACTCTCTTGGCGATCCAACAGCCGGTGTAAGCCCGCAACCCCAACATCATAAAGTGTTTGCACGCGGCTTCCCATGACTTCGGCGGTCACCCGTGCTTCTTCGGCCACCGGAATGTCGGATGTCCCGGCTGTTACAATGACGATCAGTCCCTTGTCTCCCCGTGTGGGGTCGGAGACTGAGACAATCCGGGCCAGTTCATGATACACCGCCTTACGGGAAAGGCGTTTGAGGGTTTTGGCGACTCCCGGTGAGACGCGGGTCGCGAGAAACGGTCCTCCGGATTTTAGAAGTTTTCGTGCAATGGCGGTAATTTGTGCCGGTGTTTTTCCTTCACACAAGATGACTTCAGGAAATCCTTGTCGAAGCGACCGGTGATGATCAACCGACGCAAAGCCGAGATCTTCGAATGGGAGCGTGCGGAGCTGGCGAATGGCATTGGAAACAGAAACTTGTCCGCTTTGAACCCGTTGAAGAAGGGCCGCCAATCGATCCTGATTCATGAACGAACCGTCGGGCCAAAGGTCGCCGTGCTGGTGTGAAGAAGGCCGTCAGTTTCGCCCTTCGCCAATCTGGACATCAGGTCAGTCACAATATGCCGGGGATTGCGCCCTTCAAACAGCATCTGAAAGACCCCGCGCACAATCGGCATATCCACATGATGTCGTTCGGCCAGCGCCATCGCGGCCCGGCTTGTTGGCACACCTTCAGCCACAGTTCTGGTGGTCGATTGTAGTGCCGTCATATTGGCCCCTTTTGCCAAATGCATCCCGACCTGGTAATTCCGGCTCAACGCCCCGGTACACGTGAGCACCAGATCGCCTAATCCTGACAACCCATAAAATGTGGCGATATCGGCGCCCATGGCACGGCCCAACCGGATCATTTCCGCGAGTCCACGCGTGATCAATGCGGCCCTGGCATTGGATCCAAGATCCAGGCCGTCGACGATGCCGGCCGCTATGGCCATGACATTTTTCAAGGCTCCGCCAAGTTGCGCCCCGATGATATCCCGCCCGGCATACACGCGAAATTGGGGAGTGATGAACACTTGCTGCAGGCCATTCACCAGATTGAAATCCCGCCCGGCTAATAAAATGGTTGTAGGTTTCCACCGGCTCACTTCGGATGCAAAGCTGGGTCCGGTAAGAATAGTAATGAAGGGATGCCATGCCTGAGGGAGGTGACTTTCCGATACCTGACTCATTAATTGCAAAGTGCCTTCCTCAATGCCCTTGGTGGCAATAGTCAGGGGAAGGGGCTCCTTCAATAAGCGGCAGAGTTGCTTCACGATGTTAGCCATGGCGTGAGATGGCACGGCGAGCACGATCAAATCTGTGCCCTGGACGCAATCCGGAAGACTGGTCGTGGCTTGAATGGAATTGGGTAAGACCACCTCCGGGAGGTACCAGGAATTTTCTCTGGTGCGCTGGATAATCTCGGCGACCTCAGGTTCATGCGCCCATAAGCGAATGTTGAAGCCTTTGGCGGCGAGTAAGTGCGCTAAAGCTGTTCCCCAGGCTCCGGCGCCGATCACCGAGAGGACGCGAAAGGAAGAGGGTGTCACGGTAACTCCTGACAAAGGTGAATCATGGATGGGCGTGGTGTTCTTGCATGTACCACGAAACCAAGTCGATATACTGGGAGAGAAAAGAGCACAAGTCTGAGGAAAGCAATGAGGGTCGATGTCGGAAATGAAATTCTGTCTTCCGCGAAATTATAAAAATGACACTGGGATTGAGTCAAATCATTGTGGGAGTTTAACCTGGACGAATCGATGAAAATTGGGCAAGATAGAGATTCCCAATCAAGAGGCATTGTTCATCTTAACAGAAATCAGGTGCTGTGTGAGTGAAACCAAGCCGTGTCCGTCTTGTGGCTATGAACTCCCGCTCAAAGGACGGTTCTGTCCGAAATGCGGGAACCGGGCAGATCAAAAACGAGTGGTGGAATCCAAGCAAGAGCCGCTCAATCTCCGGATTCTCTATATCATGGTGGCATTGCTCATCCTGGCGGTTCTCTTCCCCCCATGGCAAACGGCATCCGACCTTTCGCCGGAATTCCTGGGTTTTCATTTTATTCTTTCCCCGCCTCTGGAAGGTGCGCAACGCAGTCCCATCCTCCAAACTATTCAACTGTTTACCATTGCCGTGGCCGGTCTGTACTTTTCCTGGGTGTTTCGGGAAAAATCCTAAACAGGTTATTCCCTCCCGGTGATGAGATCAGGAGGAGGTGTCGTGTGAGCAAACCGGGGACGGAAGATTTGGGGACGCAACGTTCGCGATCCATTGACCGTACTGCGGAAAGTCAAGTTTGAACTTCGATCAAAGCCGGTTACTTGGTCACTTGAAGGATCTGTTGGATGGCATCGGCCTTTTGCATCCGGAGAATTTGATAGATTTTTTGTCCATCCTCAAGAACGTATTGCCGATCTTCGGCTTTCACATTCGCACATTGTCCCGGTTTCTCCTGTAGGGACACAAATCGTGTGACGAGTGGAGGATTCCGTGAAATCCGTAGAATGCTCACCGCACACGCTTCTCCCTCATACGGTATGGACACAAGGTTGGCATCATCCCATTCCTTCAGGTTGTAGACCTGAGTCTGAACCTTCAGTTGAGGCACACTCCCATTGACCAGGAATGCGGTTGACTCGATACACCGTTTAAATTCCCGCATGCAGGTGATTCGCGAGGTTTGCAGCACATCGTCGGTATTCCCTTCCTTGAGCATCCACGAACCCTGAACTTCAACCCATTGATCCCATTTCTGATCGTGAAAGCTTTGTTGGGGAAGAAACGGCACCACGCGATTCATGAGGCGATCATCCTCTGTCAGACGTTTCAGCGTGGGAAAATCGAGATCTCCCGTTTGAGAAAGATCGCTTTTTTTCTGATACGCGCTTAAGCGCGTTTTTGGTGGTTTGATCCAGCATTCCAGTATAAGGTCCGACTCCGTATCCGAATCGTCCGAGAAAAATCTGCACGCCCGTAATCAATGTGCGAAATTCTTCCGGTTTTTGCCGCAGGGCATCCAATTCCTGTTGCCCCTTCTCATCTAAAGACCGTGTTCCGGTTGGTGGGGGTGATTGACGGGATGAGGAGGAATCCGAAGGGACAGAAGGCGTTTCTTTGGTCGAGGGGGTGCCTTGGGGTTCTCCAGAGGCAAAGCTGGAACTGTGGAGAAAGAACACTCCCCCCACGCCCATGAAGAAATAAAGTGCCAATCGCCCGAATATGTTGCCGGTGACTTGTGACATGTCAGATCCCCTTCAGTGAAGTAAAAAAAGAATACCTAATTAGGGTATTGGGTCAATACTTGTGGAGATCAGGATCATTCCAGGTGGGGTTTGGTGGAGTCAAGACCGAAGCCTAACCGGCTTTTCGGAGGTGATAAGGTTGCCGCTAACAGGGTACAGAGCCATATTACGGTGAGAAGAGAAAAGGAGCCGACCGGCGACCAGTGGAGCAAACCATAGCCTGCTGGTTCCTGTGGGAACGCGTCATCTCAAAAACACACGCCGGATGGAGCGATGCTCCATCCGGCGTGATGTCCGCACACCGGAGAAAAACTACCGTTTTCTCGTGGCAGCTTTTTTCTTGGCTGGAGCCTTTTTCTTTGCCGGTGCTTTTTTCTTGGCTGGGGCCTTTTTCTTTGCCGGTGCTTTTTTCTTTGTGGCCAAAACACTCACCCCCTTTCTTAAATAGATGCGACGTCAGAGCCGCAGTGATGGCTCACCGTTGAAATTCCGGTGAGCATATGAATGAATACGAAAACCTGAGCACGTTGCCAGTGTGAAAGGTCACGCGAAAATTATGCAATGGTTATCGTTCAACGATGAGGTGCAATGTTCGGTTCGAAAGCGAAACTGGAGAGGGAAGAGATGTATCAAGAAGTGTTTCGATAGTTGTGCATGATGATATTGAATTCATACTACAACGTCTACACAATTATTTCCAAGATTTTTTGAATTTTTTTTTGCTCCGTGTTCAAGACGCCGAAATATTGTGTCGTGAAATTTTTTGAGTGAAGGAATATTGATGCAGATCATGCTCGACGTGAAGAAGATTATGTCATCGACTCATGGTCGTCAGTTCATGCGACGGCGAATATTCTGCATCGGCAACAAACGTCATCCGTCCAATGAGTCGTCCATCTTCCGTTTCGACATTGATTCGCCAATCACCAGGCTGGAGCCGGTGTTTCATGGTGTACATGCGATAGCCGTGTTCCCTTCCGCCGGTGATGGTAATGGGAATGCGATCCGTGGTGATGAATTCAGCCGCTTCTTGAAGCGGTCGCCATTCCCAGCGGTGATAAATGGTGGTATGCAACGTGACCGGGGCAAACACGGACGAAAAGGCATAGACAGGTGTGTCCGTCCCGACCCGGTCATCCGATCGTTTCCACACGGCGTACCAGGGACCATCTTCATAGGTCAGCATATATTCGTCTTGATATTTTTCTATGTGGTGATAGACCCCTCCGAATTTGAGGGAGAGGGGAATGGGAGGAATCCAATTGAGAAAGTAGAGCGTGGTGCAGAGTCCCACAAGGGCGAATGCCGGGAGACTGATCATCACGGGAGCCTTAGAGGGCAGATTGGGAATACCCTGGAGGATGAGGCGGACGAGCTTCCACACAATAGCTACCGTCATAACAGCGCCTGTGACAAAGATCCAGGCATTCATCCATCCCGTCAGGACAGGGAGAAAAAATGTCAAAAAGCTTAGGGTGACGATGGCATAGAGGCCTACCAGCATTTTAAGGCTGGAATACCGGTTTCGAAGAAATTCATTGGCAATAAGAAAGCCGACAATGATTCCCAAAAAGATGGCAGTTGTAGAAAATGACGCGCTCTGCGAATACAGGATCGCATAGGCACTGAACAGTCCGCCTAATAAAAATTGCAGAGCGTGGGCAAGATGCGGACGGGCACGATGCACCAGACCAAGAACATTCCAGCCGGGTAGGTCGGGTGGAGAGGGGATCAGTCCTAATTGAAATCGACCGGTGAGTATGATGAGGGTGCCCAGAAGAGAGAGGTAAAGGAGAAGAATCAGGTTATCCAAAGGACGATCGATGCGTGTTAAGGTGAGGGTATCATAGGTCACACCGGCGAAAAAAAAGAGGGCAGGGAGAAAGGGTTGGAGGATCGTTGATTGCAACTTTATCATCGCATGGGCCAAAGCCGAGGTGAGGGAATCCGTCAAAGTCGCAGCAAATGTTGGTGTCGTCTGATTCATTGTACTCTGTCTAAAAAAACCCTCGGAAGATTCGAGGTATTTCTTAAAGATTTAGATTGAAACTCTTCAGACGACCATTCAATCTGTTCATGAATCAAGACAATAAGAATGCATTGCCCTCAGCGCTTTCGGTCACCCTGGTTGCAATCCAATTTGTGCTCATTGGCATAATCGCTTTCACCGGGCCACTATGGCCTCCAGGGTGGAGTCTTCGCGTGATACTGGCGGTTGGCGGAGTGATAGGGCTGTGGGCGCTTTATGTCATGGGGTTGAGACAATTGAAGGTATTTCCGGAGGTCGCCGGCCAAGCTAAACTCATTGTTCTCGGTCCTTACCGCTGGGTCAGGCATCCTATGTATACCAGTGTCTTGTTGGTGACCCTGGCCTGGACCCTGGGGAGTCCTCTGTCCTACCGGATACTGTTATGGGCGGGATTGGTAATGACCCTATCGGTCAAACTTCAGTACGAAGAGCGCCTCTTGATGGAACGATTCCCTGAATATGACTGCCTATCGACGTCAGACCAAGCGCCTCATCCCTTTTGTGTGGTAGTGCCGATCACGTTGGTGGTTAAAGAGGATGTAAGAATGGGTTGAGGTGACGTGGTGTGGCGTATCATTCCACTTTTTAGTCTTTCCAAATATTTTCCGACATGTTCGAGCCCATCATTCTACTCACTGGCATGATTAGCACGTACGAGCGTTGCCGGGGTTCGGCCCGGCAGCCGAGCCACTTTTGTTCGGGCAAAAGTAGCCAAAACCCGTGACGCCCTCCCTGGCCACATCGCAGAGGGCGGATGCGAGCCTGAGGAGGGCAGCCCAACTCGCTGCGCTCGGACAAGGGCTGCCGGTGGATGAGAGCATCCGCCCCAGGGGCCAGGCAGCAGGCGTTAGACAACAGGCAGTCGCGAGTCGCAGGGATATGGGTATTCTCCATCGCCTTTCACCGTTTGAACGAGGTTGCTGCCAACCCTGATCGTTCAGTCGGCAACGAGGGTGGCCTATGCCTACAACAATGCATTGGAAGTTATTGGGAATGCCTATAGTGGTTACAAGCTGGAATTCCACTGGTAAGACACTGTCTGCTGAATGGTGAACGATCAATGTAAAGCACACGTCCTGAGAGACCATGTCATCCTGAGTGGAACGAAGGATCTCGCTGAGCTGTGATTGTCCTGAATCGGGCACAGATCCTTCGATGTTTTGTTCAACCGCGGACGGTGTTTGAGCGGCGAACTTGTTTGGTTGGACGTTAGATATGATATCGCGGGAGTCTAAGTTTGATGAACGTTCTTGACCGTTGAACTCTCCGAACGCTGGCGCAGGGAAACCTGGGTGGCTGAACAATTGGAAGCCATTCAATGGTGGATGCCAAAGGCAGGTACAGGCCTTTCATTATTGCACCGACAAGGCAACGGTTGAATACCTAGATTTAAATTGCTACTTGACATTACGTAATTTTTCATTCAAAATTACTTCTAATTTGTCCTACCAATAAATACGAGTCCACTATTTAAAAGGAGGGAATCAATGTCTAAAGAAAGGTCTATTCAGAATGCCACTTATAAAGCCTATGAAATTCAGGCAGCTCCTTACCAGTTGCCTGACTCCGGCGAGTGGGAGATAAATATTCGCATCTTTCATGATCGAGGAGATGAAATGCGATCGAGACAGTTCTCTTCAGCCAATTCCTTTAAGGCACGGAACGAAGCAGTCGCCTGTTGTTTCAGCTTTGGAAAGCAAGTCATCGATGGAAAAATCGAATGCTGCACCGTGGAAGGTCTGTGACGACTAGAGCTTACTGGGATCAAAGCGCATGGTCATCGACCCAATGATTCCTCGTCGATTTGTTGGCGGATAAGAAGAAGGCACTTGTTGCGGAGCAACGCTGTTTTTACATCTTTGATGGTGTGCTAATAATGGTGACAGCTGCAGATTCAAATGAAAGAGTGCCAGTTATCTGCGCCGACAGCTCGAGCGTTACCAGCGTTGAGATATTTAACCACAACTTTTGGTCACGTGAAAGCAAAGGCGTCGTTCAGTCGTGCAGTACCGAGTATGCTGTACTACATCATTGTGTCAACCAGATAGTAGGCATGTGCATCCATGGGGAGAGACTATGCTTGCCACACATTGAAAGGATTCAGCATCAATGGTGTATGAGCAAGTTTGATCTTGAAAGAATGGTCATATTCAGCGAACAGCCAGACTTGCACATCCGTATTGAAGCATTTTTCTCTGGAGTGAAAACCCTATTGGACTTGTTGGTTCAACTGCTCTCAAGGGAAAAGATTGTTGGTGGGATCGTTGATGGCTTTCATCGCGTGCAGGATGTTTATGGAGGCAAAGTCATTAATTCGCTTGCGAACAATGCATTGAATGGCAAGAAAGAGGCGGCTGCTAAGATAAGCGCACTGATTACTGAGCACAAGAGGCTATGGATCGATCAGGTGATTTTGGCCAGAGATCAACTAATTCATCCTCAAAAAGGAATGTGTCAGCTGATGTTTCAACTCAATTTCGCAGAAAAGGGGGGAGGGTTGGTCTGCTTGAAAGTGCACCCGCCGGAAATTGCCTCAGAATCCATAAATCTATACTCGCAAAGAATTCTTAAGAAGGCTACGGCATTCTCATCTAGCTTTCTTGGACTTCTCGGGGATGTCGCAGTGTTTAACAAAGGCATGGAGTGAACGCGATATACCGAACGAGCACGCAAGAGGGGAACGTGAATGAAGGGAAACGATAAGCGGTTCGAATAGGCCAGACTTCCCTCCGCAACTCAACTCCGGCTTCGGTTTGACAACTTGAGGGTTCATTTATGAGAGTTGATCCAAGGCTAGACGAGGTAGTCAACGGTGAACGCGGGATGCTAAAGGGCATCCAGGTCTGTCTCGATCGAGAGTGCCTCGTGTCGGCGGTGATTCTGATGTTTTCGGCAGCGGATGCCCTCGCGGCCCTTACCCGGCCAGTCGGGCTGGCGTCAACCAACAGAAAGGTCTTTAAGAAATGGGTGGACCGATTTATCAAGCCGAAGGACTCGGTGGGCTGTTCCGCCACCGATCTCTGGGCCGCTCGATGCGGAGTCTTGCATCTCTACAGTGCAAATTCCGATCTCGCATCAGCGCGGAAGGCGAAACGCCTTGTGTACCAGTGGAAAGCGGGTCCCCCTGCTGATGCAAATACGCCTCTACCAGAAGATGCAATCGTTATTACTGTCGAGGTGCTGCATCGGGCCCTGAAAGATGCGGTGCACAATTTTA
Source organism: uncultured Nitrospirales bacterium (assembly GCA_963785905.1). Classification (GTDB taxonomy): domain Bacteria; phylum Nitrospirota; class Nitrospiria; order Nitrospirales; family UBA8639; genus Nitrospira_E. The sequence goes on from CAWAXJ010000032.1 coordinate 34,799, forward strand.
TCGTCGCGTCGGAAGAGGACCCCACAATTAAGGAGATAGTTGCTCATCACCTACCCGCGCTGCACTGCTATGAGCCTTTTCCTACTATCTCGGCAAGGGTGCCGCTTAGTCCGCATCAGAAATGCCAAAAAGAATCGTTATCGTGAATGTCCCTACTCTCATTCTTCCGGGAATCGGCAACTCTGATCATGCCCATTGGCAAACGCTTTGGGAGTCCGCGAATCCCGAATTTATTCGTGTGCAGCAACAGGATTGGAATAATCCTGTCTGTGACGAGTGGGTGAATGTGCTTGAGCAAGCCGTAGCAAAAATCGGAGGGAGTCCCGTTCTTGTTGCGCATAGCCTGGGGTGTCTTTGCGTCGCGCATTGGGCTGCACGTACCAGCCCCAAGATCAAAGGGGCCTTGCTGGTAGCGCCACCGAATCCGGATGATGACGTTTTTCCTTCAGAGGCAAGAGGTTTTTCTCCGGTGCCTTTAGGGTCGTTTGGATTTCCCAGCATCGTGATAGCCAGTTCCAACGACCCTTTCGGGAGTCTTGAGTTTGCCCGTTCTTGCGCGTCGGGTTGGGGTAGTCGCTTCGTCAATATTGGACCAGCGGGTCACATCAATTCAGAGAGTGGTCTTGGGGAGTGGTCTGAGGGTTTGGCCCTCTATCAAGAACTGACCGCGTAACACAGGCTTCCTGGCCATTCTTCATTTTTTTGTCATAACAACTGGAGTCTGCGAGTCTTGGTATGAGAACAGACCATTGTGTGTCGATAGCCAAACTGCTCCATACGCCTGAACCGGCTTCATAAATTATAGTGATTCCAATTAATTTCCAAAGTCTTGTTTGTCTGTGTGACCCCTCGCCGCTAATTGACGACTGCCGTCCGGTCCTTGGGTCGGACGCTCTCATGAACCGGCGGACTTTGTTTGAGCGTAGCGAGTTAGGCCGCCCTCCTCAGGCTCGCGTCCGTCCCACCTTAATGAGACCGGACGGGGCGTCACTGGTTTTGGGTCCTTTTGCCGAAACAAAAGGACCTCGGCTGCCGGGCCGAAACCCGGCAAGTATCATGAATTCTAAAAATTCCAGTTGATGGAATGTGCTTGAAATTATGGTGCTTTTCGCTCCGAACCAATCGGAAGTTAATGGAAATGCCTAGAACAGTTATAAAAGTGAAAGTCCGATGTGTTCGCGGAGAATCAGGGAAAGAACAGCTACCTGATTGGTGGGGGGTTCTTATTGGCAAGGATTGTGTGAACGGCCTGAGAGGCCTCTTTAACCAGAATACCCATTTTGGGGTGGGAGGGTTCCAGGTCGACGGGGAATCCAAAATGGCGCAACCGTTCGCTGGCCACCCGGCCGATTGAGGCCACCATCATGCGGTGAAGGGCCTTTCTGAATTGATTGATCTTTTCGTCCTCTCCTAGCACTTTAATGATGTGTTCAACTTGTACGGCATTGGTGATTAACAAAACCGGTACGGCCCCATCCATGACTTCTTGAAGCAAATTCTTCAGGGGTGCAAGATAATCCGGTAAAGTCCACCGATAGACTGGCACAGGCCGGACCTCCGCTCCCCGTTCTCTCAGTCCTTCTAAGAGCTCCGTATTACTGACCCCATATTCCTGCACGGCGATTCGCATGCCCTGGAGACCATCCGGGTATGACGCGTCCAGAGCATTCAAGATATCTCGCCAGGTATTGGGTTCCGGGACCGCAATGTGCGGGTGAAGGCCAAGTTCTTTTAACACCAGGATTGGCTTGGGACCCCGAGCGACAAGGACCGTGTTACGCAAGGCGGCGGTGATCTTCTCAAGGGAATACTGAGTCTGGACCACATTCAGCAGGGTGCGAAATCCCACGCCGGTGAGCAGGATGACCATGTCGATCTGCCCTGCCAGCAAAGCCTGGCCACATGCAAGCGCTTGAGGATTTTCCGAGAGTGGGAGTTCCCTCATCGACGGGGCGACGACGGGCACACCTCCGTGCCGGATAATGAACCGTTCCATCTCTGTGGCCATCCGGCTTTCCAGGGCGCCGACGCGGAGTCCTTGAAAACCGGTATGGGATTGATCATCTTTCATGGAGCGTGTTCAAAAATAGGTGCCGATCTTACGGGGCAGATGGAGCCGACACATCCTGAGCGCATCGGAACCCCGTGGAATTATTGCGGTCCATCGGAAAACTTTTGATCCTTGTGAAGATTCGCACCTGCGGAGTTTCGCCCTGCCAGCCAGAACTCCGCAATGTTTTATGGGTACCGGTTTGGGGCCCTTTGGGATTTCGGGAAGGGCTTTTGGCGTAATAGTCGGGTTCGTACCAATCGGCAACCCATTCCCAGACATTCCCTGCTACATCATACACCCCATAGGGACTTTTCCCTTTTTCATAAATGCCGACCTGGGTCAATGTGGCTTCTCCACGCCACGACTGATTGAAATTCAAATATTCCAGAGTGGGTTCGACGTCACCCCATGGAAAGCGCCAATGGTTTGGTCCTTTCGCCGCTTTTTCCCACTCGGCCTCAGTGGGAAGGCGTTTTCCGGCCCAGCGACAGTAGGTGTCGGCATCATGCCAGTCGACGTTGATGACCGGGAGGTCGGTGACGGATTCCGGCATCATATTGCCTTTCCACAGTCCCTTCTTCTGATCAGTCGGGTGTTGTGGAGTGCGGTGGCCGGTTTCTGTCACGAATTGGAGATACCGTCCATTCGTGAGTTCATACTTATCCATATAAAAGGTGTCCACGAACACATCATGAGTTGGCCGTTCGTCCAGCCCTCCATCCCGGGCCCCCTCGGGTACTCCCATGGGAAAGATGCCTTCGGGAATCACGACCATCGGTGCGCCGTCTTTTCCGATGATATCCTGAGGGGATTCGGAAGCGTCTACTGCACCGGAAATAGACGTGATGAGAAGAAGGCACGCTCCTACTCCCAAATACCCTATCTGTCGATTCCCCATCCTCCCTACCATCTTTTCCTCCAATTTTTAATGAGCAGGCACACAATTTTGTATTATTCCATTCTACAAACTACCATAATTCCCATTGATCCTGAACGACAGTCGCAGGTTTAGGAGGAAAAGTTTAGAAATTTCCCCAGGTCGAATCCTGAAATTACAAGGGTGTTGAGTGGTTTAACAGACCATAGGATGTTTTCGACGTTCATTTGGCAACTTGCTCCTTCTCGGGGCCCTGGTTATGATGACTTTTTGTAAATACACGTGTGCGAGTGTTCTGAATTTTCGTCATTCGTAAAAAGAATGCAGGAAAAAGAAAAACCCGTGGACTTCGACATTTGGCCTTACGAGTGCGGGATGTCCAGGTTTCCCAGCGGTTTTATGAACGACTTTTTGATATGAAAGTCGTATGGCAGCCTGACCCGGGAATGTTTACCTCAGTACGGGTTATGATAATCTCGCGCTTCATCAGGTGTCTTCTGAAGAGCTGACTCAATTCAACCTTTCTCAGGTTCATCCGTTGGATCATTTGGGATTTTTAATGGATTCTCCGGCAAGTGTGAATGCGCTGTTTCTGAAGCCACGGAGCAGGGCATCACGATTGTGAAACCTTTGAAGCAACATCGCGATGGCAGTTATTCGTTTTATCTCTCGGATCCGGATTTGAATACAATTCAGGTGTTATTTGAGCCATCAGTCCACCTCATAAGGGAGTGTTGAAACGGGCGGCCAGCGGCGTCTCCGCCCCTTGGCCTTGCTCACGGACTCCATTCATACGCTCCGCCCATTCAAGTGGCTGCGGCCTTCCTTTCGGCATGACTTACGGCATGACTGGACGGGGCAGCCTTCGGTGACAAGGCGCAGGACAATTTTGAGCACCTCTTATTTTTCGTATGGTTCCCTGGTGATACATATTTGATCAACAGGCAAAATATTGCAATTATTAAAGACGTCCCATTAGAGAAAAATCGAACTCTCGGAGGTCTTTCATTTCACCACATACGGAGAGTGTATCCTCCCTCTCAGATTGTAATGAATCCCTGGAAGACCATTGATCCCACACAGCACGTTGGACTGAACCCCTGGGTTTGGGTTCAGTTAGAGAGTGCCGAACAGCCAGGGCCGTTCCCGTTTTTGGGCGGGCGTGGAACAGGAGGTCGTCAACAGTCTTCATCAAGTTCATGGGATCATGATGAGCGGTATTGAGACAGCCATCAGCGACATCATGGCCAAGCGAGCTTCCGTGGATGATCCTCAATTGTCCCGTCGCCTGGAAGATGCCTATGCGGAAGTGGTGCAATCCCGGCCTCCGTTACAACGACATATTCAGTGCGGGCGGAAATCCGACGGGACGTTTCAATGGACCTATCCGAAAAATCCCACTGCCTCGGCCAAAATGACATATGGTGGGTTGCGGATTTTTAATTCCGTGACGCGCCAGGCCATACCCTTTGGATTTGAGCGACCGATCGGAGCTACCGTGGGGCATTTTCTGGGTTTCCTCACGGGCCGACATACCATGGCCGAGATTCAAACGGTGGCCCAAGCCGGCGGGCGGGATCTTGAGCGACAATTGGCGCAGTTCTTTACGCTGTTGAAAGATCAGGATTGTCTAGCCATTGCTCCGAATACCACCATCGAAGCGCACTGGAGACAAATCACGCGGGATCAGGATGTGGTGCATCTTGGCCATGCAGCCTTGATGTATCGGCACCGGGATAGTTTTCTATGGTTTGATCCTTGGCTCATGCCCTGGTTTGCGGAGTCGCCCGTCCCTTCTCTGTGGGCCACTCTCCTTCCGCGCCCGGCAGGTATTTTCCTTACCCATGATCATGACGACCATGTCGATCCCCGCACCCTGTACCACTTGCCGAAAGACGTACCGATTTTTGTGCCGAGTCGACGCAACCGGAAGGCGCTGCATTATGATTATCTGTCCCTTCTCAGGGAATTGGGATTTTCGCAGGTCACGGAACTGGCGCATGAGGAAAGCTGGCGCATGGGTGACGCGCACGTGGTGTCGGTGCCGTTTTTTGGAGAAGATCCCTGTGATGTGGAACTTCCCAGAAATTGTTATTTGATTACGGACCGCGGGCGGAACACGTTAGTGCATGCCGATAGCGGGCCGACCAATGACGGCCGTTCCCCTTTGCAAGACACGGTCATCACCAATCTGGTATCAAAATATGGTCCGATTCCCCTGATCTTTGCCTCCCAACAACAACTGAAAGAAGTGCGGAGTTATGCCGCATATGCCTGTTTGTCTCCGCCGGGAAGTGGTTGGAGGTGGGAGAAAACGGATTTTTGACCAATGCCTATTTGCAGAATTATGCCAAACGGCTCAAGCGAAATTTTTTGTGTCCTATGCGACAGGGGGTGCGGATTGGTATCCCGATCATTTATCGTTTATGTTTAGTGGGCGAAATCCGGCACGTACGGCATTACTCACCGCCAATTGGGATCCTCCTGAAAGTCTTAAGCAGGACCTGGAACCATTCGGCTGTCGCTACCATTACGGTCAGGCGTTTGATGTGTTTAGGGCCGGCCCATGGGAGAAACCGTGGTTTCTCATCTGTCGGATCAGTTGGCACCACTCGTGCTGTATCAGTTGGATCATACACCTCCTGCCTTCCTGCGAAAACATCGTTAGCCGTAGCGGGCATCGGTAAAGGCGGGTGGTGATAGGGGGCTAGTTTAGCCACTCAGAGAGCACAGCTTGGCCTCTTTCCCGGTAAGTGCGGTATGATTGGCTCTCATTTGTACAGTATTGCTCGGTATCATGGGAGACAATGATCGATGGTGCAGGAATTAGAAGACCAACAGGAATATCCCGATCAGGTAGCGGTAGTCGGCGTCAAAGTTCGCGATCTGGGAGAGGTGAAGAAGACCAGAACGGATGATCATGGGGTAAAGATCGGAGATTGGGTCTTGCTGGATTTGGATAACGACCAAACCTTCGGGAAAGTCTACCTCCCCCCGCAATTCCTTCCGTTTAGCCCACCGATGCGGGTGATGCGGCACGATTATTCGAAAGGCCAATGAAGAAGACGAACGCCAGATTATGCGCCAGCTGCGATTGGCCCAGGAGGGAGAGGAATTTTGTCAGCAGCGAATTGAAGAGTCTGGCCTCGAAATGGCCTTAGTGGAAGTGTTTGGGTCGTTTGCCCAGCGATCGCTCACGTTTACCTATACGGCCGATGATCGGATTGATTTCAGGCAACTGGTCAAAGATCTCGCCCGGCGGTTTGGATGTCGGATTGAGATGCGCCAGATTTCAAGTCGTGAGGAGGCCGCCGCCTCGAGCGGTGTCGATACCTGCGGACTCGTGTTGTGTTGTTCCACTTTTTTAACGGATTTTAAACCGGTCTATCCTCGAGGTCGCGCGGATGCACCCATGAGTGGCATGGACAGCCACCGAATTGGGGTATGTGGTCGCATGAAATGTTGTTTGTTGTATGAGGAAGAGGGTTGGACACTCACTCGACGCAAGCCACAGCCTTTGATTCGTCCCACAAGACGATAGGCACACGTTAGGGAGAAAATTGGAAGTGAGGCAAGGGAGTTTGATTTCCTGCAGGAAACAGGAATTCGTTACTTGATAGGTGGAGGGGACGACGCGCGAGATGGGGGCCAAGCCACGATTCGTCATTTACGCCCACAATGCGACCTACGATAAGCTCCATCAGGTGGCCACCTTAGGATTAACAGCGGCCGCCATGGGTAAAGACGTCATGGTGGTGTTGTTGTTCTGGACCATTAAGAAGTTGGCGGAAGGCCGGTTAAACGAATTGGATTTCCCTCCGGAGTATGCCGCCCAAGCCCCTGAAGTGGCCCGGTTGATTCGTGAACGCAAGGTTCCGCTTATTTCGGAAATGTTCGAGGAAGCCCGTCAGGTCGGCCACTTCAAACTGATTGCCTGTAGTGCCGGGCTTGAATACATGGGCGTTGATGCCCAAGCCGTGACGAAAGGGGTCGATGAGGTGATGGGGTTGCCTGCTATCATTTCTGCCTGCTCCGGTGCTGAGACTACCCTGTTTATTTAGTGCTCTTTCAGATTCCCTGCTCGATCCTCTTCAACCGGACCTGCTGATTGACGCCCGATTTCTCCAGGGTCGTGTTGAACATTTGAAATCCGTATACTGCCAATCTCGGGTCATCCCAGCAGGCCATGCTTTTTCAACGGCCATTGAAGGACTCATTCTTGACAAAACTTGAGAACGGGTGCTAGGTCCTTGGGATGGTTCCCACAATAGACAAAACCGTGGCACCGGGCAAAGCGGCCTCCACATGGACAGGTCCTGCTCGAGAGCAGGCTGTCCAGCGTATGTTCACGGCCATTGCCAGATTTTATGACCTGAACAATTCTCTCCTCAGTTTTGGGCTTCATCATTCCTGGAAACACACCGCAGTCTCCTATATTCCAAATACCCCTGGAACACGAACGTTAGATTTGGGCGCGGGTACCTGCGACCTGGCCATTTTGGTGGATCAACATCTTCAATTTACCAGCCAAATCATTGCGGCGGATCTGAATCTGGCCATGTTGCGCATGGGGCAGAAAAAAGTCCGGTCCCAGAAGTTGGCAAAGCGGATTACCTGCCTGCAGATGAATGCCGAACGTCTGACATTTCCGCAAGGCACATTTGATACGGTGACTGCCGGATTTTGTATTCGGAATGTCGGCAATCTGCCTCAAGCCCTTTCGGAAATCTGCCGGGTATTACAACCTGGAGGCCGTTTTGTCTGTTTGGAATTTTCCCGACCTGTTTCAGCCAGCTTGCGCAAACTCTATGATTGGTATTCCTTTCATCTGCTCCCCTGGATCGGGACCAAGGTCGCTCGTGATGGCACAGGGGTGTATGAATATTTACCGGCGTCGATACGCAGTTTTCCCGATCAGGAACGGTTAGGCGAATTGCTCCGGGAAGCCGGGTTTCAGACTGTGGACTATCATAATCTGACCGGTGGAATCGTGGCCATTCATGTGGCGGTGAAATAGGACGATGAATTCCGTCCTGTACGTTTTTCTTCCTTGTAAAAAGGTGTATCCCACCGGGATTACCTATCTGGCTGACTTTATCCATCGTCGCAGGCCGGATATTCGTCAGCAGATTCTGGATCTTTCGTTATTTCCTCTGCATCAACGCCAGGAACAATTACGGGAAGTCACGAAAGCCTTTCAGCCGGAATTGGTCTGTTTTTCGTGGCGGGATATCCAAATTTTTTCCCCCCATGAAGGCGACGCCTCGCTCGAACACGCCTTTAATTTTTATTATGCCAGCAATCCGTTAAAGCGAGTGGTGGCCTCCTTCCAAGGCCTGCGGAACCTGTATCGCTATTACACGGATATCCGAAATAACCTTTCGTACCCCTGGCTGGTTCAGAAAGAATTTCCCTCAATCGGGATGATGATTGGTGGTGGGGCGTTCACGGCCTTTGCCGATCAACTCATTGAAAAGCTTCCGGAAGGCATCATCGGTATTTTAGGAGAAGGTGAAGACGCCATTCTCAAAGTCCTGAATGGCGAATCCCTCAGTGAAGAGCGGTTCATCATCAAAGAGCAGGGGCGTGTCACGAAAGGCACGAAAAATACCCCGGCCCTGTTAGATGCGCTTTCAGTAGATATTCCCTACCTTACCTCAATCTTTCCACAATACCGAGAATATATCGGCGAATGTATCGGCGTGCAGAGCAAACGAGGCTGCCCGTACGACTGTGCGTTTTGTCTCTATCCGTATATTGAAGGCAAGCGGGTGCGCTACCGTCCGGCGGAAAATGTGGTGAAAGATATTGCCCAGTATTACCACCAGTGGGGGGCCAGACGATTTTGGTTTACCGACGCTCAGTTCATCACCGGAAAAGAAGCCTATCCCCAATGTACGGAAATCCTGGAAGGAATTATCTCTCAGCAATTACACATTGAATGGTCGGGATACATCCGGACTTCACTGATCAATCCGTCACTGGCCAAGCTGATGGTGCAATCCGGAGTGGGAGATCTGGAAGTGGCGATCACGGCAGGATCACAAAAGGTCCTCAACAGCATGCATATGGGCTTCAAGCTTGAGCACCTCTATAACGGGTGCCGGTATTTGAAGGAAGCGGGGTTCAACGGGCGGGTCATTCTCAACTATTCCCTGAATTCTCCGGACGAAACAGAAGAGACGCTCCTCCAAAGCATTGAGTCGTACAAAACGGTGGCCTCTATTTTGGGTGAAGATCGGGTCTTCCCACTCATGTTTTTCCTCGGCATCCAACCCAATACGGATTTGGAACAGCGATTATTGTCGGAAGGCTATTTATCGAGTGGATACAACCCATTGAGTTTAACGCCGTGGAATATCAAAAAGATGTTGTACAATCCGGCGCCGCTCAACAAAATCATTGCCAAAGCATGTCTGGCAGCGTGGAATCGTAAGCAAGGTTCACAGGATCCCCGCCCCTGGTCAGGGAGTTTGAGCCAGAGCGCAACACAACAACAGGGGCACACCTACGCCGATTCCAGTCTCTCCAAAGGCTTTGAAACCAACTCCGGCCGTGATGCGCTGCTGACACTGGAGGACATTATTCGTTCCAGACGCTCTTCGAACTCCTCACCGGTCTCCCCTGCTCCCGCACCCAATCCTTCGCGGTAAGGCTTCGGAAATAATGTGAAGCACGTAACCGACAGACCTCTGGGTAGATGGCACTACGTCCGCGATCTTCCTGGAAGATGACGTGTTGTAGAAATGATTCCGTCAACACGGAAGAGGGAACGATTTCCCATCAAATGGGATCCCGCGGATCAAGTGGAATGATCCTGAGGATTGAGGAATTAACCTTTGATCGTAAACTCCATCGTGCCGATGACGTTGACGGCATGCAGATCCTGGCCGGGCGAGCCATAAAAAATCTTGACCTGATACTTTCCCGGTTTCCATCCGTCAGCCGGTTTTGAAATTTGAAAATATCCGGATCGCTGATTCATTTCCAGTTCGATCACGTCTTTTCCCACGGGCGTATTCGATGTCACGTGTCCATCGTTCATATTGAAACCACGCTGCCGCGAATTGGCCAGGGGCATCTAACGGTTGTGCTTCAAACACAATGTAAAACATCTGAATGTCTGAAGGAGAATTCCGAAATGCCCGGGTTAACGGGTTCCACATACGCATCCCCCGTCGTCATCCATCCAGGTCGGCCAAGGGAATCCCAGGGCGTGTTATACCCCCGGGCCATGGTAATCCAGGTAAAGACGCCTTGTGGACGATTCCAGTTGGCCTGATCAAATGCCATGTCTTTGACCATATCGTTTTTGTCGGGAGCCAGGGTCGAGCTGCCAAACGGATCGTCCGCCCAACTGAGGCTGCTGACCAGGCAAACAAGAGCAAGAGCCGTCGCAGGGCTTACGAACCAGGAACCAACAACATACTTGCGAAACAAGTTCATGAAAGATCTTTGTACCAGTGTGCATGCTCCACCTCCTGGTGGGAAGATCGACTTTGTATAATCCAATCATCTCCTTTACCTTACTTGACCTAAAAAGCCTTACGCAATGAGGTGCCCGGGACCTACAAAATAGAGAGATTCGAGATAGGGTAAGGAACGATTATGGGAGAGGGGCAGGGACGCGGGAGCCTTCCACGCTTTGGCGCCGGCTATCAACAATGCTATCGGCCACCTCCGTAATGTGCTTTTCGAGAATTAAACGCAAATGGCTACCGGGTCGATAGTCGGCCGGAGCCATGAAATGTACCCGGTCAGCGTGGAAAGTCAATTGATAGCATTTTTCGAATGATCGCCGGGTTTGATCCTCGGGATTGTAGACCGCCAGGGCAAAGCCGCCATTTTTTTTCATGACGGTAAAGCATGGAACATCTGTTGGACCATCACCTACATAGACCATTTGTCGAAATGGGACCCGGCGGCTTTCTTCCGGCATGTGGTCGTTCACATCATCTTTTAAATCGGTCAATCCTTTATTCACACGAAATAAAAATTGCGTTTTTTGGGTGTGACTAATCGTCCGCTTGGGAAAGCTGATATGCCCATCTTCTTCGTCGAATTCACATCCAAAAAGGGCTCTCACCTGGCTGGCCACCACGCTGCCCTCTAAAATGGCTTTGAGTCCGGAACTGACCACATAATGTTCGAGCCGAATGGGCACTTCTTCATACTTCGGCTGTTTTAAGAGAGCGTTGAGTTCTTCAAAGAACTGAGGTACTCCCGGAAAAAATGCCAATTGTCCTCCCATTTCCCGAAAATCCTGGTTGGACAGGCTCCGGATGCGCGGTTCCTCCAGCATCCGCTTCATATAGGCTAGTTCCTGATCATAATCCTTGTGTTCGATGAGGGCGGTGCAACTTTTCCAGAATGTGGGAGGATCGAGTTCGGCATGCCGCAGGATGGTATGGTCCTGCATGTAATGGGGACTCAACGTATGATCGAAATCATAGATGATGGCAATGATGTTATGCGGTTGGGTCAACATAGGTGAACACTCGGACTTGTTTGGTCCACGAGTGTAGGGTGAACGAAAAACCCTGTCAACGGAAACCATGCAGCCTGGACACTGCACAGTTGTGCGAATTTTTTGCCATGGTCAGATTACGTGGGGCAAAGACCACGTGAAGAGACGGCTTCCCGGGAAACGAGAGAGGTGTTTATGAAGGAATGGATTGAAGGGCCTTCCGAAGTTCCTGTAACCGTGAGCGGAAAAGGTCTAAGTGAATGGTACGGAGTGAGGCATCATTTTTAACTTTCCATAACCGATGAAACACCGTTTTCAATTCCATCTGCAAAGTCAGGGAATGTTCATAGGCGGTCGTGGCCGTTTGTCGGTCAGAAAAATCACCAAAGGTTTTGTGGAGTGCATGGAACTGATCGTGCAGATGATGTAACCCCGGAAATTCCCCAACCTCTGTCTTGGCCTGTTGGGCGGTACTGTCCATCATAGCGATGAGGGTCAGAGCCGTTTGCGTGCCTGTTGCCCCTTTGGCTTCCTGATAGAATTTTTCCGCTTGCGGGTGAAACAGGCTCATGCAGCCCGATAACAGCAAAAAGCCGGCCAATGCAATAAAAATAATAAGGCGCTTCATGTGGGGACTTGTGATGATCGTGAGAGCCTAAAAAATGGCTTTAACGAGTTCCTGAATGCTGCGTTGCATATCTGTGTCGTCCGTAATCGGGCGCGTGATGGCGGCGTCGCAAGCCCGGTCGGCTGCCACGCCTTGTTGCATCAATGTCCCGGCATAAATCAATAGTCGAGTGCTGACGCCCTCCTCCAAGCCATGGTTGCGGAGATTCCGCACCTTTTCACCTAATTTGACCAGCCGTGCGGCAATGTCCCTCGAAACACCGGCTTCATGCTCCACAATCCGGGTTTCGATATCTTTTGGAGGATATCCAAACTCAATGGCCATGAAACGCTGCTTGGTGCTTTGTTTTAATTCTTTTAAAACACTTTGATAGCCGGGGTTATAGGAGATCACCAGCAGGAAGTCATCCACGGCTTGAATAAGCTGCCCTTTTTTTTCGATGGGCAAAAACCGTCGATCATCACTCAGAGGGTGGATCAGCACTGTGGTATCTTTTCGAGCTTCAACCACCTCATCCAGATACACGAGGGCGCCATGTTTGACACCTAGAGTGAGGGGGCCATCCACCCACACGGTTTCCTCCCCTTTCAACAGATAGCGACCGATCAAATCGGAGGCCGTTAGATCTTCATGACATGCCACTGTAATCAGTGGCCGGTTAAGCCGATGAGCCATATGCTGGACAAACCGGGTCTTTCCGCATCCAGTCGGACCTTTCAGCATGACCGGTATCTTATTTTTTGCGCCGACCGTGAACAGGTCGATTTCCCCGTTCACTTCCTGATAGAACGGCTCCTCGGTCACGCGGAATTGTTCAATACCGAATTCAAGACCCTTCATGATCTCTATTAATCCAAATTAAGAGTGGAACAGCGAATCAGATGGTTTACTCAAAAGGCATTATACGGATGTCATTTCAGAGAGGACAACCTCTAACAGATATCGAAGAGCCTCAAACAAGGTTTTGTCCACTCAAAAGGGTTGGGCAATATAGTTGGGAACCAATTGACATGGATGATAGGCCCGTTTGGCCCTAGCTAAACCGGGCAGACCGGAATCATCCATTGTATTGACAAAAGGGTACTGCTGAAACTCCCGGCAGAATTCTCGAAAAAGGTATTGGGCTAAACCGTAGATCGATCGATCCGCCACTTCCAACAAGACGCAATACACCTCCCGGGATCGGGGATAGCCGAACGTATAGGCTTTTACGCACTCATCCACCCATACGACTCGCCCGGTGAGGCCGAGGTCTCGATAGTCCTGCAAGGCCACCCGGTGGGCACTGGCGGCATCTCGAAGCATTAACCGGGCGACCTCCTCGCCGGGTCCTGATCTGGAAGGAGGAATGTCTTCTTTTTGATGAACCCAACGGTGAAAAAGTGCGAAACACGCATCACGATCGATGAGACGGTATGGAGAAAGCCGGATACGGTGAGCCCGAACAAACCGATTGTATGCTGCACGTTGGGATTTGTAGGGATTACCTTTCAGATGTATAAGATTAGCGGTGTGATAGAGATAGTCCGGGTCTTTGGGCGTGAGGGTGTATCCCCATTGTTGGATCTTCTCCTTCAGGCAGGCGGGAATGTTTTCAATTCGTGTCACCTTGGATCCGCTGTTCCGGGAGTCCATATACTCAATCACCTGGCTCAGCACGCCTTTGAAGGGACTGCCCGAAGAAGAGGCGATTTCCGAACGAGGTCCGACAGGGGGAAGAGGCATAAATATCCCGTCAGGATATTCTGCAAAGAGACACCACCATCCATCAATGTCCGTCCAGGAATAGGTAAGCAGGTCTTTCCAGATGTAGTGAGGGGGAAAGGACCAGGTGGCCAATGGGGTGTCCCTCCCGATCATGGTGGACGCGATGCTCTGCTGCAGACGGTGTTGGTCTTTGATGGTCAGAGGATTGAGAGCAAGGGCCATAAGGAGTAGTTATACGAGATGGGCGATTGGCTGGGAAAGAGAGAATTGGCGGCGATTACCGGGTGTCGTGTGTGTTGGAGGACCGAAGGATGACTGTCAGGCGGTCGAGTCGTTGCAATATGACCACGTCCGGTTGAAACGGAGTTACCAATCGAGGATGAGTGGCCAGGGTGTTCAATACCTCCTCGGATTCCAGATAGATCGCCACCGTCTCAGCCTGTTTCATCAATGCCTTTGGGAGTTTCAGTGTTGAGCAGAGTGATCCTACTCCTTTGCCAGAAGTGTCTTCCGAAGCTTGGTCAAGAAGAAATGGGCACAGCGTATCCCATCCAAGCAAGACGGTATCCTTGTGTGCATTCCACATGAGGGCAAAGGGGTACAATTGGCAATCGAGGGGACGGACCTCGTAGATGCGGCAGTGGTGGGTGGCGGGATCAAATGCCGGACAGAGAAATCCTTCATCCGTCGGGTGAGGAACGACTTCCACCTGGCTGCCCCGATGATCCGGAAATGAGGAGGGCTTGATGCCGTGCGCGACCGCCTGCTGAATTTCACCTGTGGTAAAGTAAGGTCTCAGGACACTGTCCTGTTCCGGGAAACGGCAACACACCTCGCAACGGAAACAGACCGCTGAGGGAACCACCTGCGGACCCGGGATTATAGGAATCGAGTTGGCCATAGGATCATGACTTTCATGCTGGTGGCTGCGGATCCTCTTGCGGACTTCTGAAACAACGAGAATGTGTCTTGTCTGGTTTCCAGAGAGCGTGCTACGATCTTGAATATTCTAGCAAAAGACTCATCACAAACGTCCAAGCCGTTCACGTTAGCCTCTAAATTGATAGATTTGGTGCAGACTTAGCCGCCATTTTTCGACGAGTGAAGGACGTCAGGGTGCCTGGTCCGTTACACACGTCTTCCACGACTAACCCAGGATCGGTTATTTCTTTCCAGCCTGATGAATCGGGGGGCCATTCGCCATGGAGTTCGGTGAAATCTGAGACCCCCTACCCCATTTTCCGAGAAACGCTGATTAAGGATGGATTGTTTGTTTCCGGTCAAGAGGATCTTTGGCGAGTAGCCTGCCGTCCGTTTGTGCTTTCCCGCGATGAGGCCGGGTTTTTTGAACAATTAGGTCAGCATCTTCTGTCGTTTTATCAGGCCGTGAACCGGTTGTATCTGGACAGTTTAAAGGGGATGCAACCCAAGTGGGTGTCTGAATATTTCGACATGGGAAAACCGGACGACCTTCTGGCCATCGGCCGGATGAATCGATTTAAAAATCACCTGCCCGGCGTCATTCGTCCCGACCTCATTCCCACCAATGCGGGGTTGGTCTTGACGGAATTGGATTCTGTCCCCGGAGGTATTGGCTTAACCGGCAGTCTGAGCCGGATGTATGCGCAACAGGGACTTCCGGTGTGGCCCCAGACTGATGGCCTGATTACAAGGTTTGCTCACATGTTACGAGGTGTGCTTCACGGTCAACCTCCGCGCGTGGCTATCGTCGTCTCGGATGAAGCTGAGGCCTATCGCCCGGAAATGCAGTGGGTGGTGATGCAACTGCAGCAGGAAGGTTGGGAGGCCTATTGCGTGCATCCACGTGACATTCGATTTACCGAAGAGGGTCTCCTGGTTCACCAATCGGGACAGGACCATCCCATTTCGGTCGTCTATCGGTTCTACGAATTGTTCGATTTGAAAAATATTCCCAAAGGGGAATTAATCATCTACAGTGCGAAAAAAGGTCGGGTAGTGGTGACCCCTCCTTTTAAGCCCTGGATGGAGGAAAAACTGGCCTTAGCCTTATTTCATCATCCGATATTGGAAGGATTTTGGGAACAGTCACTGAAACCTGAAACCATTCAGTGCCTTCGTGCCCTCATTCCGGCGACCTGGATTCTGGATCCCAGACCTCTTCCACCCGCGGCCGTGATTCCCGGCTTACGCCATGGGAACCGTGCGGTAGCCGATTGGCAGTG
The DNA here is from genome assembly GCA_963785905.1 of uncultured Nitrospirales bacterium. Lineage (GTDB taxonomy): Bacteria > Nitrospirota > Nitrospiria > Nitrospirales > UBA8639 > Nitrospira_E. The sequence continues at coordinate 50,735 of CAWAXJ010000032.1, forward strand.
GTTAGGAGAGACTACTCAAAAGGAACGCCAGTATGTCACGAAAGTGTCAGGATTTTCCGAGCAGGCCTGGGGTGGCCGTGGCGTCTCGATCGGGCATGATATGTCGCAAGCGCAATGGCAAGAGACTGTAACCCACGCTCTGAATACCTTTAAGGCCAGCCCCTCGATTCTTCAAGCATTTCACAAAGGGCGACTTGTTGTGGTTGAATATTATGACCATGTGTCCGGTGCAGTCGTGAGCATGGAAGGACGGGCGCGATTATCTCCGTATTATTTTGTGAGTGAGGGGCAGGCCGAATTAGGGGGGGTGTTAGCGACCATCTGTCCCAAAGATAAAAAGATCATTCATGGGATGCGTGATGCGGTCTTGGCTCCCTGTTCGGTGACAGAGCATCAAGCTGGCTCATAGGCCTAGAACGTCTGGTCTTTTGGCCCAGGCTGTAATGATGACCCCATTTGGCGAGACCGACAACGTATATGTCTGCTAATCTCAACAAGATGAAACTGTATCACACGGAGTGGTGTCCGGAATGCGAAGCCGTGCGCGAAAAATTAGCCGAGTTGGGCGTTTCCTACGAAGATGAAATTGTGCCGGATGTTCGTCCTTTCCGGAAAAAGGTGTATGAGGTTTCAGGACAATATTATGTCCCGGTGCTGGTTCATGGCGAGACGGTGTTGACGGAGACATCCGATATCCTGGCTTATCTGGACAACCACGATGACCCTGGTCATCCCTCAGTGGCTGACCGGCAGGAACCCTTCAACCCACCCTCCAGTTCCCTTGATGAAAGGAATCACTAAGCTATGGATGATTGGAAAAAGGTCCTAGCCCAAAGCATCACCAAACCCAAGGACTTAGCCAAGTATCTTGGGGTAGACCCCAAGGAGGTGGAAGACGTCGTCGGTCCCTATCCGATGAGAATAACCCCGACCGTTCTGGCGACGATTAAAGAAAAGGGGGACGCGATCTGGAAACAAGTGGTGCCTGAGGCCATTGAATTGGATGACATCGATGCCCCCGATGATCCATTGGAAGAAGACACGGACAGCCCCGTGCCCCATTTGGTCCATCGGTACCCTGATCGGGTGTTGTTAATGGTGACCAATCAGTGCCCAATCTATTGTCGATTTTGTACACGAAAACGATTGGTGGGCAAACCGGGCTTCCTGAAGAAGGGGGAGCTGGATCAAGCGGTGGCCTACCTCAGAGAGCATACCGAAGTGCGGGACGTCATCTTGTCGGGAGGTGATCCGTTATTACTGCCTGATCATCTCATCGAGCGGATTTTGAAAGCCCTTCGATCCATCCCGCATTTAGAATTGATCCGGTTTGGGACCCGTGTGCCGGGTACCCTTGCCCCAACGAATTACCCCAGAATTGTGTGACATCGTGAAACGTTTTCACCCCATCTATATGAATTTGCATTTCAACCATCCGGATGAGCTGACACCGGAGGTGAAAGAAGCGTGTTGCCGATTGGCGGATGCCGGGGTGCCCTTGGGTGCTCAAACGGTCTTGCTGAAAGGCGTGAACGATGATCCTGAAATTATGAAACGCCTGATGCATCAATTATTGTTGGCCCGGGTGAAACCGTATTACCTCTATCAAGCCGATCTCACCAAGGGGACCAATCATTTTCGGACCACGGTGGAAACGGGGTTAAAAATCATTCAAGCGCTGCAGGGGCATACGAGTGGCATGGCCGTACCCCACTTTGTTATTGACGCACCTGGGGGGGGCGGAAAGATTCCTCTATTGCCCAACGATTATTTATTGAATTTGGATGAGAACGGGGCGGTCTTAAAAAATTACGAAAATAAAACGTATCATTATCCTCAACCCTCATCAGCAAACGGGCGTGAACTTCCTATGGTAGGCGCGCCGGCATCTCAAGATATGTGTAGTGCCGGAGCCATGGATGACTATTAATGGGTCTCGCTCGTAAACCGGGGATCATTCCCTTTCAACATCTGCGCTCGCTGGTCCGTCAGGGCGCCATTCAAGCCGAGGCACCGATTACGCCGGAGCAGATTCAACCTGCAAGCCTCGATCTCCGATTAGGGACCAAAGCGTATCGCCTCCTCAGTAGTTTTCTTCCCGAACCCTCTGATCAACAGTCGCAATTCACCATTGAGGATTTATACCGATCCGATTTGGTGATGTACGACATGGATTTGAGTCAGGGCGCTATTCTGGAAAAGGGGCATGTCTATTTGGTTCCCTTGATGGAGCGACTCAAGCTCCCCAAAGATATTCGTGGGCGGACCAATCCCAAGAGTTCAACCGGTCGGCTGGATATTTTTACCCGAGTCGTGACCGACCTTCATGTGGGGTTTGACGAAATTCGACCAGGCTATTCGGGGCCCTTGTTTTTGGAAATCGTTCCCCGCTCATTTACGATTCGCGTTCAAGCGGGCCTCGCCCTCAACCAATTGCGGTTGATGTCCGGGAAACCCCTGGTCTCCGATTCCTCCCTGCGCACCCTTCATCGCCACACTCCCTTGTTGTGTCATAACGGAGGGCATGGAGAACCTGATCACCCGTTGTCGGCCAAAGACATTCGGGTCGATAAGGGACTCTTTCTCCGTGTGGATTTGCGGGGATCTTTAGAAAGTGATCGTGCTATTGTAGGGTACCGGGCCAAGAAAAATAGTCACGTCATCGATTTGAACAGGATTGGCCATTATTCCGCCTTCGATTATTGGGAGCCGCTTTATCGCAATGCGACGGCTACCATGCTGTTGGAACCTGAGGAGTTTTATATATTAGCGTCCAAGGAACGTATTCAAGTGCCACCAGGATATTCCGCGGAGATGGTGGCGTATGAAGCGGCTTGTGGTGAATTGCGGACGCATTACGCAGGGTTTTTTGATCCAGGGTTTGGGTATGCCAATCCGGCCCGGAAAGGAACACAAGTGGTTTTGGAAGTTCGGCCGCATGATGTTCCCTTTCGCATCCACGACGGGCAAACATTTTTTAAAGTGATGTACGAAAAAATGCAGGACATTCCCGCGCAGCTCTACGGGTCGTCTCTGGGATCGTCCTATTCTCAGCAGGGTCTGACCCTCAGCAAGCATTTCAAGTGGTAACCATGAGCCCCGACCAGAAACCCCCAGAGCCGGTTGAACCTGTGGTTCCGAAGTCCCCTCCTAATCAACTCCGGGAGGATGATACGGACGATCAGGAAAACAGGCAAATGCAGGTGGCCATGCGCATGGTGGGATCCGCCATGGTTTTTATCGGGTTTTTACAGGTCTTTCTGTCGGCCAGCACCGGTGCGGAAATTAGTATCTTCCCCATGATTATTTATTTCTCGGGAATGGCCATGTGGGCCTATTCCTCGGTTGAGAACCTCACCGTCCGGTATACCGTGATGGCGTTGTCCCTTCTCTGTGCCCTGGCATTTATGCATTTTGGGGAAGTGCTGTTTTGGCATAAGTATTTAATCTATTGGGGCACGATCGGGGTTGTCGTGTTTTTTATGTTCAAAACTCCCAAAAAGCCCGCCGACTCGTAGACAATTGTTTTGGGTTCTTCGCCCTTCCTGTGTATTTCACCAATTCTTACATGCATGAACATAGCCGTGATCATTCCGGTCTTGAATGAACAGGAAGCTCTCCCTGACCTGTTGCATGCGTTGATGCCGTTAGGGTTCAAGGAAATTTTTGTCGTGGATGGAGGAAGCCGTGATCGGACGATGGAAGTTGCCAGAACAATGGTTGAATTGTTCACTGACGTTCATTATCGGATCATGTCAGGTCCAACTGGCCGGGCTTCCCAAATGAATGCCGGGGCGGCCCTCGCTTCCTCGGACATTTTGCTGTTTTTGCATGCGGACACTCACTTGCCGCACAATGCGAGACAGGTGGTGGAGCAGGCACTGGATGATCAGCAATGTGTCGGTGGCCGGTTTGATGTGCGGTTTCCCAGGGACACCGGCTATGCGTGGATGGTGAGCCGGCTCATGAATCTGCGTTCCCGCTTGTCTGGCATTTCTACCGGAGATCAAACGATTTTTGTGCGACGATCGGTGTTTGAACAGATGGGAGGGTTTGCGGAGATTCCTCTTATGGAGGATATTGAGTTCAGTCACAGGTTGAAAAGCCGCGGCACGATCGCGGCTCTTAGAGATACCGTCACCACTTCTTTTCGAAGATGGGAACAACACGGTCCCCTTCGAACTATCCTGCGCATGTGGACCATTCGCTTGTTGTATTGGCTGGGACGGGATCCTCGTCTTCTTCAACATTACTATTATGACACCCTCCGCTAACGACCCAGCCGCACGCCCGCCTCATGCCCCGCAGCGGGGCCAGGGTGGAACTCGGCCTCCTCTCTCACCTTCTACGGCCGCGATTATTATCTTTGCGAAGGCGCCGGTAGCCGGCCAGGTTAAAACGCGGCTGTGTCCGCCTCTCACGCCCGATGAAGCAGCCAGTCTGCACGGGAGTCTGGTCCTGGATATGTTAGAACGATGCCAGTCTCTCAAAGGGTATGACCGTATCCTTGCCGGGACACCCACTTCTCATCATCCCTTCTTTCGGGCCATGGAGGCTCGATTTAAGGTCCCAGTCTGGGATCAGTTGGGGGACGATCTGGGAGCCCGCATGGCATCGGCCTTCAAAACAGCGCTCGGTGCTCCGTATCGTTCGGTCGTGGTCATTGGAACCGACATTCCCGGGATTAATGGGCCACTCCTGACGGCGGCGATGAAGAGTCTCCAGGATCATGATGTGGTGTTGGGCCCCACAGTGGATGGCGGGTATTATTTAATTGGTTTGCGTTCGCCGCAGCCGGAACTGTTTGAGGAAATTCCCTGGTCTACCGATCAGGTATATACGCTCACGGAGCAGAAGATTAAAGCGCGGAGTTTATCGTTGAAGATCTTACCGAGACTCCGGGATCTTGATACCGTAGAAGATCTTCACATATTTGTCCGGGATGCCAACGATCGGCAAAATCAGGCATTGTCCTCCCGGACGAAAAAAGTCTTGCAAGAGTTAGCCAGGCGATTGACCAACCGAGAATAAGGAGAGAATGATTTTTTTGAACACAAGATTCTCCCCGAAGAACGAACGAGGAGAGGAGAGATGATGGAACGGGTGGCATTGATTACCGGCGGAGCCAGAGGGATTGGGCGTGGCGTTGCCCTGGACATAGCCGCCAATGATTGGACGGTGGCCCTCTGCTATCGCACGAGCCAACAGGAGGCTGAGGAAGTCACCGGTACCATCGAAAGCCGAGGGGGTAAGGCCTTGGCCGTTCAATGTGATGTCTCGGACCCCATTGCCGCATCACACCTCGTTCAACTGGTGGAAGACACATATGGCCGGATTGATGCGCTGATCAACGGAGCCGGACCTTACCATCGGATATCACTTTTTGAGGAAACTGTTGAAGGCTGGTCGGAGATGTTCACCAATAACCTCCACCCGATTTTCTATCTTGCGAAGGCTGTTGCGCCAGGGATGCAGGCCAGAAAATCCGGCCGGATCATTTCGTTTAGCATGGCCAACGCGGACAAAATGGAAGCCCAACCGCAAGTAACGGCCCATTATATTGCCAAAGCCGGCGTGCTCATCCTGACCCGGACTCTGGCTAAATTATTGGCTCCGGATGGTATCACTGTGAATGCGATTTCTCCCGGTTTCATCGATTCCGGCAGCGCGCCACCGGGAGAGATGGATGGCATGGCCAAGAAAATCCCGGCCGGGTATATCGGGGAAATCGAAGATACCGTCCAAGCCGTTCGTTATTTCCTCTCTGACGAAGCTCGCTATGTGACGGGAGCCAATTTGCACGTGAGCGGCGGTTGGGGGATCTGAAGCTAGGATCAATACATTTGTCCGTTCTTTCTGTCTTCCACCCACCTGATGCCAAAGACCTCTCCGAAATGTTGAGCGACGTATTTCCGCACCCTATGCAAATCAATTGATGTCCCAAGTTCCCTCGCCATGGAGGTCATGGTGCACCCCTCAATTCCACATGGTGATAAAAAAGTAAAAGGCCGAAGGTCGACGTTCACGTTTAAGGCAAATCCGTGCATCGTTACTCCACGTGAAATTCGTACCCCGATGGAGGCAATCTTTTCCAGATGGGTATTGGAGGTTCCCACCCATACCCCGCGAAACAATTCATGGCGACATCCTGCAATTCCCCATTCTGCTAAGGTGCGAATCAGTACCTCCTCTAATTTCTGAACATAGATTTTTGGTCCCGAACAAAAATTTCGCAGTCGCAGAATTGGATATCCAATTATCTGCCCGGGACCATGATAGGTGACCGATCCGCCTCGCCCGGACCGATGAAGATGAATTCCCATGTCCTGCAGTTCAGGCCAACGAGACTCCCAATGTACTGGTTTCGTCGTTCGTCCCAATGTGATGACCGGTTCATGTTCCGTCAGTACCAGCGTGTCGGGACGACGATCCTCGAGACGTTGGGCAACCAGAGATTGTTGAAGCTCCCAGGCTTCTGCATAGGCCAGATGGGGAAATGCCAGCACCATTCCCGGTTGTGGAGAATCGGAGGAAACCATAAGAAGGCGGTCTCAGGAAGAAGTGAAGACTAACGGGAGGCCCAAGGCTTCCAGGATAGGAGGTGGGAGGCGTTTCATTTTGCCGTTGGTATCGACGGCCACGAGAGTCGCCGATCCCTCCACGACCATCCGCTCCGATGCGCGTTCACGAATGACATGGGAAAACGTGAGAGAAATTCGGCGATCAGCCGCGACAGTTGTCTCAACCACCAGCGTTTCTCCGTATGTGGCGGGCGACCGATAAGCGAGTTCAGCACGAATCACACGAAATTCCGTTCCTTCCTGTAACAATGTGGCCACCGACAGATCATGCCTTTCCAGGTAATGAGTTCTGGCCCGTTCAAAGTATTTCAGATAGTTGGCGTAGTAGACGACTCCGCCACAATCCGTATCCTCATAATAGACCCGAACTTCCATGCCGGTCAGTGGTTTCCGCTATACGTTCAATGATGGAAATTCTGGAAGGTCTGTTGGGGCCACGCCACTCAATTTCACCACCAGGTCATAGAGTTGATGGAAGCGTTCGGGTTTAATGGGCTCAAATCCATAACCCAGCAGCGCATGATCGGCTGCATCAAATAAGGACTTCATTTTCGGCCAATCCGTGATGAAGCGTTGCCCCATGGGATCTCCGAACCCTGCCAACGCCTGAAATTGCGCATAAAGAGGAAGGCGATAATTTCCATCAATTTCATTGAGATACTGCCTGCGGCAGATGTCTCGCAGGTCCTCGGGAAGTTGTTCCAGATTCACATCCCAACTTTTCAGATGGTACTGGGTAAACAACCGGGATTGGGCAAAGCCTTCCAACGCCCGAAGCAGGACTTGAGTCGGCGGCTTCAAGATCCCGTCCCCGATCTCCCCGGCGTTTGGCCCATGCCAATAAGTCCACAGGCACTGCCGGTTTAATCTCTTTGACATCTAGCACGATTCGTTCAAGGAACGCGAGGTTCCCCTTGAAAGCTTTAATGAGACGATCCATTCCCGCCGGGCCGCCCCACACCGACGCCAACTCCAACGCCTTGATCCCGCCTCTTAATTTTTCCCAGGCGGAGCGATACAAGAGTTGATCCCACAGGGCATATGCCTGCGCGACATCAGCCAAGGCCAGATAGAAGGGTTTCAACCCGCCACTGACGCGATGTTCCAGCGTGTGAAATGCCCGGGCCGCGGCATCGTAAGCGCCATGAGTAAAATGATAGCAGGCCTCGTGTCGCAGGCGGGGGGCCTCTTCATCCCAGGGATTTTCAAAGGGTTCAGGTTGAGGCGACCGTTTGGCTGTCTCCTCCAGAGCACGTGCGGCAGAGGGAGGTTGATTGCCTGGAAACAAAAAAACTTTGGTGGAAAAGGGAAATCCCGCCAACATCATGGCGGAAGCCATGCCTACTGTGGCGCCCGTTAAATCAATAACCAGTTCGCCCGGCACCACGTTCCAGGTTCTCAACAGAGAACCTAGCCCCTCGGTCAGGGCCTTATGACACGCAGAAAAGCTTTCAGAAGAAGGCGTGAGGATCCAGTCCCAGCGTTGGGGCATGCGGGACAAGGTGGGATGGATTTCTGACTCCACCACACTTTTTTGAGACTCGTGCAGAAAAAAACACACCATATCGGGAGTCAGATGCCGCAAAATGGCGATAGCGGGAGCAGGATCGGCTTGAATAGCAAGCAGGAGTGCTTTGGTAGAGATGTGGGCACTCACAATGGCTGGACTATATCATCGGTCGGGGAGACCGGCAAGAAATCTATTCCGATACCATGGAGCAAATGGGCAACCCCTCGTATTCTTCCCCCCAGTGTGAATTTTCAGTCTTATCCTGATAGAATCGGCCTCGATGGATATTGATGCCGTGGTGCAGGCCTTCGAAATCAGTGCGGATGTCAAGAACGAATTTATTCGCACACACGCAGAGCGAGTTGTCGAAGTCGGTCAACTACTGATCCGTGCGTTTCGAGAAGGCCGAAAAGTGTTGCTCTTTGGGAACGGTGGAAGTGCGACCGACGCCTCGCATATTGCGGCTGAATTTGTCGGCCGGTATCGCCGTGATCGGGATCCTCTCCCGGCCCTCGCCCTGGCTACCGATATGGCCGCCATTACCTGTATTGCCAATGATTACGACTATACCGATATTTTCTCCCGGCAAATACTGGCGCATGGCCGCAAGGGAGATGTCGCAATTGCCATTAGCACCAGTGGAAACTCTCTCAACGTCATCCGTGGGGTGGAGGCAGCCTCAGATCGCGGGCTTGTCACAGTGGCTTGGACAGGAGCCACTGGAGGGAAAGTGGGAGACCTCGTGGACTATTGTTTTCGAGTTCCTTCTTTGGTGACAGCACGCATTCAAGAATGTCATATCACACTGGGCCACGTGTTGTGTGAATTCATTGAAGAGCGTCTCTTTGGTGAACAGGTCTAATTCATTGCCGACCAGTATTCCTCCAAAGCTGAATCACTTCAACTAGCTACAAATTCATAATTCCAAGTCGTCAAAGTAGCCACAACTATGCTCCCTCGCGTCGCCCGCTTGCTTTGAGTTCAATCCTCCTCCTGATGTTCTCGCCGCAAGTGACTCGAGCCATATGATTGATGTGACACACAGAGACACGGGAGCGCGTCATCCTTGGCATGCGAGCCCATTCCTCCCGTCGCCTTGATTGCAATCTGGATATGATTTGATGCACAAGGGCATGATTTATACCCACAGTGGCAATGATATAGTCCATCATGACTAACGGTTTTGAATTCCTAATATATTTGACAAACCTCAAAGAGGTAAAAACGACAAATCAAACTCCAGACGTGGATAACCAACGAGTACCCAATGTTCAATGGGGACGTACGGGATGACAAAGCAACTCCGGTTATGATGGGAATAGATGTGTTTCGGTTTGACACCATGAGTATTGCACACGGTATGGCGGATATGATTATGGCCAGGGCGGCACGCGTTTTATAAAACAATGGCTTTAGAGATTGGGTTTGTGGCAATGGCCTTGTGATTTCTTCACCTCATCCAGCACAACAAGGAAAGCAATAGGCCTAGATAATATCAATTTCCAGCTAAAGGTGGTGTAGCCCCTCGAAGGGGGCATATATGGATTTGGGATGAGCCATGCTCATATGCAAGTGTCTCAAAACAGTAACCTTGACCAGAATATGGGAAAAGCTAAACAACAGTAAACATTTCAATACCACATTCAACCTCATAATGTAAACCGCAAACACAAAGACGAAAAGGCTATACTAACAGACATAGTGATAACAATGATTCACTATAGTCTAGCCATATGAAAAGTTGGCAACATAACACATTCCAGAAGTCATGACTATATAAACTCCGATGATGAAGCATGAGCTCACATAAGATAAACACTATGAAAAAAAATTCTGATCATCAATGATAACACAACATGTTCTCATCTCTTACAATACCTTCGAAACCCTATCAGGCTATGGAACAATTACTATGAAAATGCACAAGAAGAAAGCATTTGAGAAGCTAGACCAGTTTTAGTCAGCCTTCGTGCTGTCCGATTGAAATGCCAATTCATACCAATGAAGTGCTTTCATTGATTCACCAAAATAAGCACAAAAAAAAATTGAAGGGGATGAAGCATCGGGATTTGGAGGAGTTGACATGCCAGTCCTATGATGGTGGATATGGGTTCATTGGCACATCTTCCGAAGCCATTCAGGCCATAGAAGCTCAAGCATGACTTCCTCACAAAGCCTACCAATATGGCTTGAACCATGTCATTTGTCTTCGAAGGTGGACAACGGGAAACTGGTTCGTCCGAAGGCATCCACACTGACCAGAAATGGAAAGCCATAACCAAATAAGGAGAATGGTTAAGGATAAATTCGGAAGTGGTGCAGCTATTGGTAAAGCATGCCACAAGCTTGATGTTGGTGTACTATGAAGAAGCCAACGGGAAGGGAGTTGTTTGCCAGATTATTGACCTTGGAGCAATGGAAGGGTGTTGTCCATTCAAGTAATGAATATGTAGCACTATGCAAAACCCTTGTGAAAATGAACTTGGTCATATGAAAAAATCTGGTGCGCTTGTGCAAAAGGAAAAATAGAAGACAAACGCGCTCACTCCTGATAAAGGAGTGATGTGCTGACATGGAGTTGGGACGGATACCTTCAGTGTAGTAGGATAATAATTTACAGGGGTGGGTGTAACACAATCAGTAAGCATATAACATTCCGGTGATATGACTCCATAAGGATATTGAAACAAGCGGTTGAAGACGACACTTGGAGAGTATATAACAAGCTGGATGTGGTGAACTATACCACCATACAGATAGTACAAGGATATGACTCCTATGCAACTATTAGCACAAGGTTGGTGGAGAATCAAAAACAAAACAAAAATTTGAAAGGCACTCGACACGATGCAATGTATCCTCACCACAATGTCAACTGACAATGCCATTGCCCGAGCAGTGTGGTGGTGGACAAGTGATGAACAGTTTTTTTTTTTTTTTTTTTTTTTTTTTTTTTTTTTTTTTTTTTTTTTTTTTTTTTTTTTTTTTTTTTTTTTTTTTTTTTTTTTTTTTTTTTTTTTTTTTTTTTTT